>JBMNNW010000021.1:0-50934 GCA_050942735.1 Armatimonadota bacterium
GTGACCCTGGTGTCAAAGTGCTCTGGCGCGGCATCCTACGACTGCACGACTTAGTTACCGGCTTTCTCCTCGCCTCCGGAGATGTGCGTAATGCATAGCTGACGGTGGGCGGGGGGGCTGAGTCGGCGCAGGCCGGCCACGCGTCGGTGTTCGATGGGGCAGCGTCCGGTCCCTGTGACATACATCCCTTTCCCTTCGATCCCTCGCGAGATCATCGCGCCCCGGCTTCGGCCGGCCTCGGACGGCGTATCCGCAGGGGCATTCCACGCGCGGGCCCCCGGGACCTGCCGGGAGCGTGCGCTGTCCTGTCACACGTTGACTTCGTGACCGTCATCGCATATTGTACTGAGCGGATTGGCTCGTGGTGGGGGAGGGCAGGTAACTTTGCGGACAAAGGATGTTCTCCTTGACCTCTGCACGTCTGTGCCGCTGTCTCGTGCTGCTGGCGCTGGCCGCCCTTGTGTGCACCGGGTGCGGCTGGATCGGGGGCGGCGATTCGCCCGCCCGCGCCGACGTGGATGGCGCGATAACAGGCATCGCCGAGCCGCTCGTGGCGACAGCGCCTCCGGAGCCTGAACCCGAGCCGCGAAGCTTCACGATGGTCGCGGTCGGCGATGTGATGCTCGATCGCGGTGTCTGGCGTCTCATCCAGGCGAACGGGCCTCAGAGCATCCTCGAGAAGGTCCGCGACGACCTTCGCTCCGCCGATATCACCTTCGCGAACCTCGAGTCGCCGCTGGCCAGCAGCGGCCCGCACGCGCCGATGGACTGCATCTTCCGCGCCGACCCTCGCGCGGTTGATGTGCTGCTCGATGGCGGCATCGACATCGTCTCGGTGGCGAACAACCACACGCTGGACGCGGGTGTCGCCGGGCTGATGGAGACGCTCGACCACCTCGATCGCGCGGGCATCGCATACTGCGGCGCCGCGCGCGAGCGAGACGACTCGTGGGGGCCGACCCGCTTCGAGGTCAACGGCGTAATGCTCGGCTTTGTTGGCTGCACCGACCTGAGCTTCGCGCACGGGAGCTGGGCGAAGGTTGACGCGGAGATGACGCAGTTCGCCGGGCACATTCGCGCGGCGAAGGAACAGTGCGAACTGCTGGTCGTCTCGATCCACTGGGGCAACGAGTATCAGACCGTGCCGACCGAGCGCCAGCGTTCGGTGGCCCGCACGGCCGTCGAGGCCGGGGCGGACCTGGTGATCGGGCATCATCCGCACGTGCTGCAGGGCGTGGGGCAGCACAACGGCGCCCCGATCCTCTACAGCGCGGGCAACTTCGTCTTCGACCAGCGCGAGGGTGAGCGGATGGAGAGCGCGGTCTTCCATCTTACCTGGACCGAGGGCGAGGGCTGGCACATCAGGATGGTGCCGGTCTGGATTCCGCGCTCGCGCATGGGGCCGATCTACCCGGAGGCGAGCCGCGCGGCGAGGATCATCGAGCGCCTCGCGACGCTGTCGGGGAACATTGGCGTGCCGATAACTGTCAGAGACAACGAGGGCGAGGCGACCATCCCGGTGGGCGAGCAGGCCCGTGAGATCGGGGGGCCGCCCGCCTGAGCATTCTTCCACTCATCTGCCGACAGCCCTCGGACAGGGCGGCCGCGGAGCGGGACGAACCCGACGTAATCAGGGAGAGATCATATGCAACACCTCCGACGTACTTTCGTCGTAACCATCGCGCTCATCACGGTCCTCGCCGCGGGCCAGTGCCTCGCGCAGCAGAACCAGGTGGTGGCGACCGTCAACGGTCAGCCGATTGACTCGGACACGCTCACCGACGAGTTGCTTCGGCGCTGGGGCGACATCGCTCTTGGCAGCCTCATCCAGGAACTCGCCGTCCAGCAGGCCGCCGCGGAGGCAGGGGTCAGCGTAGATGCCGAGGAGGTCGAGGAGCGGGCGGACACATTCCGCCGCAACATCGACATCAACGCCGCGAGCAGCGGCGGCAACTTCTCCATGTGGCTGGCGCAGAACAAGATGACCCCCTACGCCTTCCGCCGCTGGATTCGCACTGAGTATCTGCTGGAGAAGCTCGTTGGCGACGAGGCCGCCGTGACGGAGGACGAGGTCAGGGCTTACTACGACGATCAGCAGCAGCGCTTCCGCCAGCCCGAGCGAATGCGCGTGAGTCATATCTGCGTGAACGAGAAGGCTGAGGCGGATCGGATCCGCGCGGAGATCATCAACGGCAAGTCCTTCGAGGACGCGGCCCGCGAGTACTCCATCGACCCCTACACCCGCGACGAGGGCGGGAAGTTCGGGATCATCCCGCGCGGTGAGAGCAGCTTCCAGAAGGCCGCATTCACACTTCAGGACAATGGCGCGATGACCGAGCCGGTCAGGACGGAGAAGGGCTGGCACATCATCCGCCGCGACGAGCACATGCCGGCGGGCACGCCCAGCTTCGAGGAGATGAAGGACCAGTTGACCGAGCAACTCCGGCAGCAGAAGCTGATGGCGATGATCAACAAGAAGCGATCCGAGATCATGCAGAGCGCCCGGGTGGAGCAGGAGATCGAGCCCGACGACCTCGCCGGACAGCGATGACCGACCGCAGGTGATAGCCGTGGCACCGACGATGCGACCGGCGACACTCGACGACATGCCGAGATTGCAGCAGATCGTCCGGCGGGTCTGGGCGATCGGCTCGGACTTCGTGCTGGAGGAGAAGTACGGCAGCGTGGGTGACGAGAGCTGGGACCGCTGGCTGCTGCCCAAGGTCATGTCGCGGCTGTGGGATGAGATCGGCACCACCATCGTGACTGAGATCGACGGGGAGATCGCGGGCTTCATCAGCTACGCGACCGACGCTGCCCGCGAGGTCGGCACGATCCACTACAACGCCGTCGATCCCGACTTTCAGGGACACGGTGTGGGTACCGCGCAGGTGGAGCGCGTCGTCGAGATCTTCCGCGAGGCCCGGATGAAGATCGCCTGTGTCGGCACCGGCCTCAATGAGGGACACGCGCCTGCTCGGAGGATGTATGAGAAGGCCGGCTTCGAGCCGGTCATCGAGTACCGGATGTACTCTCGCCCGCTCGACTGAGCTGCGGCTCAACCCGGCCGGGCCGGAAGCAACTGATGGCGGGGCGGCCGAGGCAGGTCGCCCCGCGTCGATTCACGGGGGGCGCGCGATCGTCGCGCGCATCGCCGGGGGGCTTCAGATCAGACGCGCCGCGGCCGGGTAGCGCCGCTCAACCACCGTCAGCGTCTGATCGGCATGGTGCTTGAGCATCGCGACCACCTCGCCGACGTCCAGCCCCGCCGAATGCAGCGAGAGCAGCTCAGGCTGGGAGGCCACGATCTCCGCTTCAGTCCGCCGGGATGTCTGCTCGGCCTGGCGAAGCACGTCAACGAGGTTCCCGTAGGCGTCGGTGCCGACGTAGTCGTCCGGGCGCGTGAGCAGATCGAGCAGGTGCGCCTCGGCGGGCAGCTCCGCCCAGACCATCCCGAGCTGCCGCAGCAGGCAGGGGATGCATCCGCCACACGGCCGGTTCGCCCGTCCCACCGCCCAGCACGAGACCGTGCACTGGATCTCCGCGATCGAGAGCCTCGGTGCCAGCACGTCGCGGATCAGCTCCGCCTTCGTCTGGTAGACGAAGGGATTGAGCAGCCGCCCCCGCAGGCCGGCCCGCCCGGCGATCGCGTTCATCAGCTCCAGCGCCGCCGGATGAGTCGAGTGCGTTGACATACTCCCCGCGCGCGACGCCGCGAGCGGCAGCCCGGCGGTCAGCACGCCGTTCTCGGGCATGTAGACCTCGTCAACCCCGGCGGCCTCCGCGGTGACCAGCGCCAGCGCCATGAAGAGCAGCGACCGAAGCCTGCGCGAGGGCTCCCGCTCCTCCGCGGGCGGGTAGGGCAGCGCGGCCCCGCCGCGCGGATCGGGCTCCACGGTGCACGGGAGCGCCGCGCTTCGCCCCGGCCAGTGCGCTTCGATCGCCGCCAGCACGCTCTCCTGAGCCGCGCGTACCGCCGGGTTGCCCGAACGATGCAGGCTGTAGAGCGGGCGACGGCCCGCCTCCTGCAGCACCACCGCGCCCGCCAGCGAGTCGAGCCCACCCGAGAGCATGCTCACGCAGTCCGGCTCGATATCCGCCTGCGGGCGGGCTGTCTCTCCGGCCGGGGTCGGAACGCATTCGCCGGGGGAGAAGTGCAGGCGGAAGCTGTCGCGCGACAGCTCGTAGATGAGCCGGTGCAGATCGTCACGGGCCTCCGCCCACAGCTCCGGCTCGCGCACCGGCATCGCCAGGTCGATCTCCCGCGGCCAGCTCTCTCGCTCCCCGCGCCTGACGGCTATGTCCGCCGCGTACAGCGCGACGGCCAGATCCAGCAGATCCTGCGCCGCGGGGGAGAGTGGGCAATGGCCGCCGGAGCACCGGAGCGCGCTCAGATCAGCCGAGACATTGGCGCGGTCGCCCTCCCAGGCTATGAGGAGGTCGGCGCCCCGGGCCGCATCGTGGGTCGGGAGGGGGCCGTGGGTGACCGCCACGCGCGCAGGCATGTCAGACTCCCCCCGCGCCGAGGAGGCCGAGGCCCTGTCGCACGCCGGCGGCCATCACCGGGGCGAGCAGTTCGATGCGCTCGGCGGGGGAGTGGTCGAACGTCGAGCCGAGGCGGTCCTCGAACCCGGCGAGCTCAATGCCGCTCCACGCGCCCCGGCAGTGCGCGGCCACCGCGTCCTCGAAGCGATTGGCGTGACTGACAGACGGGAGGCCCTCCCCGCCGATGAAGTCTCCGAGATCACGCGCGACGAAGTAGCGGAAGGTCCGATCGAGATCGTGACCGATGAAGAGCGCGGCGAGTTCATGCAGGCCCGACTCTCGGCCGAACTGCGCGAAGTTCTGCTCCGCCACGGCCAGAGGAAGCTCCATGATGCCCGCGCCGGAGGTCGAGAGCGTCGCGACGGCCAGCGCGGTGGTGCCGACGGCCTCCAGCGCGAGGTCCCCGAAGCGTGAGGCGAGGCCCCCGGCGGCGATGATGCTCTCAGCGCGCCCGCGCAGCCCCGCGGCCATCTGCACGGCCGCGGGCTCACGGCCGACACCGAGTCCGTCGAGCGCCGCCTCCATGCCCCCGACCGCCACCCGCTGCACGCCCTCGACCACCGTGCCGAGGCAGGCGGTGACGGCGGCGTCGCTCATTCCCGCGCGCGTCGGCGGCTCGAGCGCCGCCACGATCCGCGAGACCACCTCCGCCGGTGATGGGTCGGGCTGCGCGTAAAGCTCGCGCACTCGCTTCCACGCCTCAGTCTCGGGCGATCTGTGCCAGGTGGAGGTTCCCATGGTTGGATGCCGCGGGTCGGTCCACGGTCGTCGGGGAGTGAACGCGCCCCCCTGTCGTGGCTGCTCCTCGGGATTCGGGGCTCTCACTGCATGGGGCATTTCGTCCACGCAGGTAAGAACACCTCCGTGGTTGTTGGTAATATCATGCCTCGCGAACCATGGGCTGCAAGTTCAGGACGGTGGTCGAGGGGTGTGACCGAATAATGTAGGCGCAGCAACGACAGCCTCCCCCGCCCTCATACACGACACTCGGGCACCCCCTCCCTGAGAGTTCGCTGTGCGAACTCAGGCGGGAGGGGGAATGAGTCCACGCTTGGACCTGCAGGGCTCTTTCGGATCTCCGCTCACGGGTGTGTTCTCCCCCAGGACCCGCGCGCAGCGCGGCGTCTCAGGGAGAGGGGCTACCCCCGAGCGCAGCGAGCGGGCCGGGGGGTGAGGCCGCCGTGAGCCGTCAGCCCCAGCAACCTACATAATTCGGTCAGACCCGCGGGCGGTGGCCCGCGACCCGTTGACAGGGGGCGTCATGCAGTGCTATCATTCGCAGCGTCGAGGGGCGGGCCCTGCGCCTGCCGGCAACGTAACAACGCTCACGGGTGCAATCGGTGGCGGCAGAAGAGACGAAGCCTCGACACTTGGAGCTTCCGGATTACATCCGGATCCTCTCCAAGCGGAAGTGGTTCATACTCGTCGTCACTGCGGTGGCGACGCTTGTGGGAGGGCTCTACGCTCTCTCAAGTGAGCGCATGTACGAGTCAACCGCGCTCGTGATGATCAAGCAGCGCCCCGAGGGATTCTTCTGGATCACCGGCGACCAGGCCAGCATGGCCCCCAACGTCGCGATGGAGACCTACGCCCGGATCGTCCGCAGCAGCGACGTCACCGGCCTCGCCGCCGAGCGCCTTGCACAGCTTCCCACTGAGAGCCGGATCATCGCCACAGCCGCGGAGATTCAGAACAGCCTCACGGTCAGTGTCATCCCACCCGACCTTCTCCGCATCGACGCGAGGTCTCGTGAGGAGCGCAAGGCGCGATTCTTCGCCAACTACGCCGCGCAGGCGTTCGTGCAGGTCAACACCGCCGATCGCCAGGCCGAGAGCAGGACTGCGCGGGAGTTTCTTGAGAACCAGGTCGAGGAGTACGGTCTTGAGCTGCAGGAGATCGTCGAGGAGATGACCTCGCTGGCCCGTGACGCGGGCGCGGTGGACATCGATTCCGAGGCCGAGCGGGCGGTTCAGAACCTCGCCTCCTATGAGGAGGCGCGCCGCAGTCTCGAAGCCGAACTGCGCGCCGCGCAGGCACGGCTCGCTGAGCTGGAGCAGGTCCGCGCCAGCCAGGGCGATGTGCTGGTCAGCGAGGCGGTCGCCCAGCCGAACCCCGAGTGGGAGGCCGTCCAGCGGGCGCTCATCACCGCGCGGCTCGAACTTGACACGCTGCTGGCACAGTACACCGATGGGCATCCGCAGGTTCTCGACAAACGCGATCTGGTGAACGAACTTGAGGCGCAACTGCAGAGCATCCCGCCCGTCGTGGATCGAAGCGCGGTGCGGCCCAACCCTGCCACCGCCAACATCGAGGCCGAGATCAAGTCCGCCCGCCTCGTGGTCGAGGAGGTCGAGGCGAGACTCTCCGCGACAGGCGGCACGCTCTCGGACCTGCGTGAGGAGATCCAAGCGATCCCCGAGGCACGTCAGCAGTGGCGCTCGCTTACAGACCGGCTCGAGGCCGCGAGGGACGCCTACCTGAGCCTTCAGCAGGAGTTGCGCCAGGCCCGGCTCGCCGAGGCCATCAAGCAGGGGAACGCCACCGTCGTGGACACGGCGCAGGCCGCGCGTGAGATACAGGCGTCATTGTTCCGCTCGCTCGTCTTCGCCGGCGCCCTCGGGCTCTTCGTAGGTCTCGCGCTCGCGATCCTGCTTGAGGCGCTCGATGACACCATCTACTCCGTCGAGGACCTGCAGCGGGTGAGCGACCTGTACCTGCTGGGCGTGATCCCCCTGCGCTCCGACGAGGCAGGCCCGCTCGTCACCGTGGACGCGCCCAAGAGCCCGCCCGCCGAGGCCTACCGAACGCTGCGCAGCAACATTCGGTTCTCTCTGTTCGACCGGCCCGCGAAGACATTCCTCGTGACCAGTGCCGGGTCCGGTGAGGGTAAGTCGGTGAGCGCCGCGAACCTCGCCGTGGCGTACGCGCAGAGCGGCGTCTCCGTCATCCTCGTTGACACCGACCTCCGCCGCCCGGTCCAGCATCGGATCTTCGAGGTCGAGAACGAGGTCGGCGTGACCAACGTCGTGGTGGGCGACCTTGACGCGGCCACCGCGCTGTCGGCCACCGAGGTCCCCGGGCTGAAGCTTCTCACCACCGGGCCGCTGCCGCCGAATCCCGCCGAGTTGCTCGAGTCCGAGCAGATGACGCGGCTGATAGATCGCCTCACGGAGCTCGCCGACATCGTGATCTTCGACTCGCCGCCGGCCGTGATGCTCAGCGACGCGACGATCCTCGCCTCGAAGCTCGACCGCACCATCGTGGTGGCGGAGTCGGGGCAGATCACGGAGCGCGCTCTTGCCGACATCGAGCGGCTCTTCCGCCACGCGCGGGCCGACATCCTCGGGATCGTGCTCAACAAGCTCCGCGTGACCGGTGGGGACTACTACTATTACTACTACTATTACTACTACGACTACGCCGCCGAACCCAACGGCGGTAGCGAGACAGTTGCCGATACCAACGGGCGAGACCTCCGGCCCGAACCGGCGGCTGAGCGCGATCCAGAGCAGCGCCCGCAGGACCTCACCGATCTCAACGCACCGAGCGATCGCTCCGGCAATGACTCGGACGTGTGAGCCTCCGCGCCCAACGAACACGCAGGATTCTCCGCGAGACTGACGAATACTGCCTTGCCGTCGCTGCACGCATCTGCCCGGCTCGCACCTCTCTGAGGAGGATCGGTCATGTCCACCGCGTCACGTCTCCTGCTCGCGTCCATTCTTCTTTGTCTGCTGGCGGGCGTACTCTGCGGCTGTGGCGCTCCGAAGGAGGATGAGCCCGCCGAGCCGATCGAGCCCGCCGCGCCGGCCGTCGCGCCTGCCGATGCGGCCCCGGATGTCCCCGAACGGTTCCGCGTGACCATCACCCCGGCGGCCGAGACCTACGAGATCCCCCGCGACCTCGGCACCGTCCGCAACCTCGCCCACTACGAAGAGTTGACCGAGCCCCAGAAGCGCCAGCTTGCTCGAGTCGGCTTCGTGGTGGCCCCCGACAACGCCGAGCAGATGTTCATGCTCTACGAGGACTACACCGAGACCGATGACGCCGCGAACTTCATCACCGTCGACTCGATGCTCCAGACATGGCACGTCTTCTTCGGCTTCAGCCTTCGCACACTCGAGAGCGAGAAGCTCGCGCCGGTCGCACTCGCTATGACCGAGATGCTGCTGGAGGACGCCCTCGCACAGCACGAGGCCGCGCCTGAGGGCACGCTCGCTGAGGCCGCCGCCCGCAACGTCGGATACTTCGCCGTCGCGCGGCGGCTGCTCGATCCGGGGGCGGTCGCGCCCGACGCCGTCGCCGATCTCGTGGAGGCGGAGCTTGCCCTCATTGACGAGCACGCCGGCCGGGCGGAGTCGCCGCTGCTGGGCATGACGATCCACTACTCGCAGTTCAGCCCGCGCGGGCACTACACGCGCACTGAGGAGCTTGCCCGCTACTTCCGCGCGATGATGTGGTTCGGCCTCGTCGGGCTGGACCTCGACAGCCGGGACACCGAGGTGGCCCGCGCGCGGACCCGCCAGGCGCTGCTGATCACGAAGCTGCTGGCGGAGAGCGAGCAGGCGCGCTCGGCATGGGAGCAGCTCTATGAGCCGATCGAGTTCTTCGTCGGTGGCGCCGATGACCTCGGCTTCCGCGAGTACCTCCCGATCGCGCGAGGGGTGTTCGGCGAGGCACTGCCGCTTGCGGAGTTTGACTCTGACGCGAGGCTCGATGAGTTCATCGAGCGGGCGCGCGCGGAGCTGCCCGAGCCGGGGATCGCACCGTTCTTCACGGATGCGGACGCATCCGGCGACCTGGTGGGCGAGCCGGCGGTGCAGGGCCGGCAGTTCCGCCTGCTCGGCCAGCGCTTCATCCCCGACTCGTGGGTCATGCAGCAGCTTGTCTCACCGCTGGTAGGCACGCCGGGGCCCGACACCGCTCGGGATGTGCCGATGGGCCTCGACGTTATGGCCGCGCTGGGCTCGGAGCGGGCCCGCGAGATCCTCATCGAGCAGTACACCCAGGACCGCTTCGCCAACTACGAAGCGCAGCTTGACCGGGTGACCGCAGAGATGGAGCAGACGCCCGAGAGCACCTGGCGGTCGAACATGTACTGGGGCTGGCTCTACTCTCTTCGCCCGCTGCTGCAGCCGACGGGCGCGGGCTACCCGACGTTCATGCAGAGCGTGCAGTGGCTTGACAGGAACCTGAGCACCTCGCTGGCGAGCTGGGCTGAGCTGCGCCACGATACGATCCTCTACGCGAAGCAGTCGGGCGCTGAGATGGGCGCGGGACCGACGGGGGCGCCGAAGGGATACGTGGAGCCCTATCCGGAGGTGTTCGCGCGGCTGGCGTGGCTGGCGTGGCACTCGCGGGAGATGCTCACGCAGAAGGGGCTGTTGCCCGAGCGCCTTGACGAGCCCTACCGCAAGCTCGAGGACTCGCTGCTCTTCCTCAAGGGCGTGGCGGAGAAGCAACTCACTGGCGTTGAGCGCACCGCCGAGGAGTACGAGCGGATCCAGTACTTCGGCGGGGAGATCGAGCGGTTGACCCTCGATGTCACCGAGGGCGGGGAGTTCGCGGGCCACTGGTTCGAGATCCAGAACCCGACCGACCGCAACATGGCCGCAATCGCCGATGTGCACTCGTTCTTCGACTCGGTGCTGCAGGTGGGCGTCGGGCCGGCCTACCGCATCTACGTGGTCGTCCCGCACCCCGACGGCGACCTGCAGATCGCCCGTGGCGGCTGCTTCAGCTACTTCGAGTTCCACTGGCCGGCCTCTGACAGGCTGACCGACGAAAAGTGGCAGGCGATGCTCGCGAGCGGCGAGGCCCCACCGCATCCCGAGTGGACGGAGAGCTTCATTGTGCCGGGGGGAGAGCACCATCAACCGTAGTACTCGCCGCAAGGAACATCGATTGAGCGCAGGAGGACCGAGATGAGCGAGCAGAACGACCTTGACGCGATCTGGGAGCAGGCGCGGGAGAAGCTGCTCGACGAGATGGGCGACTTCAACCGGAGCCTGTGGGATGCAGCCAACGCCGCGAAGCCGTTGATGCTCGAAGACGACGTCTTCGTGCTGGGGATGCCTCCGGGGAAGATGTCATTGGGCAGCCACCTCAACAGCACCGCCAACGGGCCGCTCGTGCGCAAGTGCGTGGAGGAGGTCGTGGGCAGCTCCGTGCAGGTGGAGGTGGTTGAGGGAACCGACCCGCAGGTCTGGGAACGCGAGAAGGAGCGTCGCAGGCTTCGCGAGGAGATGGCGCAGCGCCAGCAGCAGCGCGAGCGCGAGACCGCCGGTGCCCGCGCCATCTGGAATGCGCTTTATGAGGAACTGGGCCAGCTCTTCGGCAGTTCCCGCGACCGCCGCTTCCCGCTTGTCCGCGCCAGGAGGTTCGGGAAGGCGCTGCTGGCGATGCGCGATGCGGAGGAGAAAGCCTACAGCGAGGAGCCCAATGCGGGCGACTTCCACGAGGAGCAGCTCAACCGCAACATCGGCCGCATCTCGACGCTCTCCGATGTCCCCGAGACGCTCGTCGCCGTTGAGTACCTCCGGGTGAAGCGCGTGAAGAGGGACTAAGGGCGCGGTCGCATCCGCGGGCCCGGACGGCATGGCCGGGCTCAGGTCCCGGCCATGCAGGCAGCATCCACGTCCGTCGTTGTCAGCGAGGGGCGGGGACCCAAAGCTCGTCGAGCTTCGCCCCGCCGGTCGCTGCCCAGGGCGACCGCTGGCCGCCACGGCCGCCGGTCATCTCATGCAGGCGACACGGCCGCTGCCATCAACTGAGAAGTGGTTCCGGACGCAGTTGCAGCAGACGCCCTTGTTGCCGCAGGGCTCCCATGTGCAGACGCAGAAGTCGAGGTTGCGCTCCTGGTTGGGCTCGCAGCTTTTCGCTGCCTGGCTCGACAGGCTCATCGTTGCCTGGTCGCGCTCCACGCCTCTCATGCAGGCGACCGTGCTTCCCTTCGCGGCATGTGACTGCAGGCACTCGCAGCAGATGCCACGGTTGCCGCAGTTCTCCGAAGTGCACGGGCACATCGCGAGGTTCAGCTCGTAGTTCACGCACTGCTCCGCGGTCGTTGCCATCGTTTCGTCTCCTCCGCCGTCTCCAGTGGCTCTGACATTGAAGTTAGCCCCGGACTCATTCTCCGTGGCAGGGTCCTCGACCTTCTCCAGGTGCCGCTCGCCGCGCCCCGCGAGTGGTTGATCGGGTTTGAATCGAGTGTGGAGAGGGTAACGTATAGTTGCCACGAAGCGCTACAGGGACCATCGGGAGTGAGGCCTATGATTGACCTGTAGCTCCGAGACAGAGCGCACCGCATTGATTTCAACTCGGAGGTGGCACAATCAAAACTGGACGTGACGAAGCTCCCTGAACTACGAGCCCGCCCGATGCCCGCGTCGGGCGGGCTCTAACGTGTACGCCCGCGCTGCAGGCGGGTGCGTGTGCCCGGAAGGAAACACGCGGGCCGTCCTCGAAATGCCTCAACGTCGCGACACGCGGAGCGATCGCCCATCTCGGGAGGAGATCATGAACGTGTGTCGACTGCTGGCCGGCGTGATGCTCACCGGCCTTGTGCTTTCATCGTCCGCCCGCGCGCAGGTTGAGGAGCTCCCTCCGCTCGTCCCGGCGCCGCCCGCCGCCGTCAACCTCCTCGCCGACTCGGGCTTCGAGGAGCCCGGCTCGGGGGCATGGCAGTTCTCCGACTGGCCGCCACGCGAGGACACGGGCGCGCGCCTGATTGCCGACTCCATCCGCGTCAGTGACGAGCGGGCGTTTGAGGGTGAGCGCTGTCTCGTGCTCGACCTCACCACCGTGGGCGCCGAACGCACGCTCATCGCGCAGCAGCGCATAGCCGCGCAGACGCTCGCGTCGCATGACGGCTCCACGGTGCGTCTGTCCGCGCGCGTCCTGCTCGGCGGCGGGCCGCCCGCTCAGCAGGTCACGATGACGATGCGCCAGTGGGGGGACGACGGCCTGCTCTCTCATCAGACCGTCCGCATCGCGGCGGACCTCAACGAGTGGACCGAGGGCAGCCGGCGGTTCACGCTGCGGATGGGCGCCACCACGCGCGCGGACGTCAACGTCTCGGTGAGACAGAGCCCCAACCTCGATCACCGCCCGGTGGTTTACCTCGACGACGTCCGGCTTGAGGTGCTGGCGGAGCCCGCGCTGGCCGCGGAGTTGCCGTGGGGTGACGTGCTGATGGCTCCCGACGACACGCTGCCGGTGGTGGTACGCATCTCGCAGCAGGCGTGGGATGAGGGCCTGCGGGGTCTGCGGTGGGATCTCACCGGGCCGGATGGCTCCAGCGGCTACGCTCACGGCGAGTTCGCCGCGCAGGCGCGGTCATTCGCCCTGCCCGTCGCGGTGAACCGAATCCCGAACATCAACGAGGGTCGCTACGCCCTGCGGCTGGCGCTCGGATCACAGCCGGGTGAGCGCCGGCGCGAGGTGCTGCTGCCCTTTACGCGAGCGGAGGGTCCCCTTGCACGCTGACAGACGACGATGCGCAATGGTCGTGGCACTCTCGATGGCGCTGAGCCTCGCGGTTGTCATCCCGGCGACCGCCGAGGTGCTCGCGCAGGTGCGCTTCGCCGAGCCCGCGGCCGTGGAGGCGGCGGTGTCTGATGCCGAGCGCCTCGTCTTCGCCCTCCCGCGTGTGGATGAGGCGCCGACGATCGACGGGCGGCTCGATGAGGCCGTCTGGCAGAGCGGGCGGGCCTTCCTCGGGGAGTTCCGGCTGGGGCTGTCGGCGACGCCGGCCCGGCACTACCGCAGGGCGTGGGCGGCGTATGACGACCGGCATCTCTACCTCGGCGTGCGTCTTGAGCGCGAGCCGGGGACCGTGCTGCGCGCGGCGGTTCTTGAGGACGGCAATCCCGCGATCTGGAAGGACGACGAGGTCGAGGTCTTCATCGATCCCTTCAACTCAGGCACCGAGTACCATCAGTTGATCGTCAACTCTCGCGCCGCGCTCTACGACGCAACCCATTGCTACGCGGAGGTCCCCGACGCGCGCGCCGCCAGCCCCGGCGCGACCGTGCTTGAGCGGATGACCGACGCGAAGTGGGACTCGGGGGTTGTGCGCGCGGTGCACGTCGAGGATCAATGGTGGAGCGTTGAGATGGCGCTGCCGCTGGCGTCGGTGGGCCTCGACGGCGCCCCCGCCGGGCATCGCCTCGGCCTGAACCTCACCAGCGCCGACTGGGACACCGGGGAGTACACCACGCTCAGCCCCAACGACGACTGGCACGATCCGCGGCAGTTCGGCGTGGCGGTGCTCGGTGAGCCCGTGGTGCGGGTGACGGGACTCGACCTCTCCGGTGTCGGGCTGGGCCGGAACCTGCTGCGGGCGAGTGTCGAGCGCCTCGGCGGGCCGGAGGGACGCTACGACCTGTCGCTTGAGTTCCGCGCGCCGGGGCAGTGGATGAGCAAGGTTGCGAGCTTCGAGCCTCGGCCCGAGGCCGACGGGGTCGCCGAGCTGCCCTTCACCGTCACGACGGAGATGGGGCGGTGGGAGGCGGACATAGCGATCACCGACCCCACCGGCGCGCCGGTCTTTGCCACCCGCCGCGGCGGGATGATGCCCGGGCCGATGCGCGTTGAGCTGGGCAGCAGCGCGGCGCTCACGGGCGGCCCGCCGATCAGGGTCTCCGCGCGCCTCGGGGTGGGGCGACTGACCGCTCGGGATCTGACGCTGGTGGCGCAACTTGTTGACGTGACGCGCGGGACGACCGCGCGGCAGGAGCTTGGGCCGGCGGCGGGTGCGGAGCTGACCGCTGTCGTGCCACTTGCGGGTCTCGCGCCCGGGTTCTACGTGCTCGAACTGCTCGCCGAGCGTGGTGATGAGCTGGTGGCCCGAGGCAGCGACATCTTCCGCCTGGCAGGTTCACCCTTTGAAAGTGAGGCCGTGCAGCGATGAAGCTGTGCCTGATGGCCGGGGCCGGGTGCGTCATCGTACTGATGGCGCTGGGAGCGGCCTGCGATCCGCGACGCGCCACAGTGGCGTCAGGTCCCGGCGAGACGACCGAGGAACTGGGCGCGGCGGCGGCGGTGCTTGCGGCGGTCGGCGGCAGTGTGCCGCTGGTTGAGGTGCGCGTCTCAGGCGAGTCGGGGACTGAGCAGCGGCGGACGGTGGGCGTGGTCGTGGGCGACGACGGGCAGGTGCTGGTGGACGCGGCCTCACTATCACTGTCGCTTGGGGAGGGTGATGGCGGCCGGATCGCGCATGCGCGCTCTATCGAGGCGGTCTTCCACCCCGGCGGGGAGAGAGAGCGGCGCTATGTGGCGACGGTGATGCGTGAGAGCAGCGAGAGCGAACTGGCTCTGCTGTCGGTGAAGACTGGAGATGCGCCCGCGGTGCGGGCCGGCGATGATGTCGCCGACGGGACGGCGGTCTTCGCGGTGACGGCTCCGCTGAACCTCAGCAGACTGGTCGCCGAGGCGGGGATCGTGAGAACCTACGAGGACACTGAGAGCGGCCGTCGCCTCATACACACCGCCGGTCGCACCTCGGACGCGCGCGGACCGGTCTTCAACGCGGCCGGAGATCTGCTCGGCCTCCACGTTGGCTCGATCGCGCGCGGCGCAATACCCGCGGTGGAGATCGTGCGATGGCTTGAGACCCCAGATCCGGGTGAGCTTTCCGCGTCGGATCCGGGACAGGTGGCGAACCGGCTGCTGACGCAGATGGACGCGCGGCATCGCTTCAGCCAGGCCGACGACGGATACATCGTTCCCCGAAGTGATGGCCCGGACCTGCTCGTCAGGCAGAGCGGCGGGGTCATCTCGGTGCAGACCGGCCTGGGCAGGCTGCTGATCGGTGATGCGATCGAAGCCCTGCGCTCGAACTACTCGGACCCGATGGGCGCGATCGCCCTGCGACCGACCGGTGACGAGGAGAGTCTGACGTGGATCGCGAGGTTGCCGACGGATGTCGCGACCGCGGCGTACCTCAGCGATGTGACGCGGATCGCCGCCCTCCAGGCAGAACGTTGGAGGCGGTTGCAGTCGGGGCACCAGCCCGACTACCCCTACGACTACTACCCCGGGGGCGATGAGGCGGCACACAGGTCGCGGCTGGCCGAGGTGATCCGTGACAGCGCGCTGGAGCATGAGGCGACCGGGGAGGGACACAGGCTCCAGCCCTCGGCCGAGGTGCCGATCTTCGCGGGCGTGTTCCACGGGATGGCGTACATCTACGCGTACTCAGGCGGGATGCCGGGAGCAACCGAGACCGAGCAGGACCAGGTGGCCCGGCGGCTGCTGCGGCGGAACTGGGATCTGCCACTCGGCAGGCTGTCGCTGGACAGGCACTCCGACCTGACGTGGGAGGCACAGGTGCCGATCGAGTACCTCACGCCGGAGTACGTCCGGCGGCTGGTCGCGGTCGGTGAGCAGGAGATCGCGCGGTTGAAGGGTGAGTTCGGGCAGGTTCCTTTCAACGAGCAGTAGAGCGGGAGCGGAGGACCAAACGATGTCGCGAGCGACGATGTGCATCTGCGTGATTCTGATGATCGCCGGAGCGGGGTCGGTGGCCGCGCAGGAGCTTCCCGCTCCGCCCGATGACGGCGTCTGGCGCTTCGACTTCGGGCCGGATGACGCGCCCGTGGGCGAGGGTTTCCATCAGATCGCCCCTGAGACCGGGTACGACGCGGCGCGAGGATTCGGGTACACCGAGGGAACGGGGCGGGCCACCGCCTTCGATCAGAACCGCCGCGTCACCCGCGACGTGCTGGTGCTCGACGACGTGACGCGTGACGGGATATACGGCGGGACGCCCTTCCGCGTGGACCTTCCCGACGGCGACTACCACGTGGTGGTGCTGACGGGGCAGTACTCCCGCCCCGGCGCGAACCGGCCCGACTCGCACTTCCGCACATCCTCGATCACCGCAGCCGGCCACGTTCTTTACGAGCAGGCTGACTCCCCGGATGTGTTCTTCGCTCCCGAGGGGCGCTACTTCGCCAACTACCATCGCGACTGGCACCCCGACGTGAACCTCTACGAGGCGAACATTGCTCGCTGGATTCCGTGGGGCGAGGCGACCGTGCAGGTGGCGGGCGGGGCGCTCGAGATCGCCGCCTCGCAGTACGCGCCGATCAACGCGCTGTGGGTCTTCCCGGCGGGCAGCGACGCGGGCGAGCAGGCGCTGGCGGAGTTCCGCGCGGAGCAGCAGCGGTTCTTCAACGAGCAGTACCCCTGGCGGCAGCGCGAGCCTGACATGGAGATCGATGAGCCTCCCGCGGCGATGGCGGAGGCGGGGGCCGTGCTCTGGACGAGACAGACCGCCGACGACCTCCGCCCCTCGACGCGCCCGATCCCGCAGGATTTCGGTCGCCCGATGCGGCTGTTCGCCAGCCCAGGTGAGCGTGAGTACGCGGTGGCGGCGGTGCTGCCTCTGCGCGACGCCGAGGGTGTGGTGGACCTCGTCGCGAGTGACCTGGCGGGCGAGGCGGGCACCATCCCGGCGGAGGCGCTGGATATCCGCTACGTGCGCTTCGGGGAGTACCCGATCACCGACGGCTACGAGGTCCGGCCGCACTTCCTCGTGCCGTGGCGGCCCGAACGGATCGAGGCGGGGATCACCCGCGGCTTCTGGGTGGACCTCTTCACCCCGGAGGACGCGGAACCGGGCTTCTACGAGGGCACACTGACGCTCACGGGGTTCGACGCCGACGTTGACCTTCCGCTGCAGGTGCGCGTGCTGCCGCTGGAGTTGCCGATGAGCAGACTCTTCGCCGGCGTCTATGCCGGTGACCTGCCGAGCACCACGTTCCGCCACTACCGCATGTTCGGCGAGCTTCCCCGCGAGCCTGTGCACAGGGCTCTGAGCGCGAGGATGCACTTCCTCGCTGAGCAGGGCTTCACCGGGCTCTTTGACAGCCTCGGATGGTACCCGTTCGAGATCGGCGCGGACGGGCAGATCGTCACCACCGAGGTCTGGGAATACTACCTTGAGGCCTTCCGACTGGCGGCTTCGATCCCCGAGTTCTCCGAGGTGATCTTCCCGTACTACCTCGGCGGTCCGCAGATGTTTCCGAAGATCCCGGCATTTCTGACACGGAGCGCGGCCACGCAACTGCCAATCGACGAGATCGCGATCAGCGATGAGGCGATCGACGGGATGGCGCAGATGCTCACGTTCTTCTACGAGCAGATCCGCGCCGAGGGGCTGCCTGACGTGGTCTTTTACGTGCAGGATGAACTCGGCAACGACGGCGCGAAGGGAGCGCGCTACGGTCGGGAGTTGCTCAGGGCGATGAACGAGTGCCGCGAGCGCGTTCCCGGAGGATTCCGCACCGCCATCTCCACGCTGCGCGTCTCGATCGCCCGCGAATTCCTTGCCGAGGCGGATATCGTGATGCCCAACTCCGCCTACCCGGTGACCGGCGAGACGATCGACGAGCTGCGCGAACAGGGCTGCACGCTGGGGCTTTACAACATGGGCGCGACGCGCTTCTCCTACGGCTTCTACCCCTGGCGGGTGGGTGCGATCAACAGGGCGCAGTGGTCGTTCAGCTATGACGGCGACTCGCGGGATCCGTTCGTCGCGCTCCCTGCCGGCTCCCGCGTCTCCTGCGACTGTCATTACACGCCCGAGTGGGAGGTGCTGCCCTCGATCGGGATGCTCAACCAGCGGGAGGGCGTGGACGACTACCGCTACGTGCAGCTCCTGGAGGCGCTGGTCGAGGAGGCGGACGAGCAGGGCCTCGGGGAGACCGAGGCGGCGCGGTTCGCACGAGGGACTCTCGACGAACTGGAGGCCGCGATCTCGCGCGACTACCTCGACCCGCAGAACAACTGGGACCGCTCGACGATGGACTACTGGCGCTGGCGGGTAGCGCGGGCCGCGATCGAGCTTCAGGCACAGTTACGGTAGCGTCGCGCCTCCGCAATCGGGTAACAGTTGCGGCAGGACAGGTCAACGTACCGGCGAATACTGTCGGTGATCGTCTTCGACATCAGGTGCTGGAGGTGGCCGCGATGCGCCGATTCCAGGTTGCTGCTGCAGCTTCGCTGGTTCTCATGATTCTCGCCATCACACCTGCGATGGCTCAGTTCCCGCGCATGCCGCGCGTTCCCGATCTCGGGGACGTGGCCGGCGATGTGCTTCGGGGCAGGATTCCCGGGCTCAACGATATCCTCAAGGAAGACCCGGCCATCTCCACCAGCTTCGATGACGCCGTCTTCGGCGTCCCGCTCATCGACGGCTTCGAGCCGCCCGTGACCGCGCCGATGAGCCAGCTTCCGTTCACCGGCGACGGCGGTTTCATCGTGGCGCTGCCCGGTGTCTTCGAGCTGGAGGCGAAGTCGTTCTGCCTGCACGCGGGGACACACGGTCCCGGGCAGGGCGAGGGCTACCTGTGGGCGCCGCTGAAGGGTGCTCAGGCGGGCGTCATCCAGGAGGTGCTGGACCGCTACATGGCACACCCGGAGATCGATCAGCGTCGGGTGCAGTCACTGATCTGGGGCATCCAGTCGAAAGCGAAGATCAGCGACATGCCCGCGGAACTGCGCGAGGCCGCGAATGTGCTGCTCACTCCGCAGCAGATTCGGCGACTCAACGGCGGCGCGCTGGGGATGGTCCCCGAGGAGCTCTTCGACCAGGCTTTCGTTGACATACCTCCCGAGGTGCGGATGGTGCTGGAGGCCGAGGCGCGGCTGCGCGACCGGCTCCGGCAGGAGGTCTTCGACTACCCGGCGCTCTCGCAGATCGCCGTGCTCTCGGGCGATCCCCCGCGCGAGGAGGGCGGGGCGGTCATCCCGCGCGGACGCTGGTCATTCGAGCCAAACGGCTTCTTCGTGCGCTATGAGCCGCACGGGTACTCGCAGACGACCGTGCAGCTTTACGCCCCCGAGCGTTTCCGCGCGGTCACCGGCGCGTTGGGTCGGATCACGTCGCTGACCGATCGCGCGGGGAATGTGATCGAACTGCAGTACGCCGCGGGCGATGCGCTCGTTGCGCAGGGTGACGCGGGCGTGGCCGCGCATGTGCTGCAGTTCGTCCGCCTGCTGGTTCCGGGGCAGGATGCCGTCGAGCTTACCGCCACCGCCGCGGACATTGTGCTGACCGGCGCCCCGTCCGGCGGAGGCAGCTTCGCGGGTGAGACCAACGCGCTCTACGCCGCCGGCGTGACGTCGCTGGCGGATGTCCGGCAGCTTGCGCGCAACGTGGAGGGCGCCTCGCCGGACTCGCCGCTGGTCGGCACCGTCGTCAACCTCGCGCACCTGTCGGGCGCGCTGCAGCGGCTCGTGGAGCGCGCGGGCGCGGCAACGCCGGGTGCGGGCTCCGTGGCGGCGATGGGGCACCGCGCGGTCGCCTCGGAGCTTGCGCTGCTGCTGACGGGCGCGGAGGAGCAGACGGCGTTCGGCGCGCCGGAGAGCGAGACGCGGCTGGCGGTGCTGCCGTGGGCGACGGGGAGCGTGCTCGACATCGGGCCGGCGATGACCGGACAGCGCGGCGGCAGGGGGCTGCCGGTCTTCCGGCCCTCGCGCGGCACCGGGACTCCGGCAAATCGCGGTCGCCAGCGGCTCGGCGTCTCGGGTGGCTCGCGCGATCTGCCGTGGTACAAGCCGCCGGTTCGGGGCGATGACCGCGAGAGCGGGCCCTCAGGCAAGGACGGCAAGGGCTCATACAGCGACGCGAAGAACGGGATGGACGCGATCCAGAAGGGGCAGGACGCGATCGAGTTGATCGGCAGTGGCCCCGGAAGCTGGGCCGCCGGGAAGATTGGGATGGGCATTCCCAACTACCTCTTCGGCAAGATCCTTGATTTCAACTTCGACGCGTGGGGCAGGGCGACAGCCGCACTCGGCGGTGACCCGCCTGTCCCGAATTTCGATGAGATTGCGACGCCCGAGCCGATCTCGCTCCCGGCCTTCGCGCCTGATGAGGAGCTGTCGCCGGAGCACACCGCGGCGGTGCAGGCGCTGACGGAGACCGTCGCCGAGACCCTCGCGATCGTGCGCGCCGCGAACGTCACCGAGGACCGCCTCGGCGGCGCGATGCAGGCCGGTGATGATGAGTGGACCGAGCGGCAGGCCGCCGCGCTGATCGGGTACAAGCACGACGCGGGCCGTCAGATGATGGAGATGGCCGAGCGGATCGACGCGGTGCTGCAGGCCCTGCGCAACGCGGGGGTCGATGAGCTTGTCATCACCCCACAGGCAGCGCAGGCCTACCAGCAGCGGCTGCAGGCTGAGGGCTTCGACGCGCAGGAGCGGCAGGCGGCGCAGCTTCTCGGCATCGCCGACGAGGAGCTTGACGCGATGCTGGCGGAGCGGCTCGCGGTGGATCCGAACGAGCTTGCGGGCGACCTGATGGCCGCACGCGCGGAGTTCGCGGATGCGCTCTGGTGGCTGGGGATGGGCTGGTCGAACCTCCCCGCCGCCGAACCCGCGCCGTGAGCGTACGTCGTCGATCTCGCTGAACGCACAGCGGCCCCGCCCGGTTTTCGGGCGGGGCCGCGCGATCGGACCCCTCACCTGCGTGTCTCGTGGCGCAGGGCTTCATACCCGTGGGCCGCGACGGAAACCTCAGGCCTCGTACCTCGCGGCGATGGGCATGCGGCGGCCGGTGCCGAAGGCCTTTGTCGTCACCTTGAGGCCGGGGGCGGCCTGGCGGCGCTTGTACTCGCTGCGGTTGACGGCGCGCACCACCCAGCCGACGGTCTCCTCGTCAAAGCCCCGGTCGGCGATCTCCTCCGAGGAGAAGCCCTCCTCCACGTACAACTCGAGGATCTCATCGAGCACCGAGTAGGGCGGAAGCGTGTCCTGGTCCGTCTGCTCGGGCCGCAGCTCCGCGGAGGGCGCCTTCTCGATCGTCGCGCGCGGGATGACCTCGCCGTCCCGGTTGATGTACTCCGCGAGCTCGTAGACCATCATCTTCGGCACGTCGGCGATCACCGCCAGTCCGCCGGACATGTCGCCGTAGAGCGTGCAGTAGCCGACCGCAAGCTCGCTCTTGTTGCCGGTGGAGAGCACGAGGTGGCCGTGCTCGTTGCTGATTGCCATCAGGATGTTGCCCCGGATGCGCGCCTGGATGTTCTCCTCGGTGACGCCCGGCGGCGGTGGGATGAGCGGCCGGATTGCGTCCACGCAGGCGTGGTAGATCTCCGCGATCGCGACCTCCTCAAGACGGATGCCGAGGTTCTCCGCGAGCGCTCGGGAGTCGGTGACGCTGCCCTCGGAGGAGTACATCGAGGGCATCGTGACGCCCAGCACGTGCTCGGGGCCGAGTGCCCGCGCGGCGAGCGCGCAGGTAACCGCCGAGTCGATCCCGCCCGACAGCCCGACGAGCCCCTTCGTGAAGCCGCACTTGCGCAGATAGTCGCCCACGCCGAGCAGAAGCGCGTCATGGACGGCCGCGATCTCCTCGAGCGGCTGATATGCGGCCACATCACCACGCGCGCCGGTGTCCACGCTGACGATCTCCTCGGCGAAGTGCGCGCAGGCGGCGGCGATCCGGCCGTCTGCGTCGAGCAGGAAACTTCCGCCATCGAAGATCAACTCGTCATTGCCGCCGACCTGGTTGGCGTAGACGAAGGGCAGGCCGTGGGCGGCGGCGTGGCCGGCGATCAGGTCGTAACGCACGCGGTCCTTGCCTGCGTAGAAGGGCGAGGCGGAGAGGTTGACCATCAGCGTGGCGCCCTGCGCGGCAAGCTCCGCGACCGGCTCGCGGTCGTAGAGGCGCTGATCGGGCCACAGCTCGGCGACGTTCCACGCGTCCTCGCAGACGGTGATGCCGAGCCTCTCGCCCCTGAACTCGACCGGGCTGACCTCGGCGGCGGGGTCGAAGTACCTGTGCTCATCGAAGACGTCGTAGGTCGGCAGCAGCGACTTGTGCCTGACAGCGACGACTCGGCCGCCCTCGATGAGCACCGCGGAGTTGTGCAGGCCCGCGCCGACGCGCCGGCCGGTGCGGCCCGGCGCGCCGAAAAGCACGCCCGTCCCCGCGAACTCGGTCGAGGCGCGGACGAGGTCCGCGATCGCTGCCTCGACGTCGTTGACAAACCACCGCCTCTCCAGCAGGTCGCGCGGTGGGTAGCCGACGAGGTAGAGTTCGGGAAAGACGACGAGTTCGGCGCCATCGGCGCAGCAGCGCCTGGCGACGTCAACGAGCCGCTCGGCGTTGCCGGCGATGTCACCGACGAGCGGGTTGAGTTGGGCGATGCTGATCTTCATCGAGGGGCTCCCATCACCATGTCTGCACTTCGGCGCGCAACTTCGGCGTGACCCGGCGTGTCTCCTCCCGTGGGAGGATTGCCGGGCCGCGTGGGAGAAGTCCGGAGACGCTCTGACGCGCACCTCTGACGCGGACGGTGAGGCACGATGATGTGGCGCGCCTTTGTGATGACGCTGGCCGTGACGGTCTCGGCCCCGGCGCTCGCGCAACCCGCGGCGGGGAGCATCGAGCTTCCCGGGCAGGGGCTTTTTGACTTCACCGAGGGTACCGTCGAGGCGTGGGTGCAGCTCGATTTCGACCCGCGGGGCTGGCGGGAGGACGGAGGTGTCTGGCAGTGGCGCGGTCGCTGGTTCACCTTCGAGGTGCCGGAGACGGAGACCGACCTGGGCGCTCTCATGGTCAGCGAGTTCGGGCTCAAGAATCACGGGCGGCTGGGGCGGATCGAGCCGGGGTGCAACTGGCGGACGGCGTTCGTGGTGGACGGGCAGAAGGTGCCGCATCCGCTGCTGCCGGTGTGCACGGAGCTTGAGCCGGGGCAGTGGCATCACTTTGCGGTGACGTGGCATGACGGGCGGCTCGTGCGGGCGTACATCGACGGCGAACTCGCGCAGGAGATGCAGTTCCCCTACGCGATCGCCCGACCGGTGCCCGCTGGCTCTCGGATCATCATCGGTCACCCGGGCGGCGTGGGCTTCAACCGCCCTGTCGTTGATGAGGTGCGGATCTCGTCGGTCGCGCGCTCGCCTGAGGAGTTGGGCGCGCACCGGGTGCCGCTGGAGCCCGACCCGCACACGCTGCTGCTGCTGGACTTCGAGGAGGCCGTCGGCGGGATGGTTCGGCCCGCGGTGATGGTGCGGGCGGATGGGCCGGCGGAATTCGCGATCGAAGGCGGGCGGATCGTCGAGGGGAAGGCGGGGCGGGGTCTCGCATTGACGACGTCGGAGGCCGGTGAGGGAGAATGAAGAAGCACACTCGAATCGCGATCATCGTCGTGCTGGCGCTCGCAACGACGGCCCATGCGGCCGTCGTTCGCCCCGACGCGCCCGACGAGCAGCCCGAGATCTCGTGGCGGCTGCCGGTGATCAGCGCGCCGCTGATGGCGGAGGCTCCGACGATCGACGGGACGGTCGGTCGCGCGGAGTGGGCATCGGCCGGGCAGCTTGCCCCACTGGTGGCGATGGACACGGCGCTGGCGACCGACCAGCCGCACGTAGCGTGGGTCGGGCACACCGGGGATGCGCTGCACATCGCGTGGCGCTTCAGCCGGCCGTCATACGCGCCGCCGCCAATGAGCGGCGACGACCCGATGGGCGTCTGGCGCGACGACTGCATGGAGATGTTCCTCAAGCCCACGGGCGAGCGCGGGGAGATGAACTTCGTCGGCAACGCAGCGGGTGTGCATGAGGAGGGCTACCGGACGGCCGCGACGGACAAGGGGTGGAGCGCTGAGTGGAGCTACGCCGCGCGCGTGACGGAGAGCGGCTGGGAGGGGGAGCTGACGATCCCCTTCGCGTCGCTGGGTCGGGAGGTGCCCGCACCGGGCGACGTCTGGGGCTTCACGATCGCGAACAACCAGCGGACGCCGCGCGGGATGCAGGCGACGTGGTCGTGGCTGCGGGCGTGGAAATCCGAGCGCGACCTCGGCTTTCTGATCTTCGGCGAACGCCCGCTGGCGTCGCGCGTGCTCGAGGCGGGGGAGATCTCCCGCGCTGAGGTCGGCGCGCTGCTGGAGGTGGCGAACTTCGGCGAAGAGGCCGCGACCGTCCGCGTGAGCGTCTCGCTGCATCGCCCGAGCGCGCCGGGGCTGTCGTGGTTCCGCGGGTATGACGGGGCAGCCGACCCGCTGGCCGGAGCGGGCGACGCCGAGCGCGATCTTCCGGCCGATGAGGTGCTCGACCGGGTGATGGAGGCGTGGGCGGCGGTCGCGTCGGTGGAGCAGGAGGTGCTCGTCCCGGCGGGGCAGAGCCGCCGGGTTGCGCTGGCCGAGGAGGCTCCGCGCGGGTCGTATGCGCTGCACTACGAGGTGACCGACGCGGCCTCGGGAGCGATCATTGCGGCGGGGCCGCTGCCCTTTGAGAAGCGCGCGGCGCTGGAGGTCGTTCTGACGCCGCACACACTCGCCGCGGGCGCGGTGCAGGTGACCGCAGACTACCGGCGGGTGCCGGGAGTCCGCGATGGCGATGAGCTGCAGGCGACGCTGCTGCCCGCGGAGGGGGAGGCGGCGATCTCCACCGAGCGACGGGTGGTCAATGTTGCCGACGGCCGGACGCTGCTCGACCTCGACGTCAGCGAGGTGCCGGTCGGCGACTACGTCGTGCGCTGCGCGATCGCCTCGCCCGGTGGAGAGGTGCGGGCCGAGCGCGCGGAGGACCTGCACGTCCCCGAGCCGCCGGAGTGGTGGAACCACCCCGTCGGCAGGCCTGAGGCGACGGACACCGTCCCGCCGCCGTGGACGCCGATGCGCGTGATCGAGGGCGGCTTCGCCGTGTGGAACCGTGAGATCGCGCTGGGCGACGCCCTTCAGCCGGCGTCGATCAGCGCGGGCGGCGAGGAGATGCTGGCGGGGCCCGTCCGCCTCGACGGCCTCCGGACGGGCGAGGCGCGATGTACGCTCGAGCGGAGCACCGGCATCACATGGGAGGCGCCGGTGGCCGCAGAGGGACTCTCGGGCGAGTTAACGCTGGCAGCGGAGTTCGACGGCTTCATGAAGTACACGCTCGACCTGCGGCCGGAGGCCGATGGGGCGGCGCTCCAGCGCCTGGTGCTGGAGATGCCGCTGCCGCCGGAGCGTGTGCAGTACTACAACCACGCCTCGCTGCGGACGCCGGCGGGGCATGACGCCGTGGAGGAGCGCGGGGACGCCGGTGAGCTGACCGACGAGGGTCTTGCGCTGCCGTTCAGCTTCAGCGTCTGGGTGGGGGACAGCGAGCGCGGGATCAACTGGGTGGCGGAGGATGATCGGTGGTGGCGGCCAGCCGACGAGGACCGCGCGATCGTCATCGCGCGCTCTGATGAGGGTGCGAGTCTGCGCGTGAACTTCGTCGAGGAGCCGCTGAGCATCGACGGGCCGGTGACGTTCGAGTGGGCGATCCTGGCCACGCCGAGCAAGCCGCTCGATGAGCGCTTCCTGCGCGACCTTTACCTCGTGCAGCGCGCGTTCTACCTCAACGATGAGATGACCGACCTGTCTCCCGACACCGATGCGTACATTGCGGCGATGGCCGAGGCGGGGGTCAACGCGCTGTGCCAGTGGGCGTGGAAGAACCCGAGCGTGTGGAATGAGGACTTCTCCGCGCCCGCCTACCGCCCCGGTGTGGCGCTCAACGAGGTCAAGCGTGACGCGTTCAAGCGGGCGATCGAGATGGCGCACGAGCACGGGATCGAGCACGTGATCCCCTACGCGCTGTGGGCGGCGATCCCCGACTGGCCGGGCCTGCAGCACTTCTGGCAGGAGATGACGCTCGGGCCGCTGCTGCCCACGCCCGGCGGGTACAAGCAGTGCTCGGCGCAGCCCTTCGCCGACTGGCACGTCTGGGAGCTTGCGCGGACGGTCCGCGAGCTTGGGATCGACGGGGTCTACCTCGACGGCGGCGCGAACCCGCGCAACTGCACGAACATGCACCACGGCCACGGGTACATCGACGAGCAGGGCCGGCAGCGCGGCTCCTACGGAGTCTTCGGCAAACGCGAGCATCTCAAGCGCATATACAACCTCTTCCACGGAGAGATCATCGACGACGGACTCGTCTACGTCCATCACTCCGGGATCTTCCTGCCCGCGGTGGAGTCATTCGCGGACATCCACCACGGCGGCGAGGGCTCGGACTTCGTCATGGATGACTTCATCGGCAAGTTCTACGGCCGCCCCTTCGGGCTTCCGGTGACCTTTACGCGCTGGAATGTGGCGTGGTATCCGGAGCGGCGGATCAACTCGTGGCGACTCGCGCTTCTGGCCGACGCGACCATCAAGGCGACGCCGCAGATGGTCGTCAGCAGGGACTCGGGGTGGGATCAGGGCCGGCGGGAGAACCTGAACAGGGGCTACGACCTCGCCTCGCAACCGGTGTGGTGGATCTGGCAGGCGCACAAACGCTTCCCCTTCGAGGGCGCCCGGTGGGTTCCGCACTGGGAGATCGGGCCTTTCGTGGAGATCCTCGGCGAGACGGCCGATCTTTACGCCGCGATGCACCTCAATGAGGGCGAGGCGGCGCTGCTGACCGTCTCGTCCTTCCGCGATGAGTCCACGCAGGTCGATCTGCGGGTGGACTGGGCGCGGATGGGCTTCGAACCCGACGCGGTGACCGTCACCGACGCGATCACCGGGGAGGCGGTCTCACCGACAGCCGAGGGGCTGTCGCTGGAGGTGCTCGATCAGCGCTTCCGCCTGCTGGAGATACGCGCCGGCGGGTAGCGCGGTGCCGCCCGGAACGCGGGCCGTCCTGCGAGGCGCCTCAACGGTCGCGCATCATCGCCCGGACGGCGGCGGCGATGTCGCTGACCTGCGGGATGACCGCGTCCTCCAGCGGCGGGGAGTAGGGCATCGGCGTGTCGCCACGGGCGAGGACGCGGGGGGCGGCCTTCAGCAGGTCGAAGCCACCGTCCTCCATCACGCGGCGGACGATCTCCGCGCCCGCGCCCGCGCGGGTCGGGGCCTCGTGCACCACCAGCAGCCGCCCGGTCTTCGCCAGCGATCGCAGGATCGCCTGCACGTCCAGCGGCACCAGCGTGCGCGGGTCGATGACCTCCACGCTCACCTCGCCCTCGAGCGCCTTCGCCGCGCGCAGCGCCTTCGTCACCGCGTAGGAGGTCGCGACCACCGTGACGTCGCCGCCCTCGCGCCGGACGGCCGCCTCGCCGAACGGGACCATCCACTCGCCCTCCGGCACCTCCATCTCGCTGCGCCGGAGCAGGCGGTGCTCGATGAAGAGCACCGGGTCGTCGTCGCGGATCGCGGTCTTGAGCAGGCCCTTCGCGTCATATGCGTTCGACGGGATCGCGACCTTCAGGCCGGGGGCGTGCATGAACCACGCCTCGTGGTGGCCGGAGTGGTGCGCGGCCTCGCGCGACCCGCAGCCGGCTGGGGTCTTGATGACCATCGGCGCGTGGAACTGCCCGCCGGACATGAGCCTCAGCGGCGCGCACTGGTTGACGATCTGATCGAAGCAGACCGCGACGAAGTCCATGTACATGATCTCCACGACCGGGCGCAGGCCCGTCGCCGCCGCGCCGGTGCCGAGGCCCACGAAGGCCGCCTCGGAGATCGGGGTCTGGAAGACGCGGCGCTCGCGAAGCTGCTCCCACAGGCTCGCCCGCTCGGTCACCGGCCCGAGGTCCTCACCGATCAGGAAGACCGCCTCGTCACGATCCATCTCCTCGCGAAGCGCCTCTGCGACGGCCTGTCCCCAGCCGACCGTGCGGGCTGGCTCAGGGCGCTTCTGCCGGGCATCCGTCCAGACAACGCGCCGCTGGTCCCAGACCTCAGAGAGCCTGTCACCGATGAGCCCGGTGATCCCCTGCTCAATCCACCACTCCGCGTACTCCTCGAAGCCCGCATCGAGTTCAGGATCGTAGCGTTCGGCGGCACGGGCGAGACTCTTCAGCCCGGCCTCGATCAGGTCGGCCTTCCTGATACTGCTCTTCTCAGCGTACCGCCCCGCCACGGCGCTTACGCGCGCAAGCAGCTTCGGGTTGGTCAGCGCATCGGCGACGGCCTCGTCATCGTCCCGCGGAGGCCTCGCCGGCGGCCGGATCGGCGGGCCGTCGAGCGTCTCAAGATCCTCGGGCTTCGGGAAGGGATCCGAGCAGGCCTCCGCGACCGCGCGATCGATCTCGCGCCGGACGCCCTCGCGCATCTCCGCCTGCTCCCCGGCGGTCATGACGCCCTCGTCCTGCAGGCGCCCCTCGAAGAGGGTCAGCGGGTCGCGCTTCTTCCACTCCTCGACCGCCTCGGGGTCGCGATGGGCGCTCTGGCCCGCGCCCGCGTGGCCCACGTAGCGGAAGGTCTTCGCCTCGATCATCGTCGGGCCGCCGCCGCCCCGTGCCCGCTCGACGGCCTCCCGCGCCGCCTCGTTGACCGCCAGCACGTCCTGCCCGTCCACGATCTGCGCGGGGATGCCGTAGGGTTCGGCGCGGGGCGCGATGTCGTCGCAGCAGTGCGCCACCTCAGCGGCGGTCGAGGCCGCCCAGAGGTTGTTCTCGCAGACGAAGAGCACCGGGAGCTTCCACAGCGACGCGAGGTTGAGACACTCGCCGAAAGTGCCCTGGTTGGCCGCGCCGTCGCCGAAGAACGCGACCGCGACGTTGTCCTCGCCGAGGTACTTCGCTTTGAAGGCCGCCCCCAGCGCCAGCGGGATCTGCGCGCCGATGATCCCGTTGCCGCCGAGCATTCCCTTCGAGTGATCGTAGATGTGCATCGAGCCGCCACGGCCGCGTGAGTGACCGGTCTCCCTCCCCATCAGCTCCGCGACCATCCCGCGCAGGTCGAGGCCCTTCGCGATGGCGTGGCCGTGTCCGCGGTGGTAGCTGGTGACCACGTCGGTGTCCCGCAGCTCCGCGCAGACGCCAACCGCGACCGCCTCCTCGCCGATGTAAAGATGGACCGCGCCCCCGATCATCCCCTCAGACGCGAAGTCGTAGAGCATGCAGGTGAGCAGATCCTCCCCACCGGCGGCGTGGTCGTCGGTGAGTTCGCCGCCGTAGAAGCCGCGGTAGTCGTAAAGCGACTTGAGCTGCTCCTCGAAGAGACGGATGCGGTACATGCGCAGCAGCATGTCCTTGAGCGCGGCGGCGTCGGGCATGAGCGTTCCCTCCGGCGTCGGTGTGAGCGCTGGCGGATGATTCGCTCGGGGCGGGGAGAAGTCCTCCGAGCGCGGTCTGTGTCGAGAGTCCTGCTGCCGATGCCCGTGGAGGAATCTCAGTTCCCGCTCGCTGCGCTCACGGGGACCTGACCGCGCTGCGCGCGGCGGTCCCTCCACGGTGGGTTGGCGTTGTAGGGCGGGGACCTGTGCCCCGCCTGTCGTTGGTCGTTGCGTCGTATCTGCAGGGCGGGGCCTGAGGCTCCACCCCGGCCCACTGCCTCACGGCGAGCACCCGCCCTACAACGATCACGACACGACGGGAACGACAGTGCGCCTTCGGCGCACCCCCGGCGAGGGCGCCGGGGCCACAACGACAACGGCTGACGACGGACGGCCGACGCATCTGAAGATGCGTCGCTCCGGACCACGACCCGGCGGGGCACAGGTCCCCGCCCTACAACGACAACGACACGACGGGGACGGCAGTGCGCCTCCGGCGCACCCCCGGCGAGGGCGCCGGGGCCACAACGACAACGGCTGACGGAGGGTGCCGGGGGCACACAGCGACAACGGCTGACGGAGCGTGCCGGGGGCACAACGACAACGGCTGACGGAGGGTGGCGGGGGCACACAGCGACAACGGCTGACGACGACGGCCGCCGCGAGTGTCGCGGCGGCCGTCGTGTGTTGAACGCGGACCAGGCGCGGCGCGCGAAGCGGCTTACTCCTCCGCCTCAAGGAACGGAATGCCGCGGCGGCTGGCGATCTTGTACTGCAGAGCGTGGATCTTCGTCGCCGGGCCCGAGTCGGGCTGCTTGAACTCCGCGGTCGCGAGCGAGCGGAGGTCCGGGGCGAAGAGGCCACTGTCGGTCTCGCGGCTGATGATGTCGATGTTGCCCTTGTAGAGCGACACGACATACTTGCCGTTGACAACCGACTGCGAGTTCTCAATGAACGCCGCGCAGTCGTCGGTGAACGGGTGGAACCACGCGCCGTGGTAGACCTGGTAGGCCCAGAGGCGCTCGATGTTGGGCTTGTTCTGCACCTGCTCCTTGGTCAGGCAGAGCTGCTCGAGGTCGCGGTGCAGCTTGAGGATCACCGTGGCCGCCGGGGCTTCGTAGACCTCGCGGGACTTCAGACCGATCATCCCGTCCTCGAACATGTCGATCTTGCCGATCGCGTGCGTGCCGGCAAGGTCGTTGAGGTAGTGGATGATGTTCGCGAGGCCGGTGACGTCGTCGCACTTGACCGGCAGGCCCGCCTCGAACTCGATCTGCACCTCGACGGCCTCGTCGGGCGCGTTCTCGGGGAGGTTGTACCAGACGTAGTCATCCTGCGGGATGCGCATCTGCAGGTTGTCCACCTCGCCCGAGCCGATCGAGCGGCACCACATGGTCAGGTCGTCGCCGATCCCGGCCTTGTAGGGGATGCCGTAGTACTCGCAGAGGTCCTTCTCCTGCTGGCGCGTGAAATCGAACTCGCGCACCGGCACGATGACCTCGAGGTCGGGGGCGAAGATCGCAAAGACGTTCGCCATGCGGTACTGATCGTTGCCCTTGCCCGTGGAGCCCTCGCAGATGGCGTCACAGCCCTGCTCGACCGCGTATTCGGCGACCTTGCGGGCGATGAGCTGTCGAGTCATCGAGGTCGCGACGGGGTAGCCCTCGTAGTTGGAGTTGGCGCGGATCGCGCGGGCGACCCACTTGCTGGCGAACTCATCGGTCGCCTCCATCATCTCCCACGGCACGCCAAGCTGCTCGGCCTTGGAGCGGCAGCCCTCGATCTCCTCGTCGGTGAGGCCGACGTTGACGGTGACCGCGAGAACCTCCTCGGCGCCGTAGTACTCGGAGAGCAGCTTGATGGCGAGGGTGGAGTCGAGGCCGCCCGAGAACGCCAGCGCGACCTTCTTGACCTGCGGGATCTCGACCTTCGGCTGGAAGTCAGGATGCTGATTCGGCATTGTAAGAACCTCCTGTTGTGCGTTCTAATGAAGGCTGCAGCCGGACGGTGCCGGCGGGCTCTCTACCTGTCCTCGTCGAGTGGCTCCTCACAGTAGGCGCACTCCAGGCCGCCGTGCGGGCAGCGCTGAAAGAAGCCCGCGAGGAACCGCTCTTCGAAGGTGATGCACCTGTCATTGCGGCACTTCGCATCTGCCGAGGCCGGGATGGTCTCCCGCTCGGCCTCGCGCCTGGCGCGTCCGGGCTGCGCCTCCGCCTCGTGGCGGTCGGACCGCTCCCCCGAGAGCCCGCGGAAGGGCCCGCGATGCTCCTCGGCGAGTCCCAGCAGGTGGCTGACAAGCGCCATGCGCACCGGCACGCCGCCGTGGGCCTGCTCGAAGTACGCCGCGCGCGGGTCGTCGTCGATCTCCGGGTTGATCTCATCAACGCGCGGGAGCGGGTGCATGACGACCATGCCCTCGGGCGCTCGCTGCATCAGCTCGGCGTCCACGATGAAGTCACGCGCGATCTCCCTGGCCCCCGCCCGCTGCTCCTCGGGGAAGCGCTCGACCTGCACGCGCGTGGCGTAGAGGACGTCCAGTTCACCGAGAACGTCGTCGATGCTCGTGACCTCAGGCGGGCGCTCGCCGGAGAGCTCCTCGACCTCGTCGAGGTAACGATCGGGCATCGCGAGCGCCTCCGGAGCGATGCAGATGACCCGCGAGCCGAGCCGCGCCATCACCGGCGCGAGCGAGTGCACGGTGCGGCCGTATTTCAGATCACCCATGAGCCCGACGGTCAGGCCGTCGAGGCGGCCCATGCGGCGCTTGATGAAGAAGAGGTCGGTGAGCGTCTGCGTCGGGTGGGCGTGCGCACCGTCTCCGGCATTGATGACGGGGACAGAGGCAACGTCGGCGGCGACCCTCGCGGCACCCATCTTCGGGTGGCGGATGACGATGATGTCGGAATAGCCGTCGATGGTGCGGGCGGTGTCGGCCACCGTCTCGCCCTTGGTGACGGACAGGCCTGCCGGATCGGCGAAGCCTATCACACTGCCTCCCAGCCGCAGCATGGCGCTCTCGAAGGACAGCCGCGTGCGGGTGCTCGGCTCGAAGAAGCACGTCGCCATGATGCGATCGAGACGCTCGACCGGCTGGAGGGTTGACCGGTCATCCAGCCCGATCGCCTCGGCCATGGCGGTGGCGGTCACGAGCAGCGCCGCGATCTCGCGCTCGGACAGGTCAGACATGGTGATCAGGTCGCGTCCGGCAAGTGACAAGGGCATTCTCCCTCTCAGGTGGGCAACGGCATTCGGCCGGCAGGCGCCAGTGCCTGCCGTGCGAACGCTCCGACGGCGGTCAGCGGGCCGCGAGCGCCTCGTTGATGGCTTTTCGCATGTCCTCGGTGGCGGCGGCGGCCGCGTGGTCCCATCCGTCCGGGCCGAAGCGGTCGGCGTAGGGCTCGCGGTCGAATGCGTAGATAATCCCTCGCGACGAGTTGACGATGGCGCCGAGGCCGTCGTCGTCGAATGCGGCAACAACGTCCTTCGCGCCCCCGCCCTGGGCGCCGTAGCCGGGCACGAGCAGCGGCGTTCGCGGCATCGCCTCGCGCAGCTCCACGAGCTGGCGCGGCCACGTGGCGCCGACCACCGCCCCGGGTGACGCCCAGCCGCTTTCACCGACGCGCTCCTCACCCCACTGCTTGACGAGCTCCGCCACGTGGCGGTAGACCGGCCAGCCCCCCGCGTCGAGGTCCTGCAGCTCGGCGGACGAGGGGTTGGAGGTCTTTGCCAGCACGAAGACCCCCGCGCCGAGTTCATCGGCCTCGGCGAGGAAGGGGATGACGCCGTCGCTGCCGAGGTAGGGGTTGACGGTGACCGCATCGGGCACCGCCGCGTGTTGCGCGGGGTAGCGGCCGAACACCGCGCGGGCGTAGGCGGCGGCGGTGGAGCCGATGTCACTGCGCTTGGCGTCAAGGATCGTTACGAGGCCGCGGTCGGCGGCGGCGCCGATGAGGCTGTCGAGCAGCCCCACGCCCAGCGGGCTGAGGGCCTCGAAGAACGCGGCGGCGTGATCGGCGACCGCGCGGATGATGCGCGCGCAGAACTCGCTGAACGCCTCGGAGATCGCCTGCTCGGTCCAGCGGCCGTCGGGCGGACGCAGCACGTCAGGGAGCCGCTCGGGGACAGGGTCGATCCCCACGCAGACCCGGCTGTCCTTCTCTTTGATTGCCGCCATGAGGCGGTCGGCGAAGTGCTCGGACATAGTACTCCTCGGCAGACCGAACGACCGGGCTGGGACGGAGACCAGCCCCTCCAAACGGAAAGGCAAACGACGAAAGGCGACGACGAAAGGCGACGACGAAAGGCGACGGCACAGGCCGGAGCGGGGGTCCGGCCTCTCCAACGACGACGGCGGTCAGCGCCGGTGCGCCTGGATGATCAACATCCGCTCCCAGCCCTCGAAGTGAGCGCCGTCGTACTCCCCGTAGACGCCGTCGATCTCCAACCCGGCGGCGTCGAAGATCTCCTGCAGCTCATCGAGGCCGTAGAGCCGGATCGATGCCTCGTGCAGGATCACGTCAGGGTCGTCCGGGTCCGACCACACGCTGGTGAGCCGATGAACGGGCTCATCGTAGCGGCAGCGGATGATCGCGGAGCTGCCGTCCGCGCGGGCGACCTCCTGATAGTAAGGCGCGTAGAGGATCTGATAGCAGCGGTTGCGGGTCTCCAGCAGGAAGCGTCCGCCGGGTTTGAGGCAGCGGACCGTCTCCTCGAGGACCGCAACGTTCTGCCCCTCGTCGAGGAAGTACCCGAAGCTGTTGAAAAGGTTCAGCACCGCGTCGAATGCCTCGTTGGCCAGTGGCAGTTGTGCGGCATCCCCGCGCACCAGGGCCGGGCGGTGGTCGTCGCCGGCCACCTCATCGGCGATCCGCAGCATCATCTCCGACGCGTCGAGCCCGAGCATATTGATGCCGCGCTCCGCGAGGGGGATGGCGTGGCGGCCCATGCCGCAGCAGATATCCGCGACCGCCTCCCCGGGCCGCAGGTTGAGCAGGGAGATGATCCCGTCAACCTGCTCGGCGGTCTCCTCCTCATCGGGGAAGAACGAGAGCGGGATGCTGTCCGCGCTCTCGAAGAACTCACGCCACCAGGCCTCCGAGCAGATGTTGTTGTGCGCCATCAGTACCTCCGGCCATCCTCGGGCTCACGTCACCTCACAGCAGGTCCGCGAGGTCCACGAACTCGTCATCATCCCGCGCCGCCTCCGACCCGTGGGGGGTCTCGCGCATGGCGGCAACGACGCGCGCGGCCTGGGCGGCGAGGACATGCACGAGGTTGAGGCTGTCCTCCGTGAAGCCGCCGCCCTCGTGGTCGAAGAAGGCGAGTACGCCCTGGACCCGGCCATCCCAGCTCAGCGGGCCGGCGAGCACCGACTGCACCCCGAGGAAGCCGAGGTGCTCGTCATCGGCGATCGCGGCATCGAGCACGTCGTTGGTGATGCGGGAGTCGCCGCCGGTCGCGACCGCCCCGAGGATGCCCTCACGCGCGGGAATCTCCACCCCGACGATGTCGCGGTCGGCAAGGCCGAGCGCCATGATGCCGCGCAGGCAGGTGGGGGTGTCCTCGGCGCGGTAGGCCGCGGCGGCCCGCGCGCGTGTCAGTTGCAGGCCCGCGCTCATGATCGCCCGCAGCGTCTCGGGCAACTCGGCGGTCTGACTGAGGCGGCGCCCAAGCTCGACGAAGGCCGTCAGGTCCTCGCCGGCGATCCGCATCCGCTCGCGCAACTGCTCCTGCCGGGCGATGAGGTCGTCGTTGGCGGCCTGAAGCTCGCGCACGAGTTCGTCGTTGCGACCTTTGAGGCGCCTGCTTTCGAGGCCACGCTCGACGATGTGGACGAGATCGATCGCGCCAAACGGCTTGCGCACGTACTCGTACGCGCCGAGCTGCACAGCCTCCATCGCCGTCTCGAGCGAGGCGAAGCCGGTGATGAGCACGACGACGGCGTCGGCGTTGTGCCGCCTGACCTCGCGGAGAAGCTGAAGGCCGTCGGTGTCGGGCAGGTTGATGTCGAGGATCGCTGCGTCAAAACTTGACCGGCTCAGTTCGCGCCCGGCGCTCTCGCCGTCCTCGGCTGTGCACACCGCGTATCCGGCCCGCTCGAGGGCGCGGGCGCAGACCTCGCGGATATAGGGCTCGTCATCGACCACCAGGACATCAACGTCGGGCGCGCTCATCTGCGATCCCCCCTCGGGAGTGTTCGCTTCAAGCGGTGAATCTCACATCGAAGGAGCCACTCTCTCCGCGTGGCTTCTTCCAGTCGGCGTTTACGCGCTCGACCCACGCGAGCGGCGGGCCCTTGCGCAGCGCCGCGAGCAGGTCCTCGAGCCGCTCGACGCTCCCCTCGGCCGCGACCTCAACCGCGCCCGAGCGGAGGTTGCGCACCCATCCGGTCAGGCGCAGCTTCTGCGCCTCGCGCTGCACGAAGTAGCGGAAGCCGACGCCCTGCACGCGGCCGTGGATCGTCGCCTCGAGTCTGCGCCGGTCGCTGCTCTCAGTCACGGTTTGCCGCCCCGTCGGTCGATCCCCGATGCTACTCTCGTTTGCCGCGATGGGCTCCGGCAAGCTGGGCGCCCTTGGACGCCACCAGTGCCGCGAGCCAGCCCAGCACCAGCAGCCCGAGCATCTTCAGCCCGATGGTGATCCCGACATCGACGATCGTCGGGCCCTGATTGGGCGTGGCGATCACGACGTCCTCGTCGCCCGCCTCGTCGCCCGCCTCGTCGCCCTCGGCCCGCGCCCCGGCCTGCGCGTCGATGCGGGCGCTGCGGACCTGCTGGACCTGTGTGTCAACGCCGTCGAATACGCCCCGGACCCAGGTGAAGACGAGGATGATCATCGCGATGCCCGCCAGGAAGACGAGCAGACCGATCACGCCTCCGGCAATGTCGAACGCCCTGGCTCCGCCGTCTGAGGGTTGCTGCCCGGCCGCCACAGTCGATCACTCCCCACGTTGTGTCTGCCCGGCAGTATATCACACGCCTCCCGGCCACGACAACCGTCGGGAGACGACGGGTGCGCCCAGAGTATGTGGGTGCGGCAACGGCGACCTCCCCCGCCCTCACAGACAACGCTCGGGAATGAGTCCGCGCTCCGACCTGTCAATGCCCTTTCGCATCTCCGCTCACGGCTGTGTCGGGGTGAGGCCGCCGTGAGCCTCCGGCGCCGGCAACCTGCGCAATACGGTCGGCCCCGAGACGACGGGTACCCGCTGCCGCCGCGGCAGTGGGCCGGATGTGTGCCCGCGCGTGTGCCGCCCCGCGGCCCCTCAGCCGGTGGTGGCGTGATAGGTCCAGATGCCGCCGAGGCAGAGCGCCGAGACGATGGCGCTGGCGATGACCACGCCCAGCGCGATGCACAGGACCGCCCGCATGAAGTTCATCTCAAAGACCGACGCCACCAGCGCCCCGGTCCATGCGCCTGTGACCGGCAGCGGCACCGCGACCAGCAGCGTGAGGGCGTAGATCCCGTGTTTGTCCACCAGCGGCTTCTTCGAGCGGGCCCTCGCAAGCAGACGCCTGACGATTCCAGTCAGAATCCCGCGCTCCATCATCCAGTCGGCGATGGGGTTAAACCATAGCAGCACGGGGATGATGATCAGAACATTCGCGGCAATCGCGATCGGGAGTATCTCAACCAGCGGCATTTTGTACTCGAAGATGCCGAGGGGGATCCCCCCGCGTACTTCGGAGATGGGGAGCGCCGAGGCAATGGCCACGGCGACCGGCCCCGGCAGACTGCTCAGTGCGTCAAGTATCGCTTCACGCATGCGACGCCTCCTGAAGTGGCAATGCACAGTGATTCGGTCTGATCAACGTGGAAACCTGCACGGGAAACGGGAAACGGGAAACGGGAAACGGGAAACGGAAACGGCGGGCGGGAAACGGGAAACGGGAAACGGGAAACGGGAAACGGGAAACGGGAAACGGGAAACGGGAAACGGGAAACGGGAAACGGGAAACGGAAACGGGAAACGGAAACGGAAACGGAAACGGAAACGGAAACGGAAACGGAAACGGAAACGGAAACGGAAACGGCGGTTGCTCTCAGTCGTTCGTAGGACAGGCATCTCTGCCTGTCGCCGTGCGTCCCATGCCGTTCGTAGGACAGGCATCCCTGCCTGTCGCCGTTTCCACCGGAGCAAGGAGAACTGAAGCGGCGGTTGGGCCGGCCTCCCTCACCGGAGGACCGAAGGGGGCGGGAGGTGCGCCGGGAGCCGCTGGCGAACCGGCATCTGTCCGGAGTTTGACACCAGCACCCCTCGACAGATATACTTCCTGTAATATCCCGGCGTCCCCGCAGCACCGTTCGCGGGTGGCCGGCCGGGGATCACATATACACGGAGCGGCGAGCACCAGATCAGTCATTCCGCTCCAGGATGGGACAACACAAACTTGAAAGCTGAGCTTGTCTCCGTTGGAACGGAGCTCTTGCTCGGGGAGATAGTCGACACCAATGCCGCGTACATGTCGCAGCGGTTGGCCGAAATTGGGGTGGATGTACATTTCCGGCATACGGTCGGCGACAACCCTGGCCGCATAGTCTCGGTCCTCGAGCTGGCTCTGTCACGAAGCGATGTCGTCCTTATCTGCGGCGGTCTTGGACCCACGCAGGATGATCTGACGCGCGAGAGCGTGGCGGCGGTCACCGGGCGCGAACTGGTGACCGACCCCGACGCGGAGGATCACCTGCGCGAGTTCTTCGCTCGCCGCGGGCATGTACCCACGTCCAACAACCTCAAGCAGGCGACGGTTCCCAGCGGCGGACGGCTGCTGGAGAACACCTGCGGGACCGCCCCCGGCCTCTGCGTTGAGGATGACGGGAAGCTGATCTTCGCCGTTCCCGGCCCCCCCACCGAGATGCGCGAGATGATGCAGCGGCAGGTACTGCCGATCCTCTGCGAGCGACTCGGTGGCGAGCTTCGACCGGTCTACACCCGCGTGCTGCGCATGGCCGACATCGGCGAGTCATCACTGGTGGCGGCGATCGACGACATCATCACCCGGCAGACCGACCCGACCGTCGCCCCCTACGCCAACCCCGGTGAGGTGACTCTGCGGCTGGCTACGAAGGCCGCCACCGAGAGCGAGGCCGCCCGACGGCTCGACGCGATGGAGGCGACACTGCGCGAGCGGATCGGACGGTACATCTACGGGGTCGATGGCGAGACGATGGAGGTCGCGGCGGGGAATGCCCTCCGTGAGAGGGGCGCGACCGTCGCTGTCGCCGAGAGTTGCACCGGGGGGCTGATCGCCAGCCGCATCACCGATGTCTCCGGCTCCTCGGAGTACATGCTCGGCGGGGTGGTCGCCTACGCCAATGAGATCAAGCAGCGGGTGCTTGGAGTGCCCGCGGAGACACTCGCGGAGCACGGCGCGGTGAGCGAGCCGACCGCCCGAGCAATGGCCCTGGGCGCGCGCGAGCTGTTCGGCGCGGACTACGCCGTCGCCACCACCGGGATCGCCGGGCCGACCGGCGGGACCGAGGAGAAGCCGGTGGGGCTGGTATACGTCGCGATCGCCGACGCCGACGGGGTGATCTGCGAGGAGCTGAACTGGCCGGGCACGCGGGAGCAGTTCAAGCGGCGGGTCTCGCAGAACGCGCTGAACATGCTGCGCAAGCGGGTACTGGGGGTCGAGGTGCGGCGACCATGAGCGGCGGCGGGACGCTGCGACTGTTCCTCGCCATCCCGCTCGACGAGGCACTGCGCGACGTCGCCTGCGAGCTGCAGGAGACGCTGGCTGCGGCCTGCAGGCGCGGTCCTCGCGTCAAGTGGGTGGAGCGGCCGAACCTGCACCTGACGCTGAAGTTCATCGGCGACACGCCGGTGGAGGACCTCGACCGGATCATGCAGATCGCGGGAGAGGCAGCGGCCGAGTGTTCGCCCTGCCGGCTGGAGCTGTGCGGCACGGGCTGCTTTCCGCCGCGCGGCGCGCCCCGGGTCATCTGGCTCGGCCTGCGGGAGCAGTGCCCGGAGCTGACCGTGCTGGCTCATGCGCTGGGGCGGCGGCTGGTCGAGGCCGGGCTGGCGGAGGCGGAGGGCAAGCCTTTCACCGGGCACTTCACGCTGGGCCGGGTCAGGGACCGTGGCGGCGGACGGGAGTTGCGCGAGGCCGTTGAGCGGCTCGCGGACAGGTCGGTGGGGGAGATGCACGTCGATCGTTTCGTGCTGCTGTCGAGCGACCTGACTCCGCGGGGCCCGGTGTACACCGAACTCGGGGAGTTTGAGCTGCAGGGCCGCGGCGTGAGCGACTGAGACGAGAGACCTGCGACAGGCTTCCAGTCGATGCCGTTCACGTCGTTTGTAGGACAGGCTTCCAGCCTGTCAATGTCGCCGGCAACGGCGACAGGCAGGGATGCCTGTCCTACAGACGACGATTGGAAGAGGCGCACGGTCGAGAGACGTCCGTGCCACGGACAGGCCGACGAGCCGCTCAACAATCGCTCCATCACAGACCGCAGAAGGGACCGGGGGACTATGGCAAGCTCTGAAGACCGGAAGAAGAACCTCGACCGCGCAATCTCGCAGGTCGAGAAGCAGTTCGGCGAAGGCTCGGTCATGCGCCTTGGCTCGGAGAAGTCGCACCTGGATGTGTCCGCGATCCCGACCGGGGCGCTGACACTTGACATCGCGCTGGGCGTCGGGGGCCTGCCGCGCGGGCGGATCGTCGAGTTGTACGGTCAGGAGGGCTCGGGAAAGACGACGCTGGCGATGCACTGCCTCGCCGAAGCGCAGAAGCAGGGCGGGAACGCGGCACTGATCGACGCCGAACATGCATTCGACCCGGCCTACGCGAAGGCGCTTGGGCTGAACCTCGACGAGCTGCTGATCGCCCAGCCCGACACCGGCGAGGAGGCGCTGGAGATCTGCGACACGCTCATAAGCTCCGGCGCGCTCGACGTGATCGCCGTGGACTCGGTCGCCGCGCTGGTGCCGCAGGCGGAGCTTGAGGGCTCGGTCGGCGACTCGCACGTGGGGCTGCAGGCCCGGCTGATGAGCCAGGCGCTGCGGATGCTCTCGGGCCACGCCTCCGAGGCCGGAACGATCATCATCTTCATCAACCAGATCCGCGAGAAGATCGGCGTGATGTTCGGCAACCCCGAGACCACGCCCGGTGGCAGGGCGCTCAAGTTCTGGTGCTCGGTGCGGCTTGAGGTGCGGCGCCGTGAGAGTCTCAAGGACGGAACCGACATCATCGGCAACAGAACCAGCGTCCGAGTCGTCAAGAACAAGGTAGCTCCGCCCTTCAAGACCGCTGAGTTCGACATTATCTTCGGGACGGGCATCTCACGGCTTGGCTGCGTGCTCGACCAGGGTGTGGAGCAGGAGATCGTCGAGAAGGCCGGGAGCTGGTACAGCTACGGTGAGGAGCGCCTCGGGCAGGGCCGCGAGAATGCGATCGAGTATCTCGGGGCGAACCCGGAGTTGGCGCTGGAGATTGAGAACATGGTCCGCGAACGGGTCGGTCTGCCGCTGCTCGAAGGAGTACCGGCGGCGGAACCGGCCGGCGATGACGAGAGCACCGGGGAAGAAGCCTGAGCCGTGAGTGAAATCCACACGAGGAGGCAGATAGCGCACGAGGAGGGGCGGTATGACCAACCAGCGGGCGCGCCACGAGGAGTATAAGGACGCGAAGGCCGCGGCGATCAGGCTGCTGGCACACCGGGCGCGCACGAGGCAGTACCTTGAGCAAAGGCTGCGGGGGAAGGGGCTGGCCGCCGAGGCGGTGGAGCAGGCTCTCGCCGATCTCGGACGCGCCGGATACGTGGATGACGAGCAGTACGCTCGCGATCGTATCGACGCGCTCCTTCGACAATCGAAACGGGGGCCGCTGGCCCTGACGCACAAGCTGGTCCAGGAAGGCGTGGACGGGGATCTCGCCGAGCGCGCCGTCTCAGAGGCGCTCCGCGACGAGGACCTGTCCGAATGGGCGCTCGAAGTCGCCGTGGAACGCGCCACGCGACTGAGTGACCTTGAGCCCGAGACCGCGCGGCGCCGACTCTACGGCTACCTCAAGCGACGGGGCTTCTCCGACGCCCACTGCATGGGAGCCGTGGAGGAGGCAATCGCCGACGAGGCCTCGGACTGACCCGGCCAGCAGACACGCAGACGGTCGTGCCACCGCAAACGGAGGTGTGAATCCGATATGAATATCCTTACATGGCTCATACCGGTCATAGTGGCCGCAATATCCGCGATCGTGGCAATCGTCGTCTATCGCACGAAGGTGAATGCCGCCCGCGAGGAGATAGAGCAGGAGCGCGCCGAAGCCGAGGAGATGAAGGAGGAGTTCCGGGAGCAGATCGAGGTCGAGCGCCGTGAGCTGAAGATAGCCGCGCGCGAGGAGGCCCACCAGCTCCGCGAGCAGGTCGAGGCGGAGATGCGCGCGCAACGCGAGGAACTCGATAAGACCAAGCGCCGTCTCGAGGAGCGCGAGGACCGCATCGAACGGCTCAGCACCGAGATGGACAACCGCTCCCGCAATCTGCGCACCAGGGAGAAGGAGATCGAGCAGCAGCGTGAACGGGCGGACGAACTCGTCGAGGAACAGGAGCGCGAGCTTCAGCGCATCTCCGGGCTGACCCGACAGCAGGCCCGCGAGATGCTCCTCGCCGAGGTCGAGGAAGATATCACACAGGACGCCAATCAGCTCGTTCGTCAGACAATCGCCAAAGCCGAGGAGAACGCCAGCCGGAAGGCCAACGAGATCATCGCGTGGGCGATCCAGCGCTGCGCGGTGGACCACACGGCCGAGAGCACCGTCTCGGTCGTCCCACTGCCCAGCGATGACATGAAAGGCCGGATCATCGGCCGCGAGGGCCGCAACATCCGCGCCTTCGAGCAGACCACGGGGATCGACCTGATCGTGGACGACACGCCCGAGGCGGTCGTGCTCTCGGGCTTCGACCCGGTGCGCCGCGAGGTGGCGCGCATGTCGCTGGAGGCGCTGATCAGCGACGGACGGATCCACCCGGGGCGGATCGAGGAGGCGGTCGAGCGCGCCCGCGAGGAGATCGAGGAGAAGATGAAGGAGGCCGGTGAACAGGCCACCTTCGAGACCGGAGTCTCCGGCCTGCACCCCGAACTTGTGCGCCTGCTGGGCAAGCTGCACTTCCGCACCAGCTACGGTCAGAACGTGCTGAAACACTCCATCGAGGTCGCGCACCTCGCCGGAGCGATGGCCGGGGAATGCGGCGCCCGAGTGGCGATTGCGCGGCGCGCGGGACTGCTGCATGACATCGGCAAAGCCGTTGACTACGAGCGCGACGGCTCGCACTCGCTCATCGGCATGGAGATCTGCCGGAGCCGGCAGGAACCCGAGGCCGTGATCCACGCGGTCGCGGCACACCACGAGGAGATCCCGATGGAGTCGGTGGAGGCCTTCCTCGTGCAGGCCGCCGACGCGATCTCGGCAGCCCGCCCCGGCGCCCGTCGCGAGACGCTCGAGTCATACCTCAAGCGGCTCGAGGGGCTCGAGGGCATCGCGAAGAGCTTCAACGGCGTTGACAAGTGCTACGCGATCCAGGCGGGCCGTGAACTGCGCGTGATGGTCAAGCCCGACCAGGTGGACGACCGGACCGCGCACAAGCTCGCGCGGCAGATGGCCGAGCGTATACAAAGCGAGATGGAATACCCCGGGCAGATCCGCGTCACGGTCATCCGCGAGAAGCGGGCCGTCGAATACGCGCAATGACGGCGTCAGCGAGGGCGACCGAGGTGGCGACGGCAGCGAGTGTCTCTCTCACGGACGAGGACGCCCGATCCAGGTAGGACGGGCACTCCAGCCCGTCGGTGCCGCCGTGGGGGGGATCGAGGATACCGAGACGCACGGAAAGCAGATGGCAGATGGTCATTCTACATATCGGGGACGTGGTCGGGAAGATCGGGCGTCGCGCGATCGCGGAGCTGCTTCCCGACCTGATTGCCGAGCATGACGCCGGGCTGGTGATCGTCAACGGGGAGAACGCCGCGGGGGGCAACGGCATCACCGCGTCGATCGCCGACGACATCTTCGCCGCCGGCGCCGATGTGATCACCACCGGCAATCATGTCTGGGCGCAGAAGGAAGCCGAGAAGCTCGTCGAGCGGGACTCGCGAGTTCTGCGCCCGGCCAACTACCCCCCGGGCGTGCCGGGCAAGGGCGCCGGCGTGTTCTCCGCGCGCACCGACGGCACGGAAGTGGGCGTGATCAACCTCCAGGGCCGGGTGTTCATGCGCGATCTCGATGATCCCTTCCGCGTGGCCGAGGAGATCATCGAGTGGATGCGGCCGCAGACGCCGATCATCCTCGTGGACTTCCACGCCGAGGCGACCTCGGAGAAGATCGCGCTCTCGCGACACCTCGACGGCCGCGTGAGCGCCTGTGTGGGGACACACACACACGTGCAGACCGCCGATGAGCGCGTGTTTCCTGGAGGAACCGCGCATATCACGGACGTCGGCATGACCGGCGCGACCGAGTCGATCATCGGCGTGGAGATCGAGCCGGTGCTCACGCGCTTTCGCACCCAGATGCCGATGCGCTTCGAGCCGCCGCGCACCGGGCCGGCGGTCCTCTGCGGAGTGGTGCTGGAGGTGGATCCGGAGACGGGGCGAACATGGACCATCCGGCGAATACAACTGGAGCGGTCCTTCGCCTGAGCGTGCAGATTACCGGCCCTGATTGGACCGGAGGCTTGCCTTCGGGCGCTTTTCATAGTACTATACGCCCGAGCGATTTTTCACCGTGACGGCAATCATACCAGTTGATCGACCAAATACTGACAACCACCTGGCAGCAGAACAGCAGCAAGGGGGCTACCCCAACGTGGATATACTGCGAGTGAGTTCGAGCTCAGATCCGAACAAGGTGGCCGGTGCGCTGGCGGGCACCATTCGCGAACACAAGGAAGCGGAGTTGCAGACCGTCGGCGCCGGCGCCCTGAATCAGGCCATCAAGGCCCTCGCGATCTCGCGTGGCTTTCTTGCGCCCAGTGGCATCGACCTTGTCTGTTGGCCCAGCTTCATCGACATCGAGATCAACGGGAACGAACGTACCGCCATCCGCCTGTCCGTGCGAATCCGCGGGCAGGGCGGGGCGTGACGGGCGGCTCGGTGATCTCGCAGGAAGACACTCCCCGCCATCTCCACGCACCTCGCCCACGGCGCGGTGCGTTTTGCCTGTACCGCGACCGATCAGCCCGGCCACACCCGCCAGGAGGACGACCCCGATGACGACAGTGACCGCAGGCGTACTTGGCCTCGGCAGCATGGGTATGAGCTGGCATTGCGCGCAGCTCGATCGCGTGGACGGCTTCGACCTGATCGCCGGCTGCGACCCCAGCGAGGAGCGCAGGGCCGAGGCGCAGAGCCAGTTCGGCGTCGAGACACACGCCGACTACGAGGAGATGCTGGCCCGCGATGACCTCGACCTCGTTGTCGTCGCGACGCCCTCGTCGATGCACCGTGACCACGTGATCATGGCTCTCGACGCGGGCAAACACTGCGTGTGTGAAAAGCCTCTGTGCATGGACCTCGCGGAGTGCGATGATATCATCGCGGCGGCCGAGCGCTCGGGGATGATGGTGTCGGCCTACCAGAACCGTCGCTGGGACGCCGACCACCTCTCCGCAATGCACACCGCGCACAGTGGGGTGCTGGGCGAGCTGTTCTTCACCAAGCAGATCTCGATGAGCTACTCCGCGATCATGCGCACCTACGGCGTGAAGGCCTTCCGGCCGCAGTGGCGCGCGGAGAAGGCTTGGGGCGGCGGCCTCCTGTATGACTTCGGCCCCCATCGCATCGACCAGCTTCTGCAACTGCTGGACTACCCGAAGGTCCGCGACGTCTACGCCGACCTGCGCGGCCATGTCTGGAGCGACGAAGTTGACGACCAGTGCCTCGTGATCATCCGGTTCGAGAATGGCGTCACCTCGCAGGTGGAGACGACGACGATCGCGCGGCTGGGGATCGGCGGCACGCTGCTGGTCGGTCGCGACGGGGCGTACCGCGACGGGACGGTGGCGACGGGCGAGGGCGATGAGATGGTCGAGCGGCCTGCCGCGGATTTCGAGAGGGACTGGGACGCGTACTACCGCAACATCCACGCGCATCTGACGGAGGGCGTGGAGCCTGCGGTTCCGCTGTGGCAGACGCGCGCGATGATCGCGATCATCGACGCGGCGTTGCGCAGCGCCGGGAGCGGCGAGGTTGTGGCCTGCAACTGAGCAAAGGCGCGGAGATGTTGTATGCGCGCTTAATTTTCTGTGGACAGAGCCGGGGCCAATCGGGTAGAATACCCGAGTAGATGTTGCGGGCGTACTTCGCCTGAGTGCGAGTTGCGCGTGCTCGGAGGGGCGATTTGTCCGGCGCTCGGGAATCTGGTAGACTCGGTGAGGCAACAATCCATGGCGGAGGTAGCTTTCGTGGCCGGGAACGGGCAGGAGCTGCTGGAGGCTTTCGAGCAGGAGCTCGAGAAGCTGATCCAGTCGCGAACTCATCCAGCGGAGAAGCGGATCCGGTTCGGCAATCTGCGCAGCGAGATCTCCAGGGACAACGGGGATGTCGCGAATGCGGCGATTGTCTACGAGACTCCGGGGGGGTCCACCACGCAGATCAACGTTGTCTACGACAGCGGGGATCAGACCTTCAGTTACCTGAGCGATGATCTCGACGAGACGGTGACCTCCGACGACCCCCACGAGGTCGTGCAGATGGTCGAGCGTCATGCCGACAGCATCCCGGAGAAGCGGATGGAGGCGCTGAAGAAGGCGATCGACATCTGGATGCAGGAGGGGAAGTCGCGCAGCGAGATGTTCAGCGAGATGAACAAGCTCCTGCAGAACGAGTTCCTCGGCGGCAGGATCACCAACGACGAGCTTAAGGCCGGGATTCAGCACATCGTTAAGGAGTTCTCGCGCAACGGCAGGTGCTGAGTTGCGCTGACGGAGCATGACGTCGATGCCCGCCTGGAAGGATCCAGGCGGGCGTGTTCGTGTACGCGCGGCCGTCACGTGGCGCGGTCGTCTCGCCCGCGCAGACAGAGATCCCGTCGGGGGATGGAGCGCCCGTCGCGCGTGGTGCCACCGGTGGACGTGCTCACCGTGTGCGGCGGGCCGCGCTTTGCGGGGCACGGGAAGGGGATGCACGGTCGGGCGGGGAAATACGAGACACCACGCAGTCAACGCGCGGGGGCGGGACGCAGGCCCTCGCGCGTGTCGAAACCTGATGGAGAGAGGATAGACGATGAGCAGAGAGTTTGAGCTGGTGGCACCCGAGACGACGCCTCCCCTTGACCCGGGCTTTCGCCCGGCGGTGCTGGCCAACCATGCGTACCTCAAGGCCGTCGAGGATTCCGGTGATGGCGTTGACGTGAAGATCGCGCTCACGCGCGGCGACGGCTCCGTGTCGGTCTACGCGACGAGGATGTACGGTCCGGACTCAGAGAGCGCGGGGGCGAACCTGGTGTACGCCGAGCGGCTCGTGAAGTTCCTGCTGTGGCAGCGCGGCGGCTACAAGGTGACGATCGCCGGGCAGCAGCAGGTTGCCGATCACATCAAGCAGGTCTACGCGCCCGATGGTGAGCGCGCCTTCGACCACAGGTTCATGGGCGGCGTCTACGAGCGAGAGTTCGAGGTGGAGGGCGTGGCGCTGGAGGACTGCCCGGAGGAGCAGGACACGACCGAGCCGCTTGGCCGCCACCTTGAGGGCTGCCGGGTCGGCTTCGACCTCGGCGCCTCCGACCGCAAGACCTCCGCGGTCATCGACGGGGAGTCGGTCTGGGAGGAAGAGGTCCCGTGGGACCCCAGGAACCAGGCGGACTGGACGTATCATTACGAGGGCATCAAGCACTCGATCTCCAGCGCGATGGAGCATCTGCCGCGCACGGACGCGATCGGTGGGTCGTCGGCGGGTGTGTGGATCAACTCGCGCGCGCTGGTTGCGTCACTCTTCCGCTCGATCCCCGAGGACGACTTCGAGGCGCACATCAAGAATATCATGCTCGACATCGGCAGGGAGTTCGGCGTGCCGATCGTCGTGGTGAACGACGGCGAGGTCACCGCTCTGGCGGGCTCGATGTCGCTTGAGGAGAACGGCGTGCTCGGCGTTGCGATGGGCTCGTCGGAGGCCGTGGGGTTCGTGACGATGGACGGGAACATCACCGGCTGGCTCAACGAGCTTGCGTTCGCCCCGATGGACTACCAGCCCGACGCGCCGGAGGATGAGTGGTCGGGCGACAGGGGCGTTGGCGCGCTCTACTTCTCGCAGCAGGCCGTCGGCCGCCTCGCGCCGGTGGCGGGCATCGAGTTCGACGACGATCCGGACCTGCCGATTCTGCTCGAGCGCGTGCAGGAACTGCACCTTGAGGACGACGAGCGAGCGCACAGGATCTTCGTGACGATGGGCGTCTACCTCGGCTACACGATCGCCCACTACGCGGACTTCTACGACTTCGAGAACATGCTGATCCTCGGCCGCTGCACCTCCGGCAACGGTGGCCCGACGATACTCGAGACCGCGACTGATCTGCTGCAGCGCGAGTTCCCGGCGCTGGCGGAGAAGATCAACCTGATGCTGCCGAGCGAGCGGCTGCGACGCGTCGGTCAGGCGATCGCAGCGGCGAGTCTGCCCGAGATCAACGGTGGCTGCTGCGGCGGATGCTGCGGCCAGTAGGCGTATCAAGGAGGAGCTGCGATGAAGTTGCGCAAGGAAGGCGCTGAGGTCTTCATCCCCGACGGCCTGCCCGTCGAGGAGGCCCTCAGCCGCACAACGCACATGGGCATCGGCGCGCATCAGGATGACCTTGAGATCATGGCCTACCACGGGATCCTCGAGTGCTTCGGCCTCGCGGACCGGTGGTTCACCGGCGTCACCTGCACGAACGGCTCGGGCAGCCCGCGGGACGGTCTCTACGCGGACTACACCGACGAGCAGATGATGGCCGTGCGCCGGGAGGAGCAGAAGAAGGCCGCTGTCGTCGGCGAGTATGCGGCACAGTTCCTGCTCGACTACGCGTCGAGCGAGCTGCGCGACCCGGAGAACCCGGATCCGCTGGCCGACCTTGTGGACATCCTGACGGCCGCGAAGCCGCAGTTCGTGTACACACACAACTTCGCGGACAAGCACACCACGCACATCGGTGCGGCGAGCCGCGCGCTGGAGGCGATCCGCGAGTTGGACGCCGCCGATCGGCCGGAGAAGCTCTTCGGCTGCGAGGTCTGGCGCGACCTCGACTGGGTGCTCGACGGCGACAGGGTGCAGTTCGACGTCGAGGGGCACGAGAACCTCGAGATGGCGCTGCTGGGGCTGTTCGACTCGCAGGACATCGGCGGGAAGCGCTACGACCTGGCGACGCTGGGGCGGCGCCGAGCGCACGCGACCTACGCCGCGTCGCACGAGACCGACGTGACGGACTCGATGATCTTCGCGATGGACCTCACACCGCTGATCGAGGACGATTCGCTCGATCCGCGCGACCTGGTCCAGGAGCACATCGACCGCTTCGCCGCCGAGGTGCGGGAGAACATGGACGCGATCCTGCGCTGACGGCCGGGGAGCACGAGACGCAAAGCACCACGGGGCGCGGGATGCCTGAGAGGACTCCCGCGCCCTGTCTCAGTAAGGGGACGACCAACCATGTCTTCGCATGAGCCGGTCGGCCTGATGATCGTCGCGCCGTCCACCGTCGCGGTGGGGGAGGAGTTCGCGCTGGGCATCAAGGCGCTCTGCGAGCCGTGGTTCGTCCCGGCGCAGTGTTTCGAGCAGCGGCTGCCGGCGCTGGTGTCGAGATACAATCACTCCCCGCGCGGAATTCGCTACATGGACAACGCCGCCGAGCGCTGGGACGGCGTGCTGGAGGTCGAGGGGCCGTCGGGGCCCTCGCGTATTCCTCTCAGCGATCTGCACGGCACCTTTCCCGGCGATGAGCGGGCGATCGGGCGCGTGGAGGGCTTCTCATTCAGTGAGGCGGGCGTGCACACGGTGCGCCTGATGGACGGCTCCCGCGGGCTGATGGGCGAGAGCAACCCCGTCGTCGTCAGCGAAAAGCCGCCCGCCGAGCGGCTCTGGTGGGGCGACCTGCACTCCCAGACCTTCTTCTCCGACGGCCTCCGCTGCCCCGAGGAACTCTATCACTTCGCGCGGCATGAGGCCTTCCTCGACATCTTCGCGATGGCCGACCACTCCGAGAGTCTCACCGATCGGCAGTGGGAGTATTTCTGCGCGGTCACCAACGACAGCAACGCCCCCGACGAGTTCGCGACACTCATCGGCTTTGAGTGGACGAACCACTGGCCGGGGCATCGGAACTGCTACTATCCGGGCGAGACCGGCCCGATCGTGCGGCGCGGGGAGCGGACCGTGGAGGACCTGCAGGTGCTCTATGAAGTGGCGCGGGAGCACAACGCGCTGCTGATCCCCCATCACACCGCGAACGTCAGGATGGGGGTTGAGTGGGAGGCCGGACACGATCCCGAGCACGAGCGGCTGGTGGAGATTCACTCGGTCTGGGGGAACTCTGAGCGGCCTGAGGCAGACGGGAACCCGTTCCCTATCCGCACACTGGAGGGAGAGCAGAGGGGCCGGCACGTGATCGACGCGCTCAATGCGGGCTACCGCCTCGGCTTTGTCGGTGGCGGTGACATCCATGACGGTCGCCCGGGCGATGAGCTGGCGGGGCTGCAGGTTACGCCTGAGGCCTACCGGCACCTGCGCCGGCAGGGGATCATGGGCGTCTGGGCGCCGGAGCTGAGCCGCGAGGCAGTCTTCGACGCGCTCTGGGAGCGCAACTGCTTCGCCACCACGAACGTACGAATGCCGATCCGCTTCAGCGTCTGCGGCGCGCGGCAGGGCATGGCGGTGCGCTGCGAGGACGAGCGGCCGATCCACCTGTGGGCGGCAAGCGAGGTCCCGATCGCGCGCGTCACGATCGTGCGCGGCGGCGAGGACTGGAAGACGCTGGAGACTGACGAGCACGTGGTTGACCGGCGGGTCGAGGACGTGGCTTCGGGTGCGGCGGAGCACTACTACGCGCGGATCGAAAGGGCAGACGGATGGCTGGGCTGGTCGAGCCCGGTGTGGGTGAACTGCGATGAGTGAGACGCCCCGCGAGCGCGCTCTGAGCCTCCTCGACGGCGAGGCGCCGTCGAGGCCGGTCTGCATGCAGACGTACCTCGGGCTCTTCCTCGAGGCGCGGCGCAGGGAGGCGCTGGCGGCGATCTACCGCCGGATGATCGAGGCGTCTGGTGAGACGGAGTTGACCTTCGAGCAGGTGAGCGAGGCGGAGATCGAGGCGTGGGGGCAGGCGTGGTCAGCGCTGAGCAGCCCGCCGGCGTGGATGCCGGTGCGCGGCTGGCCGACACGCTCGGCCGACGGAACACGCGTGACCGAGCGCGACGGCCGGGTGCTCGTGGCCGCTCCCGGGGGGCAGCCGGTGGATC
>JBMNNW010000022.1:0-50383 GCA_050942735.1 Armatimonadota bacterium
GGAGCTGGTGGTGTACTGGCGCGACCGCTACGCGATCCTGCTGCCCAGCGAGTTGTTTGAGGTGGTCTTCGACAACCTCCAGCGGTGGCAGGCGAACAAGCGGCGTTTGCTCGAGGCAATGCGCCACACCAAACTAAAACCGATGCTGCTGATCCCCGAGGTCGAGCCAGTAGCATGGATAGGTGACTGGTGACTGGTAGCTCCGATTGGCTGGGGCGTAGCAGTGACGTTGTCGTTGCCGTTAAGCACAGCCCACATGTTGAGTGCCGGACAAACAGCAAGGACTCCCGCCAAGCGGCATGAGCAGTGGATGGTCGTCAGGCATCGCCAGATCACCGGGCAAACGACCCCTCCACTCGACTGTCTTCAGGACCCTCTAACCACAGAGGAGACCCGCACCGTCTCCGCAGGCATACTCCCTCATCCCGGCCCACCAGGAGTCCCCGCTCCAGCCCAGCCGCTCTCCACCAGCAGCAACTCACCAACTACCCGTGCGGCAAGATGATCGCCGCCGCCACCAGACCGCTCGCCAGACAGATCACCGCCCAGCCAAGCCACTGATTCAGCCTGTCCAACGACAGAGCCTTCGGGTCTCTCGTCTCCATTCCCTGCGACCTCCCCGTGAAACTCGCCTCCAACCTCAACACGAGTATACCCGACTTACCCAGTGGAGATATCTCATGATTCTCCCCGAATCCTGCCCCGGCGAATCCCTGAAATGCTCATGAGGGAATCGACTCGAGTGAGGAGTGGCAATCTGTACCTCGGGACCACGCCGCACCACATTGAGAGCGCTGCCGACAGAATCATCAAGCAGCCTGTCGCTGCTGCGTCGCGACGCCTCGGCAGGTGGCCGAGTGCGGGACATCGACCAGCCGCGAGGCATCCCGCAAATCCTGCACCCACCGCATGACGCGCGTCCTCAGTCGATCTGTCCGAGCGAACCGCTCCTCAGCCCGCCAGACCAACCTGCCTCCGGCGCACCGGGCACCATCCACGAGTCGCACGGCGGGGGAATCGCCCTTGACAACTGCGCCACACGGACTATAATGAGCGAGGTCGGCAGTCGGCTGCCGACTTCCTACGAGACAGCTGTCGGGAGGAGATCCGTCCATGCATCAGCAGATGACCCGCGAAGACGTCCTCCGCACCGTCGCCGACCAGAACATCAAATTCGTCCGCTTCTGGTTCACCGACATCCTCGGCTTCCTCAAGAGCTTCGCCATCACCGACACGCAACTCGAGTCCGCGTTCGAGGAGGGCATGGGCTTCGACGGCTCCTCCATCCAGGGCTACGCCCGCATCGACGAGTCCGACATGATCGCGATGCCCGATCCGACCACCTTCGCCGTCCTCCCCTGGAGGCCGAACGATGGGGCCGGCGTCGCGCGGATGTTCTGCGACATCGTCACTCCGGAGGGCGAGCCCTATGAGGGTGATCCGCGCTGGGCGCTCAAGCGCAACCTCGCCCGCGCCGCTGAGATGGGGTTCACGATGTACGTCGGCCCCGAGCTGGAGTACTTTTACTTCGGCGATGCGAAGACACCCCTCAAGAGCCTCGACGCCGGCGGCTACTTCGACCTCACGCCGCTCGACGTCGCCTCCGACCTCCGACGCGACACGATCCTCACGCTCGAGGAGATGAACATCGACGTCGAGTACTCCCATCATGAGGTCGCGCCGAGCCAGCATGAGATCGACCTGTGCTACGCCGAGGCGCTGCGCATGGCCGACATCGCGATGACCTATCGACTCGCGGTCAAGGAGATTGCGGTCAAGCACGGCGTCTACGCGACATTCCTGCCCAAGCCGATCGCGGGCGAGAACGGCTCGGGGATGCACACGCATATGTCGCTGTTTGAGGGTGACCGCAACGCGTTCTTCGACCCGAGCGGTGAGTTCAATCTCTCGGAGGTGGCTCGGGCGTACATCGCCGGGATCCTGCGCCACGCGCGGGAGATCACGCTGATCACGAACCAGTGGGTCAACTCCTACAAGCGCCTGGTGCCGGGCTATGAGGCCCCTGTGTACATCGCCTGGGCGCGGCGGAATCGCTCGTCGCTGGTGCGCATCCCGATGTACAAACCTGGTAAGGAGAAGGCCACGCGGATGGAGTTCCGCTGCCCCGACCCGGCCTGCAACCCGTACCTCGCCTTCGCGGTAATGCTCGCGGCGGGACTCAAGGGGATCGAGGAGGGCTACGAGTTGCCCGATCCGATCGAGGAGGACATCTTCGAGATGAGCGCCGCCGGGCGCGCCGACCGCGGGATCGAGGCACTCCCGGGCAGTCTCGGTGAGGCGATCGCGGAGACGCGTGACAGCGAGCTTGTGCGCGAGGCCCTCGGCGATCACATCTTCGAGAAGTTCCTGACCAACAAGGTCATTGAATGGGACGAATACCGGGCCCACGTGTCGCAGTTTGAGCTTGACAGGTACCTCCCCATCCTGTAGTCTGGAGGGCAGGATTAAGCGGGGGCGGCAATCGGCTTCCGGTGCCGCCCCCGACTTCACATGTGACGGCCCTCGCCACTCCGGGCTCCCTGAGATACGACCAGCGATCGGGTGACAGATTGTATGATGACGAACCGGCTCCTCCCCTTCAAGGATATGGGCGGATGCTCCATCTCGGGCATCATGGATGAGAGCGGCCGCCTCTTCAGCGGCGACGAGGTTATCCGCTCGATCGCCAATATGCACGACCGCTCCAACGGCCTTGGCGGAGGTTTCGCCGCCTACGGGATCTACCCCGACCGCGCGGATCAGTACGCCATGCACCTGATGTTTGACACGCCCGCGGCCAAGTCTGCCACTGAGGCGCTGCTCAACGAGCGCGCCATCGTTCATCGAGCTGAGGAGATCCCGACGCGCCCGCATCCGAACATCAGCGATGAGCCGCTGGTCCATCGTTACTTCGTCAATATCGAACCCGACCGCAGCCGCCCGCACCTCGACGAGGACGACCTGATGGTCGAGCTGCACATGGAGATCAACACCACGGTTCAGGACGCGTTCGTCTTCTCCGCGGGGAAGAACATGGGCTGCTTCAAGGGCGTCGGATATCCGGAGGACCTCGGCGAGTACTTCCGGCTCGATGAGTATGAGGCGTACATCTGGATCGCGCACGGCCGCTTCCCGACGAATACCACCGGATGGTGGGGCGGGGCGCACCCGTTCTCGATCCTCGACTGGGCGATTGTGCACAACGGTGAGATCTCGTCGTACGGGATCAACAAGCGCTACCTGCGCAACTTCGGCTATGAGTGCACGCTGCAGACCGACACCGAGGTCATCGCGTACTTCTTCGACCTGCTGATCCGCAAGCACGGTCTGCCGCTTGAGGTCGCGTGTCAGGCCATGGCGCCGCCCTTCTGGGAGGACATCGCGCGCATGGACGGTGAGGAACAGGCACAGGCGCGCGCGATCCGCGCGGTCTACGGCGGCGCGCTGCTCAACGGCCCCTTCGCGGTGGTGGTGGGCAGCACCGGGCGGATGATCGGCTTCTCGGACCGCACGAAGCTCCGCCCGCAGGTCTGCGCGCGCGGCGGCGACCGGCTCTACATCGCCTCCGAGGAGGCCGCGATCCGCACGATCTGCCCCGACCCGGACGTGGTCTGGCACCCCGATGGCGGCGAGCCGGTCGTGGGCGAGTTGCAGGCGGGGGTGGAAGTCGCGGCCGGGTAACAGCAACGGCAATCAGGGGCGGCCCATGGAACACCCTATGCCGGAAGAGATGGCGCAGGCCCAACAGAGGAATCGATCGCCGGTCAGTTGCGTCGTTCTGCTCGTAATCGCTCTCGGTATCGCGGGCCTGGCCATCTGGTCTGCGTTCGCTCTCTACCGTCAGCCCGTCATGCGCGGCCTGCTCCTCGATGGCACAAGACTGTCGCGAGCGGAGTTGGAGGACCTGACACGTACTCCGCTGCCCGACGGCGTCGAAGTGGAGCACGCATGGCTGGTTGGCGGTCCTGACGTCATTCTCTTTGCGAAACTGGCTGTGCCCCGCGCGGAAGTCTCTGATTTGACCGATGCGCTGCCCGGCCGAGCCGAAGTCTCGCACGAAGATCGCCTGGATGAGCAGCTTCGCGTTGTCGAAGGGTATCTCAAGGCAGACTGGTGGCGACCCGATGAGGTGGAGCCACCGTTCACGGCAGCACGAAGCGGCGGCGTCTGGATCATCATTGACGATCTGGACAGAGGGGCCGCCGAGGCATACCTGCAGTACACCGGCGGATGATGGGATCGGGCCCAAACGGAGCCGAACAAGGGCATGCGGCAAACGACTTGAACGACACATGTTGACGGGAGCTGTCAGCGTTGCCTAACTGGCTGATACAATCGGATTTCGTCGTAGAGCGCGACCCCGAGCGCTGCATCCAGTGCGAGGTGTGCGTGCGGCAGTGCGCCAATGAAGTTCACGAGTTCGATGCGGAGTTGTGCGAGGTCTTCAGCGACAGCGAGAGCTGCGTCGGCTGCCACCGCTGCGCCTCCCTCTGCCCCACCGACGCGATCTCGATCCGCGAGGTGCAGTTGCAGTTCCGCGAGAACGCGAACTGGTCGCCGCAGGTGATCCGCAACATCTACAATCAGTCCGAGCAGGGCGGGGTGCTGCTCACCGGTATGGGCAACCCCGAGCCGCTACCGGTGTACTGGGACCGGATGGTGCTCAACGCCTCGCAGGTGACGAATCCGTCGATCGACCCGCTCCGCGAGCCGATGGAGCTGTACACCCAACTCGGCAAGAAGCCCTCCAGGCTCGAGTTCGATGAGAGCGGGAAGCTGACAACGGAGATCGCCCCGCAGCTTGAGTTGAGCGTCCCGGTGATGTTCTCGGCGATGTCCTACGGGTCGATCAGCTACAACGCCTCGATCGCGCTGGCCCGGGCCGCGCACGAGGTCGGCACCTACGCCAACACCGGCGAGGGCGGGCTGCACGCGGACATCGCCGAGTACGCCGACAACATGATCGTGCAGGTCGCGTCCGGGCGCTTCGGCGTGGACGTGGACTACCTCAACGCGGCGGCGGCGGTCGAGATCAAGATCGGCCAGGGCGCCAAGCCGGGCATCGGCGGCCACCTGCCCGGGGAGAAGGTCTCGGCGGACATCTCGGCCACTCGGATGATCCCGCAGGGGACGGACGCGCTCTCCCCCGCTCCGCACCATGATATCTACTCGATCGAGGACCTCCGGCAGCTCATCTACGCGATCAAGGAGGCCACTCGTTACAGCAAGCCCGTCGGCGTGAAGATCGCGGCGGTCCATCACATCGCGGCGATCGCATCGGGCGCGGTCCGAGCAGGTGCGGACTTCGTCGCCATCGACGGCTACCGCGGCGGCACCGGCGCGGCGCCGACGATGATCCGCAACAACGTCGGGATCCCGATCGAGTTCGCGCTGGCGGCCGTTGACTCGCGGCTGCGCGAGGAGGGCATCCGGCAGGACGCGTCGCTGATCGTGGCGGGATCATTCCGCTGCGCCGGGGACGTCGTGAAGGCCGTCGCGCTGGGCGCGGACGCCTGCTACATCGGCACCGCGGCACTCGTTGCGATGGGCTGCCACCTCTGCCAGAAGTGCTACACAGGGCGCTGCAACTGGGGCATCGCCACACAGGATCCCTACCTGACGCGCCGCCTGAACCCGAACATCGCGACCCGCCGGCTGGAGAACCTGCTGCGAAGCTGGGGCCACGAGATCCAGGAGATCATGGGCGGGATGGGCATCAACGCCATCGAGAGCCTGCGGGGGAACCGCGATCACATCCGCGGCGTGAACCTCACCGACCGGGAGCTTCAGGTGCTGGGCATCCAGATGGCCGGCGAGTAAAGCCGCAGGCCATGGCGGGAGGCGACAGATGCCTGCCCCGGCACCGATGCAGCCTATCAGACGCGGGCCCTCCGCCCCGCGCGATCCAATCGCCACGCAGGAGCAATCATGAAACGCGTACGAATCTACGAGGAGCATTGCATCGGGTGCGGGCTCTGTGAAGTCCGCTGCCTGGTGCAGCACTCACGCTCGAAAAAGATCATCCGCGCATTCCGTGAGGAGCGCGATTCGGTGATCCCGGCGGTGCGGGTGGAGCGCGACGGCTACCTGTCGTTCGCGCTGCAGTGCCGGCACTGCGATGAGGCGCTGTGCATTGAAGCGTGCATGACCGGAGCGATGTACCGCGACCCGGAGACCGGCGCGGTGCTGTGCGACACAGACCGCTGCGTGGGCTGCTGGATGTGCATCATGGCCTGCCCGGCGGGCGCGATCCAGCGCGGCGCGGACGGGAAGGCCGCCTCGAAGTGCGACCTGTGCATCGGTGAGGAGATTCCCGTGTGTGTCACAAACTGCCCCAACGAAGCACTGGTCCTCGAGGATGATGGCGATGAGTAAGTCGAAGTACCTCATCATCGGCAACTCGGTCGCGGCGGTCGCCGCGGTGAGCGGGATCCGGGAGGTTGACCCGGACGGCTCGATCACGCTGGTGGCGAAGGAGGCGCATCATACCTACTCCCGCCCGCTGATCACCTACCTGCTCGGTGGAAAGGTCCGCGAGGAGCAGATGCTGTACCGCCCGGCCGACTGGTACGAGAGGGCGGGCGTGACCGCGCTGCTGGGCACCGAGGTGACCTCCGTTGACCCCGAGGCGCACACCGTGCAGACGGCGGACGGCGAGGTGCTCGGCTACGAGAAGCTGCTGATCGCCGTCGGCGGAACGCCGATCGTCCCTCCCAACGTGAAGGGCGCCGACGCTGAGGGCGTCTTCACGTTCACGAGCCGCGATGACGCCGACGCGATCGGTCGTTACATCGAGGAGCGTGGCGTGCAGTCCGCGGTCGTGATCGGCGGTGGGCTGATCGGCCTCAAGTCCGTGGAGGCGCTGCTCGAGCTTGGCATCAAGACGACGGTCGTGGAGCTTGCCGACAGGATGCTCAGCGCGACCTTCGACGAGACCGCCTCTCAGCTCGCGCAGAAGCGGCTTCGCGAGGCGGGCGTGGAGGTGCGTTGCGAGACCACCACGAGCGAACTGCTGGCCGAGGACGGCCGTGTCGTCGGCGCGAAGCTCACCGACGGAGACACGGTTGCGGCCGAGCTGGTGATCTTCGCGATCGGCGTGCTGCCGGCGACCGGGATCGTCGCGGACACCGGCATCGAGGTCGATCGCGGCATTCTCGTGGACGACACGATGCGCACGTCCGCTGAGGACGTCTACGCCGCGGGCGATGTGGCGCAGGCGCGCGCGCTCCTGTGCGGGACGCAGCGGTGCATCGCGATCTTCCCCAACGCGTATCGGCAGGGAGCGATCGCCGGGCGCAACATGGCCGGCGACGAGGCGACGTGGGACGGCGGCCTGGTGATGAACTCTGTGACCGTGGTGGATGTTCCCACGATCTCGGTCGGCATCACAGAGGCGGTGGACGACGGACGCGACGTGTGTGCCGAGCTTGATGAGGATCATTACAGCTACCGCAAGATCGTGCTGGAGGGCGGCCGGATCATCGGTGCGGTGTTCGTCGGAGACATTGACCGCGCCGGGATCATCACCGGACTGATCCGCGAGCAGATCGACGTCTCGGGCATCCGCGACATCCTGCTCACCGACGAATTCGGCCTGATCTCAGTGCCGGACGACTACCGCCAGCGCGTGCTTTCGGGGACGGGATCTCAATGATGAGAATCGACGCGGATGGACTGCACTACAAAGAACTCAATGAGCGCATCCACGAGGCGATCGCGGACGGGGCTACGGAGTTGCAGCTCGAGAACGTCCTCGGGCACCGCTACATCGGCGCGGGCCTCAAGGGCGGCGTACACATCGAGATCAATGGCATCCCCGGCAACGACCTCGCGGCGTTCATGGACGGCGCTGAGATCGTCGTCAACTCCAACGCACAGGATGGTGTCGCCAACACGATGAACGACGGCACGATCGTGGTACACGGGGACGCGGGCGACATCCTCGGACACTCGATGCGCGGCGGCAGCATCTTCGTGGAGGGCCTCGTCGGCTACCGATGCGGCATCCACTGCAAGGCCTATGAGAGCAAACTCCCGGTGATGGTCGTGGGAACCACGGCCGGGGACTATCTCGGCGAGTACATGGCCGGCGGCGTCATCGTCGTGCTCAACCGCAACGACCGTGACGGCTCGCCCGTCGGACGGTTCTGCGGGACGGGGATGCACGGCGGCATGATCTTCGTTCGCGGGGAGATGGAGGACCACCAGCTTGGCGCGGAGGTCGCGGTCGCCGAGGTCTGTGAGGCCGACTGGGACCTGCTTGAAGCGATCATCGGCCGCTACTGCATGGCCTTCGAGGTGGATCCGGGGCGCTTCTCGCCCGACGAGTTCATCAAGCTCTACCCGTGGAGCAGCCGTCCCTACGGCAAGCTCTACGCATATTGATGCGAAGTTCGTGAGGGCTGATGTGCCTCACGGAGTCTCTTCAGGGGATGCGCCCTCCGCGATGGCGCATCCTCTTTTTCGTGTACGCTTCGCACCCCTCGGCTCATCCTCGGGCCGCGGCCGCCAGATGGCGAGCACGATCCACGCCGACAGCACTCCGACCAGCGCCCCGGCGGTGACGTCGGAGACGTAGTGCGCGCCGAGCATCACCCGCGAGGCCGCCACGAACACCGCCAGCGCGTAGAGCGGGACGCGCGCACGCGGGAAGTACGTGCTGCAGATGGTTGCGAAGACGAAGATGAACGACGCGTGGCCCGACGGCAGTGAGTGGAAGTCGGTGCCCGGTCCGTGGAAGAGCGTCGAATCCGCGATCTGAGAGGGCCTCGGCCGCCCGATGAGCCACTTGAGGCCCTCTGTCAGCGCCGTCTGGACCGCGAAGCCGGCAAGAATCGTCATCAGCAGCCGCTTCCAGCGATCATGTCCCGCGATCAGGGCGAGCGCCACGAGCAGCGGCCCCAGATGCCATGTTCCGAGGTGCCTGCCGAACCTTCCCATCGCCACGACCCACGGGTGTTGGAAGAAGGCCGCGTCGAAGAAGCCGGGGATCGGGTCGATGAACCAGTAGGCAAGGAGCGCCACGGCAACGAAGAGCACAACCGTCAGCACGCGGAGGGCCATCCGTCGCTCCGCGGCGCGCTGCTCGGGAGTGGGTGAGCGGCGGGCCTCCCGGCGCAGGCGCTCCTCGCGCTCGATCGAGTCGCGATTGGCCTCCGTGACGGGCGGCCACGCGCGGAGCACGACCGCCCCGATCACGGTGCCGATGACCGCTCCGACCAGAATGTCGGAGATGAAGTGCGCATCGACGAGCACGCGGCTGACGGCGACGAATGATGCCACGATCCACGCGGGCCAGCGCCAGCGGGGGAACCAGGCGGAGATGATGATCGCCATCATGAAGGCGAATGAGGCGTGGCCGGACGGGAATGACCGCCCGCCGCCGAAGCCCTCGAAGACCGCTGCGTCCGCCAGAACACGGGGGCGCGGCCGCCCGATCACGAGCTTCATCCACTGCACCACCGCCGTGCGCAGGAGGTATGCCACGGCGATCGTGCTGAGCATCCGACGCCAGTGCGGTCGAGCCGCGACGACCACAAGCACCACGAGCAGGGGCGCAAGCTGCCAGCTTCCCAGCCACGTCGCGATCGTCAGTGCCACCGCCCATGCCGGGTGTGCCGTCCACGGCTTCTCGAGGTCCACGACCGCCTGATCGAGGTGAACGAAGGCCAGCCATGCGGCGGTCAGGCCGAGCACTGCCACCAGCGCAAGCACGAGCGCACCGCATCGTTGCGCGGGCGGCCTGTCGGGAGGGATTGCGGGCATCCGTCATCTCCGGTGAGCGAGCCTGAATTCGGGGTGGCGCGTGCGCATTGTATCCGGATGCCGCGCGAGGTGTCAATCTGCGGCTCCTCGAAGCACCTGCCGACGTACATCGCTCAGCTCGGGCACGGCGAACAGGTATCTCCGCCGCGCGGGCGCAATCTACCACCGACATGATACACGAGCGGATTCGTCGATGGAGGCCGCACGATGAGGACTGCGACGCTCTCCCTGACGCTGCTGCTGTTGACGGCACTGGCCGGCGCCGAGATCGTGAAGTTCGGCGATCCGCACCCGCGCGGCAACGTGATCGAGTACTGGCGGCTTACGCACGACCCGGCCCTCCGCGATCACGCAAACTATCACAACACCGACTGCTTCAGCCCCGATGGGCGCTACGTCTGCCTTACGCGCTACGTCGCGCCGGACCTCCATCATCTCGACCCGCATGAGGTACGCGTGATCGACCTTCATACCGGCGAGGACCGGCTCATCGGCATCGGCTCATCACCGCGCTGGGCGCAGATGCACAACTGGCTCTTCTACGTACGCACGAACCGCGGGCCCGATGACTCGTGGGAGGCGCACTCCGAGGTCGTCCGCCACGACCTCGACACCGGGGAGGAGTTCGTGGTCACGCGCGATATGCAGTGGCTGGGCTCCACTGACCGCCTTGACCGCTGGATCTTCGGCAATCGCTGGCGCTACGACAACCCCGACGACACGCCGCGCAAGACCGTCCGCGCGCGTATCGAGCCGAACGCCGAACTCGAGCAGATCTGCGAGATCAACCAGGCCAACCGCCCGCTGTGCAATCCGGGGCATGACCTGATCTCGATCCGCTGCCACCTCGACGGCCCCTTCGAGCACGCGCGCATGTGGATGGACTACGACGGCTCGAACCAGCGCACCGGTGTGCCGATGGTGCAGAACGCGCACTGCGCGTGGTCGGGTGACGGGACGTGGCAGCTTGTCGGCAACGGGCGGGCGAGGGGGCGATTGTGGAACGAGCCCTTCCCGAGTAACCTGCACGTGCTCGCGTGGATGTCGTTCGGCGACATCAGCCCCTGCGGCCGCTCGGGGCGCTGGATCTGCGGCGACTACGGCGTCGCGGACCTGCGCACCGCCGACGGCGTGGACCTGCCACGAGCGCCGTCCTCACTCTGCTACCCCGCCAGCATCATCGATCACTCCGGCCCTTACGACGCGGACCCGAAGGGCAGCCCCGACGGCACGAAGGTCAGCTTCGTCTCCAACTACCCTTTCGACACCGCGCCACATACGCGCCTGATGGACGCGCTCGGCGATCAGGAGAGTGTGCGCGTGGAGAGCACCGACGGCTTCCCGCCGTCCGGAGAGATCGACGTGCTCACTGAGGTCATTGCGTACGCGTCGAAGACCGAGACGGCCTTCGAGGGTCTTGAACGGCACCGCTACGCGACCGGCGGCCGCGAGACGCTCAATGCGGGCCTCGACGTGACGCTCTTCAGCGCCCGGCTGATGACCGAGGACGAGCGGCGGCGCTCGGTGGAGCCGTGGCCGTGGCTCGCTCGTGCTGTCAGGGATGCCGGGATGGACGAGGACTGTCCGCTGCTGCACCAGCGGCAGACGGACGTGTACATCAGCGTGGTGCGGCTTCCCGACCCACCGTGGCTGCGGGAGGTGGAGGGCGGCGTCGAGCTGATCCCCGGTGAGAACCACCGCGAGACCTTCGGCTACCACCTCCTGCGCGACGGGGAGCGCGTGACCGCCGAGCCACTGCGCCCCGGCGAGCAGACGGCACTCCAGCCCGGCACGTGGCTGGCCGTCGCGGTCGAGTGGAGCGGGCTGGAGGGCATCCCGAGCCCCGAGACCGTCGTGGAGGCGGAGACCCGACTGACCGTGCCCCCAGCGATCCCCGACGACTTCTCGTGGATCGTCGAGCAGTGGCGCGTCGAGGAGCGACCATCTGACCGCGTCGAGGCACTCGCTGCCGACCGCGCCACCCGCGAGGTGCACCAGCGCGCCGAGGGCCTCTTCCGCATCGAGAGCCATGAGCAGGGCCTGCTTACCTACGCGGAGGACGTCAACACCGAAGGCTTCGCCTGCAGGCGCGAGACCTACGCGGGCGGAACGCTCTCGAAGCGCGAGATCTGGCAGCCGATGGTCGGGACCGCCGATCGTCTCCGGACGAGTGAACTCTTCACCCCGGCCGGCTTCAAGACCGAGGAGATGCACTTCGGATACCCTGAGACGGACGGCCCGCCGGTGGTGGTGGATCACTGGTGGTATCAGGACGGCTGGCCGGTCCGCCGGGAGCGTCACGGCGGCGCGGTGTGGGAGAAACGGGGAGACGACTGGCTGCGCGCGCAGTAGTCGCGCGGGCTTCCTGCCGCCGGGGGACACCCGTGAGCCGCTCTCCCCCATCGCCACGCCGCCCGCGGGCAGGCTCTCGTCTCCCCTGCGCCGAATCTCGCGATGAGAGGAGGCCGGAGTGATGGAGGAGACTCTGCGCGACGGGCCGGAGGCGTTCGGGAGGCCGGGGATCGAGCCGCGCTGGACGCACTCGACCAAGGAGGGCGTGGGGACAGCGTACTCCACCTCCAGCCGCCTGTGGTTCACGCTCTCACACGGGATCATCAACGAAGTGTACTACCCCACGATCGATCACCCGCAGGTCCGCGATCTCGGATTGCTGATCACGGACGGCGAAACGTTCTGCCACGAGGAGAAGCGCCACCTGCGGCACAGCATTGACGTTTTCGGCGAGGACACGCTCGGGTGGCAGGTCACCTCCGAGGACCCCGACGGGCGCTACCGGCTGGAGAAGCAGGTGATCGGCGATCCACACGAGCCCGCACTGCTGATGCGCGTGCGGCTGATCGCCGATGACCGCTGGCGCGGCCGACTGAAGGTCTACGTGCTGTGCTCTCCGCAGATGGGCCTGAGCGGGTACCGCAACTGCGCCGCGCGATACGACGCCGGAGGCAGGGAGATCCTCATCGCGTGGCAGGACTCGACGCATCTTGCGCTTGCTGCCAGCGCCGAGTTCGCCCGGGCCTCGGTGGGCTACGTCGGCGCAAGCGACGGCTGGACGGACCTGATGGGCAACTACCGGATGGACTGGCAGTTCCACAGCGCGGCTGACGGCAACGTCGCGCTGATGGGTGAGGTGGCGCTCCCCGAGGACGGTGAGTTCGTCCTCGCGATGGCGTTCGGTGAGAGCCTCCACGCGGCGGCGACTACCGTCCGGCAGGTGCTGACGGTCCCGTGGAATGCAAGCTGCGAGCGATTCCGCGAGCAGTGGCAGCGGGTCTGCTGCGGCATCGAAGAGCTGGACCCGGCCTCCACGGACGGCGGCCGACTCTACCGCGTCAGTCACAAGCTGCTGCTCGCGCATGAGGACAAGACCTACGCGGGCGCGCTGATCGCATCGGCAAGCATTCCGTGGGGTGAGGTGCGCTCGGGGGAGGACCTCGGGGGGTACCATCTCGTCTGGACGCGGGACATGGTGAACTCCGCCACCGCCCTGCTCGCGACCGGGGACAGCACCACCGCGCGGCGCGCGCTCGTTTATCTCGCCTGCTCCCAGCGCCCCGATGGTGGCTTCCCGCAGAACTTCTGGCTCGACGGCACGCCGCACTGGGGGGCGGTCCAGCTCGACGAGGTGGCGTTCCCGATCATGCTCGCGTGGCGACTCTGGCAGGCTGATGCGCTCAGCGGATTCGACCCCTGCCCCCTGGTGCGCAGGGCCGCGGCGTTCCTCATCCGGCACGGGCCGGCGACCGACCAGGAGCGCTGGGAGGAGGCCAGCGGATACTCACCCTCCACGCTCGCGGCGACCGTCGCTGCGCTGATCTGCGCCGCCGATTTCGCCGAGGCGAACGATGAGGCCGAATCGGCGCGCTTCCTGTGTGAGTACGCGGACTTTGTCGAGGGGCACATCGAGCGGTGGACCGTCACCACCGAGGGGGAGCTGGTAGCGGACATCCCGCGGCATTACATCCGCATCACGCCCACCAAAGTCGGCGACCCGCGGCCGTCGGAGGACCCGAATGCCGGCATGCTGACCGTCGCCAACCGCCCGCCCGGCTCGCAGTTCAGCTTCCCGGCCAGGAACGTGGTTGATGCGGGCTTCCTCGAGCTTGTGCGCTATGGCGTCCGCAACCCGCAGGACGCGCTGATCCGCGATTCGCTGGAGGTGGTCGATCAGGTCCTTCGGGTCGAGACGCCCTTGGGCCCGGCGTGGCGCAGGTACAACCACGACGGCTACGGTCAGCGGCCCGATGGTGGCCCCTACGAGGGCTGGGGGCAGGGCCGCGCCTGGCCGCTGCTGACGGGCGAGCGCGGGCACTACGAACTGGCGGCAGGGAATGACCCACATCCGCTGATCACCGCCATCGAGCGCTTCGCCTCCGCCGGAGGGATGCTTCCCGAGCAGGTCTGGGACGAAGACGACATCCCCGAGCGAGGCATGCATCGGGGCAGGCCCGCGGGCTCGGCGATGCCGCTGTGCTGGGCGCACGCCGAGTACATCAGCCTCCTGCGCTCAACGCGCGATGGCGCACTCTTCCCGCGCATCGAGCCGGTGGCCGAGCGCTATCTGACGGGGCGTGGCCGCAGGGACCTTGAGGTCTGGAAGCGGACGAGGCAGGTGCGACAGGTGCAACGCGGGGACACACTGCGCGTTCAGGCGCCGGGCCGGTTCGATCTGGTCTGGACGGATGACGAGTGGCGGAACCCGCGCGTCACGGTCGCGAGTGAGACGATGCTCGGGATCAGCTACGCAGACATACGGATCGCCGAGGACCAGCGGGCGCCGATCCGCTTCACCTTCCGCTGGACGGACGAGGAGCGCTGGGAGGGCGTCAACTACGAGGTGGCGGTGGGATGAGCGGGCATCGCGGCCCCCGGGCGGGGAGCGACGGGCGGCGCAGGCAGGCTGCGGATGCTTGACAGACCGGCGAAATCTCGCGTATCCTCCGACTACCGAACTGACGGTATCAGAGGGGCCTTATTGTGTACACTTGCACGGAGTGATGCTTCAGTGGAGTCCGCCGCAATCCAGCCACTCAGCGATGACCGGGACGTGCGCCGCAAGATGCTCGCGATCCTGCGCGTGTTGTCGGGCACCGATGAACCGCTCGGGGCTCGCGCGATCGGGCGCGATCTCGAGCCGCTCGGCATCGAACTGAGCGAGCGCCAGGTGCGCTACCACCTGCAGTTCATGGATGAGCGCGGACTTACCAGGGCCGTCGGCAACGCCGGGCGCGTTCTCACCGACAAGGGCCGCCACGAGCTTGAGAGCGCGCAGGTCGCCGAGAAGGTCGGCTTCGTAGCCGCGCGCATCGACCGCCTCGCATACTCAACGACATTCGACCCGACCACCGGCGAGGGCGACGTCATCCTCAACGTCTCTCTGCTGGCCGCCGAAGACCTTCCGGCGGCCCTCGAATGTGCCCGGGTCGCCACGGACGCGGGCCTGAGCATGAGCGACCTCGCGATCGTGGCCCATGAGGGCGAGAAGCTCGGTGAGACCGTCCCGGAGGGGATGGTCGCGGTCGGCACCGTCTGCTCCGTGACGCTCAACGGGGTGCTGCTGCATCATTACATCCCCGTCAACTCGCTCTACGGCGGGTTGCTTCAGATGCGCGAGGGACGGCCGCTGCGCTTCGTCGAACTCGTCAGCTACGCCGGCTCATCGATCGACCCGCTGCACATCTTCATCGCCTCCGGCCTCACGTCATCGTGGGAGGCCGCCACCACCGGCTCAGGGATGGTCGGCGCGGGCTTCCGCGAGATCCCCGCCGCGGCGGCCGACGTCGCACAGGACCTGATCGAGCGACTCAAGCAGCACCGTCTCAGCGGCGTACTGGCCGTCGGCGCGCCCGGTCAGCCGCTGCTCGAGCTTCCGGTCGGGATGGACCGCGTCGGACTGGTGGTCGTCGGCGGGCTGACCCCGATGGCCGCGGCCAGCGAGCGCGGGATCGCCGTCGATCAACACGCCATGTCCACTACCTGCGAGTACTCCCGCCTGCGACCGATCGAAGAGCTGATCTGACGACTTGCCTCGCTCCCGCCAAGGTGAGAGCGGCGCTGACGGCGAACTCCGACCTGCATGCATCACACAGGCCGGAGGCGATTGACTTGACCCCTGAAGCTGCCGCCCGCGAGATGGCGGGCATGTCCACCGCAACAATCTCCGACGCACTCTTCCGCATGGGACACAAGAACCGCACCATGAAGCCGCGCATCAAGCCCGTCGATCCGAGCATGCGCGTCTTCGGCCCTGCGCTGACCGTCCATGCCTACCCCGGCGGAACCCACGCGAGCGGCCTCGCGCTCAAAGCCGTCGAGGAGGGCGAGGTAATCGTCATGGACGTGGGCGGGTTCATCGACAACATCATGTGGGGCGAGATCTTCAGCCACATGGCGGCCGTCGCGGGCTGCGCAGGCGCGGTCATTGACGGAGCGGTGCGCGACATCGAGGGCGTGATGGAGATCGGCTTCCCCCTCTTCGCGGCGGGAATCTCACCACAGGCGGGGACGGGCGACAGGCTCGGGGAGATCGACATCCCGATCTGCTGCGCGGGCGTGGTCGTCAACCCCGGTGACTTCGTCTACGGCGACCGCCTCGGTGTGGTTGTGGTGCCTCCGGCGATGACAGAGCAGACGCTCGACTGGTGCCGACAGATCATCGAGAAGGAAGAGACGCGCCTCGTCGAACTCAAGAAGCAGCTTGAGGAGCGCAGGCGATGAGCCCGCGGGAGATGCTCGTCATCGACACGACAGGGCGCACCGAGTACCCGGTCGAGGCGCTGGCACACCTTGAGGGTCTGCCGGTGCGCATCGAGCCTGCGAAGGCCGTCGAGGAGGACGCGGTGATCGCGGCCGCTGAGGGCGCAACCGCGATTTTGGTGACGGGAGCGTGGGTCACGCGGCGCGTGATGGAGGCGCTGCAGCCGGATCTGCGCGCGGTGGTGCGCTACGGCGTGGGCCTCGACCGGATCGACCTCGACGCGGCGCGGGAGCTTGGGGTGGAGGTGCGCAACGTACGTGACTTCTGCACCAACGAGGTGGCCGACCACGCACTCGCATTGCTGCTCGCAGTCGCGCGGGACATCGTCAACCCCGCGCTGGACGTTCGCGAGGGACACTGGCGGGGCGGAGGCCGCACTCTGCATCGCCTCTCGGGCGGCGTGGCGGGGATCGTGGGGCTCGGCGAGATCGGGCAGGCGGTCGCCCGGCGCGTGGCGGCGCTGGGGATGGCGCTGCTCGCCCATGACCCCTACGCGGACACGCGGCGCGCGAAGGCGCTGGGCGCGCGGCTGGTGGGGATGGAGGAGCTGCTCGGCGAGTCGGACGCGGTCCTGCTGACCTGCCCGCTGACCGATGAGACCCGCGGGATCATCGACGCCGACGCGCTCGCGCTCATGAAGCCGACCGCGATCATCGTGAACACCTCCCGCGGTGGGCTGATCGACGAGCCCGCACTGGCGGAAGCGCTGAACGAGGGGCGACTCGCGGGGGCGGGGCTGGACGTGCTCGAGCCGGAGCCGCCGCCGAAGGACCACCCGCTGCGCGAGCTTGACAGCGCGGTGATCACCCCCCACACGGCGTGGGCGTCCGAGGAGGCGCGGCGCGAAGTGATCGTCGGCGGCCTCCGGGAACTCGCAGAGGCCCTCAGGAAGCTCTGAGACGATGGCGGCCGAAAAAGCAACGGCAGACCGTCAGGGACCCATGCGACCGGAGGATCGGATCCCTGCGTCTGCCGTTCGCTCACAATGCTGAACCGCGGATGAGGCGCGTCTACTCGTATCTGAGACACTCGATCGGGTCAAGCTGCGCGGCCTTCTGCGCCGGGTAGAAGCCGAAGAAGACGCCGACCGCGCCGGAGAACAGGAGGCTGACCGCGATCGCCCAGACCGGGACGACGGTCGCCCAGCCGAGCTTGTCGCCGATCATGCTGGAGCCGACGAGGCCGAGGCCGAGGCCGATAGCGCCACCGATGACGCTGAGCATGACCGACTCGATCAGGAACTGCGCGAGGATGTCGTTGCGTCGCGCGCCAACGGCTTTGCGTATGCCGATCTCACGGGTGCGCTCGGTCACGGAGACGAGCATGATGTTCATGATCCCCACGCCGCCGACGATCAGTGACACCAGCGCGATCCCGCCGACGAACATGGTGAGCTGGCTGGTGGTCTCCGTCATCGTCGTGAGCATCTCCGTCTGATCGCGGATGCGGAAGTCCTCGGTCATCTCGTTGACCCGATGGGTGCGGTACAGGATGGACTTGATGCTCTCGATGGCCTCCGGCACCACGTCTTCGCTCGACGCGGAGGCGTAGATCTGCCGCAGGTCGGCGCTGCCGACCAGACGCTGGCGTGCCGTGCTCATGGGGATGACAATCTGGTCGTCGGGATTGCCCCACCCGCCGCCCTTGGCCTGAAGGATCCCGATGACCTCGAAGGGCACTCCGTTGATGCGGATGAACTCGCCGATGAGGGGGCGTCCGTAGAAGAGTTCCTCCACCACGTCGCTCCCGAGCACCGCAACGCGCGAGCGCGCGCGCTCCTCACTGGCGCTGATGAAGCGGCCGTGTGCCATATCGAAGGCCAGCACCTCTTTCCACGAGGGGCTGGTGCCGACCACCTGAGTGCCGTGTGTGAGATTGCGGTACCTTGCGTTGCCGTTCGTCTGCACCACCGGTGCGATGGCGCTGACGTGTTTCGCCTGGGCCTGCAGGGCGGCCACGTCTTCCTCGGTGAGGCGCCCGGGGCGGGTCGTTCGCCTCCCGGAATCCCCGCCGCCGGGGCGGATGGTCAGAAGGTTCGCCCCCATGCCGCGGATCCGGTCGAGCGTGTCGGCCTTCAGCCCCTCGCCGATCGCGACGACGATCAGCACCGCCGCGACGCCGATGATCACGCCCAGCATGGTCAGGATCGACCGAGACTTGTTCGCCATTAAACTCGTGAATGCCGTGCGGAGAGCCTCCAGCAGACTCATTTCGCCTCACCAACCGCCACCGCGTGATGGTTATGCACGTCGCTGACGATCTCCCCATCAACAAGGCGCATGACGCGCCCGCACCGCTCAGCGACGCGAGGGTCATGCGTCACCATCACCAGCGTAATGCCCTCAGCGTTAAGATCATCGAACACTCCAAGGATCTCCGATCCGGTCTTCGTGTCCAGGTTCCCGGTCGGTTCGTCAGCCATCAGGATGTTCGGGCTGTTCACCAGCGCACGCGCGATGGCGACGCGCTGCTGCTGCCCTCCCGAGAGCTCACGCGGCCGGTGGTCCGCCCTGTCACCAAGGCCCACGCGCTCGAGAGCAGCCATCGCCCGGTCCCGCCGGTCGGGCACACCCGCGTAGACCAGCGGCAGTTCGACGTTCTGAAGTGCTGTGGCTTTCGCCAGCAGGTTGAACTGCTGGAAGACGAACCCGATCTGCCGATTGCGCACCGCTGCCAGCCGATCCGGGTCGAGGTGGGAGACGTCGTCGCCATCGAGCAGGTAGGTCCCGTCGCTCGGGGTGTCGAGGCAGCCCAGCAGGTTCATGAGCGTGGACTTGCCCGAACCCGACGGGCCCATGATGGCCATGTGCTCGCCGGCCTCGACCGTAACGTCAACCCCACGAAGGGCGTGGACCTCAACATCGCCCATGCGGTAGATCTTATGCAGGTTGCTTATCTCAATCAGCGCCATCAGTTACTCATACTCCTGGCTTACTGCCTGCTCCTGCCGACCATGCGCGTTGCGCGCCGAGCGCTGTCCGCCGCGGTGTTCTCCCGGCCTCCGCCACGGCCACCCATCATCATCCCTGACGCGGCAGAGGGCAGCACGACCTGCTCGCCCTCCTCGAGTCCGCTCACTACCACTGTCTGGATGAAGTCGGTCACGCCAATCTCAACCTCGCGAGTCTCCGACTCTTCAGCGCCCATCGGGAGCACCTGCACGCTGGTCTCCCCACCGGACCGATCGATCGCGGCGTCAGGCACAAGGAGCACGTCCTCGACCTCGGCGGTCACGATGGTCGCGTCCACCGTCATCCCGGGCCGCAACTCCGGATGGAGGTCAAGCACGCGGATGCGAACCGGGAAATACACCACGTTCGCTTCCTCCGCCCCCTGAGGGAATATCTTCTCCACCCGACCGCGGATCTGCTCGTTCGGCAGCGTCTCCACAGCGATCTCCACCATCTGCCCCTCCGCGACGCGAGAGATGTCCACCTCGTCCACGTCCGCCATCACGTACATCTCCGTGATGTCGGCCAGGGTCACGATCGCCGTGCCCTGTGCCAGAGCCGCCGTGCCGGCGGGGACCACCGTCCCCTCCTCCACGTGCTTCGTCAGCACGACACCGTCGCGCGGAGCAACGATCGTGGTGTGCGTGAAGTTGTACTGCACGTCCTCGAGGCTCGCCCGGGCTCGTCGCAGGTCCGCCATCGCGGCCGTGATCGACTCCCGCTGGGCCCGGGTGGTCAGGCGGCCTGCCTCAGCGCGATCGAGGCCCGCCTCCGCCTGATCGACGGCTCGTCGGGCGGTCTCGACGTCGCCCTCGCGAACGTCGATCTGCCTCCGCTGGGCCTCCGCAGAGCGCAGAGCGGCCTCTGCCTCAGTCACTGACGCCTCCGCCGACTCGCGAGTTCGCTGGCGAACTGAGATCTGCACCGTCTGTGCGCGGGCCGATTCCAGCGTGGCCTCAGCCTGCCGCACCGCGGCCCGCGCCCGCTCGATGTCCTGCGACCGCGGGCCGGCCTCTACCAGCGAAAGGGCCTCACGAGCCGACTCAACCTGCGCCTCAGCGGTGCGCACCGAGCGCCGCGAGCTGTCAAGGTCCTGCTCTGAGACGAAGCCCTTCGCGAAGAGACCCTCGCTTCGCATCAGCTCCGACTGCGCGTTCTCGAGCACCGCCTGCGACTCGCGCACGCGGGAGCGGGCCTGAGCGATCTCCTGCGGCCGATTCCCCTCCTCAAGCAGCGCGAGGTCCTGCTTCGCGCGCTCGAGCGACGCCTCAGCCTGTCTGATGTCCGACGCGGTCAGCGTGGGCTGGGCCTCTTCCTGCGCCTGAGCCTGCGCGAGATTCGCCCTCGCGGACTTCAGCCGCGCCTGGGCCTGCTGGATCGCATCATCCGTTGTGCGACGGGTCTGGTCGAGCTGCGCCTCGGCCTGCGCCAGGCGCGCCCGGGCGGATGCCACGGAGGCCCTTGCCTCGGCGATGCCGGAGGTCGTCTGCTCGTGCTGCGCGTCGGCGGAGTAGCGTGACTGACCAACGCGGGCGTCCGCGGCATCAACCTGCGCCGCCGCCTGGTCCACCTGTGTCTGCAGATCGGTGGGGTCAAGCTGAGCGATCAGATCGCCCCGCTGCACGTAGTCCCCAGCTTCAACGTACATCCTGTCGATCTCACCGCCGCTGCGCGATTTGACCTCGACCGTGGTCAGCGGCTCGAGCACGCCGGTGGCCGCGACCGTCACGCGCAGATCGCCGCGCTCGACCGTCGCGGTCGCCGTGGTCTCTTCTTCCTCAACCGGCTCACGACTCCTGAGATACCACCAGATGCCGCCACCAACGACTACGACCATGATGAGAATGCCGATCCATCGCTTCATTAATCTCCCACCGTCTCAGCGTTGAGCTCGTCCGTGGCCGCGGGTGCGTCGCTGTCGTCTTCGACCGCCTCATCAACCAGCGGTCTGCCCGCAGCGGCCAGGAGCTGATACCACGCGACATTACGATCGAAACGCGCCTGCACGAGATTTGCCTGTGCCCGGCGCCAGGACAGTTCCGCGTCCGTCACTTCGATGATTGTCACCACGCCCTCGGCGTAGCGCCCGCGAGCGGCCTCAAGATTCGTGGCGGACGCCGCGACCGACACTCCGGCGGCCTCCACCCGTCCAATCGCGTCCCGCAGCGTGTACCATGCGCCCGCGACCTGCCGCGACACGCTCAGCTCCTGCTCGGCAAGCGTCTGCCGGACGCTCTCGAGATCGGCTTCCGCACGGTCCACCGACGCCCGCGCCTGCTTGTTGAAGAGCGGGAAGCTCAGGCCACCGCCGATGAACCACGTCTCGCCGGTGTTCCCGGTGTGCCGGCCGTAGTCCGCCTGACCCTGCACGCTCATCGTCAGTCCGGCGTCGATCTCCGCCTGCCTGAGCGAGAGTTCCGTGGCGCGCAGTCGGTGGCGTTGCGCCTGCAGGTCAGGTCGCATCTCCAGTGCCTCCGCGACCCACTCCTCGAGGTCCCCGGTCACACTCGGAGCGTCGAGCTCGCCGCGGATCACCGGAAGCTCGTCCGTCGGAAGCGCCAGCAGTGCCTGCAGATCGGCCAGTCTCGTCCAGACGGCATTGACCGTCCGCACCGCCTCGAACTCCGCGTCGGCCAGCGCCGCCTCCACCGCCAGCCGGTCGGCCGGAGCGACCGTCCCCGCCTCGATGCGCGCGTCCACAAGGTCAAGATGAAGCTGCGCGGCGGAGACAGCCCTATCGGCGACCTCAGCCAGCTCCTGCTGCGCAAGCACGCCGTGGAAGGTCGCTGCGACGTCCGCCAGCAGGCGGCGGACGGTGTCGTCGATCCCCAACTCACTCGCCCGCGTGCGCTGGCGCGCCTCGCTGATCGCTTCGTCGCGACCGGACTGGTAGAATGTGTGCGAGAGCGTCAACTGCACGTCACTGCTCTCGCTCCGCCCGCCTCCGGTGCGGATCGTGTCGCCTCCGACGACGGCGGTGCGTGAGAGCGACTCGCTGATGCGGGCGCTGGCGTCAAAACTCAGAGTCGGCAGCCGGCGCGCCTGCTGCCCCTCCAGTGAGTAGCGTGCCGCTTCCGCGCCGGTGAGCGCGACCCCGACCGCCGGGTTGCGCTCCAGGGCCAGCCGCATCGCCTGCTCCAGCGTCAGCAGGTGCGGCGCCTCGTCCTGCGCGGTCGCCCCTGTCGGAACGAGCAGCAGGCAGATCGCCGCAAGCACCGCCACGAGGTGCAGTCCCCCGAGACCATCCAACGTGTTCATACCAGAGTGACTACCCATCACTTCTCCCGCCGTTCATCGGTCTGAGACATCTCATGCCAGTGTCGCCTTGCATTCTGCTTCATCCGGGCCAGATAGTTGAGAAGCTGCTCACGTTCCTCATCGGTGAACCCCTCCGTGAGCTTCCCGTCCCATCTCCGTGAGACCGCCTTGATGTCATTCTCCAGTTCGCGCGCCTTCTCAGTCACAGAGACCCGCTTGATCCGCCGATCGTCCGGATCGACCTCGCGTGTCACCAGACCGGCATCCTCGAGGTTCGCCAGCGTCCGCGCCACCGTCCCCTTGTCCACAAGGAAGTCCGTCACCAGGTCCTCCTGACTCACCTGGTCGCGGTGCAGCAGCCGCATCAGCAGCGGAAACGCCACCGGGGGCAGATCGAGACGTTCCATCTCGGTCGCGAAATAACGCCGCGCGAAGCGGTGCAGCGCCCCCAGGTAGCGCCCAACGACCTTCGGTCCGCGATCGTTTCTCATCATCACCAATCCACAGCGCGCCTGTGATCAGTTGTGATTACAACGACCGATTCCCGCAAGTCCCCCGGTGTTTCGGTCCCCACCGGGGGCCTTTGAAAGACCCTCTCTCACGCGGACGGTCGCTACATCTACCGGCGGACGGCAGCCACATCTCTGTGTCACCATCTCAGCCGGTGTCAGGCGCACTTCCGCGCGGACTGAAAGCATACCTTCGGCACGATCGCAGAATCCGTTCCGACCTCACCGACGACGCAGGTCACATCTTTCCCCGGCATCCATCCCACGCCACGGGCCGCGGAATTCGTTGCCATACCAACCATCGCATCCCGCCTCGCCCCCACTGCGGACCACATTGGCTTCCATCGCGAGCAGGGTGTGACGGTCGAGCGAGGTTGTCGGAGTGTCACTGCGCGCCGGGTGGGACTTTGCCCCCTGAGAATCTCGGTGCCTCGGATCGATCGCGGGGGATTATTCCCCATCCCGCCACGTTCCCCTCCGCACCCTGAAAAAAAACTTCCTCTCCTCAGACGACCGGTTCACCGCCCGTGTTCGGTCGCTCGCAGCCGGGCCTTCGCGCCGACGCCACCACGACCTCGCACCTGTCCCCGGCCGGTGCCAGCCTGAGGCCCTCGACTCCCGGGGGGACGATGAATGTCTCCCCTGTGCTGAAGGCCATCTCTCCCCCCGCCCACGACGCCACAAGCTCACCCGCCATCGTCACCACCACCGACGGGCTGATCGCCACCGGGCGCCACACCATCTCCCCTGTAAGCCTCAGCCGCTCCACGCGGTAGGGCTCGATGTCGATCAGAAGCTCCCGATCTCCCCAGTCCTGCCGCTCGGTCCTCGGCACGATCCGGGCGGCGGCCGCCTGCTGCATGTGCAGGCTCCTGAGCGCCTGCTCGATATGCAGGTCGCGCGGCCTGCCGTCCTGCCCGAGCCGGTCGTGATCGTACACGCGGAAGGTCGAGTCCGAGGGCTCCTGGACCTCCAGCAGCATCACGCCCCGCATCAGCGCGTGAAGCGTGCCGGCGGGCAGGTGGATCACGTCACCGGGACGCACCTCGATCCGCCGCATGACCTCGACGATTGAGCCGTCCGCGATGCGGCTGCAGATCTCGTCGAGGTCAACGCCCTCGCGGACCCCGTGCAGCACGGTCCCGCCAGGCTCGACGTGCACCACCAGCCACGTCTCGTTCTTGCTCCGCTCGCCCGGATAGAGGCGTTCGCAGACCTCGGCGTCCGGATGCACCTGGATACTGATGTCATCCTGCGCGTCGAGAAACTTCACGAGCAGCGGGAACTCCGCGTCGCGGGAGCCCGGCAGCATCTGCTCCGAGAAGTCCGCCATCACCTCGCGCAGGCTCATCCCGGCAAGCGGCCCGCCCTCGATCCCCGATCGCCCCTCGGGGACATCGGCGACCTCCCAAGACTCGCCGATCGGCTCGTCGGGAGGCAGCGCTTTTCCGAGGATGCGTTCGAGGCCGCGCCCCCCCCAGATCTTCTGTTTCAGCAGCGGCCGGCAGCGCAGGGGGAAGTCCAGCGGCCGGTCCGAGTCTTCATTCACAGCCACAACTCCGATCTGCAACATGAGGGCGGCTCATCTGAGTCGATGGGCCGCCCGCGGACTCTTCGGCGTATGTCAGGTGCGCGCGTCACGACTCGATGAGGTCGATGATCTCTTCCTTCTTCTCCTCCATCAGACCTCGATCTCCACGTGATTCGACATTCAGGCGGATCACAGGTTCCGTGTTCGAGGCGCGAAGGTTGAATCTCCAGCGGTCGAATGCCACCGACACCCCGTCGGTCATGTCAACCTCTCCGCCAAGCTCCTCGTATCTCCGGCGGGCCTCCCCGATCGCGGCCTTCTGAGCATCGCTGTCGGAGACCTTCAGGTTGATCTCACCCGAGCACGGGAAGGCGCGGGCCATCTCGGCCACGAGATCCCCCAGCGGTCGCCGGCGCTTCGTCAGAATGTCCACCACCAGCAGCCACGGGATCATCCCCGAGTCGGCGTAGTAGAAGTCGCGGAAGTAGTGGTGCGCCGACATCTCCCCGCCGTACACCGCATCCTCCGCGCGCATCCGCTCCTTGATGAACGCATGGCCGGTCTTGCTCTGAACCGGCGTCCCGCCGTTCCTGGTCACGACCTCGATCGTGTTCCAGATCAACCGCGGATCGTGGATCACACGGCCACCGTCGCTCTCCTGCAGCATCCGCTCGGCCAGCAGCCCCACGAGATAGTAGCCCTCGATGAACGAGGCATCCTCGCCGAAGAAGAAGCAGCGGTCGAAGTCGCCGTCCCACGCGACGCCCAGCGACGCCCCGCTCTCGCGAACCGCGTCGGCGGTTCGCTGGCGGTTGTCGGGCTCCAGCGGATTGGGCACCCCGTGGGGGAAGGTCCCGTCCGGTTCGTGATCGAGCTTCGTGAAGCGCAGCGGAACACGCTGCTCGATCATGTCGAGGCAGGGCCCCGCGCAGCCGTTGCCCGCGTTCACCAGCAGATGCATCGGCTCAAGCTCGGCGGGGTCCACGAAGCTCAGCACGCGATCGATATATGCCTCGCGCACATCCTCGGTGCGAACTGAGCCCCGGCGCGCGGCGCTTCCCACGTCGCCCGCGCCGATCATCCGCTCGATCTCTCGCAGCCCGGAGTCGCCACTGATCGGGACCGCATCGGCGCGCACAAACTTCAGCCCGTTGTAATCCGAGGGGTTGTGGCTGGCGGTGACCATGATGCCCCCGCCCATGCCCTCCTGGGCCGAGGCGAAGTAGACGATCTCCGTGCCTACCAGCCCGATGTCGATCGCGTCGGCTCCGGCGTCGTTGAGCCCGCGAATCAGCGCCGCTGACAGCTCTTCGCTTGAGAGTCGCACGTCGTGACCGACGGCAACCGGCCCCGACGGCTCGACCAGCCTTACGTACGCGCGGCCTATGTCGTAAACGATCTCCTCATTGAGTTCGTCGGGGATACGCCCCCGCACGTCGTAGGATCCGAACGCCTCTGTCGTGTGTCCCGCCATCTCAGCCCTCACTCCCGCCGCGTGCACGGTCGTCCTTCAGTCTCCGCACAACCTCGCGAACCTGCTGAGCCCGCTCCAGCGGAGCGACCAGCAACCCGTCGTGCGTCACGGCCACGATCACCCGCTCCATCCCGAGCACGGCGACGAACATCTCGTCCTGTCCGGGCTCGTTGTACACCGAGCAGTCCTCGCAGTCGATCAGCAGCGGCCTCCCCTGTGTGGCGTTGCCGTGCTCGTCACAGTCGGTCACGCGTCTCCACGCATCCCACGCACCCACGTCGTCCCACGGGAAGCCCGCGCGCACCACCAGCACCCGCCGCGCATGCTCCATCAGCGCGTAGTCGATCGAGAGATTCGGCAGTTCTCCGAAGAGCCGCTCGGCCTCCGCCTCATCGCCGTCCGCCACCGCCGAGATCATCCGGCGAAGCAGCTCCCCGACCTCAGGGTCGGCCCGCTCGAGTTCGGCCATGAAGGTGGATACGCGCCACAGGAACATCCCGCCGTTCCACAGAAAGCGCCCGCTGGCGAAGAACTCCTCGGCCGTCTCGGCGTTGGGCTTCTCCCGGAAGCGCTCGACGGGCCGCAGTTTCTCCTTCGCCGCCGGGACACCGGGGGCCTCGACGAGTTCATCCTCGACCTCGATGTACCCATAGCCGGTCTCCGGGCGGGTGGGCTGGATGCCGATGGTGACGAGCGCCTCGAGCTGCTCGGCAGCGGCCAGTGCGGTGCGCAGGTCCCGGCGGAAGGTCGCGATGTCGCCGACGTACTGGTCGGCGGGGATGATCGCGAGTGTGACCTCCTCGGGCGACAGGCCGTCTCTTCCCAGAGCGTGCGCGGTAGCCCATGCCACCGCCCCGAGGGTATTGCGCTTTGCGGGCTCAGCCACGATCTGCCGGTCTTCGAGCGGCATTCCGGCGGCGATGATGGGCGCTCTGAGCGCGCGGCTGGTCACCACCATCAGCCTGTCACGATCCACGAGGTCGCCGAGGCGGTGAACGGTGTCCTCCAGCAGCGTGCGGCTGGATGGCCCGAGGGGGAGAAGCTGCTTGGGGCGGTCGGGGCGGGAGACCGGCCAGAAGCGCTCGCCGATACCGCCCGCCATGATCACGCCTATCCTGGTGGTCGTAGCGTCCTCCATCGTCCCCTCCATCAGGCGATCAGACCTCTGAGAACCGGTCTTCATGGCGCATCATCGCAGCGCGCATATCCTATCAAGCCCGGCGGCATAACGCAAGCCTGCGGCCGGGGAGCGGTGCCGCTCGACGTCGGTTGTCCTTCCACCGGCCTGCGCTCCTGCAGGACCCGTGCCACCACGCGAGGAATACACAGGTGATATCAACAACGCATACGCAGTCGAGGGTGGTTCCTATGCGCCACGCATTCGCCGCCGCACTCACGTTGACGGCGCTGCTGACGCTCAACACGATGCTCCACGCACAGCAGGAGGGAGAGGCACCGATGCCCGAGCCCGGCGATGTGCTCATCGATGAGGACTTCGAGGACGGGATGGACAATTGGTGGGTCGAGGGCAATCAGAACGTCTACGTCGAGGACGGCCGCCTGATGGTCGAGTCCGATCCTCCGGAGGACTCCGACGACCCGATCGTCTCGACCATCTGGTGCCACACCCCGATCAGGGGCAACGTGAAGATCGAGTTCGACGCCCACGTGATCTCCTCAAGCACCAACGTCAACAACGTCAACTTCTTCTTCTTCTACTCCGATCCGGAGGGCACGCCGCTCTACGAGACGCGCGAGGACCGCGCCGACGGCGGCTACCGCAAGTATCACGAACTGAACGGGAACATCATCACGTTCCTGAACGAGACGCGCGGCGCCTACGGCGACATCCCCGAGGACGAATCGCGGGCGCGCATCCGCATCCGCCACTGCCCGGGATTCGAGCTGCTTGGAGAGACATTCAACTACCACTGCGAGGCCGGGAACACCTACCGTGTGGAGATCATCAAGCGCGATGACTTCATCGAGTTCTGGGCCGATGGCCGCTACCTGCTCGGGGTGCGTAACCCGAACCCGTGGAACGAGGGGCTGATCGGCCTGCGCACCTTCAAGACGGTGCTCTGGTGGGACAACATCAAGGTGACGGCGATCGAGTAGCAGGAGCGGACAGCTCCTTGATGACCGCCATCCCGGTCACGACAGGCGCGCTGGCCGGGATGGCACTCTCCTGTGTGCGGCGCCTCCTGCACCTCGCAGCAGGGCCGGCGGAGCAGGGCATTCAGCCGCCCTCCGATCCGACTCCGATCCCCGCTGTGTGAACTGCTGAGGCCATCTCACCCCTCGAAGAACGGCTCCACCTGCACGAAGTCCCAGTAGACCTCGCCCGCGGTGGCGTCCGATACGGTGAGGCGTCCGGAGGTGCCGGTGGCGCGGAAGACGCGCTGATGCATCGTCCAGCGAATCCCGCCCTCCCACGACTGCCAGACATGCTCCCAGGTGTGCTCGGGCAGCACCTCGCCGCCCGCGATCTCGATCTGCGCGGGGATCAGCCGCGCGGAATACTGCGGATCCGCGCAGTAGAGCCTCACCGAGTAGGCCCGCCCCGGCTCAAGGTTGCGCAGCGGCTGAGAGAAGCTGTTCGCCGCCGCGCCCTCCCCGCGTACGGTCCGGATCACCATCTCTCCCTCCGGGACCGCGGCCCAGGTGCCCTTCGGCCCACCGCGTGGCATGTCCGCAACCCGCACCGCCTCAACCGAGCCGGATGTCCCCCAGCCCGCGAGGCCGCGCTCAAAGCCCGGGTTGGTGAGGTGGTCGAGCCGGTAGGGATCATCGCCGAAGCGCTCGGTTCTGCCCTCGATACAGTAGTGTCGGAACAGCGCGCCGAGCCACCGCAGCGCCTCGGGGCTGCCGTAGTGCGCGCTCCAATGGCCCACGCCTCGAAGCCCCTCAAGCCCCCGTCCGGTCGCGAGCGCGTGCATCTCCATGTCGAGCAGCACCTTGTAGTTCACGTCCGGGAACTTGTCGTTGGAGTAGCGAAGCGTGACATCACCGAGGCTCATGACGATCTGCACCTGAGGACTGACCCCCGGGAACTGGCGCTCCCACAGCGCGGGCAGCCGCACGAGGCGCTCGTAGACCCTCGCCCGCGCGTCCGATTCGGTGGGCTGCTCGTGCATGTACATCTCCGCGGCGAGCACATGGCCGTGCTCTACCACCGCGTCGCGGAGGGGGTTGTCGTCATCGGCCCCGCGCAGCCAGCGAGACATCCCGCTCTCGAAGCTCGGGTTCTCCAGCAGATTCCGTCCGCCGACGGTGAACGCCGAGGCTCGTGAGCCGCGTTCGACCTGCACCGCGTCGATCCACATCGTGCCGTTCGCGGGACCGTAGAGAATCACCTGGTAGAGGCCGCTTGAGCTGGGCCGGGGCGTAAAGGTGGCCTGGTAACGCGTCCAGTCGGTGTTCCCGGACGGGGCGTTCAGACGGCCGTACGCCGCTCGCCAGCCCTCGTCGATGATGAACACCCCGGACTGCCGCGCGGGGACGGCATCCTGTGTCCGCATATGCGCCGAGATCGTGTACTCGACACCCGGCTCAAGCTCGAGGTGAAGCTGGCGCGCCAGCCTGTCGCTGTCGAGCACCTGCCCCTGGTGCATGCACCGGATCGACCAGTTGCCGTGAACCGATGTCGCGATCGTCGGCCGGTAGAAGTCCAGCGGGCGCAGGTCGCCGATCGTGCCGAGGCTGCAGAAGAGGTACACGGTCTTTCCGTCGCTCTCGGGCATTGCGGTGAAGCGCGCGAGGCCGTCGGCGAAGCGATCGAAGTACTGTCGGTCACGGGGAACAACCTCGTCGTGAATCGAGCCGTCCCAGACGGTACCGCCGAGCAGGTCCGCCCAGTGCTGTGCCAGGTCCACCGACTCATCGCGCAGCGCGGTCATCCCCTGGTTGATCAGCCACCTCCCGCCCCGCTCCTTCCAACGCTCGGCGAAGGGCACATACTCCTCACGGTTGTGGCTCACGACGAGGTTCGCCGAGTGCAGGATCGCGCGCTCAAGCTCCTCCCACGAGTGCGTGATCCAGCGTTGAGCGTCGAAGTCCTGCTGCCCCTCATACATGTACACCATGATCTCAGGGATCTGCCGGACGATGAGCCGCTCAAGCCGGGCCCCCTCGTCGGCGGCAAGCCGCACCGTCGCCTCTCCCGCAGGGACATGCCGCATCGTCTCGCCCGGCGCCTCCAGCGCCACCGTCGCCTCCCCGCCCGAGGTGAGCGTCACGGTGGCGTCGCCCTCGGCGCGAAGCTCGATGAAGAGCCAGCCGGCCTCCTCGGGATGGAGCACGAATCTGTCCGGGGCGCCGGCGGCGCTCAGGTCGCAGTCCAGATGCTGCACCACGAAGTTGTTCAGGCGCACCGGCGCAACGTCCTGAGCCTGGAGCGTCACGGTGCACAGTGCTGCGACGATCGCGATGATTGCAGCGCGCTTGACGCGCATGAAGAACCCTCCTCCAGTATCTCGGCCAGCGACAACACATGGCTGGCTCGGATGCCCACTCCTCACAGAAACGATTCTACCCGCGCACGAAAAGACGCCCCAGCAGGCCGGTGCGCAGCTCAATCGCGTCCTCGGGGCACATCTCGTGGCAGCAGTAGCAGCGGATGCAGCCGCTGTCATCGATCCGCGGGCGGCTTCCGTGCGGGGTCTCCGCCAGCGAGATCACATCCACCGGGCAGGCCCTCACACACGCACCGCAGGCGACACACCGCTCCTCCGCCACCACCGGTCGGGCGGAGAACGCGCCGCGCATCAGCCGCGTCGCGGGCTTCTCCCACCACGACGGTTCACTGATTCCGGCGCCGCCGACGCGCACGCTCGGCTGCACGAAGTCCGGGACCCGCAGTTCATCGAGCGTCGCGCCCTCAAGCGGGACCTCGCGGACATCCGCGGGCTCCATCCCCCGCGCGCGCGCCTCCATCAGCAGCGGGTTGTTCGCGGACGGCAGCCCGATGATCTCCCCCGCGATCATGTCCAGCGCCAGCGGACGTGTGGACGCCAGCAGCCATCCGACCTGCCGCGGCGCGCCTGAACTCGGCCCGTCCCCCTCCATCGCGACCACCGCGTCCATCACCGACAGCCGCGGCGCGATCAGGTCGGCCAGATCGAGCAGCATCCCCGCGAAGCGCCTGGTGTCGGCGAGCTTGGCGTGGTAGCCCGGCTTGGTCAGCCCCGGGATCACGCCGAACAGGTTCTTCACCGCGCCGGTCATGCCGGTGAACAGGTGGGTCTTGAGCTTGCAGAGGTTGATGACCGCATCGGCCTGCACGACCGGCGTGATGATCTCGAAGCGTCTGATCAGCGCCCCCTCGGGGTGGGAGAGCACCTCGTGGGTCAGGTCGAGGTTCAGGGCGATTCCCGCGTGTGCGGCGACCTGGCTCATCCCGCACTCGTCGTAGGTATGCTGCATGACGCTCTGCGAGTAGCGGTAGCCCGAGCCGGGGCTGTCGGCGATCGTGGCCGTGGCACCCTGCCTGCAGAGCGCGCGGCCCACCGCCCCGACGATCGCGGGGTGGGTTGTGACGGCCTCATCGGGCTTCGCGGCGCGCAGCAGGTTGGGTTTGAGCACGATGCGCTCCCCGGTGGACGCCAGCCGCCCGGCCCCGCCCATCAGCCCCAGCAGCTCATCCACGGCCTCGTCGGCCCGCTCGTAGTCACTGCAGCGCACTGCGTATACGCGGCCATCCATGAACGTCCTCCGTCGCGGCCGGGATCGGATTCCGTCTGCCGTGGAGATTCACCGATGAGCATCACCGGACCTGCTCCCGCGGGAGGAGCGGGCGGTGGGGAAGCGGAAAGACAGGGGGAGCGACGGAGGTCGTCGAGGAGGGATGATCGATCGTGGATGGCGGAATAACTGTCGAGCGACACACGATCGCGGAACTCGGGGAGGAGCACTTCGCGAACTGCGTGCTGCGCATGGGCCGCGAGGGGAATTACGCCGTGGCGTGGGGCGACCGCATCATCCAGATGCCGCTTGAGCCCGGCGCAGCAGTGCGGGAAGTGGTGCAGGCACTGCCCGATCAGCGTTACTCCAACGGCGGCTGCGCGCTCGATGTCAACGGTGACGGCGCGGATGAGATCGTCGTTGCGCGCGGCCCGGTCCCCGGCACTGAGCCGGAGAACCCAAGCATCGATCTGCTCTGGTTTGAGGACGTGCCGGGCGAGGAGACCTGGAGGGAGCACCTCGCGGCGACGATCCCGGTGGCAAATGCGTGGCAGGCCCCGCATGACATCGTCCCCTTCCGCGCGTCGATCGGAGGCGGCATCGCGGGCGTCGCGGTTGTGGTCGGGAGGCAGACCCTCGCCTGGTATGAGCGCCCGCAGTTACCCGGAACGCGCTGGCCCCGCCACGAGATAGGTACGCTCCCGGCTGAGGGACAATCGGGGATGTCGGTGGGCGACATCGCCGGAAATGCCCGACCCGACATCATCTGCGGCATGTTCTGGGCGGAGTGCCCGGATGATCCGCGCGTGGACGGCTGGACGCTGCGCCGCTACGGCGACTTCGACGCGAACGGCTGGGGCGGGATGGCGAAGACGGCGGTGGCGGACATCGACGGCGACGGCCGCGCGGAGATCATCGCCACCGAGGCCGAGATACCCGACGGCCGCCTCGCCGTGTTCCGCCGCACCGGCGCAGCTTCCGGGCAGGACTGGGAATGCCGGGTTCTCGACCACGCCCTCTACGCGCCCCACAGCCTCGTGGTCACCGACATCGACGGTGACGGCGTCCCGGACATCGTAGTGGGCGAGATGGAGTGCGGGGGCTGGGACTTCCCGCGGCACGACAACCCCCGCATCATGGCGTGGCTGCAGCGCGATGAGCTTCGGTTCGAGCAGGTGACGCTCGCCGAGCACGCGGGCATCCACGAGATGGAGCTTGCTCCCGGCATGGCCGGCGAGACGGTCCTCTTCGGCTGCGATGAGACGCAGCCCCACAAGCTCGAAGGCCTTGAGACCACCGTTTACATGCTCCGTGTCAACGCCTGAACAGTGCCCGGCGTCCGAGGTGGGAGCACCGCCGCCGCGGGCGGCGCCGCCCGGAGGCGGTGAAGAAGAGCGCTCGAAGCATAATCTGATCTGCCGGAGGCTGCCCTCATGCCTGTCAGGGACCCCATCATCTGCCTGATCTACCTGCTCGTTGCCGGCGGCCTGCTATGGGCCGCGGAGCGCCCCGTGATGCCGGTCTCGGTGAGGGCAGACGACCTCGAGAACTACCGCGGCCGCGTGCAGCCACTGCTTGCGATGACCGAAGCGCAGATGCTGGAGATCATCCCCGAGCAGTCAGGCCTTTACTTCGTCGGCTGCCCCAACTGCGACGAGGGCCGCCAGGAGGGGCAGTTCGCAGGCGGCGGCCAATACCAGCCGTGGACGGTCGAGGACCCGCTGACGATGCGCTGCTCATACTGCGGCCACCGCTACCCCAGCGACGAGTATCCGATGGATGAGGCGCTGGAGGTGACCACGCCGGCGGGCCCCACCGCCCGCTACCCCTACTGGCGGGATGCCGACGGGTACCGGCATTACTTCGGCGCCCGCATCGACTACCACCGCATCCGCTTCATGGAGAGCGCCGCCAACAATCTCGCCCGGATGCACGCCATCACCGGCGATGGCGACTACGCCCGCCGCTCGGCCCTGATCATGCACCGATTCGCGCAGGTCTACCCCGGCTACTGCTATCATTTCGACTTCCCATTCCGCGAGAAGATCATCTACGAAGGTGACGTGGATCCGGCCGACTTCCGCGGCGGCTACCGCACGGCCCGCTGGACGTGGTGGGCGTACATGGACATCCCGAGACTGCTGATCGAGGCGTGGGATCAGATCGCCGACTGCGAGACCGTCGCAGCCCTCGACGCGGAACTGCCCGGCGATCTCTCGGCGGAGATCGAGGGCTTCTTCCACACGGCCGTCGGGCAGGTGATCGCGAACCGCGACGACCTGCATAACATGAGCCCCGGAATGTGGCGCGACATGATCCACGCGGGGCGCGTGCTGAAGGAGCCGGAGTACGTTCACGTCGCAATCGAGCGCCTCGAGCGCCTGATGAGCCTGCGCTTCTTCTACGACGGCTCATGGGAGGAGGGAGCACCGTCGTACCACTCACAGGTCGTCGGTGGCCTCACACAGGTCTTCAATGTTGCGGCGGGATACTCCGACCCGCCCGGGTACACGCACGAACCAACCGGCCGGCGCTTTGATGGCCTCGACATTCCCGACAGCTTCCCGGTTGTCGAGCGGGCGCGGCAGTACCTCGACACAATGCGCCTGCCGAACGGGCGGCTCGTGCCGATGCACGACACATGGTCAACCAACCGTCGGAGCGCGCCGGATGCGTCCGAGGCATTCCTGCTGCCCGCCATCGGGCACGCATGCCTCGGCCGCGGGAGCGGTGAAAGCCAGTTCCAGGCGCACCTGACGTGGACGCCCGGCCTCGGGCACAGGCACTACGACGGACTGAGCCTGCTGCTCTTCGCCAACGGCCGCGAACTGCTATCGGACATCGGATACACGCACACGAGGGCCCGCGCATGGACGCTCGTGACCGCATCGCACAACACGGTCGTCATCGACCACGAGAACCAGACCGCCGATGCGAGCACCTACGGCTCGCTCCGCTACTTCGACGCATCCGATCCCGACTGCCAGGTCGTCTCGGTGGACAACCCCGAGGTCTACCCGGACCGCGCGGAGCGCTTTCGGCGCACGCTGGCTGCGGTCACGATCGACGATGACAGCGCATACCTCATCGACCGCTTCGAGGTCGCTGGAGGCGAGACGCACGACTACTTTCTGCACGGTTCGGCCGACGACCGGCAGAGCCTGGGCTTCACCGCGCTCGGGGGCGAGGGTATGCCACCTCTGCGGCCCCTCGCGACGCTGGTACCGGATGGTGTTGAGTTCACGCCGGCGCAGAATGAGATGGAACTCGGGAACATCGGCACGCGAGGTTGGGCCTACGGCCACCTGGAGCATCTCTCGTCGGCGTCGATCGAGCAGGCGCAGATCATGACGGCTGAGTATGCTCTGGACGACGCGAGCCCGGCGCTGCGCGCGCACCTGCTCGCCGAACCGGGCGACGAGTTGGTGACCGGGCGAAATATCTCCGTGCGGAACGCCCGTGAGAACGACACGGCGCTCGCCGAGCACACTCGGCCCTTCGTGATGCTCAGGCGCGGCGGAGGGCAGTCGGACTTTGTCGGCATTCTCGAACCGATCGCGGGCTCGCCACTGATCGAGGGCGTCCGCACGCTGTCGTTGGAGGGCGTGGCCGCCGCGCTGGAGATCACGCTGCCCGGCAGGCGTGATCTCGTGATCTTCGATGCTGAGGGCCTCCAGGCGACCTGGCTTGACCGTGAGCTGTCCGCAGACGCGGAGCTGATCGTGCTTCGCGTAACTGACGACGGCGCTGCCTCAGCCACGGTCGTCGCGGGCAATCTCCGCTTCGGTGATCTGCGGCTGAGTTCGGGCACTCGGACCGACCACGCACTGCTGGCTGTCGCTCGGGAGGAGCGCACGATGCTCGTGGCCGGGGCGCTGGAGGCGGCCCCGGGGACGGTGGTGACGCTCGATCACGCGGGCCGGCGGGTCTCGCCTTACACGATTGCATCGGCTGAGACGACCGGCGCGAACACGCTGCTGACTCTGAACGACGATCCGGGCATCACTTGGGATGCCCCGGCATCGGCGGCCACCTTCGTGTTCGTCCCGCACGCCACATACCAGGGCCCGCACACCGTGGGCAGCACGCCGGTGGCGCACATGCGTGAAGGGTGATCGCTCATCGGGGCGACGGCGCTACCCCTCGAAGAACGGCTCAATCTGCACGAAGTCCCAGTACACCTCACCGGGGGCGGCGTCTGAGATCGTCAGAAGCCCCTCTTCGGCGGTTGCACGGAAGACGCGGCGATGCATCGTCCACCGGGCATCGGCGGCGCTCGTGCGCCAGACGTTCTCCCAGTCGTACTCGGGGAGCGGCTCACCGCCTTCGATGGAGATCGCGGCCGGGATCAGGCGCTCTGAGTACTCCTGATCGGCGCAGTAGAGCTTCAACGAGTATGCGCGACCCGGCTGGAGATTGCGGATCGCCTGCCCGAACCGATTCGCGGGCGCGCCCTCTGCGCGGACGGTCCGGAGAACGATCTCCCCCTGCGGCACCGGCGCATGCCTGCCGCGCGCACCACGATTGAGCATGTCCTCCACGCGCGCGGTCTCCACCGCCCCCTCGATCTGCCAGCCGGCAAGGCCATCCTCGAAGCCGGGATTGGTCAGATGGTCGAGGAGGTAGGGATCGTCTGTGAGCCGCTCGGTGTTGCCCTCGATGCAGTAGTGGCGGAAGAGCGCGCCGTACCAGCTCAGCGCCTCCAGGCTGCCGTAGTGCGCGCTCCAGAAGCCGACGCCACGCAACTCAGTCGAGCCCGCGCCGGTGGCGAGTGCGTGCATCTGCATATCGAGCAGCACCTTGTAGTTCACGTCGGGGAGATGGTCGTTTGAGTAACGGAGCGCGCAATCGCCTATGCTCAGCACGATCAGCGACTTCGGCGCGACGCCCTCGAAATGCTGCGACCATGACGCTGGCAGCCGCTCGAGCCGCTGCTCGATGAGTGTGCGCGCCCTCTCCTCCGTGGGCTGCTCGTGCAGGTATATCTCCGGCGCGAACGCGTGATCGTATTCGACCACCGCATCACGCAGCGGGTTCTCCTGATCGGCCCCCCGCATCCAGAGCGCGAGGCCATCCTCAAAGCTCGCGTTCGCCAGCACGTTTGGTTCATCGATCGTGAAGCCGGTGGCCTCTCCCCCACGCTCTATCTGCACCGCGTCGATCCACATGTCGCCGCTCTGGGGGCCGCAGAGCACGACCTGGTAGCGGTCGTTCGCGCTCGGGCGCGGCGTGAAGGTCGCCTCGTAGCGTGTCCACTCACTGTCGCCCGCGGGCGGGGCCAGCCGACCGTAGAGAGCGTGCCAGCCCTCATCGATCACGAAGACGCCCGAATGCGTCGCCGGCTCGCAATCGGCGGTGCGAATGTGCGCGGAGATCGTGTACTGAACGCCCGGCTCGAGCTCCACGGACATCTGCCGGGCCGTGATGTTCGCGTCACCCTGAGGAACACAGCGGATCGACCGCTCTCCATGAGCGGCGGTCTCGTCGGTGGGCGTGAAGAAGTCCAGCAGAGTTGGATCGCCGATGGCCGCCGAGCCACCGCAGTAGAGATAGACGGTCTTCCCCTCGCTCTGGGGCATCGCCCGGAAGCGGGCGAGGCCGTCGGCGTAGCGGGGGAACAAGTCCATGTCGCGGCTGAGCACCTCGTCGTGAATCGAGCCGTCCCAGACGGTGCCGCCGAGCAAGTCGGCCCAGTGCTGCGCGAGGTCCACGGTCTCATCACGCAACGCGGCCATCCCCTGGTTGATCAGCCACCGCCCGCCACGCTCCTGCCAGCGCTCCGCGTACGAAACGTATGCCTCCCGATCATGGCTCACCACGAGGTTCGCCGAGTGCAGGACCGTGCGCTCAAGCTCCTCCCATGAGTGCGTGATCCAGCCCTGCGGATCGGGAGTGTTCTGCCCCTCGTACATGTACATCATGATCTCCGGCACACGGCGGACGATCAGTCGGTCGAGCTGCGCGCCATCACCGCGGGTGATATCAAGCGCGATCTCGCCGGCATCCACATGGCGCATGGTCTCGCCGGGAGCGTGCAGCACCACTTTCTCCTCATCGCCGGCGGAGAGCGTGACCGTCGCGGGGCCCTCGCCGCTGAGTGAGATGAATATCCATCCGGGCTGATCAATCGGCCCGCTGACTCCATCAGGCGCGTCATCGGCGCGCAGGTCTTCGTTCACCAGTTCAACGACGAAGTTGTTCAGGCGCTGCCCGTCCGGAGCCTGCGCGAGTGTGAGCGACGCGCAACACAACGAGATGACGACCGCGAAGGTGGCTCGCATCAGAGACCCTCCCGAGGACGACCGTCGCATGTTGCGGCGAACCTGCCGCAGGGTCGTGGATCAGTTTCACCGCGCGATGGCAGGCACCTCCGCCGCGGTCGAAGGATCAGGCCCGGGGAGCGGCGAATACGCCCGCAGGCTGGCGATCCCGGGAGGAGTTGAGAGCGTGCCTCGGCGACCTGTCGCACGGCTGGCGAGGAGACCGATTGCCGGACTGCCCATCGGGGCGGCCGGGCTTGTGGTGCTGCTTGCAGTCGTCGCGGCGGTCGGCTGGAGCAACACGCTGGCGGGCTTCCGCGTGATCGGCTGGCATCAGAACATGATGAACGGCGTCGCCCCCGCCCCCGATCAGTACCGCGTACTGACCCCGATGCTGGCCGAGGCACTGCTGACGGCGACGGAACCGGCAACCGTCGAGGATGCCCTCAAGGGCCTCCAGCGCGCGTACATCACCGTTCATCTGCTCGCATTCACCGTCGCCGGGTTCTTCTTCCTGGCCTTCTGCCGCCACTGGTTGCCCCTGCCGCATTCCCTTCTGTGTGTCGCACTGCTGCTGGGGGTCGCCGCGGTGGCCAACCTGCTGGGGCAGATCCAGGTCACTGATCCGATGCACCTGATGTTCGTCACGATCGGCCTGTGGGCGATCCGGCGGCGGATGCTCTGGGTATTGCTCGCGGCGACGATCGTCGGGGCCGTCAACCGGGAGAGTATCCTCGTGCTGATGGGATACTACGTGCTGATGGACTGGCACCGCTCGAAGCGGTCGGTGCTGCTGATCGCGGCGCTGCTGACGGTGGCGTGGGGCGCGACCTACGGCGGGCTGCGGCTCGGCTACGGGATGCGGGCGTACTCGGTGGATGTTGTGATGCTGGAGTACAATCTCGAGAGCGTCTGGCGCTGGGCGCCTCCGCTGCTGCTGCTGGGCCCTCTGATGCTGGCGGCGCTGCAGCGCGAGGTCGGCGACTGGCCCGGATCGCTGCGCCGGGCGACGCTGGTGATCCCGCCCTACTTGCTGCTGCACCTCACGATCGCCCGCGTGGAGGAGGTCCGGCTCTTCCTGCCGCTGCTGCCGATCCTCATCCCGCTGGCGGTGCTGGGCGTGGCGCAGCATGACGCGGCCGCGGGCCAGGAGGACGCCCCTCCGAAGAGAGGCCGGCCATGACCGGCGAGCGGCAGGAGTTCGGCTTCACGCCTGACTGGCGGGCCCGCGTGCCCTTCTGGTTGATCCTGCCGAAGACCGTGCTCCTGGTTGGCCTCCCGCTGTGGTCCCTGTGGTTCCTGATCGTCAGGATGCACTTCTTCGACCTCGAGATCGCCGCCGTCCTCGGGATCATCGCGCTCGTGGGCGGCAATCATATCGTGGTTTCGGCGGAGCGCGCCGCGGCATATCAGCGCAGGCTCCGCGGCGAGCGCATCGTCGCCGACGCCTCCGGACTGCGCATCCTGCCGCCCCTCGGTGAGTGGCGCACCTTCCCGTGGAACGAGGTGACGGAGCTTCGGATGACCACCACCGGCGGGCTCTTCTCGGAGAGTTTCACGACCGTTGACGCCGGCGGCGTCACGTGCTCCATCCCCGCCTGGGTCAACAACCGGCGCGAGTTGCTGCGCCTGATCCGCTTCCGTGCGAACCTCACGCGAGAGCGAAGGGGCTGGTGGGCGACGGTCTGCCGGGGAGCGTGACGGCCTGGAGAGCGCGCCCCGCCCTCCAGGCCCCCCCGACCTGTCTACGCCGCCCGCCGGTCCTCACCATCGAAACTCAATGCGCCGACCGGGCACGCCGCGATGCACGCGCCGCACTTGATGCAGTCGCCGTGTGACACGACGCCCTGCCGGGCGTATGACGGGATGTCGATGTCCATCGCGCAGGCCTTCGTGCACAGTCCGCAGCCGACACAGGCGTCGCTGATCTGCAGCGGCTTCTTCCCCCCGCCCGCCCAGCTTGCGAGCGTCCCGAGCGGGCAGAACGCGCACCAGCCACGAGGCTGATAGATGATGCCGAGGACGATGGCGACGACAGTCGTCGCGGTCAGGAAGATCACGAAGAACCCGCCCAGCGCGACCCAGTCGCCCCACAGTTGCGTGATGCGCAGGCCAAACATCGTGAAGAGCAGCGCCATCACGCCGACGCGGAAGCCAGTGCTGCGCAGAAGTTTCGGCACAGGGCGACCGCCGGCGATCGCGCCCACGATGCTCTCGAGGAAGCTGCCGCGCCAGCAGGTCCAGTCACACCACTTGCGGCCGAGGAAGAACGCCGGCACGAGGCCGCCGATCATGCACACCGGCACGAAGTATCCGAACCATGGGACCATCCACCCCGCCCCGATCAGCGCAACAAGGAATGCCCCCATCACCCACCGCAGCGTCCGCTTGCCGCGCTGAGATGCCTCTATCTCACACCGTCCACTCGCACAACCTGCCATCTGCTCTCTCTCCCTCTATGAGCGCGTCACCATCAGTCGTCATTGATCCGCGCCTCGACCGGCATCCCCCGCGCCCGCCAATCGGGCACGCTCTCCTCAAGTCGCATCACGTCGAAGCCCGCGTCGCGCAACGTCCTGACGGCCTCAGCCGCCATCGCGCAGTACGGCCCGCGGCAGTAGGCCACGATCGGCCGGTCGCGCGGGAGTTCGCCGAGGCGTCGCTTCAGCTCGCGCGCTGGAATCGAGACGGCGCCTGGGATGTGCCCGGCCTCGAACTCCTCCACCGGCCGCAGGTCCACGACCACCACCTCGCGCTCGGCGAGCATCCCGGCCAACTCATCGGCACTGACGGCCTCGATGCCCTCTGTCGCCTCCTCCAGCAGCCGCGCGAACCGCTCAAGCTCCAGCGACCGGCTCTCAGCCACCTCCCGCAGCGCCATCAGAAAGCGCCCCACGCTCTCGTCTGCGATCTGGTACGTCACGTAGAGGCCGTCCTTCTTGCTCTCGACCAGCCGCGCTTCCCGCAGCACCTGCAGGTGATTGGAGGCGTTCGCGACGCTCAGCCCCGCTGCGTCCGCAAGCACCTGCACCGTGCGCTTCCCGTGGCAGAGCAGGTGCAGAAGCTGCAGGCGGGTCGGGGTTGAGACCGCCTTACCGATCCGGGCAAGCTGCTCGTAGACCTCGCTGTCTCCGGCGAATTCGCACGGGTTCATTGTCCCGGTCCCGTTACTACAGTAGTCACTTGAAGATTAGAATAGCGTACCGGCGCGAGGCTGTCAAGGACCTCTGACGCTCTGGCCTGGGTGTATCGCGAGGGTCGGAAGGTTCCTTTCTGCGGACGGCGAACCGGCCTGCTGCGTCGCGCTTCGCCATCGATCGTGAGGAGAGTCACCGTGTCCAAGTCCCGCCGCCGCATTCATCACGGCTGGATCGTGCTTGTCATCGGCACGCTCGTGGTCTTCGCCTCGCTCGGGCTGGCGAGGTTCGGGTACTCGATGGTGCTCCCCGCGATGCAGCAGGGCCTCGCGCTCGACAACACCCAGGCGGGCGGACTCGCCACCGCGAACCTGATCGGTTACCTCGCGCTCTCGGCGCTGGGTGGCGCGCTGGCGTCGCGCCTCGGCCCGCGTGTGGTGATCGCGGCGGGCCTCTTCGTCGCGGGCGGCAGCATGGTCCTCACGGGCGTCGTGAACACATTCCTCGGCGCGGTGCTGTGGCGGGCCGTCACCGGCATCGGCTCGGGCGCGAGCAACGTGCCGGTGATGGGGCTGATGGCCGCGTGGTTCTCCGCGCGCAGGCGCGGCCTGGCGTCGGGAGTGGCCGTCGCGGGGTCTTCGATCGCGTTGATCGCGCTCGGTCCGACGGTCCCGGCGCTGCTGGGAGCCCACGGCGACAGCGGCTGGCGGGTGTGCTGGTGGGGCTTCGGCGCGGTCACGATCGTACTGGCCGCGCTGGCGTGGCTGCTGCTGCGCAACTGCCCCGAGGATGTCGGCCTGCTTCCCGTCGGGTGCGTAGAGGATGCCGCCGCACCGCAGCCGACCGACTCGGCCTCGCGGCTGGACTGGGGCGCGGTCTACCGATCGCCGGCCGTCTGGCACCTCGGCCTCGTCTACGTCGCCTTCGGCTTCTCGTACATCATCTACCTGACGTTCTTCGTCAAGCTCCTCGTCGCTGAGGCGGCGTACACCGAGGCGGCAGCGGGCAATCTCTTCATGCTCATGGGGTGGTTCAGCCTGCTGTGCGGTGTGATCTGGGGGCACGTCTCCGACGTGATCGGTCGCAGAGGAGCGCTGGTGATCGTCTACCTCATCCAGGCGGCCGCCTTCGGCCTCTTCGGCGTGGCGACCGGCGCGGTCGGGCTAACCGCATCGGCGATCCTCTTCGGGCTGACCGCGTGGAGCATCCCGGCGATCATGGCGGCGGCCTGCGGTGACGTCGTCGGCCCGAAGCTCGCGCCAGCCGCGCTCGGCTTCGTGACGCTCTTCTTCGGCGTGGGGCAGGCGGCAGGCCCGACCGTCGCGGGCGCGATGGCCGACGCCGCGGGCTCCCTGCAGCCCGCCATGCTCCTCGCCGCAGGCGTGGCTGTCGCGGGGGCGATCGGCGCGGGCACGTTGCGGACCCGAACGACGGCCGGTCGCCCGGACGGTTGATACGCCCCTATCCCCCGACCACCTGCAGCATCAAAAGCCCCAGCACAATCACCACCGCGAGATAGACCGCCACCCACGGCAGCGTCGCGCGAAGGATCTCGTTCTCCCGGCCCTCCATGTCCCCCGCCGCCTGTGCGGCCATGATGTTCGGGATGGAGATCGTGTTGCCGCCGGTCGCGCCGATGATCTGCAGCGCGAGGATGATCATCGCCGGGTAGCCAACGGCCTCGGCCGCGGAGGCCTGCGCCGCGCCGAAGGTGAGGTTGGAGACCGTCACGCTGCCGGTCACGAATGAGCCGAACGCCCCCAGCAGCGGCGCGATCGCGGGCAACGCGACGTTCCGGATGTTCGCGAAGGCGTAGAAGAGCATGCTGTCGAGGTCGCGGGCGTTCTGCCCGGAGTTAATCATCAGTTGCATGACCGCGACGATGAAGAAGATCGTCAGCGCCGGACGCAGGAGGGCGCTGGCGGACTTCCCCGCCACCTCGCGCACGGTGGTGCCACTCACCCTGAACCACGCCGTCAGCAGAGCCGAGACGAAGAGCAGCACGATGCCCGGGTTGAAGAAGTTCACCGAGTGCGTGAGGTCCGCGAAGAGCGGATACTCGATCGAGGGCAGCGTGTAACGCGCCACGACCAGGCTCGCGAGCAGCAGCGCGTAGGGGGCGACGATGCTGCCGACACCGCGCTCAGGCGCCTCAAGCGTCCGCTCCTTGATGCTGTGCACCTGCCGGGGCATCAGCACCCCCAGCCGCCGCGCGACAAGCACCAGCCCCATCGCCACCAGCGCGCCGACGATCGACGGGAACTCGATGCCGATGAAGCTCGCGAAGTAGAAGGGTACGCCCATCGCGACGCCTGAGAAGAGCGCGAAGGGGAGCGCGTCGAAGAAGAAGTGGCGGTCCTCCCGCAGTCGCGCCGTCATCATCCCCAGCAGAATCACCGGCACGAAGACGCACATGATCGCCCCGAGCCCCGCGCTCGCCTGCACCACGCCCGGCACCTCCAGCCCCTGGAAGCCGATGCGCACCGGCGTCCCGACGGCCCCGAACGCCGCGTTCACGGAGTTGCCCACCAGCGCCGCGGCGACGGAAAAGACCGCCGGATACCCGATGTACACCAGCAGCGGCACCACGATCACCGCCGGGGTGCCGAAGCCCGCCGAACCCTCGATGAGGCTGCCGAAGAGCCACGCCAGCAGGATAAGCTGCACCCGCGAGTCGGTGGAGACGCGGCCGAGGTGGTATTCGATGGCCTTGATGATCCCCAGCGAGCGAAGGAGATTCAGGAAGACCAGCGCGCCGAGGATGATCAGACAGATGTCCAGCGCCACGAGCGCCCCCTTGACGAACGACGCGGGCACCAGCAGCGGCGCGATCCGCCACACCCCCACCGCGATCCCGATCGCCACCGCGGCCACGATCCCGGCGGTGATCAGGATGTTGCGGCGGAAGACGACGAGATCGACGATCAGCACGACGATGGGCAGGATGGCGAGCAACGTCAACATGAGCGAACCGTCCGTTCAGCGGGCATATGCGCCCGGGCAATCGCGTGGGTTGTGCGACGAGGTCTGATTATACACGCTGGCGAAACTCAGCGCGAGGGGGGCGCGAACGTCGTTGGAAGCCGACGTGGGGAGGTTGACCGTCATGCTCACCAACGTGCTGCTCGCAGCCGTGCTCGGCGTAACGCTGCCGGGAGACGGACTGATCGAGTATGACACCCGCTGGGAGTATCCGCAGTACCTCAACGCCCGGCCCGCCGACGGCCAGGTCGTTGACACGAATCCACCGCGCATCTCATGGCCTTACGTCCAGGAGACGGTGCCCGACGGACATCCCCAATTGCGCCTTTTCACTCTGCAGATCGCCGACGATCCTTCCTTCGAGACGACGCAGATCGAGGTCGTGGACACGCCCTACAACTTCTTCAACGCGTTGCCGGTCCTCGACGAAGGCCAGTGGCACTGGCGCGTGGGCTACCGCCTCGCCGACGATGATGCCGTGAGCTGGAGCGAGACGCGCAGCTTCATCGTCACCCCCGAGGCGGTCGAGTGGGACCGCACCGTCATCACCCGCGCCCACGAGATTCTCGCGCAGAGGCCCCGCCCGCGCATCGGCCCCGCGGACGGGGACTGGGAGGCGTTCCGCGCGGCGCTGGAGGCTGATCCTCTCGGCAGCACCTACCTCGAGCGGACACTGAGCACCGCGGAGGGCGCCACGCGGCAGGACTGGTGGCAGGACTTCCCGCAGACCGACGATCAGGACGTCACGGGCCTCGCCGATCGCGACTGGATCCGGATCACGAACAACCTCGCGGTCGTCGCGATGGCGTGGCGGCTGACCGGCGATGAGAGTCTGCTGCCGGCGAAGGAGCACGTTCTGACACTCGCCTCATTCCCCCTCGGCGGGCAGACCTCACCGGAGTATCACGCGCCGGTGCGCAAGTGGCCCACGCAGATCCCGCAACACCTCGCGGTCTGCTACGACCTGTGGTACCCGGACCTCACCGAGGAGGAGCGGACTGCGGTCCGAGAGGCCATCGAGTGGCGCCTCGACGCGGTGTACAGGGTCCGCGCCTCGTGGCAGCAGCCCGACGGCACCGTGAATCGAGGCGGGGTGGCGGTCCTCGCCAACTCCCACCCCTACGAGAACTTCGTCTGGACCACCCCGGCGGTCCTGCTGCTGGCGGGTGAGAGCAGGCTCGCTGATGAACTCACGCCGCTGACGCTGCACTACCTGTCCGGCGTTACCGCCTCCCACGGGCCCGATGAGGGGTGGAACGAGGGCCTCTCCTACGGCGGATGGAAGAGCTTCTCGATGCTCCAGGCGGCCCTCTCGATCGAGCTTCTTCTGCCTGAGCTTGAACTCGGCCGCAGCCCGTACTTCGCGCGACTCGGCGAGTGGTTCGCGCACCTGCACCCGCTCGGCATCCGCCGCCTCTCGTTCGGCGACTACGCAGACGATCCCGAGGGCAAGCGCGGCACTCAGCTTCATGTCTTCAAGTACCTCGCATGGCTGACCGACGACGGCCGCGCCACCCACCGCTTCGAGGCACTGTCGGATGAACTCGGCGGCGATCGCCCGTCGGGCTTCTCATGGTGGGACGTTGTCGCCGCAACGAGCCTGACGATGGCTGAGCCGACTCCCTACGACACCGCTGAGGTCTTCCCCGAGGCGGGCTGGGTGATGGTGAGCACGCGGCCGCCGGATCTGCGCGAGGACTTCGCCGACGCGGTCGGGATGATCTTCAAGTGCCGGCCACGGGGCGGATACTCTCACTCATTCCGCTCCGAGGGCGACTTCGTCTGGCACGCCCTGGGGCAGACGCTCTCTGTGGGGGCCGGCGGCCCCTACCCCGACCCGCATTCACGGCACTCTATCAGTCACAACGTCGTGATGATCAACGGACAGGGACAGGAGTGGAACCACCGCGACCCCGCCTACCCCTACGCCGGCCGACTGCTCGCGTATGAGGAGGGCGACGGCTACACCTGGTGGGTCGGCGATGGCACCCACGCCTATCAGACCGTTCCCGGACTGCAGCGCTGGCTCCGCCACGTGGTCTTCGTGGACGACCGCTGGTTCGTGATCTTCGACGACCTCGCGATGCGCGATGACGCCGACCCCGCACAGTTCTCGTGGCTGCTGAAGGTCGATCGGCCGGTCGATCTCGCGATGGAGGGCGGCGACCTCCGCTGGGCGATGGACGAAGTGCGCGCGCGCGTGGCGCTCGCCGATCACACGGCGGTGGACATCGTCAACCTCCGCGGCCGCGACGGCTACCGCAACCTCATCACGGGAGACGACATCTGGGATCACACGGTCGAGCGCCTCGAGAACGTCGGCCGCTCGATCGACGAGGAGAAGATCCTCGCGCACAACATCTGGGTGACCAATCGCGAGCCCGCGCGCGAGCACACATTCCTCGCCGCGCTCACCGCGTGGAGGGAGGGCGATGCCGAGCCGCAGATCACGTTCACCGGCGAGCGCGCGGTCACGGTCACATGGCCCGGCGGACCGGCCCGCACTATCTCATTCGACCCGGCGGTCGAGGCGGATATCACCGTGGACATCGAGGCCGTGCGCGCCCACCAACTCGCGACCGAACCGCGGTAGCCGTTGTCGGCCGCTCGCCGTTGCAGTCCGGACGGGCCCCTCGCCTGAGGGGCCCGTCGTTTTGGTGTGCCGGGCATACCGGGCGCGCTCTGAGCCGGCGAACGACAGGCGTCGGAACGACGGGCCGGTCAGGCGACTGACGCCAATCGCAGACCACACTCGTGGCGTCAGCCCTCCGGGCCGGCCCCTCCGAGCGACAGACGGCCTCACCGCTGCGACCTACGCCCTCTTCAGCGTCTCCACCACCACCGGCCCCATCAGCCCGTGGTCGTTGAGGTAGTACTCGAAGCGCCACTTCGGGTTGTCCGGGTCGAACTCACCGGGGCCGGTCCACGCCTCCCACGGAGTGTGCAGGGGGCCGAAGATGTTGTGCCGACCGCCGATGACCTCGACGACCACCTCGTTCGCACCCTCGCCGAGCGCGTCGGTGATGTCCGCGGCGAAGGGCGCCCACGGGAGCACGAACTGCTCTGCGCCCGCGTGGATCACCGCCGCGGTGCAGGCAACCTCCGGCAGTGACAGGCGCACGCGCCGGTCGCCCGCGGGCTTCTCCACGCTAAGCCGGTAGCGCACCGCACCGCCGAATGTGTCGAGGCCCTGCCCCACCCACGAGCCCTCCGCCAGCGTCCGTGGAGGAGCGATCAGCGTCATACTGCCGGGCCGCGGAACCCCGTCGCGCGTCGCAACGCCGAAGTCTCCGAGAAGGTAGGCGTCCTCGATCTCCATCGTCGGACGGTAGGTGAAGCTCAGCAGGATCTCGTTTTCACCCTCCCGCACATGCTCCACGATGTCGATCGTCTCGATGTCATCATCCACCCACCAGCCATCAACCTCGGAGACCTTCGCGCCGTTCACGGTGATCGCGTAGTCCTCCGGGTTTTCCAGCGCCAGGTGGCAGCGCTCCGGCACCTCCGTCACGTGGAAGCTCCAGCGCAGTTCACAGTCCCCACGCGGGGCGGTGTCCACGACGCCCGTCGTGTAAAGGTACCACGGCTGGTGGTTGCTGCCGAAGCGCTTCTCGAGGCCGAAGTGCTCGCGAATACGCTGGTCGGCCCGCAGCACGGGGACCGGCTCCGACCACTCACCGTCCGCGAAGCGGTAGCGGCAGTAGTCCAGCGGCAGCGTGTTCGGTTCGCTCAACTCGATCTCGAAGGGCCCGCCAATCTCCTCGCGATCGACGACCATCAGCGGCTCACGATGCGGCAGGGCGTCATCCACCTCGACGCCCAGCGTGAAGAGCGCAGAGCCTGTCGGCTCCAGCCACACCTCGAAGGCCAGTCCCTCCTCGGCCTCCAGTGCGGCGACCTCGCGCCGCTGTCCGCTGCGCGGGTCCCACTCGACCACCGGCGCCTGCGCGTTGACCTGCACCCGGACGCTGTGCCCGCCCTCGCGGTCGTTGCTGTCGAGGAAGAGCACCTGCCCACCCTCCACCTCGCGCAGCATCACCCAGACGAAGCCGGTCGGCGCGCTGTCCTCGGTGATCGCAACGCGGCGGGGGATGATCCCCTCGACCGCCGCGACCAACTCGCCGGCATCACAGCAGCAGACACGCGTGCGCGCCGCGAGGTCAGCGGGGCGCGCGTCGGGCTGCGCGTCCACGCGCTCGGCCACATCGCCCACGAAGAGGACCTCGCCGCCCGCCCCGGCGAAGGCCTCCAGCAGCTCCATCGTGCTCGAGCGCAGCGTCACCGCGGGCGGGACGACCACCAGCCGGTAGCTCATCTCGCCCATGTGCAAGCGGTCGCCCTCGACCTGCGCGTACTTCGCCATCAGCGACTCGTCGCCGAAGTCCCAGTCGAGTCCCGCGTTGCTCAGCGCGTAGATGACCCCCTCAAGCTGCTCCTCAAGCCGCTCCAGCGACTCGCCGCCGCCCTTATCATCGGGGAAGCCCCAGCCACTCTCCACGGTGTGCAGCACGAGGATGTCCCGCACCGGCGTCCCCTGCGTGAGCATCACGCTCAGCCGCGCGAAGTAATCCTCCACCTCCCGGTAGTGGGGCCACCACGGCGAGTGGTCGCGGATCGACGCGGGATAGTCGCGCTTCGCCCCACCGGCGAGTGAGTAATGCGTCAGGTGGGGACACCGGAAATTCACGCCGCAGGCCCACTGCCAGTCGCCGGAGAACTTGTGTCCCTCGAGCGGCCAGTCCCATCCCGTGCAGCCGTAGGTCTCGCTGAGCACGCGCTCGTGGCCGAGCTGATCGGCCACCGAGGTCGCCTGCTTCGCGGTGGTCAGCTCGCGGATCTGATCGCGCAGCATGTCGATCCCTGGCCACTGCATCCACTCGTAGTGCGGCATCGCCGCGCCGTCGGCCCGGCGCTGGCTGGCGATGGTCTCCTCGGCGAGCATATGGCCGGTCGCGGCGATGCCGTGCTCGCCGCACCACTCGCCGATCTGCTGGCTGAACGCCTCGACGAACAGCTCCATCGCGGTCTGGAAGTAGTCGTGGCGGGCCTGCGAGTAGTCGGCGGCGGCAGCGCGCAGCACGACCTCAGGGAGGCGCTCGCGCAGGTCGTAGCCGCGGCGGGCCTCGAACTCATCGAGCAGCCGCAGCGTCCACGGAATTCGCTGGCCGCCGTGGATCTGCGCGCCGTAGCTCGGCTCATCGGTGAAGACCGCGGGGATGATCGATCCCATCTCATCGGCGTAGCGGGCGGCGTACTCGTCGTGAGTGACGCGGATGAACTCGGCGACCGCGTCGGGGTTCATCGTGTCGAGGTAGCCGCCGTCGTTCGTCCAGCCGGAGACCTCCTGCAGGCCCCACGCGAAGAACAGCGCTCGTCCCTCGGCCTCGTCGGCGCTGTCGATCATGCCGAAGGAGACGAGGCGTCCGTCCTCGTCAAGCTTCACGTCGAAGATCGCGACCGTCTCCTCGGCGGCCTCGAAGGGCTCGTCAAAGCTGAAGGCGAGATACTTGAGGCGGAACTCGGGGTGCTCGCGGGTGACGAGGCCACCCGCCGGCCCGGACGGCCAGCGGTCCTCGTCGTACATGTAGGCGTGCATATCAAGCTCGCGGCATTTCTCGACGCAGGCGCTCACGCACTCGAACCAGCGCTCGGAGAGGTAGGGGGTCTTGAGGCCGTAGCGGCTGTGCATGAACGCGCCGCCCATCCCGGCATCGTGCATCGACTGGATCTCCGCCTGCAGCCGCTCGGGCTCAAGCTCGGAGTTCCACGACCAGAACGGCGCGGAGCGCCAGATCGCGGACGGTGACTGCCACTCATTCTCGATGGACTTCAGGTCGCTCATCGTCAGGCTCCTTCGGGGCGACGCGGTTGATCGCATGACAGGTCGGAGGGGTAGTTCGACATGAGTACGCGGGGGCCTTCATCTTTGCGTGTAACTACTCACGTTGCGGCTTGTCTCGTGGGTAGAGTGTACCCCCCCCGCAAGATTGTCAAGGAAAAGACGGAACTTATCGCGCAGAGATCTGTCTTGAATACCAAAGCTTACACTCGCAGCCACC
>JBMNNW010000023.1:0-50104 GCA_050942735.1 Armatimonadota bacterium
ACAGAACCAACCCGGCGCACAGCGGGCTCACGACTTACCACCGGCAGGCCAGACAGGTGGAGGGCCTTGACAGGCCGGTGCGGGTGCTGATCGTGGACGATCATGAGATCATGCGCGACGGGCTTGCGCAGATGCTCGCGTTCACGGAGGGCATAGAGATCGTCGGCAAAGCGCAGGACGGTGAGGAGGCCGTTGAGATGGCCTCCGGTCTTATGCCGGATGCTGTGCTCATGGACATCGGCATGGAGCCGATGAACGGCATTGAAGCGACGCGAATCATCAAGCAGCAGCACCCGGAGATACACATCATCGGCCTGAGCGTGCATGAGGAGGGAGAACTGTCGCGGGAGATGCGTAAGGCGGGCGTGGAGGCGTTCCTGACGAAGGGCTGCCCGATTGAAGACCTCGTGGCGGCCATCCGCGCGGAGGACACGGAGCGCGAAGTCGACGGATGACGTTCCTCTGGCGAGCGGCCGCTCATTCATCCTCCCGGATCTCGACCCTGCGGATCTTGCCCGAGATCGTCTTCGGCAGCTTGGCCACGAACTCGACCTCCCGCGGATACTTGTAGGGCGCGATGAAGCATTTTGCGTGCTCCTGCAACTCTGTAGAGAGGGCATCGCTGGCTTCGTAGTCCGCAGAAAGCACAACGGTGGCTTTGACGATGGCTCCCCGATCGACATCCGGCTTCCCTTTGACCGCGCACTCAATCACTGACCTGCCCCCATGAGTGATACCAGTTGCAGTGTGGTACTGAGTGGCGTGTCAGGCAGCCCTGGGTGGAGGGCCCTGAAGGGATGGAACCCAGGGCTGGCGCGCCTCCGGGGCTGGGGGACGATAGCCAGGTGCGCTGTGCGGTCGCACCGTGTTGTAGTGCTTCCTCCACCGCTCCACCAACACCTGCGCCTCCCGCAAAGTATCGAAGATCTCCAGGTTCAGCAGCTCGTCCCGCAGTTTCCCGTTGAAGGACTCCACGTAGCCGTTCTCCCACGGCCTGCCCGGTTCGATGAAGAGCGCCTTCACGCTCAACTCGCTGAGCCACTTGCGCACCTTCTTCGCCGTGAACTCGGGACCATTATCTGACCTGATGTAGTCCGGGGCGCCACGCTGAGCGAACAGGTCCGTCAGCCGCTCCAGGACGCGGTCGCTGCTCAGGCGCCTGAATGCGTGTCGCGACGAGTTGCCCGAGGCTCTGTTCGCGACGCAGGTGCGCCGCATCGAGGCCGCCTGTAACGCTCTGCTGGACGCTGAGGCGAGCGGCAAGAACGGACGACGCCTGCAAAAGCGCTATCGGAAACATCGGGAGAGCCTGTCTACCCTCCTGTATCGTGAGGATGTGCCTGCATACAACAACGCCTCGGAGCGGGCGTTGCGCAAGCCGGTGGTACACGGGAAAGTCTCCGGCGGCTTCCGCTCCACACGGGGTGCGGACGCCTACGCGACCGTCACCACCGTGCTGCAGACCGCGCAGAAGAGTGGCCGCCACACCCTCGAAACACTCACCGACGCCCTCGCCCCCGCGATCGACGACAACCTCCTCCTACAAAGGACCTGACGCGACAAGGTGAGTAGTTACCTGATGAGATTGCCCCGGTCACCGATCGCCCCGCGATGAACCTGCGCTGGCGGCAGTGACTGATGCGGCCGAGCATGGTTGTAAGAGTCGAAGTAGCCCGCCAGTTGCCGTCGCGCCTCGCGCGAGCTGGCGTAGTCGTGCAGGTGGAGCGCAGGAAGTCGGCGAGGTCGTCGCCCTGGCGGGATTCGAGTTCGCGCAGTGCGATGATCGGCTCATCGCCGGAGTCGATGGTGACCGTCGTCTCATCGGCGCGCCTGACCATCCCGTCGATGAGGCCCTCGTAGACGCTGCCGAGCTGCTCGACGTCAAGCTCGCGGTAGCTGAGGCGCTGGTTGATGGTGGTGCGGCCGACCTTCCCGCGGGCGAAGATCAGCTTGTGGAGGATATCGTGCATGGTGGCGTTGACGGAGGAGCAGCCATGATGAGTCATCCCAGGTTCCTGTTCGTCATCGCGGTCGTGTTGATGATGGCTGTAGCGCCGTCATTGGCCGATGACTACTATCTGTCTCCGGACGGCATCGACGAGAATGCGGGCACCCGAGACGCACCGTGGCGGACGCTCGCAAGGGCCAACGTGACGCTGCAACCAGGCGACACAGGGATATTCCTTCCCGGCGAGTACATCGGGGCAATCGCGCCGGCGAACAACGGGACTTCGCATGCGCCGATCGTCTACCGTGCCGAAGAGCCAAGGGCCGCGCGGCTGATCCCTGAGACCGAGGATGGAGCGATCCTCCTCGATGGTCACGAGCACATAGTCATCGCGGACTTCTTCGTCGATGGCGCCGACCGCGCCAACTGGGGGACTATTGCTGACTCCCAACACATCACCGTGAGCGGGTGCGAGATGCGCGCTTTCGGCGGGGGCTCTTTCTACAATCTCGTCGTTGACAATTCCACGCACGTACGTCTGCTAGACAACCTCTTCGACCGCGTGAATCCCCGCCCGGTGGACATGGTGAACATCCTTCACAGCAGCCACGTGGTCTTCGAGGGCAACTCGGCCGCTCGCGCCGGACATAACACGCTCACCATCAACTACAGCAACTATGTGGTTGCTCGCTCGAATGTGTTGCACAATGAGTTCGGCCGCAATCACACCGTGCGGAACGGTGGCCGCATCCTCTTTGAGGCCAACATCATGACTCGGGCCCGCGACAGCGCCGGGTCGGCAGGCAGCGTATCTCAAACAGCGCACGAAGACAGCATCATCCGGTACAACCGCGTCTTCGACAACCTTGGCGCCCCATGGTTCATCACCAACTATGTGCCTTCGATCTCCCCCACCGGGATGCAGCGCAGGCCTTTTGTGAATATCAACAATCGCTGGTACAACAATGTCTTCGCTGATAACCTCGGATACCGAGAGGGATATGCTCTTACCGTGGGAGCGTTGGCGGATGAAGTCCGCCACGGCGGTCTCGACGGTGTCGGTGCGCTTGTTCACGCCGGGGCAAACCCGATCCTCTCCCTCCTGGGGTTTCGGGCAGACGTAGTAGACCGTCTCTTCCCGATCTCTGTGCAACTGCAGGCGCCGACCACACGCGCCGCAGCGTATGATACCCAGCAGCGGTGCGTCCCTCTGGGAGAGCGCGCGTGGACCGCGCGTGCTCCGCTCGGCCCTGAGATCCTGAACTGCGCGCCAGACATCGGGATCGATGATGCGCTGCTCGAAATGCACACCGGGACACAGCTCCCCCTCATTGTCCTGGACCAGACCCGCATGTGTGAACTTGTCCATAACCTCTCGAACCCGCCACGCCTGCCACGCGAGGTCGCTGTCGCGAAACGGCACTGCCCGATCGTTGAGTTCAGCGCAGATATCGAGGATCACACGCCTGCGGCGCAGGTACTGGTCGAATATCCACCTGACCCAATCCGCCTCCGCGTCCACACGCGCAATGCCCTTGAACGGCTCGCCCGATGCGCGGAACTCCTCTTCGGTCAGCCACCGCCAGCCGAAGGGCAACTTCCCCCACGGCGGATAGCCGGCAGCGCGCCGCTCGGCCTGCGCGCGCGTAGACCGCCGGCTCATCTTTTGGATCTCGGAACGGGCGATACCCATCTGCACAGTCAGGACCAGCTCGTCCTCCGGGTTGCTGAAATCATGATCTCCATCCGCCACGAGAACCCGGGTGCCGTAAGGCTCCAGGTGCCGCTGGATTCCCATACACACGTACGGATCTCGACCGAGGCGATCGATGGTGTCAATGACAAGAGCCTCTACTCCTCCCTGCAGGCAGCGATCGACGATCCGAGAGTTGAGGCCGCACCCGTGCCCCGGGAAGAGGGACCTGGTGCACCATCCATGTTCCGGATATGCCCGGGTCGCCGTAGATCTGTTCGTCTGGCAGTTCCATCTCAAGCTTCCACTCAGAGTAGGACTTCAGTCGCCGACGCTGATCCTCCAGCGACCGTCCCTTTTCCGCCTGCTTGTTGGTCGACACGCGCACGTACCCCAGACTGATACGGCTCTGTCCTGCGGCGTTCATCAAGATTGCTGTACTGACGTATGCTGTTGTATCACAAAACGAGAAGCAGTCTGAACATCGTCACCTGAGGCCACAACGAGGATCCGCGCAAGTCGATGCGGGGACTGCCAGCACGGCGAAGCCGATAATATGTCCGCTCGGACGGTCGGGTGAGATACCGGACCGCTGACGAGCAGCGGAGTTGATCGGAGCGCCATCGGCCAGATAATCCAACGAAATCGCCAGTCCGGCTGTGTATTACCCGCCTGTCTCCCCACTGGTGGTCTCGGAATGCGTCAGAACGTCGCGCGTGGCATGATTCGAGGGGATGGGACCGGTCGCAGAGAAAACGCGTCTACGGGCCGAACATTCGTTCGACGCTATGCGATAGTGGAGATTGTCGGAGCCGGTGAGGCCCTGCGCACGAGGCCGCCTGGACATCCCGATCCCTTGCAGCGTACCACCGTGGTCGCTGCGGGGTAGATCCCTGCACACCCACAACTGGCGGCTCTGCAAAAATTCTCCACAAAAAAATACACCGCACGCGAAGTCAGTCCCCCCCTTCCGACGGCCTCTGGCGTATGCGAACTACCCCCCTCCCCCCCGCGGGGCACCCCACGACAACGACAACGACTACGACAACGACACAACGACAACGGAACGGGGGAACGACGTGGATTAGGGACCATGTTCTTACTTGGCTCTGTGAGGGTACGACATGAACGACATGAACAGCATGAACGGCGTGGACGGCCGCAACGGCAGTTAACGACCTACGGCAGTTAACAGCCAACGGCAGTTAACGGCTGTTAACAACCGCCTACGCGCGCGCGTGTGTGAGAGGTGTTCGCGGGTGCGGGTGAGCCGCGGGTGGCGCGGGTGAGACGCGGGTGTGCTTCGCTGCTGGTGGGTGTGACGCCGCATGTTCCATTGTGCCATCGGACGTCACGGGCGTGCCCTCGGTGGAGTTGGGGTAACCGGGTCCCGTCTCCTGCCAGGGTGACGCTACTGACGCTATTTGCGGAGCCTCTCCCTCTGTCCCTCTTCCCCGGTGTGCCATCCGGTGGCACATCCTGCTGCTGTGGGTGATCCTGCTGCTGTGGGTGATCCTGCTGCTGTTCCCCGAGTGGGGGCGGCTGAGGACTTGTGCGCCGCTGTGGCCGCCCGACAAGCGGACGTCCACGACGGCGCCAACGACCGGGCCAGCCGGATGCCGCGCTGGTCGGAATAGGTCTCCCGGAGGGCAACACGGGCGAACCCGCGCGGCGCTAACGACACTGATGAGCGGCGGACGCCTCAGCCTGCTCTCCATGGAAAACTCCGCCGGTGCCACCGCTGGACACCTCGATGCACCCGAGGAGTTTCCCACGGAGCCTCGCAGGCTGGTCCACCGCCATGGCTTGCAAGCAAGCCTCCTACGGAAGCACGACGAAGCGGTGTCGCTTCGCTCCGCTGTCTTCATGACGACATGACGACCTCTGCGAGGTCGTGGTAAGCCGCGCGCCGGAGCCGGAGTGCGCCTGCCCGGTGCGCCGATGATCCAGCCAACACACACAGGTCGGCGGTGCGTACACGTCCGGCCACGGACGCGTAATCGTCTCGCACTGCACGGCACATCTCGCGGTCAGCCGTCCTGAGCGCGAGGTTTCAGCGTTATCCGCCGGATCGTCAGCTTCACTGTCCAGGACAGATCTCTCCGCCGAAAGTGCCCGGCGCATCCTTGACAGCGATGCGGCAGGAGGTACACTGCACCAGGAGACAGCTCACACGGTGAGAGGTGACCCCCAACGCCAACTTCGGTCACCACTTCCCCAGAAGTCCGGTGGGCCCAGGGAGTGAGTGCTATGCCGAGCGAGAAGTTCGCCTTCCGCCATCACCTGATCGACACCGAGCTGCCGCCGGGAGCGTACGGGCAGACCGCGGCGGTGGACCTCGACGCCTGCGGGCGGCCGGAGTTCATCACCGGCCAGCGCGGCGGGACGATCTTCTTCTACAGGTACCACAGCCCCGACCGCTGGACGCGGCATGTGATCGGCGAGGACTCGCCCTCGGATGTCGGCGCATGCGTGGTTGACGTGGAGGGCGACGGCAGGCCGGATCTGGTTACCGGAGGTGCATGGTACCGCAATCCGGGGGATTCCGGGACGCCGTTCGAGCGCTTCGTCTTCGACCCCGAGCTGCAGGCCGTGCATGACGTGGTTGCGGGCGACATCAACGGTGACGGCCGCCCTGAGATCGTGACCATGTCCGATCAGAACGACCTGCGCTGGTACCTCATCCCCGACGATCCATCCCGGCCGTGGCCCTGCACGCGGATCGGGCCGCCCGTGCATGCCGGAGCCTCGCTGGGCGACGTCGATGGCGACGGCGCGCTCGACGTGGTCCGTACCGATGTGTGGTTCCGCAACGTTCGCGGCGACGGCAGCGAGTGGGAGGCGGTCGGCATCGGCCCGAGCACGCCGCCGCCGGATGACTTCAAGAAACCGTTCACGTTCAACGCCACCGAGAGCGTCGTCTGCGATATGAACGGCAACGGACTGAGCGACATCGTGTTCGTTGACGCCGAGATCCCCGGCGGCAAAATCTGGTGGATGGAGAATCTCGATGGCGACGGCCGCCGCTGGCAGCGCCACGAGGTGCCCAACGCCGATCCGGTGCGCCGGGGCGCCTATCACTCGCTCCAGGTGCTCGATCTCGATGGCGATGGAGACCTCGACATCTTCACCTGCGAGATGGAGGCGGTGGGTGGGGAGGCGGAGCCGCGCTGGTACATCTGGGAGAACCTTGACGGATCGGGAGGCGCGTGGCAGGAGCACGTGATCCTCGACGCGAACCTCGGCGGCCATGAGGTCGTGGTCGCCGACTTCACCGGCAACGGCCGGCCCGACCTCATCGGCAAGCCGTGGCGCGCGCAGGAGGGCAACGCGGTCGGCGGCAGGACCTTCGTGGTGTTCCTCGAGAACGTCTCGGAGCCGAGGGGATGACCGAACTGAACAGCCGGGCCGCGGGCCGCCTGGTGGATGAACACGCCCAGGTGCTCGCCGCGCTGCCGGCGGAGGTGCGTGAGGCGCTCATCCGGAGGCTGCAGGGCTGAGCGTAGACAGGCCGGACGCGTACGCAGGCGCCGCCGGGGGGATGCCCGCTGAACCGCCCTCAGTCCAACCGCAGACGGTGCGATAGCTCGCCGCAGGGAGAATGCCACATGTTTGCAAGGCGATATGGACGGTCGGCCGCGGTGCTGCTGACAGGTGTGCTGGGGCTGGCGTTCGTTACGGCCTGCGCCGCCGAAGTAGAGATCGTGCTTCAGGACGGGCTGGATGCCTATGCCGGAACCGCCGACGTGCTGCTCTACTCCACCGGCTCGGTAGCCAACGTCAACTACGGAGACTTCCCGTCGTTCGCAACAGGCATCAATCGTTGGAATGAGCAGCAGGCAGCCATCGTCGCTTTTGATCTCAGCGACGTGCCTCCAGCCATCCGCGTGAGGTCGGCGCATGTCGCCTTGACCGCCGCGGGTGGCATCTATCCCTACCATGATCTACGTGTCGAGCTGCACGAGCTGACGCAGGACAACGCCGGCTGGATTGAGGGAGATGGCGATGGCACCCGGGCTCCCACGCCGAAAGCGCCCTCCTGGAGCTTCCTGAGTTACGATGATCGCCGCTGGGCCGGCATGCCCGGGGCAAGTGAGCCGGGCGTAGACTACAGCCTCGATTGGACGGCATCCGCCACGGTCGCCGCGCGGAGCAGTGATGAGATTCTCTTCGAGCTGCCGGCTGAGGTGGTGCAGCGCTGGATCGAGCGGCCGGAAACCAATGCGGGGCTGCGGCTGTGGCCCGAACCGGCCGCCTCACCGGGCGACATGGTGACTTTTCGCAGCAGTGAGTATCAATGTGTTGACGAGCGCCCTCGCCTCGTTTTGACGGTGGCCGATGATGAGGCGGCGCTGGAGCGATTCGCTGCGCAGCGGGCAGACGAGGTGCTGGCGGTGGCCCGCGGCGAGTTGGAGCAGGCCCGGGCGGAGATGTCGCGCCTCGGCCTTCCCGGTAGCACATCGCGGCGACTTGCGCAACTCGAGACGTCGCTGGAGCGGACGGGCGCCGAGCGAACGGGCGGCCGGGAGGCGCTTGAACGTGCTCGCGATCTTCTCGACAACCAGCGGGTGGCGCTCGCGGTGCTGTCGCGTTCGCTGGCGGTTGAGCGGGGCCGCGAGTTCGCACAACTGCGCGGCGGCCCCGGCGAGTTTGCACTCGCGGTGCAGTGGCCGATGGTGAAGGTCTTTCGCGAAGCTCGGTTGCTCGACGCCAGGTTTGATGACACCGCGGCAGTCCGCCTCGCGGGCAATGAGCACGAGGGTGTGCAGGTGATCGTCGTGCCGTTGCGGACGGATTTGCGCAATGTGACGTGGGAGGTACGGGGCCTGGCGACACCTGGGCTGAGCGTATCGGTGGCGCCGGTGGGGTACGTGCGAGAACGCCAGCCTGCCTACGCCGACGTGCGACCAGACACCGCCTGGTGGCCCGATCCACTTCTTGATTACCTGACGGTTCTCGACGAGGTGCCGCGCGGTGAGGTGCGCCCGCTCTGGGTCAATGTGCATGCCGAGACGGGCACTCCCGCAGGCATCCATCAGGCCGATTTGGTCGTGCGCGCGGAGGGGGTCGGGGAGCGGACTGTCCGACTGCACATCGAGGTTTTCGACTTCAGCCTGCCTGTCGAGCAGAGCCTCAGGACCGTCTGGGGTATGAGTGAGGGGTTCTTCAGCAGATTCTACGAGGACCGCTATGACGAGGACTTCGCGTGGCGTTTCTTCGACATGTTCCTTGATCACCGCATGGCCGTGGGCAACCTCTACCGAAGTCACCCGACCGGTGAGGCGCCGGAGGACCAGGTCTCACACCTTGCGAGCGCGGACGCGCTCCGCCGATTGCGTGAGCGAGGCTCCGGTTGGTGGACGGTCGGCTACGTGATGGCACCACAGTGGGCTCTGAACCGCGAACCATGGGACGGCATGGACTGGGAGCAGTACCTCGAAGCCTACGTGGAGATGCTCCGGCCTGAGGTGCAGCGGATGCGCGACGCCGATTGGCCGATGGATCGTGCGGCCGTCTACTTTCTTGACGAAACCGACGACTTCGATACCCTCGGGCGGGCGGTCGAGGTGATGAGGGCCGCCTTCCCCGATATCCCGCTGATGACCACAGGCTACGACCGGGGCTATGGTCTGGATGACTCCGCCGTCTCGCGCCATCTCGACATCTGGGTTCCGCTAACTCCGGTCTATCACGAGGATCGGGCGAAGATTGAGCAGGGGCGCGAACTGGGCAAGCAGGCATGGTGGTATGTCTGCGTGGTCCCCCGCGATCCCGGTGCCCTCAACTGGCTGCTGCAGTACCCTGCGATCCGCTCGCGCCTTCTCATGGGAGCGGCGGCCCGCAAGTACGACGTGGATGGGTTCTTGTACTACCGCGTGGCGGGGTGGACGTCCAACGACAGCCCGATCACAGGCGGCCCGATCACCGACTGGAATCCCGTGTACCGCGACAACCTTCCGGACGGTGACGGCCAACTGATCTGCGCAGGCCCGAACGGACCACTAAGCACGGTACGGCTTGAGAATATACGAGACGGTATCGAGGACTACGAGTACTGGCAGGTGCTCGATCAGCGCGTGGCGGCAGGCGGCGCGCCGGCCGCTGCACGTGCTGCGCAGGAGGTGCCGAACGAGTTGTTGACCTCGATCCATCTGTATTCGGAGGATCCTGAGATCCTCGAAGCGGTGCGACTTGGCGTGGCGCGCGCCATCGAGGCGCTGCAGTAGATCCCTGGCATGGAGACAATCGTCGCTAAGTCGAAGTGGTCTGGCGCTGCGGGCGGCCCTCACCGACCAGACCTACTACCGGTGGCGCAACGAGTACGGCGGCATGCGCGTGGACCAGGCGAAGCGGCTCAAGGAGCTGGAGAAAGAGAACGCGCAGCTCAAGAAGCTGGTGGCCGACCAGGCGTTGGATATCTCGATCCTGAAAGAGGCGGCTTCGGGAAACTTCTGAGCCCGGCCAAGCGCCGGGCGGCAGTGGTGTATGTGCGTGAGGTCCTTGGACATAGGGTTGTCTCGGAACGGCGCGCGTGCAAAGTCCTGGGCCATGCCCGCTCAACCCAGCGACGCAAGCGAGTGGTGGCCGATGACGAGGCCAGGCTGCGGGCGAGGATCGTTCAGCTGGCGGAGCAGTACGGCCGCTACGGCTACCGCCGGATCACCGGCTTGCTGGTGAACGAGGGCTGGCATGTGAACCACAAGCGGGTGGAGCGGATCTGGCGCGAGGAGGGCCTGAAGGTGCCGCAGAAGCAGCCAAAGCGGCGCCGGCTGTGGCTCAACGACGGCTCCTGCGTGCGCCTGCGGCCAGCGTATCCGGGCCACGTGTGGAGCTACGACTTCGTGCAGGATCGCACCCACAACGGACGCACGTTCCGGATGCTGACGATCATCGACGAGTTCACGCGAGAGTGTCTGTCGATCGACGTGGACAGGCGCCTGAGCAGCGACCGCGTGCTGGAGCGGCTGACGGATCTGTTCGCTCAGCGCGGCGCCCCGGACTACATCAGGTCCGACAACGGTCCCGACGCTCTTCATAGAGCCGGGCAGTCCATGGGAGAACGGCTACGTGGAGTCCTTCAACGGCAAGTTGCGGGACGAGCTGCTCAACGTGGAGATCTTCGATACGCTGTGGGAGGCGCAGGTGCTCGTGGAGCGGTGGAGGAAACACTACAACACGGTGCGACCGCACAGCGCACTGGGCTACCGTCCCCCTGCCCCGGAGGCGCGCCAGCCCTGGGCTCCGGGCTTCGCTCCGCTCAGCCCTCCACCCAGGGCTGCATGACAGGCCACTCAGTACCACACTGCGACTGGTATCACTTGTGGGGGCAGGTCACCAATGAAGTCGATCCTCCGGGGGTTCTACAATGAGTGGTCCAGTCGTGCTGCCAGAGAACTGGTGGGTGGCTAAGGCCGCTGTCGAACACGGTAACCTTGAAGCTCAAGACACAATCGAGCTCGTGACGTTGACGGTGGCAATCGGGCCCAGTGAAGACAGGAACCGCGGGCTGCATCGTGGCTTCTGGAGTGCCACTACTGCGCTCGAGTTGGGCGGCCCCTCGATGGGAGCAGAGACCAGGCCATGAGCCTGCTGCGAGAGGACGAACCGGCATGATTCGGCTACTCACGTGGATGCCGTTGGTGCTCCTTACGCTCTCCTGCCCGATGTCGGCGGAGGGTGCGGAGGAGATGAGGCAGCTGAGGAACGAGGCAGCGCACCGTCAGCGCCGCATCATCTTCAATAATGATGGCAACGACGCCCGCATGATGTGCCCGACGCCGACGCCTGAAGCCATGTTGGAGCTTCGGACTACCCCGCTGCTGGGCTCGCAGGTGGACAGTATCTTCTACTGCGATACCCTCAGCTTCAACTTCCTCAACCACAACAGCAATATCGCGGAGGTTTGCACAGAACCTGTTCGCGAGGAGCCGCAACTGGCAATGAACATCACCGGCGCCCTCATCGAGCAGGGAACCGACCCTCTGCAGGTGATGGTCGAGTTCTGTCGCGGCCATGACTTGGAGATCTTCTGGTCCATGCGGATGAACGACATCCACGATGCTGACATCTCGTTGATGCTGCCTCAATACAAGAGAGACCACCCGGAGTATCTCTTCGGGACACCCCGCCAGCGCCCCCCGTATGGTGCCTGGAGTGGCGTCGACTTCGGGCAGGAGCCGATTCGAGAGCGAGCCTTCCTGATCATCCAGGAAGTTTGCCAGGAGTACGATGTCGATGGTGTTGAACTCGACTTCATGCGAAGCCCCGTGATGTTCAATAGCCAGGCGTGGGGACAGCCCGTGACGCAGGATGAACGTGACGCGATGACTGAGTTTGTGCGGCGCGTCTACCTCATGACGGATGAGGAGGCCAGCAAGCGCGGACGTCCGCTCCTGATCGCGGTGCGCGTCCCTGACTCCATCGGGTTCTGCCACGCGATAGGACTGGATGTCGAGCGGTGGCTTGAGGAGGGGCTGACCGACCTGCTCATAGTAGGAGGCGACTTCGAGCTGTCTCCTCTGGAGGAGAGTGTCACACTGGCGCACAGGCATGGGGTGCCCATCTACGCCTCGCTGCACAATGAGGGCCGCAAGCCCACCCCCGGCCGCCGGGCGCGGAGCAGGCCTGAAGCGTACCGCGCTCGCGCCATGAATGCCTGGAACGCGGGTGTAGACGGCATTCACATGTTCAACCTCTTCACTCCTCTGTCGCCGCAGTGGCGGGAGTTGGGCGACCCCCAGACACTGAGGAAGCTCGACAAGGTCTACTACTGCAACGGCACGGCCGGCTTCAGCCTGATCAGCACGCATCTCGCCGAAGGCGATCGTTTTCTGCGGGTGCCTACCCTCAGCCCGGAGTACCCGATGCCTCTGAATCCAGGTGAGCGCGTAGTGCTCCCACTGGCTATCGGCGAAGACGTGCTATGGGGGAAGAATCAGGACATCATGCCCCAATTGCTGCTGCGCCTTCAGGTAGAAGGTTTGGCGGGAGCGCAGGACCTCTCAGTGACACTCAATGGCCATGGACTGGAGGGTAGCATTGACGAGGGTGGCCTCGCTTACGTGCCGAACCCTGAGTGGGTATTGCGGGGTACGAATGAAGTTGAGGTAGTACTTGCCGCTGGTTGCGCACCGGGACCTGTACTACAGGACATCCAACTGCGAGTTGGCTACCTGGAGGCAAGGGAAGTGACGAACGAGCGGTGACTGGTCGGGGGGATTCAGATCAGCACCTGATACCGGCACAGATGGGGTTGCCAGAGAAGACGGTGCTTTCACGCTCATGGTGCGGCGGCAGAGATGTCGTCAGAGCTCACCATTTCCCTAACCCGGATTACTCATCAGGTAGATAAAAGGATTCTGGCAGGAGCCGCGAGATAGCGTGGTGGTAAGCCATAGCGCCGTTTCGGGAGGCTCCTGCCTGACCTGACTCCTCCGAGGTCTATGGCATTGGAGTGACAGGAAGTGGAAGCCCGAGGATGGTTCGATGGACTCCTCAGTCGCGACTTCTGAGTTCGAGAGAACCTGCTCGCCGGTCGTGCCGGGGCGCAGACCAGACGTGTCAGGAATTGGTTTGACTGCACAAAACCACCCACGTGGACTCTTGCCCGCCCGGCACCGACAGGGCCCGGGATGATCCGACACAGGCCCCGGCCCGTAGAAGTGGATCGCCTCAGGGACGGGGCCCGTTCCTCTGCGCAACTACGACGGTACCAGGAGCCGAAATCACATGCGCTATCTGATGGTGTTAACCCCGGCTTTGCTGATCGCCGCGTCCGCGTCACCCCTGTGGGCCGCGGAGTATTGTCTGTCACCGACAGGCGATGACGCGAACCAGGGGACCCGGGAGGCCCCCTGGCGAACGCTCGCGAAGGCCAATGAAGCCCTGCAACCGGGCGATACCGCGGTCTTCTTGCCCGGTGAGTACGTCGGCGCCATCGCACCGGCGAACAACGGCACCTCGGATGCCCCGATCGTCTATCGCTCCGATGAGCCGAGGGCCGCGCGGCTGATTCCGCAGGCGAGCGACGGGGCCATCCTGCTCGACGGCCACGAGCACATCGCCATCGAGGACTTCTTCGTTGATGGCGCCGATCGCGCGGACTGGGGCAGCATCGCCGACTCCCGGCAGATAACCGTCAGCGGGTGCGAGATGCGCGCGATCGGCGGCGGGTCGTTCTACAACTTCACAGTCAGGGATTCCTCGCATGTGCGGCTGCTCGACAACGTGTTCGACCGCGCCGCCCCTCGTTGCACGGACATGGTGAACATTCTGCACAGCAGCCACGTGGTCTTCGAAGGCAACTCAACCTCGCGCTCGGGGCATAACACGCTGACGATCAACTACAGCAACAACGTTGTGGTACGTGGAAACGTGCTGCACAACGAGTTCGGCCGCAACCACACCGTGCGCAACGGCGGCCGCATCCTCTTTGAGGGCAACATCATGACTCGCGCGAGAGACAGCGGCGGGTCGGCCGGGAGCGTCTCGCAGACCTCGCATGAGGACAGCATCATCCGCTTCAACCGCATCTTCGACAACCTCGGCGCTGCCTGGTCGCTGGTCAACTACGTACCCTCGATCTCCCCGACCGGCATGCAGCGGCGGCCGTTCATGAACATCAACAACCGCTGGTATCACAATGTCTTCGCCGACAACCTCGGCTACCGTGAGGGATACGTGCTGAACGTGGGCGGGGGAGCGATGGTGCGCAATCTGTTCCAGAACAACATCTTCTACCGTAACGACTGGGCGGGCGGGCATGTCCACGTGGACACTCCTGAAATGCACTCTCGCGATCCGCGATTCATCAACAACCTCTTCCACAGCTTTGAGCCCGGTCAGGCGAAGATCCGGTTCGACGACGACCTGTGGACCGCCGAGGAGGCCAACAGCAACACGCGCATGTACGGCGGCTTCTGGTCGCAGTTCCAGGGGAACGTGGACGCCGACCCGGCGTTCGTCGATGCAGAGAACCGCGACTATCGCCTCAGCCCGGACAGCGCGGCAATCGATGCGGGCGCTCCCCTCACCTGGGCGATCGGCTCGGGGACCGGCCGGGCGTTGCCCGTGGACGATGGCATGCCGTTCTACGACGGCTTCGGCATCGAGGGCGAGGAGGGCGACTGGATCGCCGTGGGCACCGGTGACAACCTCGCGCAAATCGAGCGCGTGGAGCTTCGCTACTATCAACCCGCGCTGCTGCACCTCGACCGGGAGGTCACGTGGGAGAACGAGATGCCGGTGAGCCTGCCTTGGACGGGTGACGCGCCGGATATCGGGGCATTCGAACACGGCCTCGACCACCACCCGCGCCTCATCGCGATGGCGGACCCGGCTACCCTCGAGCCGGGGGAGGTCGTCCAATTCACCATCGACCCGCAGGGCGGCGAGATCGCCACTATCACCTGGCGCTTCGATGACGGAGCGATTTCGCACCTGCCGGAGCCGTCGCATGTTTTCGGCGAGGCGGGGAACTACGGTGTCACAGTGCGCGCGACCTTCACCGACGGCAGCCGGGGCCTCGACGCGGTATTCGTCAGGGTGCAGGAGCCGGTTGATCCCGCCGCTCCGTTCGTCGCGGCGGATTTCGAAGATGAGACCTACATAACCCACTGGGGCTACCACTTCAAGTTCTACCGCGGCCACCAGACCGGATACGCGCATGTCGAGCGGCCCGGCGACGAGGGCAAGTGCATGCACCTGTTCTACGACGCGAGCAAGGCCAACCGGAGCACCGCGGACATGGCTCCGGGCGCGTGGGATGTCGATCGCTACCCCATCCTGCGCTTCGACTACCGCATCCCCGAGGGCGTGCCGGTGGCGCTGGAGTTCACGACCTTCTCGGCGCCGGATCGGCCGAGCGGCTTCACGCTCGGCGGGACACCGACGCGCGCGACGCGCTACGACGACCTTGACGCCTACTCGCTGACGGATGACGGCCGGTGGCACACAGTCGAGATCGATGTGCGGCAGATGCGGGAGGCCTACCCCGAACTGCAGCACCTGCGGCAGTTCATCTTCTACACGAACTGGCGGGAGGCCGAGGGGCAGGAGTTCTGGTTCGACAACTTGTACATAGTGGCTGAAATGTGAGGTCGATGCCGCATTCCTCACAATCGCAGACGCCGGGCGCGATCGGCCGTGTCAGACGGGATGCGCGCATCAGGCTTCGGGAGGCGTGACACGATGCAGAGCGCGATGGTTCTCTCGGCAGGAGTATTGATGGTTGCCCTGACCTGCGCGGTAACGGAGGGAGCGGAGTACTTCCTCGCACCCTCAGGAGATGACGCCAACCCGGGAACACGCGAGGCCCCGTGGCGGAGCCTTGAGCGCGCCAACGAGGCGCTGCAGCCCGGCGACAGCGCGGTCTTTCTGCCGGGCGAATACAGCGGCTCGATCGCACCCGCCCGCAGCGGCACCGCCGACGCGCCGATCGTGTACCGCTCCGAGCAGCCGCTTGCGGCGACTCTCACCGGAGGCGCGGGCATCTCCGCGATCGAGTTCAGCGACCGCGCCCACGTGCTGATCGAGGGCTTTCGGATCGACCCGGGCGGGGCGGGCGGCTGGGTGAACGTCGGCGACAGCAGCCACCTGACCATTGGCGGCTGCGTGATGCGCGACGCCGCCCCGACCGCCGTGATCGCGCGCTCCGAGCAGGTCAGGCTGCTCGACAATGTCTTCAGCAAGGACCGGGTGACCGGGAACATGTGGGGGATCACCGAGTGCTCGCATGTGTTGATCGAGGGCAACTCATTCGAGCGCGTCGGGCACAGCCCGATGCAGATCACGGTCTCGAACTACGTGGTGGTGCGGGCCAACAGCTTTCAGAATCCGTGGGGGCGCAACTACGAGTTCTGGTCATCGGCCCGGCTGCTGATCGAGCGAAACGTCATCACCCGCGCCCGCGACAGCGGGTACTCCGCCGACAGCCGGGCGAAGAATCTCTACCGCGACAGCATCTTCCGGCATAACCTCACCTTCGGGAACCTGCACACGCCGCTGAACTCATCGAGCTACCTCTCGGCGGGCGCGACACCAACTCACCTGCGCCACCGGCCGATGACGCTGATCAACTCGCGGATCTACAACAACACGATCGCCGGGAATCTCGGCTACGGCTGGCAGTTCAGCGGGCTGGCGATCTCGTCCAACGACGTCATGAACAACATCTTCTACCGGAACGACTGGGCCGGAGGCGACGTTCAGCTTCGCTACGCCGACAGCTGCAGCGGAGACAACCGGGTTTTCCGGAACGTGATCGGCGGGACCGAGCCGGGAGAGAACGTCGTCGAGTACCGCGGCGAGTTCATGCCGATCGAGGAGGCCGACCGGCGCACGACGGTGCGACGCGACTACTGGTCGGAGTTCCACCAGAACATCGACGCCGACCCGATGCTGCTCGACCTCGACAATGGCGACCTGCGCATCGGGCCCGAGAGCCCGTGCATCGACGCGGGCGCGCCGCTGGCGCTGGCGATGGGCAGCGGCGAGGGCCGGGCATTGCGAGTGACCGACGGTGTGCCCTTCTACGACGGCTTCGGCATCGAGGGCGAGCCGGGCGACTGGATCGCGATCGGCGAGGGAGACAATCTCGCGCGCATCGAACACATCGAGTTGCGTTACGACCAGCCCGCGATCCTGCACCTCGACCGCGAGGTGAGCTGGACCGACGGGATGCCGGTGAGCCTGCCGTGGGCCGGCGAGGCCCCCGACATCGGCGCGTATGAGCACGGACTGGCGCACCCGGCGCGGTTTGTCGCGATCGGCGAGCCGACCTACGCGAGCCCCGGCGAGCCGGTGCGCTTCAGCCTCGACACGCTCGGGAAGACGCTCACCGCGGTACGCTGGGACTTCCGCGACGGGACGTACTCGACCGAGGCGGAGCCCGTGCACGCGTGGGATGAGGTGGGAGACCACGGCGTGGTGGTGCGCGCCGAGTTCGACAACGGTGAGCGCTGGGTGGAGACGGTCTTCGTGGGCGTGCAGGTGCCACTGGAGCCGGACGCGCCGCTGGTGGCCGGGGACTTCGAGGACGCGACGCGCGAGACACAGTGGGGCTATCAGTTCAAGTTCTACCGCGGCCATCAGACCGGTTTCGCGCACGTCGAGCGCCCCGATGGCGAGGGCAAGTGCATCCACCTGAGCTATGATCCGAGCAAGCGCAACCGCACTGCCGGGCAGGTCGCGCCGGGTGTCTGGGAGCTTGATCGCTACCCGATCGTGCGCCTGCAGTACCGCATCCCGGAGGGTGTGCCGGTGGCGCTGATCGTGGAGCCATTCCCCGCCGAGGAGATGCCCTCGGGCTGGCTGCTGGCCGGGACCGAGGCCCACCGCGCGGGCGGGTATGTTGACGCGGGCATGCAGCGGCTGATCGATGACGGCAATTGGCACGAGGTGACGGTGGATCTGCGGGCGATCCGCGAGGTGGCGCCCGAGGTGACGCACCTGTATCGCACGATGCTCTTCTGTGACTGGACCGAGGACCGGGGGCAGGAGCTGTGGATCGACAACTTCTACATACTGCCGGAAGGTTGAGTCCGCACCGGCGACACTACCGCCGGCAGGCCTGCTCCCATCCGCGATCGCACGCAGGGCGCGGGGCAGCCGGTGGGAGCGGTGGATGCATGTGTCAATCTCACACGCGGAGGCAGCAGCATGTTGCGGACGGGTAGAGGGACGCTCCTGATCACGGGACTGATCCTTGCGCTCACGTTGACCGGCACGTCATCTGCGCAGGAAAGGATGACCAATCACGCGCTCCACCGGCCCTACATGGCGGTACCGGCCCCCGCAACCTCCTACGCCGACGACGCCGGGCCGGAGGAGTTCGTCGATGGGGCGTTCTACAGGGGGCAGTTGACCGACGGCGTCGCCGGGCCGGATGACTACCGGGCTGGCGAGTGGGTCGGATGGCGACAAACCAGCTACCGGGATCCTATCATCGTTGAGATCGACCTCGATGGAGCGAAACGCGTGGATCGCATCGAGGCGACGGTCTGCGCGCGCTCCGACAACATCGAGCCTCCCGACCGCATCGACGTGGCGCTGGTGAGCCCCGACTTCCCGTTCGAGGTGCCGGTGCAGGTCACGCAGGTCGCGCTGGATCAACCGTGGGAGCCGGGTGAGACGCAGGTGCTGACCCTTGCAGGCGACCTGCCGGGCCTGCGGGCCGAGCGCGTTCGGCTGAGCTTCCGGCACCCCGCATGGAGCTATCTGTTCGTCGATGAGATTCGCGTTCTCGGCGCAGATGGGGAGGGTGGGGGCCTTCTGCCCGCGCAGGACTTCACCATCGAGGCGGAAGAGCTGGCGGGCGAGCCCGTCGAGGTGGAGGGGGCCTCGGGAGGGGCTGCGCTGCTCGATGCGGCGGGCGAGACGCTGACGCTCGAGATCCCGCTGCCCGCCGGTGATTACACGATCCGCGTCCGTTCACTGGCGGTGGAGCCCGACACCTTCAGCGAGGTCGAGTTGCGATGCGGCGACGAGCCAATGCGCGCTCATGCGGTGACGAACAACGTCTTCACCTGGCAGCGCTCACACTTCACCCGGTCGGGCGACGGTCCTGCGACGATCTCGCTGACACTCGCCGAGGGCCCCGGGGTCTACCTCGACACGATCCGCATCCACCGGCTGACGCTGAACGAGCCGATCGCGCAACTACGCCGGTTCCAGCGCGACACCCTGATTGCCACCGGTGGCGAGGCCCGGTGCGTTGTCGCGATCGACGACGACGGCCACTACGCGGAGCAGGCGGCGAGGCTCGTTGCGGAGGTCGAGCGACGAGCCGGGGCGCGGCCGGAGGTGCTTCGCGGCGACCAGATCACCGAGGAGCACTTCCTCACCACCGGCGTGGTGGCACTGGGCGACCGAGAGAGCAACTTCGCGATCCTGGGGTCCTCGCCCGAGGCGTGGAGCTTCATACCCGCGCCACCCGGTGGGGATGAACCGCAGATCTACGTTGACATCGAGCCGCGGGGCACCGGGGTGAACACCGTGGTCCTCGGCGGCGTGGATGAAGCGCAGGTGACCGCGAGTGTAGACGCCGTCATCGAGCGCCTCGACGGCGGTGAGGCGCTCTCGCTCCCGTGGGTGCGACTGCCCGAGCCGGGTTACGTTGATGACCGCGACCACTACCGCGAGGTGGCCGTTGAGAGCGGCAGGTGGCTGCGGCAGGGCGCGATCCGGCGCCTGCACCGCGACTGGAAGTACTTCGCCGATGACACGTTCGTCCTGCTGGGCTATCGCTACCTCGAATACCTGGATTCGCCGGACACGATCCGGCAGGTCCCCAACGACGGCTTCATCGACGCGGAGACTCAGAAGATCGTCGGCAACTGGAGCCAGCGCGAGCACCACGAGAGCTTCACCGATCTCGAGCGCCTGCAGATGACGAACCTCATCCTGCTGATGGCGCGCAAGTGCAAGCAAATCTTCGACAGGGAATGCGCGGAGGGTCGGGCGGACGGCCGCTATCACTCCGATGAGGAGATCTACCAGATACTCGAACAGCGGCCGCTTCAGATCGCGCACAACCACCAGACATTCCCGGCGTACGCGATCGCAACTGCGGGCGACTACTTCGGGAAGTACTACGATCTGCCTGAGGCCGATGACTGGCTGCGCTGGGCAGATATGTTCATGGAGGGCCCGCTGCTCAGCTCCAAGCCGATGGAGGATTGCTGGGGGTATATGGATATCACGACCGCCCACATGGCGCGCTACGCGGCGATGACCGGCAGGTGGGGATGGTTCGAGCAGCCGATGATCTACCAGTTCCTGAAACTGCGCCTGATGAGCGTGGACAACATGGGGGCCGGCGTGGGGTACGGTGACGTCGGAGCCTACTCACCGGGCGACGGCCCGCTCACCCCGGAGGCCAACGCGCAGACGTGGGCGGCGGCCTGCGGAGGCCGCCTCGACATTTCGCGCGCCGACTACCGCGACCTGATGGGCGTCTACGTTCACCCGCTGGAGCCGATGTACCATCAGTACTACGCCGGGGAATCGGCGGTGGAGCCGGAGCGGGCATTCGACAAGATCAGCTTCCGCGATCAGGTCGATCCGACGGCGCCGTATCTGCTGCTCGACGGCATCTCCGGCGGCTATCATGGCCACTGGGACGGCAACTCCATCCTTCGCTTCACCGACAACAACCGCCTGTGGCTCTGCGAGGGCGATTACCGCAAGCCAGACCCGAAGGATCACAACACGCTCACCATCATGCGCGACGCCGAGAGCGACACGCCGGTGTTCCTGTCGAGTCTCGAGGCGCATTTCGACGCCGGGCCGTGGGGCGCGACCGTCACTCGCACCGCCGCGTACACAGGCCTCGACTGGGACCGGCACCTCGTCTTCGACCGAGGCAGCGACGCATTCCTGCTCTTCGATGAGGTCACCGCTATCGAGCCGGGCGGCTACGACGTGAGGGCGCGTTTCCGCAGCCTCGGCCTGACCGCGCTCGATGACCGCACCTGGCACGTCCAGCAGCAGGGCGAGCATTTCTTCCTGCACGCGCCGGGAGCGGAGAGGATTGCGGAGGCGACCGACCCTGAGGACGCAGGTAACTGGGCGCGTTACGAGTTCGTCGAGGACAGCACGCCGAAGTTGCTCAGCCACGGATCACGCGAGGACCTTCAGCCGGGCGAGCGCATGGTGCTGCCTACGGTCTTCTACGCGACCTCGGAGGCTACGCCGCGTCACGAAACCCGCCGGCTGGCTGAGGGGGCGATTGTCATCGCGGGCGATCTGCAGGCGATCGCGGGGGTGGGAGCCCTCTCCCTCGACGGGCTCTCGACCGACGCGCGCTCGTATGTGCTGGGCCCCTCTCGCATGATGCTGATCGACGGCACGCGTCTCACCGCGGGCGGGGAGGCGCTCGTTGAGGCGAGCGCGCCCGTGCGACTGGCGATCGAGGTGGAGGCCGGCAACGCCATCGTCGAGACCGATGCGCCTGTGACACTCACCGTCTCGGGGTGCGGCCCGGCCATGCAGTTGCAGCCCGGCCGCCACGAACTCGCGGGCGAGTTCGCGGCGATGGGCGCGGGGCTGAGGGCCGCCTGGCAGAGCGCGTGGGCGGCCGCGCAGGCCGGTGCCTCGCCGCAGGAGCCCGCGCCGACACGTAACATGACCGCCGCGTTCGAGGTCGAGATGCCCGCGGAGGTGACCGTGCTCCGGGCCGGCGACCTCACCGGCGACGGAGTCCCTGAGTTCCTCTCGGGCTGTGCCGACGGGAGCCTGGTGGTGCTGAACGCGGCAGGCGATGAACTGTGGCGCCATGAGTTCGGCGCGGCGATCCATGACATAGCGATCGGCGATGTCGTGATGGACGGAGCGCCCGAGGTGGCGGCAGGTGTCGCGGACTCGCACCTCCATGTGCTCAGCGCCCGCGGCGAGGTGCTGTGGCGGCGCTTCTTCGAGGCGTACGGCGTGGCGCGGGCGGTCGAGGGACATCCGCGCGCGCTTCTGATCGAGGACTTCGACGGCGATGGCATCCCCGAGATCGCGGTCGCCGCCGAGAACTCGTTCTGCTACGTACTGGACAACACCGGCGAGGTGAAGGACGACGGGGGCGGGCCGTGGGAGATCGTCTGGCGGAGCAGGGGCGTCGCGATCGACGCCGCGGACCTGACCGGCGACGGGATGAAGGAACTCCTCACGGGCTACGAGTACTTCTCGCAGCGCATCGTGGATTTCAGCAGGAGCGGGCGCAACCGCCTCAGCGTGGTGCGCAGCTCCACCGGCGGCACCAGCGTCATCACCACCGCCGACGTGAGCGGAGACGGACTGCCCGACGCGCTCTACGGTGATGTTGACGGGCGGGTGACCGCCTGCACCGTCTCGCCGGAGGACGACCAGATGGCCCGCGTTCATTGGACGAAGACGATCGGCGATGACCGTGTGGCTGCGCTCGCGGCCGCGGATCTCACCGGCGATGGCTCACCGGAGATTGCGCTTGCGTCGCACAGCGGCTTCGTCGCGTTGCTCGATGCCGGTGGCGAAGTCCTGTGGGTGCGCTACGCTGCCAACCAGGTGACAGACGCCACGGTCCTCGGCGATGCCATCGCGCGGACATCGCGCGACGGCTCGCTTGCGATCTACGACCGCGAGGGCGGAGAGAGCGCGCGATGGCATCTCGGAGAGCCGCTCGAGAGACTGGTCGCGGACACCACCGGCGACCGGCCACTGGTAGTGACGGCGGGCGGGCGCTTCGTGCGCGGCGCCTACTGGGAGCGGTAGAGTTTCCGATGCGAGAGCCGGTCTTCTCGCAGTTCGGATAGACGAGGGGCCCGTTCGCACAGATGCCCGAAGCCCGGCGGCCCGGAGGGTGCGAAGGTGATCCGGCGGCACAGGCTGCTCGAACTGGCGATCGGCACCGCGTGGGCCGTCCTTGCGTGGGGGGCGGGCAGCCTGATCGCTCATCCCCTGATGCTCCAGGTTGCGACGACATGGCCCGCCGTGTCGGATGGGCCTGGCCCCGAGCTGGCCCTCCGCACCGCGCTCTGGGCGCTCGCCGTCGCGGTGGCAGCGATCATGGGGCCGTGGACGGCCGCCGCGAGCGGCGCCCTCGGCACGGCATGGCTCGCGTGGCTGTTCTGGCCGTGGACGACAGCCGCGGGTAATCCGCTCGCCCCGCTGAGCTTCGCTCTCGTCGCGGGCGCACTGGCTGTCAGTGCGATCGCTGCGAGTGTGCTCGCGGAGCGGCTTCGACCGGCGTCGCTTGTGCGGCGAGAGGCGAATGCCATCCTGCTCGTGACGGCCATCCTCGCGCTCTTCGCGGGAGCCATCGGCTGGACGTACTGGGCGCATCACACCGGCCTCGCCGCCTATTACGAGCACCGCGATGAGTTCTCGCGGGCTTTTCTGGCGGCGGGGGTCGCGGGCGAGTTGGCGAGCCATGTGGGCGGGCATCGTGATGCCACAGACAACTCAGGCGATCTCCGGGGAGCAGCTTCGTCTCGGGCTAAGGACCCACGAAGAGCCATCATTGCTCCTCGAGGTCAGCGCGGAGCAATACCCCGTGGAGGGCTACCGCCCGCCGGAATGTCCGGCGACCGAGACCGTCCTCGCGTACCGGGCCGGGCACGCGCTGGTCTACTACTTCCTCGAGGATGACAGGCTCGTGGGTATCTACCTGGCGCCGAGTTGAGCTGACGAGCGGACGCGAGCGGTGCGCCCTGTGACGATCCAGCGCGCCCCCGCCACGTTCGCACGGAGGCGGGGGCGCGATCATGCCGCGGTGTGTCCGGGTCGGCTACTTCTCGCCGACGTCGATCCCGAGCTCCTCGGCCAGCTCATTCACCTCGTCGGCACCCTCCGCGAGCAGCTCTTCCTCATCGTCGAGGAGGATGTTCAGCAGGCGCTGGAACTCGCCCACGTGCTCGCGCTCCTCATCGGCGATGTCCAGCAGCACGGCCTTCGCCAGCTCGTTGTCGGTGGCGTCGGCGTGCGCGGTGTAGAGGTGGATGGCCTCCTGCTCCGCGGCGAGGTTGAGCCGAATCGCGCGGATCAGCTCGTTGAAGGTCAGCTTCCGGTCGGGCGTCTCACCACTGAAAGGATCGGGGAAATCAGGCATCTCGCGTCGCCCTCCTGTGTCGAACCGTGATCTCCACCCCGCGTTGGGGCTACCGTTGAAGGCGATTCGACGCAGCGAATGAGAGTCCTCGTGAGATTCGCGGAACGACGTCCGGGCGAGGCGCCCCCGGATTCGGAGGCGGCGAGGTCTTGAGGGGCTCAGCAGCCGAGCAGTTCGTCGTAGATCTGCCCCACCTCACGGGCGACGCGGCGCACGTCGAAGCGCTCCACCGCGCGCCTCCGGCCGGCCTCGCCCATCGCCCGGGCTCGGACGGGGTCGCCCAGCAGCGCCGCGATCGCGTCTGCCATCGGTTCGGGCGCTTCAGGAGGCACGAGCAGCCCCGTCTTCCCCTCCACCACGATCTCCGGCACCCCGCCGGCATCGGTCGCCACGACCGGCAGCCCCGCCGCCATCGCCTCAATCACCACGCGCCCGAAGGGCTCGTCGATCGAGGCGAGCACCAGCAGGTCCACCAGCCGCAGCACGTCCGGCACATCCTCGCGAAAGCCCGCCCAAACGACGCTGCGCGCGATCCCGAAGTCGTCGGCGAGCGCGCGAAGCTCCTCCGCGTAAGCGTCGTCCCAGAACGCGACCTCGCCGACGATCAGCAGCCGTGCGTCGGGGAGGCGCTCCGCGACCGCGCGCCATGCCCGCAGCAGAGTCCGATGGCCCTTCCACGGCGTGAGCCGACCGACCACGCATGCGGTGGGCGCGCCCGGGGGCAGTCCGAGCTCCGCGCGCAGGCCATCGGGCGCCGCAGCCGGCGCGAACTGCTCGATGGGGATCCCGTTGGGCACCACGCGCGGGGTGCACGCCATTCCGTCGAACTGCGAGGCGACCGCCTCGGAGATCGCGATGACCTCCGGGCGGATCAGTTCGACCGCGCCGTGCAGCCATGCGCGCGGGGCCCGTTCGGTCATCAGATCGCGCATGTGCCAGACCACCGGGAGCCCGCGCAGGCGGGCGGCCGCACCGGCCATCAGGTGCATCTTCGTTGAGTTTGTGTGTACGAGGGCGGGCCGCACCACGCCCAGCTCGGTCCACAGCGCGCGGACGGGGGGCAACGCCGCGAGCAGACGCTGCAGGCCCGCGAGACCCCCGCCACCGAGGTCTGTGCGCTTCGCCGCGTAGAGATCGCTCGGGGGAATCGTCGCCCGCAGCTCCGCCCCGACCTCCCGGGCGTACTTCAGCCACTCGGCACCGGGCAGGTGGAGGATCACCGGGGCGAAGCGGTCGCGGTCGAGGTGGGCGATCAACTCGCAGAGACTCTTCTCCGCGCCGCCGACCTGATCGGCGTGATCCACGTAGACGATGGTGTGTCGCGCGCAACCGGTCACTGCCGGCCACCGCTCTCAAGGGTCGCGAGGTGGTCGAGGAAACGTTCGGCAACGCGCGCCCATGTGAACTCCGACAGCACGCGCTCACGCGCCGCCTCACCCATCGCGGCGCGGCGGGCATCGTCGCCCAGAAGCTCGATGATCGCATCGGCGAGCGCATCCGGCTCATCGGGAGGCACCAGCAGCCCGGTCTCACCGTCCGCCACGGCGTCGGGAATGCCGCCGAATCGCGTCGCGACGCTCGGGGTGCCCGCCGCGGCTGCTTCGAGGTAGACGAGGCCGAGCCCTTCGGGCAGCGCGCCGCGTACCGGGCGGCTGGGCATGACGTAGAGGTCGGCGGCGGCATAGAGCGCGGCGAGCCGCTCATCATCAACGCGGCCGAGGAAGCGGACGCGATCGGCGACTCCGGCCTCATCGGCGAGGGCGGCGAGGGCCTCGGCGGTCGGCCCCTCGCCGGCGATGAGCCAGATCAGATCCGCGAAGCGCTCCAGCACCCGTGGCAGCGCGCGCATGACCGTGTCGTGGCCCTTGCGCTCGACGAGACGGGAGGCGGTCAGCAGGACCGGGGCATCGCCGAGCCCGACCTCCCCGCGGACCTCACCTACGCGCTCGTCGGTGACCGCGTAGTTCTCCGGCCTGACACCGCCGAAGATGATGCTGATGCGCTCGCGGGGCACGCCCGCCTTCGCGAAAAGCTCCGCGGTGAAGTGGCTGATGGCAAAGCAGGCGGCCATGCGCCTGCGGACAACTCTCTGCATCAGCCACTTGAGGAGGTTGCCACCGGTGTGACTGAACTCGCCGCCGTAGCCGATCAGCACCAGCGGGCAGCGCAGTTGCCCGAAGGCGAGGATCGCGCCCGGTCCCTCGGGCGACCACTTCGTGGCCACCAGAGCGCGAGGGGGGCTGTTGAGGCGCTGCGCCGCCTGCTGGGCGCCCGCGGAGAGGTTCATCGCGGCCATCGGGTAGCTGCCTCGCGTCGGTACGCGGATGATCTCAAAGGGGAGCCCGGCGTCGACCGCCTCAGCGCCCTCCTGGCGGCTCGCGACGACGGCGACCTCCTCACCAAGCTCTGCCGTCGCGCGGGCCAGTTCGCAGGCGTAGGTCTGAATGCCGCCGAGGGCGGGAGGGAAGTCATCCGCGAGGAATATCACGCTCATTGCTGCCTCCAAAGCTGCGTCGTCGAGTGCCGGAAGGTATTGCGCGAGCCGCGACGAAAATGCCCGGCGTGAGCGAAGCCCGCAGGAACGCAGTGCTTTCCCGGAGAGGACGTCATGGGTTGTCTGAACGATGAGCTGAAACTTTTCAGCGGAAGCTCACATCCGGCGCTTGCGCAGCAGATCTGCGACTGTCTGGATATTCCGCTGGGAAAGGCGCACACCGAACGCTTCGCGAACGACAACCTCTTCGTTCAGATCGAGGAGAATGTTCGCGAGAAGGATGTCTTCGTCCTCCAGACCGCCACAGCTCCGGTCAATGAACATTTGATGGAACTGTGCATGATGCTCGACGCACTGAAGCACGCGTCGGCACGGCGCATCACCGCGATCATACCCTACTACTTCTATGTGCGTTCCGACAAGAAGGACATGCCGCGAATCTCTATCACCGCGCGACTGGTCGCCGATCTGCTCGAGACGGCCGGCGCGAACCGCGTGCTGCTGATGACGCTGCACTCCGACCAGATCCAGGGATTCTTCGAGATGCCCGCCGATCAGCTCTCGGCGATCCCGCTGATCTGCGACTACTTCAGCGACTGGGACCTTTCGGACTTCGTGGTGGTCGCGCCGGACGCGGGCAGTGCGCGGCGGGCGGGAGCGTACGCAACGCGCCTGGGACTGCCGATGGCCGTGGGCGATAAGCGCCGGATCTCCGACACGGAGGTCGTCATCGACAGCGTGGTGGGCGATGTGACCGGGAAGAAGGTCCTGATCTTCGACGATGAGATAGCCACCGGCGGCTCGATGCTCAAGCTCGCGCGCTACCTGCAGGAGCACTGTGGGGTCGAGGAGGTCTACGCGGGCGCGGCACATGGACTGCTCGTCGGGCCGGCCATCGAGCGACTCTCTGAGCCGCCGTTCAAGCGGACGATCGTGACCGATTCGCTGCCGCTTCCCGATGGCGCGGAGAGGGCCAATGTCGAGCAGGTGAGCGTTGCCGATCTCTTCGGCAGGGCGATCCACGCCATCCACACCGGCGAATCGATCAGCCGGCTCTTCAGGTAGGACCACGCCCGGGCTGAGCGCGCCAGCTTACACCTCGACGGCCCAATGAGGCCGTCATTTCCCCGCGACGAGTCCGTTCCATCCCACCGGCCGAGGCCGCGTCACCAAAACTTAATAGTGACAGTTGTTGAAGGGCGCGGCGCGCTCTGCTACAATAACACGCAGCTTACCTACTACGTCGTCGGAAGGACTGATCTTCATGACGCGACGTTCGACCGGGTTCACGCTGATCGAGTTGTTGGTTGTCATCGCGATCATCGCGATCCTCGCCGCGATCCTGTTTCCCGTCTTCGCCCGTGCACGCGAGAAGGCTCGACAGACGAGCTGTTCGAGCAACATCAAGCAGCTTCAGCTCGGCATCCTGATGTACGCCCAGGACTACGACGAGATGCTGCCGACGGAGGACTACAACTACGGTCTCGGCGGCAGCGACGGAGATGGCTCATGGCGCGGCGTTATCTTCCCCTACGTGAAGAACACGCAGCTGTTCGTCTGCCCGAGTCACACCCCCGCCTCGCCGGTCTTTGATGGCAGCGTCTTCGACAAGGGGCAGAACGCCAGCTACGCGATCAACGACTGGCACCAGGGCGCCACCGGCGATCCGAACCCGATCGGCGCGTACGCGCCGCGGGGCGCTGCTCTCGCTTTGGTCCATGAGCCCTCCAGCACGGTCTTCCTGCTTGAGAGCCCCGGTCCCGATGACGACATCTGCCCGTCGAGCACCGCGTCGCACGGCCTCATGCCCACCGGCAGCGCACTGACGGCCCTCCAGCGCCACAACGGCGGCGCGAACTACTCGTTCGTGGACGGCCACGTCAAGTGGATGCAGCCCAACGACCTCTGTCCGGCCAGCGGCACCTGTCTGATGAGCCGCACGAAGTAGCGGCCGACAGCACACGACGAGCCGAGCGCGGGGTCGCCGTCGTCCGGACGGCGGCCCCTTTTGAAGGCCACGGTGCTCTCCAGGCGTGTCTCGTCGGGAGGGCCCGTAGAAGCTGTCAGTACCTCGTGCCATGCACTCAATCCGTCGTTGAAGGGGATGAGTTCCATCAAGCGACATTCCACCGGATTCACGCTCATCGAGTTGTTGGTTGTCATCGCGATCATCGCGATCCTCGCCGCGATCCTGTTCCCCGTCTTTGCGCGAGCGCGCGAGAAAGCGCGCCAGACAAGCTGCATGAGCAACACGAAGCAGTTGCAGCTCGGCGTTCTGATGTACGCCCAGGACTACGATGAGATGCTGCCGAATGAGGCGTACGCCTTCGTCGGCGATGGGAACCAGGCCGGGGACGGCACCTGGCGCGGAGCGATCTTCCCATACGTCAAGAACACTCAGCTCTTCATCTGCCCGAGCCACACCCCGAGCAGCACTGTCTTCGACGGCAGGCACAACGACCAACTCATGAACGCCAGCTACGCGATCAACGACTGGCACCAGGGGACCACCGACCCGAACATCATCGGCGCGAATCCCCCGCGAAACCAGCGACTCGCGCGAGTTGAGGACCCGTCGAGCACCATCTTCCTGCTCGAGAGTCCCGGGCGTGCCGATGACATCTGCCCGAGCAGCCAGGCCTCACACGGCCTGCAACTCTCCGGCGCGAACCTTACAGCGGCGCAGCGCCACAACGAGGGCGCCAACTACGCGTTCGTGGATGGTCACGCCAAGTGGCTCAGACCGACCGACCTCTGCCCGGCAACGGGCGGTAACAGCGCCTGTCTGATGAGCATCCAGAACTGACGAAGCGACCGGCAGCACCGACCCATCCGCGGCCGCCATCGACCCAGATGGCGGCCGCGCCACGTACAGGGGGCAGTCACCTCACTGAGCCACCGTCAGGTTTTGCGAGCGCAGGTTCGGGTATTCTCCATGACAGGGGCGGTCGCCCTGTGGGGCGAAGATCTCGGCGGCAGCATCAGAAGCACGGAGGTGGTACGTGTGGGGCATTCAAGACGTGATGTGTCGGCGGTAATGATCGTGGCCATGCTGGCGCTTACGCTCGTCATGGTGGGGTGCGGCGGGAGTGGCGATGATAACGCGAGCGGCATGGGAACGGCGCGGGTGGTTCTGACCGACGCGCCGCTGTCGGATGTTCAGGAGGTCCATGTCCACATAACTCGCGTGGAGGTCGTGTCGAGCGGCGGCGGGGTTCGCACGCTCCTGACCGACAGCGAGATCCCCGATGACATCGAACTGATCGCGCTGGCGGCCAACCCGCTGCTGCTCGGCCAGCCGCTGATCCCGGCGGGGCAGTACACGCAGGTGCGTCTGATCCTCAACCCCGCGCCCGGTGCGAACTACATCATCGATGGCGACGGGGTGCGGCATGACCTGACCGTCCCAAGTGGCTCACAGACCGGCGCGAAACTCGTCACAGGGGCCTTCACGATCCGTGAGGGTGAGATCGTGACGATCCTGCTGGACTTCCACGCGGCGGCGTCCGTCCACAGGGCCGGTCAGAGCGGCATGTGGATCATGCGACCGACGATCTTCGCGACGGTCGTTGACGGCGTCCAACTCGACTTCGGCGTGGTGCGAGGCACGGTGCTCGACGGTGCGGGCGCGCCCCTGGCAGTGCCGCCGGGCCAGGTGCTCGGCGTGTTCATCGAGACGCCGTTCGGTCCGATCGGGGTTGGCGAGGTCGATCCGGAGGATGGCGGCTTCGAGATCCCCGCGATCCTTGCCGGCGAGTATGATCTCCGGGTCCGCTATGCCGATCCTGATGGATGGGAGCCGGTGGGCGACCCGCTCGATCTGATCGTCAACGGCGGGATCGAGCAGCTCATCCACATCATACTGAACGCCAACGAGACGATCACACTCGACATCGTGGTTGCTCTGCAGTAGCCGCGGGCGACCGTCCGATGGTGTGCGGGCCGCCACGCCGGTGGCGGCCCGCACCGTTTCCCAGCGGCCGGTCGGCGAAGCTCAGATCACCCAGCTCGCCACCATGTCATCACGACTGGGAACCGCGACCTGCAGAGAGCCCAACTCTGGCCAGCGCTCGATGACTCGCCCCTCGCGGCCCAGCACCACGGCAAGCTTGAGCGTCCCCCCCAGCTCGACGTCCACCAGTTCCAGCGGGACCCGCGCTTCGACGATCCGATCGACCCTGCACTCCGCCTGTTCGCAGAGCGTGCCGTTGATCTCGACGGGCTCGGGCCCTGCGCTGCCGCTGATCATGATCGTGTGCTGGATCTCGCCGTCGAAGAGTATCTCCATGCGGCAGTCTCGCAGGCTCTCAGCGGCGGGCCGGTCGGTGTCGAGCCGCAGCCACAGGTTCTGCTCGTCGAAGCCGAAGTACATCTCCTGGACGACGTACTGACTGCGCTGCATGGCGGATGCGAGGCCCGCGGTGCGCATCAGCGCGGCGGGCTGCCACTCGAAGTAGCTGGTGATGCGGCCGTCGATGTTCGCGGTCATCGGCCCGGCTGCCTCGCGCGTGAGCCGGCTGATCTTCTCCGCGTATATCGGCTCCTCCACGGCGGCGGGTGGCTCCAGGCCCAGCTCGCGGTAGACCTGGGCGCAGTGTGAGCGGAAGAGCGCGTCGAAGATGTCGGCGTCCAGCGAGTGCTGGTTCTCGGAGTACCACCAGAACCAGTCGCTGCCCTCAGCGATCATCAGGTGGCGGCGGGCGCGCGCGAGGGCCTTCTCATCGCCCTCATGGGACTTCGTCGCCTCCAGCGCATCGCTCAACAGGTTCCACGCCTGGCGGTGCTCGGTTCCGCCGATCCATGTGCTGAATGAGTGATCGATCCACGAGCCCGGGAAGACCGACTCAAGCTCATCCTCGGGCGGGAACTCGTCGAGATGCTCGGCGACGGTGACGGTGCGCAGTTGCTCATCGGCCTCGATCCCCGCGTAGAGCGCACGCAGGAAGCCCTCCCCGGCGTCATGGTACCAGCCCCACGGGTTCTCGCCGTCGAGGATCACGCTCACCAGCGGCGGACTTGAGCCCTCGGGGACGCGATCGGCGGCCTTCTTGATCCGGTCGATGAGGTCATCAGCGGCGTCCTGCGGAGTCCAGTCGCGATAGACGAACCCGATGAGATCGGAGAGACGGTGATCGCGGAAGACCAGCGCGAGGCGGCCATCGGCGGCACGCCACGGGCGGTAGAGGTCTCGGGGTGAGGGCCGGCCGCCACTGTTGAGGGTCGCGGCAAGGACCTCCTCGTCCGAGGCGGCCCACTCCACGCCCTCCTCGGCGGCAATGCGCAGTGCGGCGTCGCTGACCGAGCCCTCCGAGGGCCAGATCCCTCGCGGGCGCGCTCCAAAGACCGCCTCGTGCCTCTCCAGGCCCTCGCGAAGCTGGCGACGGACCTCCTCGGGCTCGTGCCAGCGGCGCTCGGGAAGGCGGGATGCGGGGATGCGCCGCCCTGCGTCGTCCATGTTCGCCAGCAGCGGCATGATCGGGTGGTAGCGCGGTGAGCAGACAAGCTCGGCGCGCCCCTCGGCGGCGGCTGTCGCGTAGCTTTCGACGATGAGGCCGACCGCGCGATCCATCTCCTCGAGCAGCGCGTACTTCTCGTCCTCGGTGAAGCTGCGATCCTTCCTGCGCAGTTCACGGACGACCTCGCTGGTGTTGTCGAGGGCGAAGCCGCACCAGGCGAGGTTGAAGAGCACCTGCAGGTCGAGGTACTCGCCCTCACTGAAGACCCGGCAGGCGCGGTCAATCGTCTCCGGCTTGCGGTCGATGCCTCTCTTGTGCGATAATTCACCGTACCTGGCGCTCGCCGCCATCGCTCCGCCGGGATGCCCGCCGCACATGTGCGTGAGGAGGTAGCGCTGATCGTCGAGGGTCAGATCAGTGGCGTCGCGGCGCGACAGTTCCACGGCGCGATCCACGATCTCCCCTTCGGCGTAGCCTTCGACCTGCTCGACAAGCGACGGGACGAGATTAAAGGTCACTCGGGTGTGGTCGAACTGTCGCAACACCCACGGCATGTCGTAGTAGGCACCGCAGGCGTGGAGCCTGGCGAAGGGCAGAGCGGCCCGGCTGCTGTCGGGCCACAGATACCACGGCTGATGCATGTGCCAGACAAAGGCGACATGAACTCGACGCATCGCGATCGATCATCTCCCGACGCGGGCTCAGCGCCCGCGACATACACTGAACTGAGGTTCACGGAACTGGAGTTCAAACTATGAGTTCGCCGCCCGGAGCGTTCTGCCTTGTTCTGCACACGCACCTGCCCTACGTTCTCGGCCACTCAACGTGGCCGCACGGCACGAGCATGCTCTATGAAGCCGCCGCCGAGTGCTATCTGCCGCTGCTGCGCACATTCCGGCGGCTGGTGTACGACGGGATCCTCCCCAGAGTGACGATCGGCCTGACGCCGATCGTGGTTGAGCAGCTTGCCGACGACCGCTTCAAGGAGTGGTTCCCGCACTACCTCGACGACCGCATTCGGACCGCTGAGGCGGACCACGGCGAGTTCAGCTTCCGCGGCGAGTTGCACCTCGCATGGCTCGCCGAGCAGTGGATCGAGCGCTACCGCGAACTGCAGCGAGTGTATCACGAGGAACTCGATCGCGACATCGTGGGCGCCTTCCGCGAGCTTCAGGAGCAGGACGCCATCGAGATCATGTGCTCGGGCGCGACGCACGGCTACTTCCCGCTGCTGCATGAGGATTCCTCGATTCAGGCGCAGATCCGCCAGGGGGTCTCGACGCACCTGCGCCACTTCGGCCGCTACCCGCGCGGCTTCTGGCTGCCCGAGTGCGCCTATCGCCCGCGCTCGAGGTGGGCCCCGCCCGCGGAGGTGCAGCAGGCGGACGGGAACACCTGGTGGCGGAAGGGCGTGGAGGAGCTGCTGGGCGAGAACGGGCTGGACTACTTCATCATCGACAGCCATCTGCTCAGGGCGGGCGGCGACCCGCTTCCCGTGGGCATCAGTTGCGACGACACGATGGGGAAGCTGTGGGGGAGGATCCATCGGCGGGGCGATGAGGGCCCCCGGCCGGGATGGGAGAAGACCACCCACTGGGGATACTTCGTCGGCTCGCAGTTCGAGGACCATCCGCCGGTCGCGTGCCTGGTGCGCAATCCGGGCGTCTCACACCAGGTCTGGAGCGCCGACCATGGCTACCCCGGCGACGGGTGGTACCTGGAGTTCCACAAAAAGCACCTGCCCGGCGACCACCGCTACTGGCGCATCACCGACGACAGAAACGACCTTGCGACGAAGGACCACTACTCACCGGAGATGGCGCAGCAGCGCATCTGCGACCAGGCGGGACACTTCGTCTCGATGGTCCACGACATCCTTGAGGGCCAGCCGCGCCCCCACGGTCGTCGGCCGATGATCTGCGCGCCCTTCGACGCGGAACTCTTCGGCCACTGGTGGCATGAGGGGCCGATGTGGCTTGAGCAGGTGATCCGCTGGATGCACGAGGACTACCGCGTGGAGATGATGACCGGGCGCCAGTACCTCACCGACACGCCGCCATCGACCGCGGTAACGCTCCCGGAGGGCTCGTGGGGAGCGGGCGGTGGGCATTACATCTGGCTCAACGATGACACGGCGTGGTCATGGCGGCGGATCTACCAGGCCGAGCGGCGCATGCAAGACCTCGCACAGAGCTTCGAGGGCACCAGCGACGAGCACCTCCAGGCATTCATCGCGCAGGCGGCACGGGAGTTGCTGCTTCTGCAGGCGTCGGACTGGCAGTTCCTGATCTCCACCCACGGCGCGCCCGACTACGCCGCACACCGGCTGGTGGCGCACCACTCTGATTTCAACCGGGTCGCGAACCTCGCGGACCGCTGGGCGCGGAAAGAGCATCTCTCCGAAGAGGACTGGGCGTGGTTTGGGGACCTCTGCCAGCGCGACCGCCCTTTCCCGGACGTAAAGCCGAAGTGGTTCGGGAAGGTGGACTTCCCGGCGCAGTAGTGGGGAGGAGCGGGTAGCGGCGTCCGGGCGAGGGCGCCCGGCCTCCACGTTGGGAGGCGACGCCGCAGCGATCAGCGCAGTTGCCGCAGTTGCTTGCGAGGTGCACAGACGAAACGCCGGGCCGGGGCGGAGTACGGTCCATTGAGAAGAAGCGGGAGGCCCACACGTTGTCCGAGCTACGCAAAGATCCGATCGTCGATCGCTGGGTGATCATCGCCGCCGAACGCGGACGGAGGCCCACCGACTACGAGACACCGAGGCCGACGCCCGGGGGGCCAGGCTGCCCGCTGTGTGAGGGCAACGAGCGGATGACGCCGCCCGAGATCTGGGCGCTGCGGCCCGGCGGTAGCGCCCCCGACACGCCCGGCTGGCAGGTGCGGGTGGTGCCGAACAAGTACCCGGCGCTGCGCGTGGAGGGTGAGGCGACGCGGCTGGGCCTGGGGATGCTCGACAGGATGGATGGTGTCGGGGCACACGAGGTCGTGATCGAGAGCCCCAACCACGACTGGCGCATGGCCGACGGCCCGCAGGAGGCCATCCAGAGGGTCCTGCTGGCCTGCCAGCTTCGACTCGCCGATCTCTATCGTGATGAGCGCCTGCGGTACTGCGTGATCTTCCGCAACCACGGGGCGGAGGCCGGGGCGACAATCAGTCACCCTCACTCGCAGATCATGGCCATCCCGGTGGTTCCAGGGCGAGTGAAGAGTAAGCTGGTGGCGGCTCGGGAATACTACTCCCGCAAGGAGCGGTGCATCTTCTGCGATCTGATCGCGCAGGAGCGCAAGCTGGATGAGCGCATCGTCATGGACAACGGCCGCTTCGTAGCCATCGCGCCCTACGCTTCGCGCTTCCCGTTCGAGTTGGCCGTCTACCCGCGCGAGCACTCGCACGACTTTGCGGCCATGGACGAGCCCTCGCGCGCGGCGCTGGCGGAGGTGCTGCAAAGCTCGCTGACCTACCTGCGACCGGCGCTGGGCTCGCCGGCGTACAACTTCATCATCAACGTCGCCCCCAACCCCACCCCGCGCCCCGGCAAGCCGGCATACTGGAGCACGCTGCACCTCGACTACCACTGGCACATCGAGATTCTGCCCAGGGTGACGAGCATCGCCGGCTTCGAGTGGGGCACCGGCTTTTACATCAACCCGGTCGCTCCCGAGGACGCGGCGCGCTACGTGCGCGAGGCCATCGAGCGCTCGCCGGAGGTGAGTGACCGTGGCTGAAGATGCCTGCGAGAACGGGGTCTTCTGCCCCTGCTCGATCTTCAGGAACGTGCCCGTGGCGATGCTGCTTGCCGACCGGGAACTCAATGTCATCGAGGGGAACAACGCCTTCTGGGAGAGCGTGTGCGGCTGCGCGCCGGCGGACGAGGGCACTCCGCTGCGGGACGCCCTTCCCGGCGAGCTGTGGGCCGGGGTGGAGAGGGCACTCGCCCAGGTGGTCGAGAACGAGGAGCCCGTCGAGGTCCCGGGGCTGCGGCTATACAGCTCGGGCCAGCCACAGCGCGTCGTGGACCTGCGTGTGAGCCTGGCGTCCAGCGGCCGGCGGAAGGTCGTCATGATCGCGGCCAGCACCGTCCCCGACACCGGGCGGCGACTGGCCGAATTGACGCTGCTCAACGACATGCTGCGGGTCCTGCGCCAGGAGACGCAGCTTGAGCGCGTCTTCTTCGCGGTGTTGACCTGCGCGACCGCCGGGACGGGAGGGATCGGCTTCAACCGCGCCTGGCTGCTGGTGGTGGACTCCAGCGGGGAGTGGCTGGAGGGGCGGATGGCGCTGGGCCCGGGCTCTGAGCAGGAGGCCCACGAGATCTGGGCGCGCGTGGCTGCCGAGCCGCATACGCTCGACGACTTCACCGCGGCATTCGACCGCTGGGCCGCGCGAGAGACCCAGCCTCTGCAGGATATCGTGCGCGAGATGCGGTTCTCGATGACCGAGAACACCGATCTTCTGCCGGTGCACGCCGCGATTCAGCGCAGGGCGATGAAGGTCACCGATGCCGACACCAACGACCGGGTCTGCGATGAGCTGCGCAGAACGCTGAGTGTGAAGGAGTTCGTTGTGGTCCCGATGGTGGTCTCCGACCAGCCGCGGGGGGTGCTGATGGCGGACAACCGATACTCGCGGGAGCCGATCACCGACGCGGATGTTCGACTGCTGACGCTTTTCGCCCAGCACGCGGGGCTGGCGGTCGAGTCGGCGTTGGCGCTGGAGGAGATTCGGCAGGGCAGGCAGGAACTTGAGCACGCGTACACGAGTCTGCAGAAGGCACAGGGGGAGCTGGTGCGAGCCGAGCAGCTCACCGCGATCGGCGAGATGGCCGCGCGTATCGCCCATGACCTGCGCAACCCGCTGGTCACAATCGGCGGATGGGCCCGCGATCTGCAGGAGGACCCGAGTGACCCGGTGATCGTGCATCGCGCGGCCGGGATCATCGCCGAGGAGGCCGGGCGGCTGGAGGAGGAGCTGTCGATGCTGCTCGAGCCGCTCGCGCAGCGCAGGCTCCACCTCAGGCCGGTGGATCTCAACAGCCTGGTCATCAACAGGATCCTGACGAGTGAGGCGGGCCTGCGGGAGCGCGGCATCGAGATGCGCCCGAGTCTCGCCGAGGGCATCCCTCCCATCCGCGGAGACATCGCGCAGTTGCGGCGGTCGCTGCAGAATCTGATAGACAACGCCGCGGACGCGATGCCTGACGGTGGGGTAATTGAGATCTCGACCCTGCAGGACGAGGAAAATATCTGGCTGCGCATCGAGGACACCGGGGTCGGGATGTCGAAGGAAGCAAGCGAACGGATCTTTGACGCGTTCTACACGACGAAGCACTACGGGAGCGGGATCGGGCTGGCCGTTGTCTGGGACACCATTCGCCTGCACGGCTTCGACATTGAGGTGGAGAGCAGCCCGAATGAGGGCACTGCGTTCACAGTGCGCATCCCGAAGATACACACGATTCAGGACAGCGGGGAGGGCGCGTCCGATTAGCAGATGATTCGTCGTGCGAGGCGGCGCGGTTTTTTTTCGCGCGGCTCCCGGCGAACGTCGGCCGGGCATCGGAGGCGAGGGTGATGTTGAACGGAGACAGGCAACTGAACGGGGCGCGAGAGGGTATCTGCATCCTGTTCGTGGATGATGACCCGAACCAGCGGGAGATGTATCGGCGGAGGCTCGAGCGCCAGGGCTATCGTGTGGACCTTGCGGAGAGCGCCGACAACGCCGTCGCGCGCCTGCGGGAAGAGCGGCCGCAGGTCGTCGTGCTCGACATAGCGATGCCGGGGCGCGATGGGCTCAGTGCCCTGCAGGAGTTCCTCGACATCGACCCGTCAGTGCCGGTGATCATCCACACGGCCTACCCGGGCTATGCCGAGAACTTCCTGTCATGGGCGGCCGACGCCTACATCGAGAAGAGCGCGGACCTCGACCCGCTGCTCACTGCGATAGAGGACGCAGTCAACCGCAGCACACACTGACCACCAGCACGCCACCGCGGGAGGCCACAGCACTTGGCGATCAGCAGAGAGAACGCCGGCCAGATACTGAGCATACTGCTGGCCGGCGGGCAGGGCCAGCGTCTGCGTCCACTGACAGAGCGTCGGGCCAAGCCCGCCGTCCCGTTCGGGGCCGTCTACCGCATCATCGACTTCACCCTGTCCAACTGCGTGAACTCATTCTTCCGCCGAATCTACATTCTGACGCAGTACGAGTCGGTGACGCTGCACCGGCACCTGCGTGACACGTGGAGTATCCTCAGCCCCGACCTTGGGGAGTTCGTGGACATCGTCCCCCCGCAGCAGCGCCTCCCGAACCGCTGGTACCTCGGAACCGCCGACGCGGTCTTCCAGAACCTCTACCTCCTCCAGCAGGAGCGGCCGAAGTGGGTGCTGATCGTTGGGGGCGACCACGTCTACAAGATGGACTACGCGCGGCTGCTCGAGGAGCACATCGCGCGCGACGCCGAAGCATCGATCGTCTGCATCGACGTGGACGTGGAGGCGGCGAAGGGCTTCGGCATCATGTCCATCGACGGGAACAGCAGGATCACCGAGTTCCACGAGAAACCCGACCGGCCCACACCGATGCCCGGCAGCGACGATCACTGCCTCGCGTCGATGGGGATCTATCTTTTCAACACCGAGGTCCTGGTCAGGGCGCTTGTGGGCGACGCAAAAGACCCCGAGAGCACCCGGGATTTCGGCCACGACGTAATCCCGCGGCTCATCAACGAGCGGGCGGTGTTCGCCTACAACATCAAGTCGGAGGGCCAGCCGGGGGGCGGATACTGGCGCGACGTCGGCACGCTCGACAGCTACTGGGAAGCGAACATGGACCTGATCGCGCGCCATCCCGAGTTTGACCTGTACGATGACGCGTGGCCCCTTCGATCGGGCACGGGCCATCGTCCTCCGGCGAAGATCTGTGTCTCGACCGAGGGCACGATGGGCAGCTTCGAGCAATCGCTGCTGGCGCCCGGCGTGGTCGTCTCCGGCGGGCGCGTCGAGCGTTCGGTGATCGGGCCGCGTGTGGAGATCCACAACGAGAGCGAGGTGGACGAATGTGTCATCATGGGCGGCTGCCGGATCGGCAAGCGGGTGCGGCTGCGGCGCGCGGTGATCGAGGAGTCCACCGTGCTCCCGGACGGCATTGAGATCGGCTTCGACCTCGATCACGACCGGGAGCGCTTCACCGTGACCGACAACGGCGTCGTGATCATCCCCAGCCGCGCGCCGTTCTAGTAGCCCGCGGGGGCCCGGATGATGAACGTCCTCTTCGTCTCCAATGAGGTCGCCCCGTTCGCGAAGGTCGGCGGACTCGCCGACGTCGCCGGGAGTCTGCCCGGAGCCATCGCCGCCCGCGGAGTGGACATCCGGGTCGTCATGCCGCTGCACCGGAGTTGCCCGGCGATCGAGGAGTGCTCGGTGGTACTGCCGGCTCTGAGCGTTCAGACGCCCTATCGCGCGCTCGTGCCTGCAGTCCTCGAGAGCACTCTCAACGGGAGCGATGTCCCGGTCTACTTCATCAAGTACGACCGGTTCTTCGACCGGCCCGACCCGTACGGCGAGGGCGCGAGCGACTACCCCGACTCGCCGCAGCGCTATGCGTTCTTCGCGCGGGCCGCGCTGGCGCTCAACCACGCGCTGGGCTTCGGCGCGGATGTGATACACGCCAACGACTGGCCCGCGGGGCTGCTGCCGGCATTCCAGCGGCTCAACCCGTTCGGCCGCCCCACCGTCTTCACCATCCACAACCTTGGCTACCAGGGGAGCTTCCCCCTGACCGTGGCGCGCGAGATCGACATCGACCCGGTCTCCCCCGCGATGCCACTGGTGCAACTGCGCGATCGCATCAACTACATGGCCGCCGCGATTCGGTCCGCGACCGTCGTGAACACCGTCAGCGAGCGCTACGCGCGGGAGATTCAGAGCCCCGGCTTCGGCCACGGGCTTGATGACCTGCTGCGAGACCGGGCGGAGGACCTGCACGGGATTCTCAACGGGATCGACTACGACGAGTGGAACCCCCGTCGCCGCTCGGCACTCCCCGCCACATTCGGGTTCGACCGACTCGAGGGCAAGGCGCGCTGCAAGGCGGCGCTGCAGGAGCGGCTGGGGCTGGAGGTCAATCCGAAGGTTCCGCTGGCGGTCGCGGTGAGCAGGCTCGTGTATCAGAAGGGCCTCGACGTGCTGGCGGAGGTGCTGCCGGGAGCCGTGAAACGGCCCATGCAGTTCGCGCTGCTCGGGACGGGCGACCCGGAGCTTGAGCGCCTCTACCGTGCGCTCGCGCAGGCGAATCCGGGGCGGGTGGCGGCGAGCATCGAGTACAACGAGGACCTCGCTCGGCTGCACTACGCGGGCTCGGACATCTTCATCATGCCCTCGCGGTATGAGCCCTGCGGACTGGGTCAGATGATCGCGATGGCGTTCGGCTCGGTGCCCGTCGTGCACGCGACCGGCGGGCTGGCCGACACGGTTGCCGAGGCGGTGAGCGAGCCGACGGGCTTCGTATGCCGCTACCTCGCCCCGCAGGACCTGCTGAGCGCTATCACGCGGGCGCTGGACGCGTATCACGATGACCCGCGACGCTGGGGCGCGCTGGTCAGGCGGGTCATGCGTCGCGACTTCTCGTGGGAGCGATCGGCGAAGGAGTACGTGACGCTCTACGAGAAGGCGCGGGAGGCGGGCCGCGATACGCAGGCTGCGCGATGAGCGGCCGGCGGCGCTATCTCGCCACCTCCACCCTTGAGTTGACCTTCATGTCATGCGTGATGATCTCCATGTCCACCTCGACATCCTGCGCGCCCTCCGGAGCCGGTATGGTCCCCTTCACCCGCTGCGTCATATCCATGATGACGCTTGCGTCGGAGGCGATCAGCCTGCCGCCAACAGAGTCAAAGTCGATCGTGCCGCTGATGCTGACATTCATCGGCCCTATCGTCATCTCCACGCCGTCCAGTGCGCCCCAGACTCCCGGCATGGCGTCCGCACCCGGCGTGGGCAGCGTCTCGAAGTCCATCACGCCGAGCATCTCGATCTGCGCGCACTCCACCCCGTTCACCACGCGTGAGCCGAGGAGCCGGTAGAGGACCGTCAGTTCACCCGGTGGCGCGAGCGCACCCTCGGCGTCGCCCTCGACGGGGAGCGGTGGAGTCATCGAGGCTCCCCAGACGCGACCGATGCCGATCGGCTCCTCGGGGAAGCTCGCCGCCCAGCCCTGGGAGAGCTTCATCCATTGCTCCATATCCATCCCGGAAGCACCCATCAGCGCCCTGAGCCCCTCGGGCACGTCCATGTCGATCATCTCACCTTGCGGTGAGATGACCATGCGGAAAGATCCGGCCATACCGGCAAGCATCTGCTCCGGGACCGGCGCCGGCTCACCGTCTACGGTCATCGTTCCGGCCTGCGGATCGATGCGGATGTACTGCTGCCGCCCCTCCGCCTCGACATCCATCTCCATGACGCCCATCTGGTAGGTGACCGTCGCGTTTCCGTCCTCATCGACGTTCTCTACGAACAGGGTGATCGGCATGACCACGCGATTCCAGACGGAGGTGACCGTCTCCTCGACCGGGTCCTTCGTCAGGTCGCGCATGATCATCGCGCCGGTGGTCTCGCTCGTCACATCCCACACGATCTCCTCACCGGGATTCCAGTGGTAACGCAGCAGAACCCGCTCGTCATCCTGTGCCCATACAACGCCCACAGCGAGCAGCAACGCCAGCACCCCGGACAGCGTCCTTCCTGTCATCTGAGATAGCCTCCATTGCGATCGAACGACCTTTCGTCCACAGCCCCTCCGCTCACGGCCAGAACGCGTACGTCTCGACCCGCGTCACGGCCGAGTACACCGCCCAGACACTGCCCATCATAACATCTCCGAGGATCAGGCCGAACGCGATCGCCTGCAGATGCCGAACCGCGCCGCGGCCGGCGTAATGCGAGGTGACGCTCTTGATCGCCCACGCCACCAGCATCGGCATCCACAGGAACATCATGTAATACGTGGTCGAGAGCGCGAAGCCCGCCGGGTGGATCGGCCACCAGACCCAGACTGAGCGCACGGTCTGCACGCCGAAGTAGAAGCCGAAGCCGAGGATGATCGCGACGGTCCGAGCCAGGTCGAAGCCCCCCTCGTGGATCAGCCACCGCTCAAGCTGCCTCCACGCCTCCTGACTCGACCACGGCATCCACCGGTTCCAGTCCGCGCCAAGTCCGTGCTCGTAGCCGAGGTGCAGGTTCCAGAAGTACCCAAGCGCCGTGGCGATCGGGATCACTGCGATGCACGCCAGCAGGAGCCTGCGGCCACTCAGACCGGTCTCCCCGGCGAAGTAAAGCCCCTCCAGCATGTGCGGGTAGGGGATGTTCCGCAGCCCGCGTGTGAAGCCGAAAAAGACGGACAGTGAGGTCAGATTCTGCTTCCCGAGGATGCGCGCCCCGAGGATGTTGCCCTGCATCACCGTCGGCCCCAGGCGCTCGATCTCGTGCGTTGGCAGGCCCATCTCCGCTCGGATGCGCCCGACGATCATCGTCATCACGTAGTACTGCACGAAGAACGCGACCGAGACCGCGACCGTCATCCGGATCGACACGCCCAGGATCGCGACGCCCGTGAAGCCGACGAGGAAGATCGCGAAGGCCGTCTGATAGCGCATCGGCTCATCGGCATCGAAGCTCGGGTCGCCGCGTCCGAGGATCCGCTCCCAGACCTTCGCGAAATACCCGCGACCGGCCCAGAGCGAGAACCCGAGGATCGCGAGATAGCCGCCGAACGACTGCTCCTTTGCGTACGGAAAGCCGCTCCCGCCCGTCCACCCGAGCCACGCCACGAAGACGTCCTCGGCGCGCCAGAGCAGGAAGAAGAGCCACATCGACAGCGACAGGTCCTGAGGGATCAGCAGCCCGAGGCCGATCCCGAAGGGGTAGAGACACGGGTACACGCGGCCCATCGCGTTCCACGGGTGTCCGGTGAGGTAGCGGCGCAGATCCAGCGACGGCTCCTGCCCCATCTTCACGGGTATATCCGGCAGCCCCGGGAAGAACGCGTGCAGGCCGTTAAGCAGCGTGACCCCGGCGGCGACACCGAACGCAATCCAGAACGCGGGCAGGCGGACACTCGGCACTTGCGGCCGCGACAGCTCAAGAGGCAACTGCACGATCGGGAAGCTCATCCGCTCGCGCTCGACCCAGCGTTTGCGGAAGATCACCGCGAGGCCCGCCGAGCCGCCCCAGACGAATGTGAACAGCAGTGTCCAACGCAGGACCGGACCGAGCCACGGTCGCCAGTTGCGCTCTTCGAAGATGGAGTAGTCGCCGCGCCAGAGCCGGTCGAGCGCGCCCGCGTCGCTGACGGTCATCGACTCGGGCACGTGCTGGCCGAAGAGCGTCTCCCAGTTGTTCTGCGGGCTCTGGAAGTAGCCGTAGCCCTGCATCGTGGCCCAGCTTGTCTTCATCGTGTCGAGGCCGATCGGGCAGGTCGCGACGGAGACGAGGATCCACAGCGCGAGCAACTCCTGCCTCGCGAGCGCCCGGCGGGGGCTGATACGCTGAAAGACACCGTTGAGCAGCCTGAGCAGCACGAAGAGGAAGAGCACGTTCCAGAAGAGCGCGATGATCGTCGGGTCTTCGATCCCGCGGCGGTGCAGATCGGCCATGAAGTACGTGTTCAGGGGGATGAGCACCGCGACAACCAGCAGCACGCGCGCGGTGACGCCGACCCGGCGGGGGTCGGCGACAGGAAGCTCGGATGAGTCTCTGTGCTGGTCGGCCCGCGGCTTCTCCCCGGATGCCATCTCAACCTCGAAATGATGCGTCGATCCAGCCGTGCGGTAGTTCGCAGCCGGAGGTCCGGGGACCTGCGCCGCCTCCCGCACCACGGCACCGCTCAGCTTTCCCGCCAGACCGCCTCACCCGCGACGGCATCCACGATCTCCCCCACGCGGATGGCTCCCCGCACGGAATTGCCGACGACGACCGCGTCGGCGCCGGGAAGCTCTTCAAGCGCGATCGATCGCTCCTCCGCGCCGCGCTCGGCGATGAAACGCGCCCGCCACACGCCGGGCAGCAGCCCGTCGGTGACCGGCGGCGTGAGCCACCGCTCACCGAAGCGCACGAAGACGCTGGTGATCGCGCCCTCGGTCAGATGCCCATCGCAGTTGGCGAAGATCACCTCGTCGAACCCCGCCTCTGTGCAGCGAGCGCGCTCCTCGTCGTAGAGCCCGCGGCGGCTGGTCTTGTGCACCAGCAGGCGGTCGGCCGGGTCGGTCCTGTGCTCCGAGAGCACCACGCGGATCGGCTCCGGCAGCGGCGCGGGCGCCGGGCGCGGATGCAGGCTCACCGCCCCGTCCTCCGACAGCTCCAGCCGGACCACGGCGGGAGCGTCGGCCTCCCGCGCAAAGCGGTCCAGCCGGGCGCGGATCGCATCGAGATCGCACGGGAGGTCGAAGTACTCCGCGGACCCGGAAAGGCGTTGCAGGTGTGCGTCGAGGAAAGCAAGTTCGCGCGAATCGCGGAGCAGGATCGTCTCGAAGAGATGAAGATCCGGATCGAGCCGGAACGCGAAGCGCGACTTGAGCAACGTCTCCTCGTACTCCCCGCGCGGGTCCGAGTCCCAGACGATTCCCGCGCCGATGCCGAGCAGAAAGCGCCCCTCTCGATGCACGAGCGTGCGGATCGGGAGGTTGAAGGTGAAGTCACCGGGGCGGCCCTCCGTGCCGGGCATCAGCAGGCCCAGCGCGCCGCAGTAGACCCCGCGCGGGTCGGGCTCCAGCTCGCGGATGATCTCCATCGTGCGGTGCTTCGGTGCGCCCGTGATCGACGCGCCCGGGAAGGTCGCGGCGAAAATCTCGCGCAGCGACACGCCCTCCCGCGCCTCGCCGGTGACGGTCGTGGTCATCTGCCAGACGCTGCGGTACTTCTCGGCGTCGAAGAGCGCCGGGACGCGGATACTGCCGATCCGGCTGACCCGCCCGAGGTCATTGCGCACCATGTCCACGATCATCAGGTTCTCAGCGCGGTCCTTCTCCGCGGTGACGAGATCCTCGGCGAGGGCGGCGTCCTCGTCGGCCGTCCGCCCGCGCCCGCGCGTGCCCTTCATCGGCTTGCTCAGCAGCACCTCACCGCGCCGCCGAAGGAAAAGCTCGGGCGAGATGCTCAGGATCTGCGCCTCGCCGGGGTTCACAAAGGCCGCGTAGGGCACCGGGTGCGAGCGGATCATCGCGAGGAAGTACGCGGCCGGGTCCACCTCCGCCTCGAAGCTCGCGCGGCAGGTGTAATTCACCTGGTAGGTGTCACCGCTGGCGATGAGTTCCTTGATGCGCGCGATCGCGGCCACGTACTGCTCCTCGCTGACGTTCAGCGCCACCGTGACATCGCGCAGTTCCGGCTGCGGTCCGTCCGGCCGCAGGGCGGCGCGGTCGAGGCGATGCGCGTGCGCGTCCGGGTAGGCCGCGAACCACGCGAGCGGCATGCCATCGCGGGGCGGGTGATTCGGCAGGCCGAACGCCGCGCCCGCCTCGTAGCCGACGAAGCCGGCCACGTAGAGGCCCGCGCTCTGCCAGCGCCCGGCGATCTCCAGCAGCTCCGGAACTCGCGCGGGCTCGTGCGTGAGGATCGTCTGCTCCGGCTCGCGCAGCAGGATCGCGTCGGCGTCGTCCGTCCATCTGCGACGGCCGCACAGCAGTGCGCTTCCGGGCCGGCGCAGGGCATTGAGGATAACTTCAGTCCGCATCCATGCGGCCTCCAGTCGAGGTGGTGAGGCGGTCGGTCCACGGGGAGTGGTTCTTCGAGCGGGGCGCGAGGGCCTCCCCACCTTGACTTGCGGCCCCGAGAGTGCTACTGTCTCCACCAGAAGTTCGACAACCCATGCGAGCGGGCACACGGGAGGCGACAGACGCCTCACGGAAGACCGGTGCGAATCCGGCGCTGCCCCGCAACTGTGACCGGCGACGACGGCCGCATGATGCCACTGGAGTTCAGCGAACTCCCGGAAGGCGCGGCCCGAGGATGACCCGGGAGCCAGGAGACGAGCCCGCTTGCGACCTGCGCCACTCCCCGAGGGCGGGAGGCGCCGCGGACTCACGGAAGGACCGCCCTCGGGCGGTCCGTTCTTCGTTTAACGGGCCGCGCAGCAGCGAGAGCGCCGCAGTTGGCGCCCACTCTTTCATCGCGTCCGGATGGGACGCAAGCACCGAAGGAGGACACAGCAGATGCTTACCCGGGCCCGAGGTTTCACGCTCATTGAACTGCTCGTGGTGATCGCGATCATCGCGATCCTCGCCGCAATCCTCTTCCCCGTCTTCGCACGAGCGAGGGAGAAGGCCCGCCAGACCACCTGCCTCTCGAACCTCAAGCAGGTCGGCCTCGGCTGGATGATGTACGCCAGCGACTACGACGAGCGCGTCATGCCGGTGGAGCTGCCGTCCCCCGGAGACGTGAAGTACTACTGGTGGACCGCGTACAACAGCGCTACCTCAACGCAACTTCCTGAGGGCGGGCTGATCTACCCCTACATGAAGAACAACCAGGTCCACGCCTGCCCGAGCTTCGCCAATGACCTGCGCGCCGATATCGGTCACACCGGCTACGCATACAACTACCACTACCTCTCCCCGATCATCTACAACCCGGACTGGTCCTACGAGGTCGCGCCGGTCTCCCTCGCCGCTATCCAGAGCCCGGCGGAGACCGTGACCTTCGCCGACGGCGCGCGGATCAACTTCATGGACGGCCGCACCCTCGAGGGCAACACCTACCTCGAGCCGCCCTCCCAGGACTACCCCGGCTTCCACGGCCGGCACAACGGCGTGGGTAACATCGCGTGGGCCGACGGCCATGCATCAGCCGCGGTTCCCGTCTACCGCACCGGCAGCTTCGGCTGGGGAGGGGCCTTCGACGCGGAGGTCTTCCAGGAGAACAACCTCGGTGACATCGACAGCGACGGGAACCTCAGCACCGACGAACTGATGGACCTGAGGTAGCCCGCCGACTGTCGCAGAGCGTCCTCTGAGCGCATCCGCCACTCAGAGGCACGAACGAGCCCGGCCGATCGCAGTGGCTTCTCCCCGCCCCGGAGGAGGATCGATCGGCCGGGCTCGGCTTTTCCGCTCGGATGCGCCGTCCTACTGCAGCGCTTCGAGCTTCGGCGTCTTCTCCGCGCCGGTCGCGCTCACGTCGCGCACCTGCGCCGCGCGGATGAAGGTCTCCTGGCCGGTGATGTTCGCCGCGCCGACGTCGGCGAGGCGGTTGTTCTCGTAGACCCAGTTGATCGCGATGCCCTCGAACCGGCGGCTTGAGGTGAACTCCAGCCGCAGATCAAGCTGGTCGGCCGATCCAAAGTCGATCTCCGGCAGGTCGGAGGCGAGGATCCGGTTCCCCGACCGGCTGTAACGCCCCGAGTATCCCCACAGCAGCCCGTCGCGGTCGATTCCCGAGAAGTAGACGCGCGACTCGCGGGTGTCGATCGTGATGAGCACGTCGCGCAGGGTCCACGTCTGATTCTCGCCGAAGACGAACTGCACGGTGCCCACCGCGTAGTCGCCGTCAACGTTGTGTGTGTCGGTCCCGCTGTCACATCCGAACATCAGCAGCGTGACTCCCACGATCATGAGCACGGCCACTATTGCTTTCCTCAAGGCAGCTCGCCTCCATCAAAGGTTCTGTCGGTTCCGCGGACACACCGTGATTCACCGCGCCGTCCTGGTATTCCTTTGCGGATCTCCCCCACGCAGGTTACACGCGCCCGGCGGAGAAGGAACGCCGCGTCCATCAGATGACAGCGTGGAGGTGACGGGCCCGCACCGCGCGGCCCACCGAACATGCAGTGGATCGACTTCCCCGACGAGCGCCTCACCGTCAGCGGTCTTCCGTGGTGGCCCGAGACCAGCCCGAGGCTCATCCGCCTGCCCGAGCGGTACGAGAGCCGCGTCCGGCCGCCGGTCTGGGGGCTCGCGAAGGCCCCGTCGGGTGCGCGCATACGCTTCGCCACCGACGCGACCGCGCTGGGTATCCGCGCGCACTTCCCGCGCCTGGGCCACATGAACAACATGCCCCGCGTGGGCCAGCTCGGCATCGACGTCTACGTCGATGGCGAGTACTGGCGGCCGGTCTTCCCGAGCGGCGAGGACCACGACCTTGAGGCTGTCGCGTTCCAGGGGATGCCCCCCGGGCGCCGGGAGGTCTGCCTCTACCTCGGCCTCTACGCGCCCGTCGAGCTTCGCGCGATCGGCCTCTCCGACGGCGCCACCGTCGAGCCGCCCGCGCCATTCGCGGTGGACGGGCCGGTCGCGTACTACGGCTCGTCGATCACCCAGGGCGGCTGCGCGTCGCGAGCGGGAATGTCCTATCAGGCGATCGTCGGCCGCGCGCTGAACGTGGACTTCGTGAACCTCGGCTTCTCCGGCAACGGTCGCGGCGAGCCTGAGCTTGCCGGGGCGATGGCCGAGATCGAGGCATCATGCTATGTCATCGACTTCGCCGTCAACTGCCCGACGCTGGAGGAGTGCGAGGAGCGGTATGCTCCGTTCCTCGCGACGCTGCGGGAGGCTCGGCCGGAGACACCGATCATCTGCGTGACCCCGATCTTCTCAACGAACGAGGTGCTCAGCTCCGACGCGAAGCAGGAGCCGATGCGGGAGATCATCCGCGCGGCGGTGGCGGAGCGGATCGCGATGGGCGACCGGAACATCCGCCTCGTTGAGGGCTGCGCGCTGCTCGGCCCTGATGACCGCGAGGGCCTTGTGGACATGACCCACCCGAATGACATCGGCTTCCTGTGCATGGCGCGCGGCCTCCGGCCACACCTGCAGGCGGTGCTGGGGCTGTGAGCGGAGGCTGAGGAGGCCGGGCGCGGGAACAATGCCCCCGCGCCCCGGCCATCCGGTGTCTGCCATCACTGCCATCGCACCCACGCGATGCGGGCGGGCGCCTCAGAGTAGGGCGAGCGCGGGAGACCGTCGCCGTTAACGGCGCCCCGGAGCATGCCGGTGGGATGCGGGTCTTAACCGTTCGCCCTCTCAGTCGAGCCGTCCATCTTCGCGTTTGAAGAACGCAGCCTCGAATATGGACCCACCCAGCGGACGGAGCATCTCGCCAGTGCGGGCGTCAACCACGCGGCGGAGCATTCGGATGTTGCCAGGCGCGGTTCCAGGGCGGCTGGCCGCCACCACCCAGGCGGGACCTTCGTCCTTGATCCGAGGGTGGCTGAGAATGAGCGTCGCGCTGAAGCGTACCTCTCCAGGATCGATGCTCGCCTCCTCAACAAGCCTACTGACCAGCCCTATCGCATGATCCCGGGAGATCGCGACAGCGTCCAGATCGAAGTCGAGTGCTGCTCGTGCCTCGTACATCAGCACAGTTCCAGTATTCGGGGAGACCCAGACGTAAAGTTGATCTCCTGTGCGCACACGGTCTGAGACTCGCCCCTCCCAGCGGAACGAAAACAGTGGAAAGCCGCCCGCTGCCGGCGGCAGCGGCTCCGAGACACTGACCAGCGTGAGGCGCCCAAACGAGCCCGGGAACCGGGATACAGCGAATTCGCGGGCGATTGCCTCGACCTCATCACGAGATAACTCGAAGTCACGCTTTCGAAGGAACTCGAGGGAATCGGCCTCCCGGGGAGTCGCGTGATAGCTGTCCATGTAGGAGCGCGCCTTGTCGATCCCGAACACCAACAGCCACTCGCTTCCATCGCGAGCCTGAGCCGGAACGAGAACACTCCGTATCACGCGCTCCGTGAACGGGTCTTTCCCCGAGTAGATCTCAGCTGCCTGGAAGTCTGTGATCTCGAACTCGTCGGGCACAAAAGCCCTCACAATCTCGGCGACGCCGTGCGGAAGGCCCAGCTGCGTCCGTGTCGTCGGCCGGTCGGGTCCCTCCTGCGCCATCACCGCCACAGCCACGAGGCCTGCCATGGCGATCGTCGCGACAACTGCACTCCGGCGGTTCA
>JBMNNW010000075.1:0-27000 GCA_050942735.1 Armatimonadota bacterium
ATGAGCGCAGAGAAGGCGATACGGGCTGGTGCAGCTACCTCAAAGATCGCGTGAGTGGCGCCGATCGCCACATCCCTGTGGAGTACGAAGACAGAACGCCGCCAGGCGTCAGCGCGCTGGAGTGGCAAGAGCGCGCCAGCGCGATAGGCAACTGGTCGTGGTCAATCTGGCCCGGTCACGAGGACTACAACGATCTGCCAGCGCGGAGTCGCCATTCGCTGGAACCTTCGTACCGCAGGGGGCTCTACTTCTGCTGGGTTCCTGCGGTTGACGAACATCGTGACGCCGTAGCCGAAGCGAATGCACTCGCGCGTTCAATGAAGGGCGACCTCTCGGCACGACGCCGTGCCGCGATGGGCTGCGTGCTCTACGTGTTGAAGCACTATCGTGAGCTGGAACAGCGAGCAAAGGGCACGGATCGGGAGGCCGAGCAGTTGCGCCGCAACCTGAGTCAGCTTGACGGCATCGTCAGGCAGTTGCCGCCCGATCTGCAGGAAGTCGTTTCGCTGCGACACAAAGACGGTCTGACACAGAAGGAGGCAGCGGAGCGGCTGGGTGTGAATCAGAGCACGGTATCTCGACGCGTGGACAAGGCCATTGGTCTGATCGCAGACCGTAGCGAGGAACCCTATCTGCTCGTCAGCTATGGCGAGGAGGGGACCGCGAGCTACGTCAACGTCACGCCCCAAGAGTACGTGTCAATGGCCCGTGCCGGGCGTGAGTTCATCATCTCGATGCTGGCGGGGGCGGAGGTCTTCCAGAAGCGCTATGGCGCAGTCGCAGGCGTCTTCCACCAAGAGCTTCGGCGTCAGCTCAGGAGCGGAGAACGCGCAGAGGAGTTCAGCAGCGAGCTGCTGGAGGACGTCGCAGCCGAATGGCACGCCATCATGTGCGCGAAGAACCCGGCGGCCTACTGCATCGCCGTGATCCGGCAGAGGGCGGTGGAGGCAGGGAAGCGCTGGATGGCCGAGCGGGAGGCGCGCGAGAGTGAGCAGGAGTTGGACGAAGACGCCATCGCTGAGGAGGAGCCGTAGGTATGGACGGGTACAGCGGTTCGGTTGGCGTGTCTGCCGCGGTACGCTACGCTGTATGCACTCCGAGACGAAGGTACTGTGTACGCCGGGCGGCCATCGGTGGCGGCCCGGTGCTTCGTGTACGGGGGGGCGTGCATAATCTCGCGCATATTCGTCGTATGAGTATAGAGGCGGACCTCGTGAGCCTCGGACGGGCAAACCTGAGACGGTAGCTGTGCTGGCATCGCCAGCGGAGTGTTCCTGAGGCGCTCACCGATTCGGTGGGCGCCTTTTCGCATGTACCTACATCGAAGCCGGGGGACGTGGTAATGCATGGCAGCAGACCTCAGAGACGACTGGAGGCCCATCCAGAAGTGCCCACCGGATCCGTATGCAGGCTTGTCATCGGCAGACGCTGCAGCAGCGCGAGACTTCATTGCCGACGTCTTGGCGGAGTTCATGAGAGACGTCCCCGAGCACGTTGAGTCGTCATGCAGCCGTGTGGTAGGATGAGAGGGAGAGAGGACAGAAGCGCCGCGTGGCGAACCGTCTGCCCACGCCGTAACGCGAACGTGTTGATGAGGCAAGCAGGCACCCGTCCGGGAAGGCAAGTGCGGTGACCGATGATCCGCTACCTGATCTACTGCCGCGTGAGCACCGAGGAGCAGGCTGAACGCGGCCATTCACTGGCGGCCCAAGAGCGCCTGTGCCGAGAGGCGCTTGAGCGTCAGGGCGATGAGGTCACTGGAGTGATCTCCGACCCGGCCGAGCATGGAGACAGGATGGACCGCCCCGGCATGCTCCGCCTGCGCGAGGAACTCGCCGCGGGGACGGCCGATGGCGTGTGTATCCTCGACCTGGACAGGTTTTCGCGCGATTACGCCCATCACCTCATCATCGCCGACGAGCTGGTGAAGCAGGGCCGCCACGTCTTCTCAGTCGCGGACAATGCTGACTACGCGGACGAGGACCAGCGCGTCCTCCTCGACATCAAGGCAGCGATTGCGGCGGACGAGTTGCGCAGGATAAGGCGACGCTCTCGCCGCGGTCTGGCCGAGCGGGCTCAGCAAGGACTGACACTCGGACCTCCACCATTCGGCTACCGGAAGCAGGTAGACGAATACGGCAACCCGATCCCAGGTGCCCCGATTGAACCCGTCTTTGACGAGGCCACCATCGTGCGGGAGCTGTTCGACCGCTACCTCGACGGCGAGTCTCTCCAAGAGCTTGCTGAGGACCTGTTCGCTCGGGGCGTGCGGAGTCATCGCGGAGGCGTCCGTTGGACTGCCGCGCGAGTTGGCGAAATACTGCGCAGTCCCATCTACAGAGGGCGGGTTGTCCACGGTGAGGAAGTCTACGCCGGTCAGCACGACGCGATCATCACAGAGGAAACGTGGCGGGCCACGCAACGCCGTCTGAAGGAGCGAGCCATTCTGCACCCGAGACGTCGCGGCAGTCTCTCACCGCTGATGCGATGCGGCATTTGCGGCGGTCCCGTGCGTATCAGCACGAGCCCCGACGAGAACCGCGAGTACTTCCAGTGCGCCATGCGCTTCAATCGACCCGCAGAAGACAGGCACGAGCCGTTCTCAGCGCGCGCTCAAGCGGTCGAAGCGGTCCTCTGGGCATGGCTATCCCACCTCATCACGGAGGACGTGCTGGCGGAGGCCGCGCGAAAGCACTACCAGCGCGAGGTGGCAGCACGGCGAGATGGGCGGCGTTCCGAAGTCTCGGACCGATTGACGGAAGTCGAGGATGGGATCGCGCTGAACCTGCGGGCGGCGAGGTCGGGCGCCCTGCCAGAGGACATGCTGCACGACGAGAACGCGCCACTCGTTGCGGAGCGCGAGAAGCTGGGCCGGGAACTGGCGCAGATCGACGCTGCCGCCGGACTGCCGGAGCGTGACCTCACGTGGCTCAAGGAAGCGGGGCGGGCCACCATCGAGCGACTGCAGACCACCGACGACGCAGGTCGAAGACGCGAGTTCCTGGCGCGCATCTTCGAGCACGTCGACCTGTGGAGTGATCGGATCGTCATTCACCACCGGCTGGACCTGCTGCCTCCCCGAGAGGTAGCATTGCCGCGCTACTGGAGAAGCGAGTGGGGAGCTGAGCACGTTGAGTTCGGAGCAACATAGTCTTATAGTGTTCTTTTCCGACCAACAGCGCTGGGACACATGCGGATGCTACGGGCAGGAGCTTGATGTTACTCCCAACCTCGACCGCATGGCTGAGGAGGGCACGCGCTTCGAACACGCATTCACCTGTCAGCCCGTCTGCGGGCCTGCGCGCTCGTCGCTGCAAACCGGGAAGTACCCGGAGGCAACCGGCTGCTGGAGGAACAACATCCACCTGCCGATGGACGAGAAGACCATCGCGCACTGGCTCACCGAGTGGGGCTATCAGACCGCCTACGTCGGGAAGTGGCACCTCGCCTCCGGACCCGAGCCGGAGCGCAACTTCCGCGAGAAGGTCGTGCCGAAGGAGCTTCGCGGCGATTGGGACTGGTGGTGCGCCTCCGATGTGCTGGAGTTCACCTCGCACTCCTACGATGGGCACATGTACCGCGCCGACGGCTCGGTCTACGAGTTCCCCGAGGGGCGCTACCGCGTGGACGCGGTGACCGACGTGGCGATGGAGTTCCTGCAGGAGCGGGACCGCGACCGGCCCTTTGTGCTCTTCGTCAGCTACATCGAGCCACACCATCAGAACGACAACAACCGCTACGAGGGCCCGACAGGCTCGAAGGAGCGCTGGGCGGAGTTCGAGGTCCCGGGCGACCTCGTGGGGACTGAGGGCGACTGGCGGGAGAACTACCCCGACTACCTCGGATGCTGCAACGCGCTGGACGGGGCGCTCGGGCGCATCCGAGCGGCGCTCGCCGAGGACGGGATCGCCGACGATACGGTGGTGCTCTACACCTCCGACCACGGCTCCCACTTCCGCACCCGCAACTCCGAGTACAAGCGCTCCTGCCATGACGGCTGCCTGCGCATCCCGATGGTGGCCTGCGGACCGGGCTTTGAGGGCGGGAACGTGGTGGATGAGATCGTCAGCCTGATCGACGCGCCCGCCAGCGTGCTGCACGCGGCGGGGATCCCCACGCCGGAGACCTACCACGGGCGGGCGCTGCAGCCACTGGTGGCCGGTGCGACGGAGCAGTGGCCTCAGGAGGCTTTCGCGCAGATCTCCGAAAGCCAGACGGGGCGGTGCATCCGCACCGCGAAGTGGACGTACTCGGTGAGCATTCCCGAGAGTGGCCCGCGCAGTGACGTGTACTTCGAGGAGTATCTCTACGACAACGAGAACGACCCGCATCAGCGCGAGAACCTGGTGCGCGAGCCGGGGCTGGCCGATCTGCGGGCGGGTCTCGCCGAAACGCTCCTGCGCCGGATGGCACAGGCGGGCGAGGCGTCGGCGGAGATACGACCGGCCGAATGAAACGCACCGGTGGCCGATCAGCCCCGCCTGGGACGGCGACCGACCGAGATGAAGATGACAGGGAGCGTGTGATGATGAGCTTGCGAGCGGCGATCATTGGACTGGGAGGTATCTCCGGCGCGCATATCACCGGCTGGCAGGAGGCCGAGGGTGTCGAACCGGTGGCGGGCGCGGATATCAGCGAGGAGGCCGTAGGGCGCTTCGAGGAGCACTACGGGCTGAAGGGTTACGCTGACTGGCGGGACATGCTCGACGCCGAGCAGCCGGACCTCGTCAGCGTCTGCACACCGCCCTTCCTGCATCCGCCGATCTCCATCCACTGCCTCGAGCGCGGCATCCATGTGCTGTGCGAGAAGCCGATGGCGGCCGACATCGCCGGCGCGGTGGCGCTGGCACGGGCCGCGCGCGAGGCCGATGCGCTGCTGATGGTGGCGTACTGCCATCGCCATCACGGGCCGATGCTGAAGATGAAGGAACTCATCGACGGGGGCATCCTCGGGAAGCCGCTCTTCTTCCGCGGTTGCTTCACGGGCCTCTCCGACATGGAGGGCAACCATCGAGGCGACCTCGCCAAAGCCGGCGGCGGCGCGCTTATGGACAACGGCTCCCATGCGGTCGATCTCTACCAGTTCCTTCTCGGGAAGGTCGCGAATGTCTCCTGCCGGGCCGGCACGTTCCTGCAGGACATGGAGACCGACGACGTCGCGGTGGTGCTCTTCGAGGGTGAGAACGGCTGCTACGGTGAGGTGCTGGTGGGCTACTCGATTCCGCCGCAGTTCACGGAGTGGCGGATCGCCGGTGAGAAGGGCGTCCTCTCGCTTGAGCACTACATGAGCGGACCGGTGCGCTTCTGGTCGCGGGAGACGACGGAGTGGACCGAGTACGAGTGCGACAACTCCATGACACGCTTCCAACGGCAGTTTGCGCACTTCATCGAGTGCATCAACACCGGCACGGTCCCCTGCTCGAACCACGAGACCGCGCTTCATACACAGCGGACCATCGGCGCCGCCTACCAGGCCGCGCTGGGCAAGGGTCTTCCGGTCCAGGGCCGCAGGACCACGTAGGACGGCACCTCCGAGCAAACGGACGCGCACGGGCACGCTGACGACCGCGCTCTCATAGCGCGGTCGTTTCGCAGGCGGCCGATCTCGGCGAGATCTCTCGCTCCGGGCCGGATAGGTCGAGACGCCCCTCGCGGCGAATACTCACGAGGCTACGAGCGCACCGCCGGGCACACCACGACACGGGGATGGGCGATGGGCGCCGATCCGAATGAGTTGAGCTTCTGGGACCACCTTGAGGAGCTGCGCTGGCGCCTCCTTCGCATGATCGTGTACGTGGTGATCGCCGCCGCGGCGAGCTGGATCTTCCGGGAGGCGATGCTGGATCTGCTGCGCTACCCGGCGGAGCTGGGAGCGGTGATGGCGGGCGAGGAGCAGTTCTCGTTCCGCATCTTCGAGGTCGCGGGCGGGTTCATCCTGATGATGCAGATCGCGCTGGTAGCGGGGCTGATCCTCGCCGCGCCCGCGGCGATCGTCGAGCTGTGGCTGTTCGTCGAACCCGCGCTCGAGCCCCATGAGCGTAAGTGGGTCATCCTCGTGGTGCCACTGGCGATCCTGCTCTTCATCGGCGGCGTGGCGTTCTGCTACATGATCGCGCCGAGGGCGTTCGCGTTCTTTCTGCGCTTCAACCGCTCGATGGGCGTCGAGGTCGAGCTGACGCTCCCGCCGTACATCTTCTTTCTGATGCGGATGCTGCTGGTCTTCGGGATCGCCTTCGAGCTGCCGCTGGTGCTGAGCTTCCTTGCGGCCGTGGGGATCGTGACGAGGTCGGGCCTACTGCAGTGGTGGCGGCACGCGGTAGTGGCGATCTTCAGCTTCGCGGCGATCGTCACCCCGACCACCGATCCGGCAACGATGTCGCTGCTGGCCGGGCCGATGGTGCTGCTCTACTTCCTCAGTGTCTGGCTGGCGGGGCTCTTCGAGAAGCGGCGCAAGCGCACGGAAGCGGCCTCGCCGGACGATGAGGAGCGCGCGCTTGATGCGAGCGAGTAGCGGCCGAGGGACGGTGCCCGGGATGCCGACAGCATGGACCTGAGGCGGCTGATCGAGGAGATTCGGGTCGACAAAGACTATCGCGGGCAGATCGAGTGGCTGCGCGAGATGCCCGCGCGGCAGGGACGCTACGCGGACCTCAACGCTGATCTGCACCCGACGGTGCAGCGAATACTCGAGGGCCTCGGGATCGAGCGCCTCTACGTCCACCAGGCGCGCGCGATCGAGGCGGCGCTGCGCGAAGAGCACGTCGTGACCGTCACCGGGACGGCCTCGGGCAAGACGCTGACCTACGTGGTTCCGCTGGCGCAGCGAGTCGATGAGCGCACGGCACGCCGCGCGCTGCTGATGTACCCCACGAAGGCCCTCGCGCAGGATCAGCTCCGCAAGCTGGCGGATTTCGGCGCCGGGAGCGCCTTTCACGCGGCGACGTATGACGGCGACACCCCCCGGCGCGACCGCCGCCGCATCAAGCGCGAGGCGCAGGTGGTCCTCACGAACCCCGACATGCTGCACATCGGCATCCTTCCCTACCACCAGACGTGGGCCGATTTCTTCCGCAACCTCGAGTACGTCGTTCTCGACGAGGTGCACTCCTACCGCGGCGTCTTCGGCTCCCACACCGCGAACGTCATCCGCCGTCTGCGGCGGATCTGCGCGAACTACGGCTCCGACCCGCAGTTCATCGCCTGTTCGGCGACGATCGGGAACCCCGGCGAGCTTTTCGAGGAGCTGACGGGCCTGACCGCGACCGTCGTGGACGAGGACACCGCCCCCAGCGGGCGGCGCCTCTTGATGCTGTGGCAGCCGCCGGAGATCGAGGGGCAGCCGCTGCGCCGGCGCTCTGCCAACGTCGAGGCTGCGGAGCTGATGGTCGAGCTCGTGAAGGCGCATGTGCGCACGATCGTCTTCGTGCTCGCGCGCAGCGTCGCGGAGCTGATCCTGCGCTACGCGCGAGAGGGTCTCGCGGAGTTCGAGGACCTCGCCGAACGCGTGATGTCCTACCGCGGCGGCTATCTCCCGGAGGAGCGGCGGGAGATCGAGCGGCGACTCTTCGAGGGCGAGTTGCTGGGCGTTGTCTCGACGACCGCGCTGGAGGTCGGCGTGGATATCGGGGGCCTCGACGCCGCCATCCTGACCGGCTACCCGGGAACGATCTCCAGCACCTGGCAGCAGATCGGCCGGTCGGGGCGCGGCGAGCGCGACTCGCTGGCGGCACTGGTGGCGCTCCCCGGCGGCGTGCACCGCTACCTCACGCAGCACCCCGAGTACCTGCTGGAGGCGGAGAGCGAGCGGGCGCTTATCAACCCGCGCAACCGCTACATCCTCGCGGGCCATCTGCTGTGCGCCGCCTACGAGCAGGCGATCGACGAGACGGATCGGGCGTATTTCGGCCCGGAGATGGAGGCGCTGCTTGAGATCCTCGCGGACCCGGACAATCGCGACGACAGCGACCTTCCCTTCATCGCGAAGCGGACGCGGTGGTACTGGGTGGATCCCGACGTCTACCCTGCCGGGCAGATCTCGCTGCGCTCGACCGGCGGGTCGCCTTGGCAGATCCGCGGAGTGGGGGAGGGCGACCTGCTGGGGACGGTGGACGCCGCGTCGGTCTTCCGGATCGTGCACCCGGGCGCGGTCTACCTGCACGCGGGGGAGAGCTACGTCGTGGAGCGGCTCGACCTCGACGAGCAGGTCGCCTGGGTGCGACAGGAGGATCCGGAGTATTACACGCGGCCGATGAGCGCCTCACAGATGTCGGTGGAGGGCTGGGATGGCGAGCGGGAGATGGCCTCAGGCGCGCGGGCTCTGCTCGGAGAGCTTCAGATCACCTCGCGGGTGGTGGGCTTTCGCAAGATCCGCCAGGTGACGGAGCAGGAGCTTGGTGCGGAGGACCTCGACCTTCCCGCGCGGACCATCGAGACGGTCGGCGTGGCGATCGCGCCCGGTCAGGCGGACGTCGCGGCGCTGGCGGAATCCGGCTTCGACCTGATGGGCAGCCTGCACGCGCTGGAGCACGCGATGATCGCGCTCCTGCCGATCTTCGCGTTCTGCGACGCGCGCGATGTCGGCGGGGTGTCCGAGGCGGATCATGACGATCTGCAGGGCCCGGTGCTGAGCATCTACGATGCATACAACGGCGGCGTGGGGATCGCCGAGGCGGCGTACGAGCGCCTCGACGACCTGCTGGCGGCGGTGGCGGAGCAGATCGAGTGCTGCCCGTGTGAGGACGGCTGCCCCGAGTGCGTGCAGGCGCCCAACTGCGGGGACAACAACATGCCGCTGGACAAAGCCGGGGCGCTGCTGCTCGCGCGCAGGCTGATCGGAGAGTGAGGCGAGGCGAGCCGCGGAAGCACGGAGGCATCCGTCGCGCCGCGGGAGAATAGTGGCGCGATGCACAGACCGCGTACCCTGAGTTCTGAGTGGACATGAGGAGTGCACGATGATGGCCCTGCCGACAGACTACTGGGCGACGATTGACCCCAGGAGCGTTCCCGAGATCGTGACGGAGGTTCCCGGCCCGCGCTCGCAGGAGCTGCACGCGCGGGGCGAGTCGCACATGATCGGATACTCCAGCCAGGTGAAGCTCTTCCCCGTGGCCTTCGAGAGCGGACACGGGGTGACCCTGACAGATGTTGACGGGAACACGTACATCGACTTCTCCAGCGGGATCTACGTGACCACGCTCGGACACTGCCATCCACGAGTCTCCGAGGCGGTCGCGGAGGCCGCCCGCACGTTGATGAACTGCCATGACTTCAACACGCCGATCAAAGTTGAACTGCTGGAGAAGATGGCGGAGATCCAGCCGTGGGACCTGCGCGGACTCCAGCTCTACGACAGCGGAACGACGGCGGTGGAGGCCGGTCTGCGAGTCTGCCGGGCCGCGACCGGAAAGCATGAGTTCGTCTCGTGCTTCATGGACTTCCACGGCAAGACCGGTCATGCGGTGAGCCTCGGCCGGATGAACGAGGTGAACGGCCCGGGCCGGACTCAGGGCTTTTACATGGTGCCCCGGCCGAATCCCTACCGGCCGATGTTTACCGACGCGGCCGGGCAGATAGACACCGACGCGTACATCGACTTCTACGATCAGTTCATTGAGAACGCCACCACCGGGCAGGTCGCGGCCTTCGTGCTCGAGCCGATCCAGGGCTGGGCCGGCTCGATCGTGCCGCCCGACGACTTCTTCCCGAAGCTGCGGGCTTTCTGCGATGATCGGGGGATTCTTCTCATGGCGGATGAGGTCCTCACCAGCATGGGGCGGACGGGGACGTACTTCTGCATGGAGCACTGGGACACCGCGCCCGACGTTGTGACGATCGGCAAGGGCTTCGGCAACGGATTCCCGGTGACGGCGATGATGGTCTCCGACAGGTACAAGGAGGCCATCGCGACCATCTCAGCCTCCACGAGCTACGGCGGGAACCCGATGGCCTGCGCCGCGGCGCTCGCCAGCATTGAGGCGATGGAGCAGGAGGGGCTGCTGGCGCACGCGCTGGAGCTTGGGGAGTTCATGCTCGCTGAGATGCGGGCGATCCGCGATCGCCACTCGATCGTGGGCGATGTGCGCGGGATCGGCTGCCTGCTGGGGCTGGAGCTGGTGAAGGACCGCGAGACGCGCGAGCCCTTCGAGGAGGCCGGGCGGCTCGTCTACCAGCGGGCCTTTGAGAGGGGCCTGGCGTGGGTGCCCGCGTGGCACATCCTTCGAATGTCGCCGCCGATCGTGATGGAGCAGGAGGTCGCAGCGAGGGGCCTCGCGATCATCGAAGAGGCGATCGACGAAGTGGAGCGTGAGCTGGGATACGCGTAGTCGTTCGCCAGGAGGCATCGCGCACATGTCGTACCTGACGTTCGACATAGGGACTACCGCGCTCAAAACCGCTCTCATCGCTGAGGACGGCGGGCTGCTCGCGCTCGCGGAGGTGGAGTACTCGCCGAAATCGCCGCGGCCGGGGTGGATGGAGGAGGCGCCGGAGACATACTGGGAGGCCGCCGTGAGCGGCGCGCGCTCGGCACTGGAGTCGGCCGGGTCGGCGGGCGAGAGCGTGCGGGCCATCGGCCTGAGTTCGCAGGGCGAGAGCTTCGTGGCCATCGACGCGAGGGGCGAGCCGCTGACGCCGGTGATCGTCTGGCTGGACGGCCGCGCGCGCGAGGTCGCCGAGCGCTGGGAGCGCGAGTGGCTCAGTGCCGAGCGGTTCCGCGCGATCACCGGCTACCCGTGGATCGTGCACGAGTTGACCGCCTTCAAGATCGGCTGGCTCGCCGAGCACCAGCCCGAGGCGCACCGGGCCGCGAAGTTCCTCTGTCTGCCGGACTATCTGGTCCGCCGGATGACCGGTGAGTTCGCGACCGACTTCAACATCGCGCAGATGGGCGGACTGCTGGACGTCGGTCGAGGGGCGTGGTCGCAGGAGATACTCGCCGCCGCCGGGATCGACGAGGCGCAGCTTCCATCGATCCACCCGCCGGGCACGGTCGTCGGCACCCTGACACAGGACGCGGCGGGGGCGCTCGGCCTGCCGGTCGGAACGCCTGTCTGCACCGGCTGCAACGATCAGCTTGCGGGGGCGATCGGCGCGGGGAACGTGCGTAGCGGCGTGGTCAGCGAGACGACCGGGACCGCGCTCGCGGTGGTCGCGACGACGGACGAGCGCGTTGATGACATGAGGTTCTTCGTCGGGCGGCACGCCGCGGAGGGCGCGTGGTACGCGATGCACTACGCGCCGGTCTCGGCGATCGTGCTGACGTGGTTTCGCGATCTGTGCGGCGCGGGCGACTGGGACGAGCTGCTGGCCGGCGTTGAGGAGGTGCCGCCCGGCTGCGATGGTCTCACGGTGCTGCCGCACTTCTCGGGCAGGCCGGAGGCCCCCGATGCGCGCGGCGCGATCCTCGGGCTGACGCTCGGGCACGGCCGCGCGGAGATAGCGCGCGCGATCATGGAGAGCTGCGCGTGCCTGCTGCGGGAGCTGCTGCACCCGCTCATGGCACATGGGCTGATGGTCGAGCGGATTCGCTCTCTGGGCGGCGCGGCGCGCTCGGATCTGTGGTTGCAGATGAAGGCGGATATGCTGCAAACGCCGGTGGAGCGGCCCGCGTGTACGGAGGCCGCTTCGCTGGGGGCGGCGATGCTTGCCGCGACGGGCGTGGGGCAGTTCAGGACGCTGGAGGATGCGGCTGAGGCGTGGTATTCACCCGCAAGGCGCTTTGAGTCGGATCCCGGCCGTGCCGACGTCTACGAGGATGTGTTTGCGCGCTACGTGGCACACTCGGGATTGCTGTCGGGCGCGGAGGCGTAGGTCCGACCGGGCGATGGCGGGTCCGGCGATCATTTCCTGACCGCGCAACGTCTCAATGTGGGGGCGGAGCGTCGCCCCCGCAGGTGGTCCGCCGCCGGATCGCGAATCACCGCACATCGAGCGGACTTACGATTGAACGCAAGGGACTTGATGAGCGCGACGACGCGAGTAGACTTCCACTGTCACACGAGCTTCAGCGACGGCTCGCTCACCCCGAGGGAGCTTGCTGAACGCCTTGCCGCGGATGATGTCCGCTTCGCCGCACTCACCGATCACGACACACTCAGCGGCCTGAGAACCTTCCATCGAGCAGCCGCCCGGCGTGGCATCGGCTACGTGGCGGGCGTCGAGATCACCACGCAGTACGAGGGCCGAGAGGCGCACCTTCTGGCCTACGGCTTCGACCCCGAGCACCTCGGCCTGCGCGAGGCCCTGCAGGCGATCCGTCGAGGGCGCCCACCCTCCGCGCAGAGCGTGACCGGGGCGATGCGCTTTCGCGCGGAGAATGGCGACAACAACGACACCCGCCCGGTGCGCGGAGGCAGGATGGAGATCGCCGACGCGATCGCGCTGGTGCATGAGGCGGGCGGGAAGGCGTTCCTCGCGCACCCGCTGAGCCTGGAGCCGGACCCGGAGAAGCTGGGCGAGGTGTTGACGGCGCTGCGGGAGATGGGTCTGGACGGAATTGAGGCGATCTACGGCCCTTACACGCCGGTCCAGCGCAAGCGACTGTGCGGGCAGGCCGATGAGCGAGGGCTGCTGGTCAGCGCGGGCGGCGATGTGCATGAGCGGCCGCGGACCGGGCACCGGGGACTTGGCGTCGATATGCCCGGGGAGCGCTGGAAGCGTTTCCGTGACGCAGTCTGCTGCGGGCGTGGTGGCCGGAGCACGCTGGGGCCGTCCCAGGAGGATCAGCCGCGTCTGCGGATGGAGCGGCGGCATTTCCTGCTGCATGTGGTGCTTCCGACGGTGCTGGCGATCCTCCTCTTCGTGGGAGCGATCTTCGCGGTGCTGCTGCCGGCGTTCGAGCGCTCGCTGCTCGATCGGAAACGCGAGACGATCCGGGAGCTGACGCAGTCGGCATGGAGCATCATCGCCGCCTTCCATCAGGACACACTGGCGGGGGAGCTGACGGCGGAGGAGGCGCAGGAGCGCGCGGCGGAGCGTGTCGGGCAGTTGCGCTACGGTCCGGAGGGCAAGGATTACTTCTGGATTCAGGATATGCAGCCGCGGATGATCATGCATCCGTGGCGGCCGGACCTTGTCGGCGAGGACGTCTCGGATTTCACGGACCCGCGCGGGGTGCGGATCTTCGTGAAGTTCGTCGAGGTGGTCCGCGAGCAGGGCGGCGGATATGTGGACTATGTCTGGCAGTGGAAGGACGATCCGCAGCGCTTCGCGCCCAAGGAGTCATACATCAAGGGCTTCGAGCCGTGGGGGTGGATCATCGGCACCGGTCTTTACACCGAGGACGTGCAGGCGGAGATCGGTCGGCTTCAGAGACGCCTGGCGCGCGTGTCGCTGACGATCGCCGGATTCGTGGTTCTGCTGCTGCTCTACGTCCTGCGGCAGGGTCTGAAGCTGGAGCGGTCGCGCACCGAGGCGGAGGAGGGACTGCGCCAGTCCACGGCGCGCTACCGGTCGCTGGTGGAGGCGCACACCGAGGGCACGCTGCTGGTGCAGGACGGGCGGCTGAGCTACGCCAACCCGATGATGCTGGAGATCGCGGGGTGTGGGGAGGAGGAGCTGCGCCTCCTCGATCTCGAGGACCTGCTGCCCCGGGTGCCTGAGAACGAGTCTGCATGGGCGGAGATCGCGCGCGTGCAGCAGGGAGAAGCCGGGTCGCGCGGCTTCGAGGGTGTGATACACCGTCGTGACGGCGGGGAGGTCGAGTGCGTCTTCGCCGCGAGCGGCATGACGCTCGGCGGCACAGCCGGGTTGATCCTGCTTGTTACACCCATCGGCGAGGCGGCCGCGATGGTCGAGGAGCGCAGCGGCGGCGGGGAGATGGCGGAGACCGCCCCGGTGGGCCTGCTGCGGGCGCGCGCAACGCCTCAGGGGACGATCGTCCGGCACAATCACGCGGCGGGCCCGCTGCTCGCGATCGCGCGTGACACCGCTCCCGAGGGACCGCTCTCCCTGCGTCATCTCTTCGCGGACGCCGACGCGTGGGAGGAGTTTCTCGGCGAGGCGCGCGCGGAGGGTGGGGCGGAGCGGCTCCTCCACCTGTCCACCACCGAGCCGCGCAATCTGACCGTGCGCCTGCGTGCGGCCGTGGCACGCGATGAGGCCGGGAAGGTCCGCCACCTCGACTGCATGCTCGAGGACGTCACCACGCGCGAGAGGCACGATGCCCGACGCCAGGCGATGATCGACCGGCTGCAGGCGTCACTGCTGTTCCTGCACGAGCCGGTGAGCCACGTCCGCGCGGCGCCGGTGCTTGTAGGCCTCGGGGAGACGGTCGAGTCGGTTGCCCGCAAGATGACGCAGGCAGACGCGACGGCCGTGCTGGTGAGGTCGGGCGAGGGGGAGGTGATCGGGATCGTCACCGATGAGGACATGAGGGAGCGCGTCCTGGCCCGCGGGCTCGATCGCAGTAAGAGCGTGGGCCGGATAATGAGCGCGCCTGTGAAGGCGATCCGCGAGCAGGCCGACATCTACGAGGCGCTGGTGGCGATGGAGCACGAGGGAGTGCTGCACCTCGCGCTGGAGAACCCCTCGGGTGAGGTGACCGGGATCATCCATCACCGGGAGCTGCTGCAGTTCCCGAGCTACGGGCCGATGGTGCTCGCGCGGGAGATCGAGCGAGCCACGCGCGCCGAGCAGGTCATCGCCGCGGCGCTCAGGGCGCCGGCGCTCGCGGCCGCGCTCACCGACAGCGGCGCGCCCCCCGGACGCAGTACCCGGATGCTCACATCGGTCTGCGATGCCGCGACGGTCCGCTTCATCGAGCTTGTGCAGGAGGACCTGGGGCCCGCGCCGGTGCCCTTCTGCTTCCTCGGCCTCGGCAGCCACGGTCGTGAGGAACTGACCCTCACCAGCGATCAGGACAACGCCCTGATCTTCCACGACGACGCCGCCGGGGACGAGGATGCCGCTGCGTACTTCGTCGAACTCGGGCGACGCGTCTGCGGGTGGCTTGATGACGCGGGCTTCCCCTACTGCCGCGGCGAGATCATGGCGCAGAACCCCCGCTGGAGTCAGCCGCTCTCAACGTGGCGCAGGTACTTCTCTGAGTGGATACGCTCCGCGGAGCCGCTCGAGGTGCTGGAGTTCATCGCGTTCTTCGACTTCAGGGCGGTGCATGGCGAACGCGACCTCGCCGACGATCTGCGCTCTCACGTCTTCGCTGAGGCGAGCGCGCAGCAGGCGTTCCTGATCCATCTGGCGCAGAACGTCCAGCGTTACAAGCCTCCGATGCGCCTCTTCGGCCGGATCATCGCCGGTGGCGCGGGCGGACAGGAAGCACAGATGCTCAACCTCAAAGAGGCCGCGTTCCCGATCATCGGCTTCGCACGCGTCTACGCCCTGCGCGAGGGCATCGGGGAGACGAATACACTCGATCGCCTCGAGGCGCTCTCGGAGGCGGGCGAGCTTGCCGACGCCAGTCGCGACGAGACCGTCGCCGCGTTCACCAACCTCATGCGCATGCGGCTTGAGCAGCAGGCGGAGGCGCTGCAGGCGGTGCGCGAGCCCACCAACCTCGTGGCCTACCGCGACCTCAGCGACGTGGAGCGCACCCTGGTGAACCAGGCGTTCGCCCAGATCGCGGCGGTGCAAAAGCGCGCCAGCCACGACTTCCTCGGAGATATCACCCCGTAGCGCGGAAGTGCCGGCGACGCAGCAGGGAGGACCTACCGATGGGAAACCACTCAGACAGACCAAACGTGCTCTTCATCGTGCCCGATGACCAGGGCTGCTGGGCGATGGGCTGCGCGGGCAATGACGAGATTCAGACACCGAACCTCGACCGCCTGGCCGACGAGGGCATGCGCTTTGCGAACTTCTTCTGCACCTGCCCGGTCAGCTCTCCCGCGCGGTCGTCCATGCTGACCGGACGGATCCCCTCACAGCATGGGGTGCATGATTACATCAAGCGCGGCGACTGGCCGAGCGGCGGAGAGCGCGAGCGTCCGATCGAGTACCTCGCGGGGCTGAGCGCCACCACGGATCTGCTGGCGGCTGAGGGATACGCGTGCGGCCTCTCCGGCAAGTGGCACATGGGGGCGCCGGCAACGCCGCAGAAGAGCTTCGGCTACTGGCGGCCCTTCCGCGGCGGAGCGTACTACGATGCGCCCGCGATGATCGACGGCAGTCCAGTCGTGCAACCAGGCTACCGGCCTGATCGCATCACGGACCTCGCGATGGACTTCCTGCGCGAGGTCCGCCCCGCGGATGATCCCTTCTACCTTGCGGTCAACTACGTCACCCCTCACAGCCCGTGGACGCGGGAGCACCATCCCGCCGAGACCTTCGACATGTACTACCACGACTGCCCCTTCGACTCGCTGCCTGACCTGCCGATGCATCCGTGGCAGGCGGCGTTCCCGGAGTTCTACACCACCGAGGGGCGGCGCACCTACCGGTCGGGGTACTTCGCGGCCGTCACCGAGATGGACCGCAACATCGGGAGACTGCTCGACGAGTTGGAGGCACAGGGGCTCCGCGAGAGCACGCTTGTCTTCTTCTGCGGGGACAACGGGATGAACATGGGCCAGCACGGAATCTGCGGCAAGGGCAACGGGACCTTCCCGCTCAACATGTACGACACCTCGGTGAAGGTGCCCGCGATCGCCTCGATGCCCGGCGCGATCCCCGAGGGCGTCGTCTGCGACGAACTGCTCAGTCAGTACGACATCCGCCCCACGCTGCTGCAGATGGCGGGGATCGAGGACGGCGAGGCCGACGCGCTTCCGGGCACCAGCTTCGCATCGGCGCTGGTCGGCGAGGAGGACGCGCCGCGTGAGGACGTCGTTGTGTTCGATGAGTACGGGCCGACGCGCATGATCCGAACGCGCGAGTGGAAGTACGTCCGCCGCTATCCCTTCGGGCCCAACGAGCTTTACAACCTCGCCGCCGACCCGGAGGAGGCGACGAACCTCGTGGAGGACCCCGCACAGGCCGGCCGGGTCGGGCAACTGCGGGCGCGCATGGAACGATGGTTCGAGGGATACGCCGACCCGGACGTCGACGGCCTGCGCGAGGCGGTGACGGGCTTCGGTCAGACGGGCCTCGCGGGGCTCCGGGGCGACGGGACGGAGAGCTTCGACCGCCTGGCGGGCATGCACGCGCCCGGGCTCGACGAGGGCCGGTGGGACTGAGCGCATCGCGCAGGTCTGGGGGGAGCGGCCCGCGCGCCACGGGGGCCGCTCAGGCGTTGTCCGAACGGAGCACGTAGCCGTGCCGTGGCACGGTGCAGAGGTACTCGGGCTCGGAGGGATCTGCCTCGATGCGCTCGCGGAGGTTCTTGACGTGCCAGCGCACGAGACTCGTGTCCCCGCTGCCGGGGGCGTACCCCCAGACCTGAGCGAGCAACTGCTGGGCGGAGAAGACCTCGTTGGGATGTGACATCAGGTGGTAGAGCAGGTCGAACTGCACCGGCGTCAGCTCGTACGTCTCTCCTCGTACACGCGCCACGCACAGGGCGTGGTCGAGTTCGAGCCCACCGACGGTGAGCGGCTGCCCCGCGGTGCTCTGAGCCTCGCCCTGGCGAGTCTTCCGTCGCAGGAGAGCCCTGACGCGCGCAAGCAACTCCTCGGTGTCGAAGGGCTTCGGGAGGTAGTCATCGGCGCCGATCTCGAGGCCCTTCACCCGGTCCTCAACAGCGTCGCGGCTGGTCAAGAAGATTACCAGGATGTCCGCGAGCATCGCGTCTTCGCGAAGGCGCCGGCAGACCTCGGTCCCGCTCATCCCCGGCATCGAGATGTCGAGGATCACCAGGTCGGGACGGTGTCTTCGGGCCACGCTGAGGGCAGACAGGCCGTCTCCGGCGGTCAGCACATCGTACCCCCCTGACGCCAACTGGCGGCGGATCAGGTTGACCAGCATTTCCTCATCGTCAACGACCAGGACCGTGGGCACCAGTGATCACCGTCTGCGCGCAGTGGGATTATGCTTCGTGAGGCACACTCGTTCGCACGGCGTTCAATCATTGGTACTTTCGCCACACCGCACGCCGTGTCCTCCCTGAGAAAATGACACGATTGCTGCGCGGCACGGCGAACATGAAACACACCCATCGCCCGCTGTCGGAGAGGCGGCCGAGGCGCTCAGACATAGCCGAGCCCTCTCAGGCGCTCCTCGGCGATCCTCCCCCCGCCCTGGCGATCCTCCTCGCACACCGACCGGCCCTCCGTGACACAGCGCAGCCAGTCCCTGAGCTTCGCGTCGAGCTCGCGTAGCACCTCAGGACGCTCCACGCAGAGATCGCGGCGCTCGGCCGGATCCGCCCGCAGATCGTAGAGGGCCTCCGATCCGTCGCTGCCGCTGATGTACTTCCAGCGACGCGATCTCACCGCGCGCAGGTCTCGCCTCAGCGCACTGAAGTCATACGCCGGGTTGCGCGACTGCAGCGCCGCGATCTGCTCCGGCCCCCACGCGCTCCACTGCATGAACGCATGCTCATGCCCGCGCGACCGGCCCTGCGCGGCGAGGATGTCGCGCGGAGCCCACGCGGGATCGTAGCCGGCGGTGGGGACGTCGAGGTAGTTACAGAGCGTCATCAGCAGGTCGGTGTGCTGGAACTGCCCCGGCAGCTCAGCACCGGGCGTCAGTTCGGGCGCCAGCAGCGCGCACGGGCAGTTCACCAGGTCGTCGTGCAGCGAGGCCTGGTGATCGGCGAGGCCGTGCTCTCCGAGATGCTCCCCGTGGTCGGCGGTGATCACCACCAGTGCGCTCTCCAGGGCGCCGGCGCGGTCGTACGCACCGAGCACCCCCTCGACGATCCCGACGGCGTAGTCAATGCACTCGAGGTAGCGCGCGCGCTGACGCCTCCAAGCCCGCTCATCAGCGCCCGCGGCAAACTGCCACACCTGCGCACCGCGTGTCAGGTAGTACGCGAGATGGCCGGCGGCGTAGCGAGCGCGGGCGCCCGGCGCCGGGCCACGCGGCGGTGCGAGGTAGGGATGGTGCGCCTCCTGCAGGTGCAATACGAGCAGGTCGGGCAGCTCGCGTTCGGCCGCCATCCTCTCCACGCCGCGAAGGATCGCGCGGCCGCCGTAGTCGATCAGGCTCAGCGTCCGTCCGAGGAATGTGCCGGGGCGCCAACTGTGCCGCCGCGGGAACTCGATGCAGTCCTCAGGCAGCCTCATCACCGGAGGCGCGTAGAGATGGTTGCCTGAGAGCAGACGGAACGACCGGCCCGCGTCCGCCAGCAGATCGGCCACAGTCGGAGCCTCAAGCCGGCCGCGCTCCAGGGGCCACGACATGCCGTGCTCAGCGGGGAAGAGGCCGGTGAGCGTCGAGGCGACGCACGGGATCGTCCAGCACGAGGGGGCGACCAGCGTGGTCGTGGCAATGTCGGCCAGAGCGGCCATCGATGAGCCCGCAAGGGCCTCGTGCGTCTCACGCCGGCGCGCGGCATCGAGCATGATCACAAGTGCTCTGCGACGGGGCAGGATCATCATCCCCCGGAAAGTGCGTTGACACGAGTGTAATGTTCCTGCTTAGTTCCCGCAATTTCCCTGCCGCTCCTCCTTCGGGCTCGCGCCTGCTGGAGGAGTCGTCGGCGAGCCGGTCGAAATGAGCCCCCACGATCCACGGTGATCCTCGATGGGAGTGAGCGCTGTGAAGTCGGTGTCAGAGGAACTCTCAACCCCCGGCCCTCCCGTGATCGTCCCGGCACTTGAGCAGCCGATCGAGCCGATCTTCCCCGCCGGTGAGAAGCCCACGATTGCGCGGTGGGAGCGAGAGCTTCGTCCGGCGCTGCTCGACCGCTGGAACGCGGTCATCGGAAAGCCATCCTTCAGGTCGTACGACACAGACGCCAGGGTGGTGAGCGAGTTCGAGACGGACTACTGCCGGGGGACGGTGTTGCGTCAGCCGACAGGCCCGGACCAGCGGCAGCAGGTGGTACTGCTGGAGCCCACGAGCGTGCCGATCCGCCCTCGCCCGTGTGCGGTGGTTCCCTACTACCATCCTGACCTGATGGCCGGCTTCGAACTCGACACAGGCGAGCCGATCAGCGAGCGCCGCGACGTGCAGTTCGGGCGTCATCTCGTCCGGCGGGGGTTTGTGGTTGCCTGCACCGAGGCTTTCCCGTTCAACACCGTGCCTGAGCCCCAGAGCGGTGAAGGGTTCGCATGGTGGCGGTCGGCGACCGAGAAGCTGCTCAACGACAACCCCCGCTGGACGGGCATCGGGAAGCTGTGCTGGGACACCTCGCGTGCGGTGGACCTGCTGCTCGAACAGCCCGACATCGACGCACAACGTGTGCTCGCCATCGGTCACTCACTCGGCGGCAAGATGGCGTTCTACGCGACGGCCTTCGACGAGCGCATAACCGCCTGCATCGCCTCCGACTTCGGCATCGCATGGGATTTCACCAACTGGGACGCGCCCTGGTACTTCGGGGAGCAGATCCACGCGAGGGAGTTCACGCTCAACGGCCACCACGCGCTCGCGCTGATCGCGCCACGGTCGTTTCTGATGATCGCCGGTGAGGCGGATCGGCCGGAGAGCTGGCGGTACATCGAGGAGGCGCAGCGCGTCTACCGTCTCTACGATCGCCGGGCCGCGGCCGGCTGCTTCCTGCACATGACCGGTCATCAGCCCACCCGCGAGTCGATCCTCACCGCCTACCGCTGGCTCGCGGAGCAGTTCGGGCTCCCCGGCTTCTGAGCGTGCCGCCGGATACGCTGACGCGGGCCACCGGTCTCCGACACCGGTGGCCCGCGCAGTGCTCGGCGTGCGTCCTCGACCTCCCCGATCAGTCGAGAAGCCCGTTCTGCTGATCGCCGCCGAGGATGACCTGGCAGGCCGGGGGAACCTCGATCTCCCCGTCGCCGTCTCGGTACACGATTCGCACCTCAACGTTGGTGCCGGCCGCGAAGTTGCTGCGCCAGTAGATCGCGTACTGCCCGCCCTGAACCGCCTCGAGGATCGTGAAGAACGCCGCGGTAAGCTGCTCCCGGGTGGCGGCCTCGAAGAACTGCCCGCCCGTCTCGGTGGAGAGACGGCGCATGTCGAGGTTCGCCTGTCCCTCGGTCTGGAAGCCGATCGCGTAGACCGGGATGCGGCGGGCCTGGGCCTCCGCGATCGCCTCGTCAAGGCTGGCCTCGGAGCGACTGTCCCGGCCGTCGGACATCAGCACAACCGCACTTCGTCCGGGCGCGTTCAGCGCCGACACAATTTGCGCCCCGACGATCGTCCCGTCCCACGCCGAGGTCCCACTGCCCGACTCGATGGCGTTCACCGCATCGTGCAGCAGGTCGGCGTCGGCAGTGAAGCCTTGCGTGACCTCCACATCCTCGTCGAACGGAACGATGGCCATCATATCGGAGGCGTTCTTCAGATCGATGAGCTCGTTCGCAGCCGCGCGGGCATCCTCAAGCTTCGAGCCCGTGCCTTCGCCCATGCTGCCGCTGCGGTCGAATATCACCGCAAGATTGGCCTGGCCCCCGCCCGCCTGGAAGTCCCGGTCCTCCTCCAGCCTCACCAACTGCGCGGGTGTGTACTCGCCGATGGAACCGCAGAGTCTCTCCTCGAGCGTGAAGTCCGCCAGCCGCGCACCGCGAACGAACTGCTCCCCGCGAAGCAGGCTGAATACCCGCGATTCGAACGTGACAACTCCATCAGGTGATGGCAACGTCGGCCCGAAGCCTCCGCTGCACCCCACGATCGTCACTACCACGACCACCAGCCCCAGGATCACGAGTGCCCGGGCCGGGTGTGCAGATGCGGCTCGACCGTGCTCAGCATTCTGCATCCTCCAACACCGCCCTTCACCAGATTCCACGCGCATCCATCCACTCGGTGGCCACTGTCAGAGCCCTCACTGAGTGTGCCCCTCAATGGCCGCCAAACAAGAATTGCGTCCGCAACCCACAAATCCTCCTCGACTTTCTGAAGTTTCGTCATCAGCAGGGATGGGCGGTGCCGGTCGGTCTGCGCTTCGAGCGATCAGGGGAGGGTCACTCCGCCGGCCTGAGCCGGTACAATCCCGGCCAGTCGGGAGCATCCGCGGCCACCGGTTCCACGCGGAAAACACGCACGCCATCCGCGGGCAGTTGCTCACGCGATGGCCCGTCCTCCCGCTCGAGCAGGTAGACCGACCCGGCGGCCAGCCGCTCGTTGATGCTCGCCGCGGCTGAGGCAGGGGGGCCGAGCTTCGTCTGCGCTGGATCGATCGTCATCCGCATCGCATAGAGCGCAATGCCTGACGGGTTGGGGGCGATAAGCAGCGCGTCGGGCTCCGTGTGCGTCCTGATGAACTCGCCCGTCGCGCGTAGCTCAGGATAGCGGCTCTGAGGCGGGTTCGTGATAAGAGACAGGTCTCGCACGAGAAAGCCCGCCAGCAGGATGCCGGCCACCGCCACAAGCAGGTACCGGCGGCGCGGCGCGACGGTGACTGCGGCCGCAAAGAGGTAGACAAGCACGATTGGCAGCACGGGCAGGATGAAGCGCGTGTATCTGAAGGGCCAGCTCAGCAGCAGCAGCATAACTGCGCCGAAGACCCACCCGTCGGGCAGCGAGCGCCGGCGCGCGCAGATCAGACCGCCTGCGATCACCGCGCAGGTCACGATCAACCCGGCGATGGCGCTCAGAGGCACAACCGAGAGCTTCGCCAGCGCGGCATTGACCTGCTGCCCGAAGCACGGCAGGACCGCCTCCGGCAGCAGGGTTGTGGCGTACGCCAGCAGATTCTCAAGCGGGCGGAGCAGTTGCGGTGCGAGGGAGTCGCCGCCGCCGGCGATGTCCGCGGCGTAGCCGGCGCCAAACCACCGCCCCGTCATCTGCCGCTGAAGAATCAGCCACGGCGACAGCAGCAGGCCGGTGAGTCCCGCCACGGTCAGGCCGGTCGCGACCTGTCGGCGCATCAGCAGCCAGAGCGTCGCTCCGAGCACGATGGCCAGGCCCGTGGTCCGGAAGAGGCAGGCGGCCGTGAGCGCGAGCGCGATGGCGACGATCCGTGCCCGCGACCACACGCTCGCTCCTCCGTCGGCAGCAGGAGTCAGAAGCAGCAGCGCGGCCAGTGTCGCGCTGACAAAGGGCGCCTCCGTCATGAGCATCCCCGCGTATCCGACGATGAGGTGATTCAGCCCGAAAAGCGCGAGCAGCAGCCAGCGCCAGTGACCGTTGGGATCTGCTCCGGCACAGGGCAGGCGCGTGCGGAAATACGCGTCCGCGAGCAGCAGGGAAAGCAGTGAGAATGCCAGCGGGATGATCCGCAACGTCTCGAGATCGCCGCCCAGACGCAGCACGAGCGCGACCAACGCAGGAAGCCCTGGTGGGTACTGCTGCTCAAAGGGCAGCCGGGGGTCTTCATAGCGCACGTAGCCGAGGCCCTCTGCGAGCGAGCGCCCCACACTCACGTAGATCCCGTCATCAACGTGCTGGCCGATCTGCAGACTGTCGAACGCGAGGACGTAGAGGATTGTGCACGCGGCGATGACCGCCGCCGGCGGCCACAAGCGCGTCCTCACCCGACCGCTCTCAGGCGTGTCTAACTCTTCATCGACGGTGGCCTGCGCCCTCGCCCTCTTCGCGGGATCTTTCACGGTATCCCCCTGAGGTCGCATCGTTCATCGGCGCGCTTCTCACGCGCCGCGCATCCAGCCCCAACCGGGGTCGTCTATCCACGCCCGGCGTCTCACTCGGGATCGAGGATCGCCCCATACCCGCGGAGCCGCTCCTGCAGGCGTTCGGTCGGCAGAACGCGCGCATCCCCGTGCGCAACGGTCATCGCGGCGCCGATCCCCGCCGCCTCGCCCAGTGCGAATCCCGGAGCCATCCTCCTGACCGACGAGTGCGCCACCGCGTCGGCGGACAGGCAGCGCCCGGTGACGATCAGGTTCGCGTACTGCTTCGTCACAAGCGACCGCCACGGCACGCCGTAGCTGCGCTTCAGTCCGTGGTAGGTGCCCCTTCCCTCGTTGTCGCTGCCGTGAATGTCCACCGGACACGACGCTCGCGCGATCGTGTCCTCGAAGTCGCGGCCACCCTCCACGTCATCGGCGCTGAGCGTGTACAATCCCCGCACGTGTCGGCTCTCGCGGACGCCCAGAGCCGGTGCGGTCTGAGCGATGTAGGCGTCCTCGAAGCCCGGCACCTCCGCCCGCAGGATCTCCATGACGCGCCATGCCTGCCGGCGGCACTCCACGGTGGCGGCGGTGAGGTCCTCCACGTCGAGGGCATCGTGATCCTCCACCTCGGTCACGTTCATATACGCCGAGTCGGTCCGTGGCGCATCGAACATCGCCAGTCCGCGGTAGTTCACCGGTCCGGTCCGCCGGTAGATCTCCGCCACCTCGGCGCGGTCGGGGCAGCGATCGCGGTCGATGCCTGAGACGAGAAACATCAGCGTGATGCCCTGCGAGCCCGCCTCGAACGGCACGCCCGCGAATGCCGCCACATCACCGTCACCGGTCGCATCCACGATCACCCGGCCACGGAGCGTCTCCTCCCCCGACTTCGAGAGCCCGCGCAGGCCGGCAATACGCTCTCCGTCACAGTCTGCACCGGCGATCCACGAGTGGTAGAGCAGCTCGACGCCATGCGCCAGCGCTGTCTCTTCGAGCGTGCGCTTGAGCTGCTCGGCATCACACGACGGACCGTAGTGACTCATCGGCGTGGCGCTGCCCGGGCGCTGCTCGATCATCTCCTCCAGCAGACGCCTCCCCGTGCCGGCGATGACGTAGGAGCCGCCGATCCCCCAGGTTGTGATCGGCTGCACGAGGCCCAGCGTGCCCATGCCCCCGAGTGCGGCGTACCGCTCCACCAGCAATGTGCTCGCGCCCTCACGGGCAGCGGCCACCGCGGCCATCGTCCCGGAGATGCCCCCTCCCGCGACGATCACGTCGAACTCCCGCTCAGCCCGCCTCATCTGATGGTGCCTCCGATCCACACTCTGCGTCTCCGGGGTTCTTCGCCGGCGCCCCACCGGGGACCTGTCGGCAGGTGAAGGACTGCCTGTGGCGGAAATGAGCAACCCTTGAGGCGCCATGGAACACCACGAGAAGTCCCTCCCGTGTAACACGAGGCGCCTGTTGGGTCAATCAGTGGAGAATCACGCAGCCCGTCATTCGACACCCGCAGGAGGTCCTTCCCATGAACTTTCCGTTCTCTCGCTGTGCGCTGACCTGTCTCACGCTGGCGGTGATCCTGGTGGTGAGCGGCGCCGTCTCTGCGACGGCGCAGACGCTCCCGGTCACGTATAAGAACAGCACCTACGTCCTTCAGTACGACCCGGCGACGAAGATACTCACCTGCTCGTCCGACAACACCGAGTGCGTGTGGCGGATCGAGATCGCGCGCGACGTCCCCACATTCAACCACTTCGCGGCGATCGCGACGCCCGCTGGCCCGGTGATCGTGTACTCCAGGGAAGACGGGAACACCTACTTCGCCCTCCCGCATTTCCGCACCGGGAGCCTGACGGTGGAGAACTCCGGAGAGCCGCTGCGCGGCACGATCGGCAGGGGATGGCTGCTCAACTGCCTCTTCCAGCAGGAGCAGTACGGGGCGAAACTGGTCACCCAGCTTGTCGAGTCGGAATCGAGCTTCAAGATCCGCGAGTACAAGTGGGACATCAACATGTGGGGGACACACGCCTGCATCGAGAGAGGCGAGCTGCAGGACTGGACCGTGGGCGTCACGCCGCTGTCCACACGCGTCGTCAGCGATGACCTCAAGTTCAAGATCGATGTCCCGCAGGGCTTCCGGCACACGCAGCTCGACGAGACATCGATGGCGATGTACGGCCCCACCGATGACGTCTTCATCTCGGTCTACTCCGACGCCGGAGCGACGCCGATCGAGGAGCTTGGGGAGGCGTACATGGCTGAGCTTGGCGTCTCCATCCAGCACCGGTCCACGGAGACCCTCGACAACGGCGATCCCGCGCTGCTGCTGATGGGATACGGGACCATCAACGAGGTGCCGTCCGTGCATGTGGCCGTGGTGTACAGCAATGCGCAGCGCACATGGGTGCTGTCGTACACCGGCCGCGCCGACATCGGTGACGCCTACGTCCCCGCGCTGATGGCGGCGCTTGATTCGTTCGAGCCGCTCGATTGATGCGCACGCCTCCGGCCGGCGGCAGCGACCATCGGGCCCCGCGGGAAGCTCGCCGCGGGGCCCGCGGCTTTCCACGGCCCACGTGCATCATTCGGCCCACTTGATGCAGCCGACGTCCACCGGGTTGGCCAGGTCATCGTGGCGGGGCAGGATCCGCGCGGTGTAACCCCACCGGCCCGCCGCGTCGCATGTGATCCTGCCAACGAAGCGCGCCGCCTGAACGAGCTTGCGCGCCTGAGTCGGCTGCTGATACTCCATCACCACCGTCCGCGGCTCTATGATCTCCCCGGACGCGTTCACGTTGCCGTACTGCAGCTGCACCATCACATCGTCGGGAGAGAGATCGCCCAGTGTCAGGTCGGCGGTCACGGTGATCGTGTCGTCGTACCAGGTCACTTCCTCGATGTCGTCGCTGATCCGAGCAAAGCCCACCGCCGGCCAGCTCGCCTCCACGCGCTGCCGCCATGCCGCGAGATCGCGCGCCGCCTCGAATTCCCTCGCCGCGAGGCGCTCGCTGTGCTGGATCGCGGGAATGTAGAAGCGGCTGACGTACTCATCGACCATCCGGTTGGAGTTAAACCGCGGGCAGATCGCCCGCATCGCGCTCTTCATCTTCGCCACCCAGCCCTGCGGGATCCCGTCGGCGCCACGGTCGTAGAACAGCGGCACGATCTCCTGCTCGAGCAGCGTGTAGAGCGCCTTGGATTCCACCTCATCCTGCTGCTCGCGATCGTTGTACTCCTCGCCGTGCCCGATCGCCCAGCCCGTCTCCGGGGTGTACGCCTCATCCCACCACCCGTCGAGGATCGAGCAGTTCAGTCCTCCGTTGGCGGTCACCTTCATGCCGCTGGTCCCGCTGGCCTCAAGCGGCCGGCGCGGTGTGTTGAGCCACACATCCACCCCCTGCACAACATAGCGGGCAAGTTGCAGGTCGTAGTCCTCGACAAAGACGACCCG
>JBMNNW010000090.1:0-22176 GCA_050942735.1 Armatimonadota bacterium
GATCGCGGTCGGTCAGCATCGCCTTGAGCCGCTCGCGGTTACGGAGGATCAACGTAGCCCGCTTGTACGTGGCGAAGCGCCTGCCGAAGCCGATCGTGAGCGCCTCGGGGTCGAGCGCCTCACCGGCGTGACTGAGGGCCGCCGAGCCGGCCCCGCGGTGCTGAAGCTGGGCGCGGAGCTGACGGCGGGCCACGACTACGAGCCGCTCCCGCCGCCGCTCGTGAGCGCGCCACAGCTCCGCCTCCGGGATGTCGGCGACGCGCTCCCAGACGCTCTGGTCGCCGGGCTCGTTACGCCATCGCGACCCGAGGTAGCGGTCAAAGAGCGTGGCCATGTCGTCGGAGATGAATGTGCTGGTGTGAATCCCGTTCGTGATCGACTCGATCGGCGTCTCCTCGTCGGGAAGATCGGGCCACTCATGCGACCAGGTGCGACGTGAGACGTCGCCGTGCAGCCGGCTGACGCCGTTGCGCCATGCGGAGAAGTGAAGGGCCAGGATGGTCATCGAGAAGTGATCCGAGCCGCCCGCCCTCCCGGCTCCAAGCTGCATGAACTCATCGAGCGTGAGGCCAAGTTGCGGATGGTACTGCTTGAAGTACCGCTCAATGAGCGCCCGCGGGAAGCGGTCGTGTCCGGCGACCACCGGCGTGTGCGTCGTGAAGATGTTGCCCACCCGGGTGGCCTCCACCGCCTCCTCGAAGGTGAGATTGTGCTCGATCATCGCCTGCCGCACCCGCTCGAGCGCGAGGAAGGCGGCGTGACCCTCATTGAGGTGGAAGGCGCTCGGCTCCGCATCGAGGCAGTGCCGGAGTGCCTGGACCCCGCCGATTCCCAGCAGCATCTCCTGACGTACGCGCATGTCGAGGTCGCCGCCGTAGAGCTGATAGGTGATGCGCCGGTCGGCCGGCGAGTTGGCCTCGGTGTTGGTGTCGAGGAGGTAGAGCGGCACGCGGCCGACATCGGCCCGCCAGACATTCGCATGGACGATCCGGTCACCGATGGGCACCTGAACGCAGAGCGGACAGCTTCCGTCCACGCAGGCGACCTGCTCAACCGGCATCGTACGAAAGTCGCTCTCGGAATACTCCTCCTGCTGCCAGCCGTCGGGGTTGAGGTACTGGCTGAAATATCCGACCTGATAGAGCAGCCCGACGGCTGCGACCGGCACGCCCATGTCACTGGCGCTCTTGAGGTGATCGCCCGCAAGCACACCCAGCCCCCCGGCGTAGAGCGGCAGGGCCTCGCTGAGGCCGTACTCGAAGCTGAAATACGCGACCGTCCGGTCGGCGACCTCAGGATGGTTGCGGCTGAACCACGTCTCCCCCCGCTGGTAGCGCTCGAAGTCCATCATCACGCGCTCGAGATGCTGGCGGTAGGAGCTGTCGCCCGCAAGCTCACGCCAGCGATCCTGCCCGACCTGACCCATCATCGCGACCGGATTGTTGCCGCTCCTGTCCCACAGGTCTCGGTCGATGCGGCGGAGCACCTCCCGGGCGTCCGGGGTGTAACTCCACCACAGGTTCATCGCCAGTCTGCTCAGCGGCTGAAGCTCTTCGGGGAGGCGGGGGCGGACGGTGTAACTGCGGTAGGCCTTCACTACGAGCACCTCCGGTGCCGACGGGGCCATCATATGGGAGCCCGGATCGGCGGTGCGAGATCGGGTTGGAGTAGTGATCCGTGCGCAGGTCGCACGCCTGTGCGTGCAATACCTGTGCCGTGTGGCGAGCAGGGAGCCGGTGACCTCCCGTTAAGCAATACACCGTTCAGGCGCAATCTCCTGCGTGAGGGGCGGGTCTGTATCGGAAGTTAAGGACAGCAGCAATAAGTGCATCGCAGCGCTCAGGTGCCGTTCTCCCCTCGTCCCGCCTGACGCTGCGTCGTTTGCAGCGTCGAGGGAGAGGGGTGAGGCCCGTCATCCCGGCGCAAAGCGCAAGCCAGTCCTTAACCGCCGACACGAACCCGTGAGGGGCGATTGCCCGGTGATCGCGATGGAGGCGCGGATGACCCGCGCGACGAAGAACCGTCCACCGCCGTCGCCTGCATCACACGCGACCGGCGGGCCCTTCGGCCCGGCAGGAGACTGAGTGGAGCGACGCTGATGAGCGACGACCTTCGTGAGACAGTCGGCGGCGCGATCGCCGAGGCCATCGGAGCGGGCCTGACCCCCGGTGCGGTCGTCCTGATCGCCCGCGGTGACGAGATACTCTGCCACGAGGCGGTGGGGGACCGCTCACTCGTGCCCGAGCGCCTGCCCGTGGAGCCGGACACAGTCTTCGACGTGGCATCGCTCACCAAAGTCGTGGCGACCACGACCGTCGTGATGCAGCTTGCGGAGGGCGGCGCTCTCTCGCTCGATGACGAGCTGAGGCGCTGGCTCCCGGAGTTCACGGGAGAGGCGCGCGACCGCGTCACGATCCGCGATCTGCTCGCACACTGCTCGGGGCTGCCCGCGCACCGCAGGCTCGGCGACTCTCTGGGTGAGGACGTCGCAGAGGATGACCGCCGGGAGCGGGCGACCGCGGCGATCTGCCGCCTTCCGCTGGAGCACGCGCCGGGCGAGGGCGTGATATACTCGTGCCTCGGCTTCATACTGCTGACCACGGTCGTCCAGGTCGCCTCCGGGCGGCGTCTGGAGGACCTCGCCTGCGAGCGCGTCTTCGGGCCGCTCGGCATGGCTGACACCGGCTTCTGTCCGCCGCCCGCGGCCAGGGCGCGCTGCGCCGCCACGGAGCAGCTTCCCGACGGCACCCTGATCGGCGTGGTGCATGATGAGAACGCCCGCTACCTCGGCGGTGTCGGAGGGAACGCCGGGCTCTTCTCCACCGCGGCCGACCTCGCGAGGTTCGGTCGCGCGTTGCTGCACGGTGGCGCGCTCGATGGGGTACGCATCCTTAGCGAGGCGACGGTGCGGGAGATGTTCAGTGAGCAGGCGGTCAGCGGCGAGGTCAGACGCTGCCTGGGCTGGAGGCTGGCCAACTCCGGCGATCCGCTCACGCACGGAGCGCCGACCGTGGAGAGCATCGGGCACACGGGCTTCACCGGTACCTCCCTGTGGATCGACCGGGACAGCGGACTGCTCGTGATCCTGCTGACCAACCGAGTTCACATGGGCCGCGAAATTGAGATTGAGCCACTGCGGAGGCGGACGGGAGCCATCGCTGCCGGTCAGATCGGGAAGGAACACGCGTGAATGGTGTGAGAGCAGCGAGCGGGCGTTCACTCACGATCGGCATGATGGTGCCGGTCGCGTTCGTCGTGGCTGCGATCGCGGCCTCGTGCCAGCCTGAGACGAATGCACAGACCATCGAGGCGGCGGCGAGCGCCCCGCCCCTGCCCCCGGAAGTCACGGACGCCCCCGATGACCGCTGGACGCGCTTTCGAGGGCCGCTGGGCTCGGGCGTCGCCCCCTTCAGCGATCTCACGGCTGTGTGGGATGCCGGGAGCGGCGAGAACACCCGATGGACCACCCCGCTGCCTCTGCCGGGCGCGAACTCCGTGGTGGTCTGGCGCGACCGCCTCTTCGCGACGGGCGCGGACGCCGACCGCCGGGAGGTCTACTGCCTCGACGCGCACACCGGCGAGGTGCTCTGGACGGTCGCGGTGGCTGAGGGCGAGGACCGCACGGTCGGGCGCATGCACCGGATGACCGGCTACGCCGCGCCCACCTGCGCGACGGACGGCGAGCGGGTCTACGCATCCTTCCCGACGGGCGATGTGCTCGCGCTGGACCTCGACGGGAACGTCATTTGGGAGCGGCTTTTCGACTTCAGCGAGGACATCTACGGGCGAGCGACCTCGCCGGTTCTGCATGACGACCTGCTGGTCCTGCAGATAGATCTGGGCAAGCCGGACATCGGCAGGTCGCACATGCTGGCGCTGCACCGCGAGACGGGCGAAACCGCATGGGAGATCGACCGCCCGGTGCAGGGGTCGTGGACGACCCCGATCGTGATCGACGCGGGAGGGCGCGCGGAACTGATCACCAGCGCAAAGCCCTGGGTGATCGCCTACGATCCGGCGACCGGCCAGGAATACTGGCGGGTACGATGCATCGAGGGCGACTCGGCGCCGTCGCCGATCTTCGCGCGAGGGCGCATCTACGTGGCGAACATCTACGCTGAGTTGACCGCCATCATCCCCGGCGGCACCGGCGATGTGACTCGGACGCACATCGACTGGTCGGTGCGCGGCCAGTTTCCGGACATCACCAGCCCGCTGAGCAACGGTGAGCTTGTGTGGACGCTGCACACCGGGGGGACGCTCGGCTGCTACGACGCGGTGACCGGCGAGGAGCAGTACGTGGAGCAACTGCGGACGCGCTTCCGCGCGTCGCCCTCACTCGTGGGTGATCGTATCTACCTGGTGGGTGAGGCGGGGGAGGGCATCGTCATCTCCGCCGGGCGGCGCTTCGAGCGACTGGGCGGCGGCCACTTCGGCGAGCCGGTGTACTCAACGCCATCCTTCGCTCACGGGCGGATGTACGTCCGGGGGAGCGAGAACGTGTTCTGCGTGGGGGAATGAGCGCGGGACGGCCGAGGGCCGCCCCGCGGTAAGAGCCCGGAGTGACGCGGAGGTCAGGCTGGCCTCTCAGGCGTCCACTTGTGACCGCACCTCCAGCACGTCATCTCCACGCCCCACTCCTCGACCTGGTTCTCCGCGCCGCAGTTCGGGCACTCGACGACGGCCTGCTCGACGGCCCCCTCGCCGCCGGCCTCCTCCGCTCCGGCTTCGTCGGTCGGCGCCTCATCGCCAGCCTCTGCCGGGCTCTCCTCAGGTGCCGGAGGGTCGGGATCGATCGGGACGACTTCTTCCTCCGCTTCTCTCGCGCACCCGAATCCTGCGATCGCGCCCAGCCCGACCATCAGTCCCCCCACGCCAAGCGTTTTGACGAACTCCCGTCGATCCATGGTCCATCACTCCAGTGGCCTGCGTCCTTGCGTGGTGCCGCTACCATGACGCTTCTTCGGCGGGTGATGGAGTTCCTCCTGCACCGCGCGACTTCTGCCACGGCAGGCGGCCGTCTTCACGGGTGCCGGGGCAGGACTGAGCGTACCCGACATGGAATGACTCCCCTGCGCGCCCAACACCCGTTTCACCTGAGGAGTCGAGCTCATGCCCCGCCGCGAGCGAGCGCAGTTTGACGACAGTCGCCCGAACATCGTTCACATACACGCCGAGAGCATGGATGGCCGGAAGATGGGTTGCATGGGCGATCCGGCCCTGCAGGGGCTGACACCGAACCTCGATTCCCTCGCCGAGGACGGCGTGCTCTTCACCAACGCGTACTCAACCTGCCCGGTGTGCAACCCATCGCGCGCGAGCATGTTCAGCGGGAAGTACCCGCATTACTACGACTGCTGGAACAACCACGAGGGCCTGCGCGAGGGCACCCCGATCCTGCGGGACGCGCTCAACGCCGCAGGCTATCAGACGGCGATGATCGGCCCGCTTGATTACACGTGGGGCAAACACTCGATCCGCGATCAGGTCGGATCGTGGACCCGCTCGGCGAACATCCTCCGCCCGATCAGCCGCACGCCGCTGCCCGAGGTCACTGCCGACGACGCCCCCTACCGCCGCGACTGGGACTGGACGTGGCAGGCGTGCGAGTGGATCCGCGAGGCCTCGCGCCATGACAGCCCCTTCTCGTGCTACCTCACCACTGCGCTCGTCCACCCGGCATTCCGCGCCGCGCGCCGCCATATGGACATGATCGACCCCGACTCGATTGAGATGCCGCCCGATATCGGCCCGGTCGGCGACGACGACCACCCCGTGATGCGTTACATCCGCATCACAAAGAACTGCGACAAAGGTCTCTCAGAGGCGATGGTGCGGCAGATCCGCCACGTCTACTACGCGATGATCATCGCGCTTGACGAAGTCGTCGGCCGCGTCCTCGACACCCTCGACGACCTCGGGCTGCGAGATAACACCTACGTCGTCTTCTCCAGCGACCACGGAGAGATGTGCGGGGAGCAGAATCAGATCCTCAAGCGCACGATGTTCGAGTCGTCAATCCACGAGCCCCTCATCGTGACGGGCCCGGATGTGCGCCGCGGCGCGTCGGTGGATACCCCAGTCTCCCTGATCGACCTTTACCCGACCTTCATGGACATGGCGCGCACCCGTTACGAGGAGCACGCGCTAACCGACGCCTGGCCCGGCGCCCTCGACGGCGAGTCGCTGATGCCCCAGCTCGCCGGCGACGCTCCTCGCAGCCGAGACTGGGCGTTCGCGGAGTACAACGGTGATCGCGTCAATACCGGAACATACATGCTCCGGCGCGGGCAGTGGAAGTACATCAAGCACGTCGGCTACGAGCCGCGGCTCTACGACCTCGAGGCCGACCCGTGGGAGATCGATGATGTCGCGTCGACCCGCACCGAGGTCGTCGCGGAGATGGAGGGCGCGCTCCGAGCAAACTTCGACTGCGGGGCCATCGACGACCGTGCGAAGGCCTACGACCTTGAGTGCTTCACCGCGTGGAGGGAGAAGACGCTCGCAGATGGCACCTACCGCGACACGATGGCGCACATCTACTCGGGATTCGACCGGCAGTGCATCGAGGACGTCATGTCCTGGACCGACGAGAACGAGGCGCAGATCGAGGCATGGCTGGAGCGGGGCAACTGAGCGCGGCGATGAGCGGTGAGGAGGCGCGGCGGCTCTCGGCGCTGCTGCTGCGGTGGTTCGAGCGGCACAGGCGCGATCTCCCGTGGCGCAGGACGTCCGATCCCTATCGCATCTGGATCTCGGAGGTCATGCTTCAGCAGACACAGGTCGATCGCGTCATCGGATACTACGACAGCTTCATCGAGGCCTTCCCGACCGTGCAGTCGCTGGCGGCGGCGACGCCAGGCGACGTGCTTCGGCGCTGGGAGGGCCTCGGGTATTACTCCCGCGCGCACAACCTGCACGCGGCCGCGCGCCTCATCGTCGAGCGCCATGCCGGGCAGTTCCCACGCTCTGTCGAGGACGCGCGCGCACTCCCGGGTGTCGGCGAGTACACCGCCGGCGCGGTCCTGAGCATCGCGTTCGGCCTCCTCCTGCCTGCACTTGACGCGAACGCCATCAGGGTGCTGGCGCGACTCTTCGCCATCCGGGGCGATCTCTCGAAGGGGCAGCCGCGGCGGCGGATCGAGGCGCTTGCGAGCGACGCCGTCCCGACCGACCGCCCCGGCGACTTCAACCAGGCGCTGATGGAGCTTGGGGCGCTCATCTGCATCGCCGGACAGCCCGGCTGCCTGCTCTGCCCGCTGACGGAGATCTGCGCCGCGCGGCGGGAGGGCGCGCAGGCGGAGATCCCGCCGCCGAAGGTTCGGCCCATCAGGCAGGTGAGCGCCGTCGCGGGGGTCGTGCGCGACGGTGGCGGCGTGCTGGTCGTGCGAAAGCCTGCCGGGGGGCAGTGGGGCGGTCTGTGGGAGTTTCCGGGCGCGCCGCTGCTTCCGTCGAGAGATCGCGAGCAGACGCTCATCGAGTACCTCTGGCGGGCCGTCGGGATCGAGGCGCGCGTCGTCTCACCGCTCGCACAGTTCGCCTACGGCGTCATGAATCAGCGCGTGGAGCTGACGACATTGCTCGCTGAGCGCGTTGGCGGCACCGTCCGCCTCACCGAGCACGATGAGGCGCGGTGGGTGCACCCGGACGATCTACCCGACCTCGCGATGCCGTCGCCGCATCGGAGCATCGCGGAGCAGCTTGTATCCCGCCGCTGATGCCTGGTGGCGGCGCCGGCGCGGTCGCGCGCGGTTCCCCGCAGCCTTACCCGGACACTCACCTCCCCGCAGACCGCGGCTCCGACGACTCGGCTGCGGGACCGCGCGGCAGGTGAGAGGCCCGCGCGGGCCGAAGAAGAGGGCGACAGTCGATGCGACCGATGGAAGGACATCATAAACATGTATGAACTGATGGTTGATCAGTGGCCCGAAGTTGGCGACGACAGGCCGGTGATGATCATCGGCCTCACCGGATGGATGGACGGGGGCCACGTCTCCACCGCCACCGTGGGCTTTCTGCGGGAGCGGCTGGCCGGAAAGAGCTTCGGGGAGATAGACCCGCTTGACTTCTACATCTTCCACTTCCCGGTGTCGAGCATCCCCATCTCGGTGTACCTCGAGGATGGTCGGGCGATCGTCCAGCCCGTCAACCCGATGGAGTTCACCGCGGTGTTTCGACCGCACGCGAGGATCGAGGATGGGATCATCAGGGAGCTTGAGTACCCCGACAACGTCTTCTCCATCGCGCGGACGCCCGCGGGCACACCGGACCTTGTGCTGCTGTCCGGGGAAGAGCCGCACATCCGCTGGGGCGCGTACTGTGACTGCATCTTCGGCGTCTGCCAGGAGATGGGGATCAAGGACATATACTTCGTCGGCAGCGTCGCCAGCCCCGTCCCGCACACGCGCGAGCCGCGCATCCGCGCCTCGATGGCCGATGAGAAGCTCAAACCGAAGCTGGCGCAGGCCGGCCTGATGTTCGGGGAATACGAGGGGCCGTCGAGCATCATAACCTCGCTGACCTATCACTCCACGGAGCTTGGGATCAACATGCGCAGTCTCGTGGTCGAGATCCCGCACTACCCCTTCCTCGATATGCCGACATACCCACGCAGCATTCTCAAGACCGCCTCGACGCTCAGCGGACTTCTCGGGCTCGAGCTTGACATGAGCGAACTCGAGGCGGCCGCCGCGGAGGCCGACGGGAAGCTCGACGCGCTGATGGAGGAGAACCAGGAGTTCCGCGAGCTGGTTGCGAAGCTCGAGGAGGCGTACGAGTATGAGGAGACGCCCGGCGATGAGCGCCTGATCCGCCGGCTGATCGACAGCATCGACCTTGAGGAAGGTGGGGGGCAGGAGTGATCGGGAGAGATCGAGCGCTCACCATCGGCGCATTCCTGACCCTCGCGGTCCTCGCGGGCGGCTGTGCGCGGGAATCCGAGCGCGCCTCCGATCGGCCGGCAGCCGCCGCTCCGGTCATCACCGCCTGTGTCAGCATCCCGCCTCAGGCATTTTTCGTCGAGCGCATAGGCGGCACGCGCGTCTCCGTCGAAGTGCTTGTCGGGCCGGGGCAGTCGCCCGCGACCTACGAGCCGACGCCCGCGCAGATGGCGGCGCTCGACCGTGCCGACGTGTTCTTCCGCATCGGCGTTCCCTTCGAGGACGCGCTGATGGATCGGATCTCCGCATCAATGCCGCGCCTGAACGTCGTGGACCTGCGCAAGGGCATTGAGCTGCAGCCGATCGCAGACCACGGTGGCGATCACGCGCACGGGCGCGAGGACCCGCACACGTGGCTCGACCCGGCGCTCGCAGCGATCCAGGCTCGTACGATCCACGAGGAACTCGCCCGGCTCGACCGCAACGCCGCCGGAACCTACGCCGCCAACCTTGAGGCGCTTTCCAGTGACCTCGAGCAGGTTCAGGCGGAGGTGGCCGAGACGCTCGCGTCGCTGCAGGGACGCCGAATGTTCGTCTTCCATCCCGCATTCGGGTATTTCGCCCGCGCCTTCGGCCTCGAGCAGGTCGCGATTGAGATCGAAGGCAGAGAGCCCGCGCCTCGCGAGCTGCAGCAGATAATCGAGATGGCGAAGGACGAGGACCTCCGCGTCATCTTCGTCCAGCCGGAGTTCTCGGACGCCTCGGCCCGCGCCATCGCCGCCGAGGTCGGCGCCGAGGTCGTCAGCATCGACCCGCTGGCGCGCGACTACCTCGACAACCTGCGGGAGATGGCGCGCGCGATCCGCGACGGCCTGACCGCGCACGGTGATCAGTGATGACCACCCCCGCCGTGCAGATCACCGGGGTCAACTTCTCCTACGACGTCGAGCCAGTGCTGCTGGGCGTGAACGTCACCGTGCCTCACCTCGACCTCGCGGCGATCGTCGGCCCCAACGGTGGCGGGAAGACCACGCTGCTTAAGCTGATGCTCGGACTTCTCGAACCCGACTGCGGCGAGGTCCGTGTCTTCGGCGAGCCACCGCGCGAGGTCACCAGGCGCCTCGGCTACGTGCCGCAGGGCTTCAGCTACGACCGGCGGCTGCCGATCACCGCGCTCGACGTGGCGATGATGGGCCGGCTCGGCGCGGAGCGCGCCTTCGGCCCGTGGGCCGGTGATGCCCGCGCGCGCGCGCGCACGGCCCTTGAGACCGTCGGCGTAGCCGAACTCGCCGACCGCCGCTTCGTGGACGCCTCCGCCGGGCAGCAGCAGCGCGTCCTGATCGCGCGCGCACTGACCACCGATCCCGAGATGCTCATGCTCGATGAGCCCACCTCCAGCCTCGACGTAGGCGCCGAGCGAGAGATCTACGAACTGCTCCAGCAGCTCAACGAGCAGATCACGATCGTCCTGGTCACCCACGACCTCGGCTTCGTCTCGAACGTGGTCAAGAGCGTCCTGTGCGTGAACCGGCACGTCAAACGCCACCCCACCACCGGAATCGGCGAGATCACCGGGGAACTGCTCGAGGAGATGTACGGAAGCGACCTGCGTGTTGTGCGGCACGATCAGAGTGATGAGGCGGGGTACTGCCGTGAGTGAGTTCCTCCACGCCGTCGGGCAGCACGCATTCCTGCAGTACGCACTGGCGGCCGGGCTGCTCGCCAGTGTCGCCTGCGGCGTTGTCGGCAGCTACGTGGCCGCACGCCGGATCACCTACATCGCCGGCGGGATCGCGCACAGCGTCCTCGGCGGCCTCGGCGCGGCCCGCTACCTCCAGGTCACCCAGGACTGGCAGTGGCTCCACCCGCTCTACGGCGCGGTCGTTGCCGCCATCCTCTCCGCACTGATCATAGGCCTGGTGAGTATCCGCTGGCGGGAAAGCGAGGACACCGTCATCAGCGCCATCTGGGCCGTCGGGATGGCCGTCGGCGTGCTCTTCATCGCACAGACCCCCGGCTACGCCGAGAACCTCATGAGCTACCTCTTCGGCAACATCCTGATGGTCACGCCGAGGAACCTGTGGCTGATCGCCGGCCTCGACCTCGTCGTCGTCGGCCTCGGCATGCTCTTCTACAAACAGCTTATCGCGATCTCCTTCGACGAGGAGTTCGCGCGCCTGCGCGGGATCAACGTCGAGGCCTTCTACCTCCTCCTGCTCTGCCTGACCGCGCTCACCGTCGTGCTCCTCGTCACGGTGGTCGGCCTCGTGATGGTCATCGCGCTGCTCACGCTGCCGATCGCGATCGCCGGGCGGCTCGCGCGCTCGCTCTGGCAGGTGATGGCGCTCTCGACGCTGCTGATCGCCGTGCTCACCGTCGTCGGCCTTGGCGTGAGCTACGGCGCGAACCTCCCCGCCGGCGCTACCATCATCCTTCTAACCGGCGCGCTCTACCTCGTCGTCGTCGGCGCGACCTCCCTCGCTGCGAAGCTGCGCAGAGCGAGGCCACGTCAATCGCGGGCGACGAACCCTCAACCCTGAGCCCGGTAGTGCTCACTGACCTTCCGCAGACCGCGCAGGATGTCGTCCACGTCGTCCGGCGTGAAGCCCTCGTTCCATGAGGCAGTCCAGACGTTCTCCATCGCCCGGTTGGTGTTGGGATAGTCCTCGCGAGTATACTCCACCCGCCGGCCGTAGGGCGGCTCCCACGGGAAGTTGCTGTCGCCGTAGGCCGCGTAGTTCTGAAACGCCGGCAGCATGCAGATCGGCTCGCCCCGCGCGGTGTGCGTCCGCAGCGGCAGCCCCTCCGCCACGATCGCCCGCGTGAACGTCTCCGCGTCACAGCCGATCACATCCTCGTCGATGGTGCACGCAACCCGCCACCACGTGTGCGTGGCCTTCGGATGCACGGTCGCGGGGTTAATGCCCGGGATCTCCTCGATCCCCGCCATCAGCGCCTCCGCCGTCTCGGTGCGGCTGCCGATGATGCGGTCGAGCTTGCGGAGCTGAGCCAGCGCCACCGCACCGACCAGCTCGCTCATCCGGTAGTTCATCCCGAAGCGATCCACCGGCCTGCCACCGCCCGAGCGATCGTAGTACTTGTCGTGGAAGCGGTAGGCCTCGTCCGCCAGGTCGGGGTCGTCCGTCACCACGATCCCGCCGTCGCCGGTCGTGATCTGCTTGGACTGCTGCAGCGAGAAGCAGCCGAAGTGGCCGAAGGTCCCCACGTCCTTCCCGTCCCACTTCGCGTCATGCGACTGGGCGCAATCCTCGATCAGGTAGAGATCATGCTCCTCTACAATCGGCATGATCTCGTCCATGTTGCAGGGCTGCCCCAGCAGGTGCACGATCATCAGCGCGCGCGTCCGGTCGGTGATCCGCGCGCGGATCGCGTCCGGATCGATCAGCATCGTCAGCGGATCGACGTCCGCGAAGACCGGGATGCAGTTGCACTGCACGATGGCGATGATCGAGCCCATGTCGGTAACCGGTGTCGTGATCACCTCATCGCCCGGCTCCAGCAGCAGCGCCCCCATCGCGGTGTGCAGCGACGCCGTCCCCGAACTCACGGCGCAGGCGTACTTCGAGCCGTGGCGCTGCGCGAATTCCTCCTCGAACTGCGTGACCATCGAGCCATACTGGTAGCCCAGGCTCCCGGACTCGATCACCTTGCGCAGCAGCTCCATCTCCTCCTCGCCGAAATCGCGCCCTGAGGCGTCGGAGATGGTCGGCCACGGGTTGACGCTGGTGTCGCGTGTCTGCGGTCCACCGTTCACAGCAAGTTCCTCGGGCATGGTACAGACCTCCAGGCGCTGTGGCGTGACGGCCACGGGGCGATTCAACCTCCACGCCCGTCCGACCTCCACCAGTTCCGGGAGGAGTGCCGCGACCGTGAGGAAGTCTGCTTTGACCGCGACGTCTTCATCCGGGGGTGTGCAATGAAGCCCACCGTTTCACAGGACTGCGCTGGCGCTGCTGCCCCCTCGAGGCAGCAGGCATCCGGGCAACGGGTGACGTCCCGAACTCCGCGCGACGCCGGAGGCGGATGCGACGTCACCGGCTACGTCCTCCAACTGACGCCGACTGACCCTGCGGGCCGACGAAACGGGGACGCCGTCGAGCCGGCGTCCCCATAGGCTCCGTAGGCAGCTTCATCGCTACCTGATGCGCTGTATCGTCTCCTGCCGAATGATCTGGTTGTTCTGCACATTCACCATCTGGAGCCGCAGACTCGTCGCACCGAGCGCATTCCAATTGTCCGGTGCGAGGCGTGCCGCAGCACCCGCCTCCAGCGCCACGTTGGCGAAGCGAACCTGCTGTGCTCCCTGGCCCACCGGCCCTGAGATGTTCAGGTTGAAGCGAAGGTTCGGCGGGCCCTGCACGTCAAGCGTCGATCCGTCGGGTGCGGGGATCAGCCGCAGCTCGGGCCCGGAGAGGTTCTGGAAGTTCCCCAGTTCGAAGAGCCGGTCTCCGCTGGAGCGGGAGTTGATGAACCGGATATCGGCGGACGCCCCCGCCCCAAGCTGCTGCAGCCTCGCGCGAGGCGCGTTGAGCAGGCTCTCGAACTGCACCTGCCCAACACCCGTTGTGTTCAGTGCGAAGACCTCTCCGGGCTCGAAGTAACTGAGGGAGGTCTGCGCTGTCGCGGGAATGTCGAATGTCAGTGTCTTCCCGCCTGAGTTGCCGACGATGAACAGGACGCTTTGGCCACCCGACGTGCTCACTTGAAGCTGGCGGACCCGTGGCAGCTGGATCTGCGGTCGTGCCTGTTCCATCTCCCGAAACACCATCGAGTTCGGGATTCGAGTCGCCGGATTCTCATTGGGAGTTCCGTCGGCGTTGAAGGCCAGTCGGCCGTCCTCGTCGGTGATCTGGGTGACACGCGAACCTGGCCCGAAGGCGATAATCACCGTGTCCGCGGCCGGTCCGTCCAATGCCGCTCCCGGCAGATGCGGATCGGGCGGCGTGGCCTCGTCGAAGGACAGGCAGATTGCCCTGTTGCCTGCGCCGCGCGAGAAGGTGTTTGCTCCCCAGTGCACGGTGGCTATGTCCGGGTCCACGCTGCCGCTCTCGTTCTCCCGGTACGGATTGTTATTGTCATAGCACATCATGCGATGGTCGTCTCCCACGACCTCAGTGCTGTACGGGCAGATCGCGTGCCCCCAGGTCGGGCTCCAGTAGCCCAGGATCGGCCTGTTTGTCGCGTTCCCGAGGAGAGACTGGGAGCGCGTGAAGACATCCCGCGCGGTAGTCGTGTTGCGAAGCTCATTAATCCGCGCGGCGACCTCCTGCACATACTGCGCCGCCTGCTGCTGCTGCACGGTCTCCTTCGTGGTGGAGTTCCACGGATAGAACCACACCCACGTGTGCGCGGTCGCGGGGGCGGTGAAGTAGCTGTCATAGTACATGTGATCCAGTTCGTTGTTGCGCAGGCGCATGCTCGCGACGCTCATGCCGAAACAGTTGCCGCCGGTTCCGCTGCGGCCCCAGACGTCGTTGTACCACTGATCGGCAGCGGGCCGGTGGGTGCCGTCCGGATACTCAACCGCGAGCCTGCCGAAGTAGTCGCTGTAGAGATACCACGGGATCAGGTTCGCCCCCCGCGAGAAGTTCGGGAACTGCCACCCGTGGTAGCCGCGATAGCCACGCGGGGCCACGATCTCATACTGCCGCGTGGCCGTGTCCCCGCCATCCGCCGCCGTATTCCGCACGAAGACGTTGTGCATCTGATCGCGCGTGGCATTGGCGGGCACTTTGAAGGCCATCGAGTTGGGGAAGAACTCCACGTTCATGCCCAGGTAGTTCGACTCCACCGGCGAGCCATCGAAATAGACCGTGCAGGCGTCGTTGAAGCCATGTCCGAAGGCGAATGACCACGCCCCGGGAGCTCCCTGATCGGGCCAGAAGTAGCTGAGGCCAAAGAGCCGGAGACGCGAGATGTCCGCAAAGATCCTGGGATTGAGCCGTGTTATCGAGTAACCCTCGTTCCTCCACGACGCCTGCGCGTATCTCTCGTCGGTCACATAGAGGAGCTGAACCTGCAGATCTCCGGGCAGTTCGCGATACTGCTCGATCGCGGCCGTGAGCTTATCGCCGGAGACGTTCCGCAGCTTCAGCGCCTGCTCGAACTGCTTCGACAGTTCCAGGGAGCCCATCGTCTCAAGCTGCCCCACCTGGATCGGCCTTGCCTGCATGCCCGGTCCGACCTGCAGTCTCGGCCTCTCCTGCGCTGCCACAAGCCCGGTCACCAACATGAGTCCCGCCACGGCCACCACAGACACGCCTCGACGCATCACGGTTACCCGCTCCTTCCAGGCGGCCCATCATCTGGACGTCATCTATAAGACGTTTATATTCTGTGTATGTCATATGTTACAGCATTTTCGCCCAGGCCGTGCTGCTTTGCTCGAAAACCTACGCGAGTCTGACGCGTGGAGAACCTGCAGCGGCCGCCCCGTGGTCCGGGGCGGCCGCCGTCGCTGCGCGCATCCTGTTGGTGAGGCCCCTCCGCTAATCCGGGAACCAGGAGCCCGTCTGGTCGCCGATCAGCTTGGCGTCGCTCGTGCCGATGACCGGGCCGAGGGAAGGATCGCTCTCACTCAGCCACTTGGCATGACCATCGAGGTAGCCGTAGTTCCCGCCGCCGTTGTGCAGGTTCGCCCACCAGAAGTACTGGCTCCAGGTGCTGGCGCTGTCGTGGCTCGTCCAGATGAACCAGTTCTCAACGTAGCCGCGCGGAGTGCGGCTGTCATCGCGGAAACCCACGTCGCCGATCGTGATCTTATTGGCCACGTTCTTCCACAGCGCGAGCTTCATCCGATGAAGCTTACCGTTGTAGGCGTACGTGAGGTACCGCTTGCCGCCGCTCATGGTTGACGTTTCCCACGCGCTGCTGGGGCAGAACATGATGTCGAGGTTCTTCAGGTAAGGCTCGACACACTGGGCCCAGAAGTGGCGGTTCGTCGCGGCGCTGTTGTCGCGATCGATCCACACACTGGACGGCGGCTCCTGATTCCAGCGGTAGGGCGGAAGCACTTCGTCCCAGTCCTGCGCATACATCAGAATCCCGAGGTTGATCTGCTTCACGTTCGACAGACAGGACGTTTGGCGCGCTTTCTCACGCGCACGGGCGAACACCGGGAAGAGGATCGCTGCCAGGATGGCAATGATCGCTATAACGACCAGGAGCTCGATCAGGGTGAAACCGTGGCGGTGTCTCATGGACGCTCACTCCCATGGGTGAGAAATGGTTGTATCATCAATAACTTCTAAGCAGATAAAGAATCACCTCCTTGCATTAAAGAAAGAATAAAGGAGTGGACAGATCCGTAAACTGCTCGACTTCCCTGGACCGGCGTCGAGATTCCCGCGCATCGCTCGCGGATCGGCGCGTTACGCGGCTGGAGGCGCATGTGGTCTCCGGAGCGGGCCGCTCCTGCGTTGCCCGGCCTGTCGGCCTGCAGCGGGGCAAAAGGCTGCCTCGCGAGGAGGTCTCTCGCCCCGCGCGCGCAAACTACGCGCAACAAGGAGGGACCTGCCATGGCCGATCGACGACCGAACATACTCATGCTGGTGGCCGACACGCAGCGGGCACAAAACCTGCACTGCTACGGCTACCACAAGCACACCTCCCCGACATGGGACGCCATCGCCGATGAGGGCGTCGTCTGCGAGCAGAACATCTCGCCCGGAATCTGGAGCCTGCCCGGGTACGGCTCGATCTTCACCGGCGTGCACGTCGCGACCCACCGTGGCGACGCGGACCATGAGTACATCGCCCCCGGGCTGCCCACGCTCGCCGAGGTCCTCGGCGGTGCGGGCTATCAGACCTGCGGGCTGATGCCGAACGCGTGGGGCTCAAGCACCGTCGGCCTCGACCGCGGTTTCGAGGTCTACGTGGACTGGGGCCTGAGCCGCACCGACCCGCCCGTGCGCGGCTGGGAGCTGCCGGAGACCGAGAGCGGTGGCGACGACGGGCGCATCGAGACTCTCGGCCGCTGGCTCGATGACCGCGACGAGAGCCGGCCGTTCTTCCTCTTCACGGTCTTCGGCGACCCGCACGCGACCTACCATCCCCCCGATCACTTCATGCGCGAGTTCCTCCCCGATGATGTGACCGACGAGGAGCTTCAGACCGTCCTCGATGAGCAGGATGTCATCGCGATGCACGCCGAAAAGGTCGTCTTCAACGAGCGCCAGTGGGAGATACTCTTCGCCCTCAATGACGCCTGCGTCCGCAGCGCCGATGAGAAATTCCGCAAGTGCATCGACCACCTCAAGCAGCGCGGACTCTTCGACGACACCGTCATCATCCTCACCTCCGACCACGGTGACGTCATGGGCGACCGTCCGCCGTGGTGGGGGCACATGGCCGAGATCTGCGATTCGCTGATCCACGTGCCCCTGGTGATGCGCTATCCCGAGGCCATCGAGCCCGGCACGCGCATCTCCGGGATCACGCAGACCCACGATATCTTCGCGACCTGCTGCGAGGTCGCCGGGGCAGAGCCGCCCTCTCCCGCGCGCGAGCAGTCCCGCAGCACCATCAGGGCCGCACGGGGCGAGGGAATCCGTGAGTTCGCGCTGGCGGAGGCATTCACGCCGGTGCAGGTGATGGAGCGCATCCTGCGGCGCTTCCCCGACTTCGATGTGCGGAAGTACAACTACCACCTGAAGACATGGCGCTCAACCACCGAGAAGTACGTCTGGCGCTCGGACGGGCGCGATGAGTACTACCGCGTGGACGAAGACCCGTGGAATCGCAACAACCTCATCGACGCCAACGCGGGCCGCGCTAAACAGCTTCAGGAGATGATGCTCGACTACCTGCTGAGCATCCCCCGCAACGAGTTCGGCGACCTGCAGAGCATCTGGCCGGGCAAGGCCGCGAAACCCGAGATCGCCGCGAAGCTCCAGGCGCTGGGGCTCTACCGGAAGGTGCTCGACTGGCCGGACTGGGCGCCGAGATAGCGGAGGGACGGGGGAGAAGGGGACGACAACCACAGTAGCTGAGCGCCGCGAGTGTCGTTCACGAGCGGCGCTGTGGCAGGCCTTGCAGGTCCCGCCTGCTCTTCGAGCGAAAGAACGCCCTCGAGGGACACGCAATCAAGCGGTGGATGAACCCGCTCTGACGCGAAGGGAGACCGGAGATGCCTGAAGCGAAGAAGCTTGGCTCCGACAATCTGGTGGACAGCTCGATCCCGGTCATCGGGGTATGCGCAACCGGTGACCCGCGCATCGATGAAGAGAGCCGCACCCGCGCTCAGAACATCATCAGGATGGCCGCCAACATCCTCGCCGACCGCGTGCAGATGCCTGACGGCACGGCCGTCCCGGTGGTCTACTCGGACGTGCTCATCGACGGCGAGCCGCAGGCCGACACGGTCGCCCGGCAGTTCAAGGACGCGGGCGTGAACATCATCGTCTGCGTGCCCGACACCTGGGCGTTCCCGCAGCTCTCGCTCATCTCGCTGATCCAGCAGTTCCCGGAGGACACGCCGCTGAATCTCACCTGCGGCAACTCCGGGCCCAAGCCCGGCGTGGTCTTCGTGCACGCGGCTTCCGGCGCGATCTCGCAGTACGGCCGGCTCGTGCACATCAACGTCGGCACCTGGCCCGACGAGGGCATGGAGCCGGTGATGACCGACGAGACCGCCGACGACCTCGTGGACTGGGCCTACGCCGCCGTCGCGCGGCAGGCGATGAAGGGCCGCCGGGCCGTCATCTTCGGTCATGACTCGATGGGCATGGAGACCGCGCTGCAGCACGTTATCCCGACACGCGACGTCTTCGGCCTTGAGATCACGCGCCTCGACATGAAGCTGCTCGCGGACATGGTGAAGAAGGGCGCGTATGACGCCGATGAGCTTGATGCGTTGCGCGCGTGGGTGGACGAGAAGGTCGGCGATCGGCTCGAACTGCGCGATGAGGCCGACTCGCAGCGCTTCGACCAGTCACTGGCGATGTACCTGATCGTGCGCGACCTGATGGATGATCTCGGGGCCATCGGCGGCGGCTTCATGAGCCAGCTTGAGTGGGGCTCAGACCCGCGCGGCATCCCGCTGCCCGTGGCCGACGCCATGGAGTCGCTTTTCAACTCAACCTTCGATCACAACGGCCCCAAGGCCCCGCTGCCCTACGCCACCGAGGCGGACATGCAGGGCCTGCTCACCATGCTGCCCTTCACCTACCTCACCGGCGGGAATCCGCCGCTGTTCATGGACTTCCGCAAGGTCTGGGAGCCGTGGGAGATCCAGCGCCTCGCAGGTGAGATGGGCGTTGACCATGGCGGCGAGATCTGGGCGCGGCGGGGCTTCGTGGATGGCGACAACTCCGGCAGCGCCTCCTTCGACTGGGCGGGCATGCCCGGCGAGGACCCGGACACGCTCATGTCCCGCGTCTCGATGCCGCTCGCCGATCCCGGCTACTTCCCCGGCGGCGGCAACTCCGTCACCTTCGTCTCACCCGGCGGCATCGAGGGCATCGCCGGACGCATCGCGTATAGCGCGCTGAGCAACACATTCTCGCTGATCTGGGATGAGGCGCAGACGGTCGATCTGCCGGAGAAGCTCTCGGACGCGGTCTGTCAGACCTCGACGGCCACCTGGCCGCACACCTTCGTGACGCCGAAGTACGCCACGATGGTCGAGTACAAGCAGTTCGCGCCCGCGAACCACTTCCACATGACGTGGGGCCTGACGCCCGCGCGGCTGCAGTACTGGATGGACCTTGCGAACGTGCTCTCGGCGACGCCGTGGGAGGCCCGGCCGGGCTTCATCGAGGGCGTGGATCGCCCGCAGCCGCTGCTCTACGTCATCAACGGCGGCGAGAACCAGGCGAAGCTGATGCTGGCGCGGCGGTAGACGTGGCCGACGTGCCGACCTGAGAGAGTACGCAGGGAGCCGGCGGCCCGCTGGCTCCCTGGCACCCCCCGCCCGATCGGAGACGCTGCGATGACGCTGCGAGAGAGCGTGCTGGCCGCGCTGCGCGGTGAGCAGACCGCGAGCGTTCCCTTCACCTGCTACGAGGGCCTCGCACCCGAGGGCTCTGAGGCGATCAATAGCCTCTGCTTCGTGAGCACCGTGCACGTCGCGACCGTCGAGACCGAGGGCGTGACCATCACACGCGAGGAGACCGGCCCCGGGCGGCGACGCGAGCGCATGGAGACCCCGTGGGGAAGCCTCACCCGGGAGATGGAGGTCGAGCCGGGCTACGGGAGCGGCTGGGCGATCAGCCACTGGATCAAGCGCCCCGAGGACTACGGCATCATCAAGCGCGTCATCCGCGAGGCGACCGTGACGCCGGCCCCGGAGAGATTCCGCGCCGCCCGCGAGCGCTTCGGCGACAGGGGCGTGGTGCTGCCGTGGTCTCCGAGGACGCCGCTGCAGCGGCTGTGGATCGAGTACACCGGCATCGAGCGGCTCTCCTACGATCTCGTCGACTGTCCTGAGGCCGTCGAGGGCGTACTGGATGCGATGCTGGAGCAGTCGCGTGAGATCGTGGCGCTCAGCGCGCAGTCCGAGGCCGAGCTTGTCTGGCTGCCGGACAACATCACGGGGGAGATCGCGGGCACCAGGCTCTTCGAGCGCTACCTCGCGCCCTACTACGCGCAGATCTGCGAGATCCTCCTGCCCGCCGGCAAGATTCCCTGCTGTCACATGGACGGGATGCTGCGGCAGATCGCCGACAGCGTCGCCGGCACACCGTTGCCGGTGATCGAGGCGTTCACTCCGCCACCGGACGGGAACCTCTCCGTCGCGGAGGCCGCCAGGGCGTGGCCGGAGAAGTCGCTGTGGCTGAACTTCCCGTCATCGGTGCACCTCCGGGAGCCTGATGAGGTGGCCGCGGTCACGCGCGAACTGGTGGCCGAGGCGGGCGGGCGGCCGGGCTTCGCGATGGGCGTGACGGAGAACATCCCCGCGTCGGTCGGCGCTCGCTCGCTGGCCGCGATCGCGGATGCCCTGATGGAAGCGTGAGAGGTCTGGGGACGATGGATTTGAGCGCGAAGATCGGGCCTGAGGCGATGCTCTGGCGCGAGCTGTCGGTCCCCACGGAGATGCTCGGGTCGGGGCCGGCGGGGCCATGCGGCGGGGGCATGCGCATCGGCGACCTCGACGGCGATGGCCGCGCGGAGTTTGTCTGCTACCGCAACGCCGCGTGGCTCAAGCCAGCATTCATCGGCGCCTTCGACCTCGACGGACGCGCGCTGTGGACCTTCGGAGACGCAGACCGCGCGGTGGTCGTGGTCGAGCAGGATGCCGAGCAGCGCCGGGGGCTGATGCCGCCCGAGCGGCCCGGCCCGGTGGCGGTCGGCGATCTCGATGGCGACGGAAGCACGGAGGTCCTCGCGCTGACGCTCGCCGAGGGCGTGGAGCGCGCGCATCACTGGCGGCTGGACGGCGTCGAGCTGGTGCTGCTCGATGGCGCGACCGGCGAGGTCAAGCGCCGCGGACGATGCGAGGCCCTGGAGGCCGCCGACGCATACGCGGACGGGGAGCTTCTGCCCGCCAACTTCGTGCATCTGCGGCTGATGCTCTGCGACCTGCGTGGGCAGGGCCAGCCACGCGACTTTGTCCTCAAGGCCGGGAGGACGGTCTTCGCCTTCAGCGACGAGTTCGATCTGCTGTGGACGTACGAGTGCCGGTGGAATCGCTATCCCGAGCACTGCGCGTACATCCCGGCGGTCGGCGACGTAGACGGCGACGGGCGTGACGAGGTGAATCTCGGCAACGCCGTGGTTGACGATGACGGCACGCCGCTGTGGGAGCGCCTCCTCGCGCCGCACAACGACTCTGTCCTGGTGCAGGACTGGGACGGCCGCCCGCGCGCGATCTGCTCGGGCCACGGCCACGTTCTGGACGAGCGCGGCGAGCCGCTGGTAAGCCTCGGTCCCGACCTCGTGCCTCATGGGCAGGAGGTGCGCTGCGGCGATCTTCGCACCGACAGTGAGGGCAGCCAGCTTGTACTGCGCCATGACGGTCACGAGCCGCGGGTGATGATCGTCGGGCGCGAGGGCGAGGTGCTCGATCGCTTCGAGGTGCCGGGTTCACCGAACAACACAGGCCTTGAGGTGGTGCGGTGGAACGGAGCGGACGCCCCGGATGTTCTCTACTCACCGGGGGCGCTGGTTGACGGCCACGGCCGGCTCGTGTCGGAGTTCGCGGGCCTGCCCGAGCCCTCAGGCGGCTAGCCTTTATACACATCTCCTCCCATCAGGAGGACGCCGATGACGATATCCTGAAGGCGCATCAGTCCGCGCCAGAGCACCTTGACACCTGGTTCGCCATCTCTCTTTCGGC
>JBMNNW010000124.1:0-13496 GCA_050942735.1 Armatimonadota bacterium
ACGGGCGTCTCCGCGGCCTTCGTCAGGCTGCTCCTGCCCGAGAGTTTCGCGAGGTAGGTCTCCAGTTCGTCCGCCGCCTGCTGCTCCAGCGGGTCGGGGTCGGGCGGCAGTTGGATCTGATAGAGCTCTTCCCCGCAGGTCACGAGCGTGACCGACTGTGCGGCGGCGAACTGGCAGACCGCGATCAGCGCCAGTGCGACGGTCAGGCTGCGAAGGTTCATCGTCTCACCTCGTGGATGCTCTGCTCGGGCCTCCCTGACAGATTGACCATCCCGCGGGCGGATTCCTCCCACCGCCCAGACCGGATCTGACGAGCGTCGTGGAGGAGTGGTCTCGCATCCGTGGAAGAACTATCCATCGTCCTCGCTCTCTGCGAGTTCCGGTCTCTACTGCGGGAGGCTGACGCCATGCTCAGAAGACTGATCGGTCTCTTTGTCTGCACAGTGTTGACGGTTCTGCTGTGCCCGGCGGTCGAGGCGGTGGAGTGGAGCTTCGTCTCCCCGAATCAAAAGGTCTTCCCCGACACTCAGCCCGGCGACCGGCACGAGGCAACGCTCTACGCGGCTGAGGGCGAATACGTCGCGGTGCAGACCGCCCTGCGGAGCGACCGCGACGTCACCCTGCCCGTCTCCATCTCCCCGCCCGGCGAGATCTTCGAGTGCATCTACCTGAGCACTCCCGGAGTCGCGGCGTGGGGCTTTCCTGATGAGGAAGAGTACGCCGAACTGCGTCGCGAGGTCTATCCCGATCCGCTCGTCCCCGTCGAGGAGATCCGACTGTCTGCGGATGAGACGAAGGCACTGTGGATCCGGGTGCGGGCGGAGGCGTCGGAGACGATCAACGTCAGGGTCGGTGAGATCGCCGCGGAGGTGCGTATTGAACTGTGGCCCTTCGCGATCCCGGAACGACCGTCGCTGCAGACCGCGATCGGCCTCGGCGGGCGCGGATTCGCCGAGCACTACGAGACGGAACTGTGGTCGGATCGCTACTGGGATATCTACGAAGAGTACTACGAGGCGCTGCTGGCCTACCGCCTCAGCGCCTACCGCCCACCTCGCGACGCGCTGGACGAGGGCGCGCGGCGCTATCTGACGGATCCGCGGGTGACCACCTTTATCCTTCCCTACGCTGGAAACGCCGCGCGGATGCGGGCGATCTGGCAGGAACTGACCGATCTGGGCGTCGCGGAGAAGGGCTGGTTCTACAACATCGATGAACCGTCCACTCCTGAGGAATATGAGACGATCAGTGGGCAGGTTGAGTACCTCAGAGAGGTTGCGCCCGGTGCGAGATACGGTCTTCCGTTCTACACCGGCCTCCCCGATCGCTCGACGCCGTTCGATCACCTGAGCGGGTACGTGAACCTCTGGATCATCCAGACGGACTACTACCAGCACGGCCACCAACTCGGCGACAGGATCCAACGACAGGCCGCGGAACGTTTCGAGGCCGGTGACGAGGTCTGGCTCTACACCGCGCTGGCCCCCCGCGCGCCCTTCTGCAACATACTGCTCAACAACACGGCGCTGCAGCACCGCCTGCTCTTCTGGCAGGTCTACGCCGAGGAGATTGCGAGCGGCTACATCTACTGGCAGAGCACGTACTGGGATCAGACCGACGATCCGTGGCAGGACGTGGCGACGGTGAAGACGGTTGATCCGCACGTGTGGGGGGACGGCCTGCTCTTCTACCCCGGTCCCGACGGTCCGGTCGGATCGATCCGGCTGGAGGCGATCCGCGCCGGGCTTCAGGACATTGAACTGCTGCACCTTGCCGAGGAGCGCTGGGGCCGGGAGCGCGCTGAGGCGCTCGCGAGAGAGATGGTTCCGAGTCTCGTGGAGTACGTGACCGACCCCGAGCAGTTCGAGGCGTTTCGGCTGGCGCTTGGACAGATGCTCGCTGAGGAGATGGAACGCGCGGCTCAGGAGTGAACCGATGCGGCCCACTCAAGCCGCGTCGCGCCGGTCCGGTCCAGCAGCAGGCCCTCCCGGACGCCGCCCTCGCTGATGATGACGACCTCGCCGCGAGCCGCTCGCGCGAATGCCTCGAGGATCACGAGGCCCGCGCAGATGATCTCCGCCCGCTCCGGGTCGAACTCCATCACCTCCCGGCGGCGCTCAAGCGGGAGCGCATGAAGCTCGCGGTTGAGATCGGCAATCTGCGCGGCGCTGACCTCGTGCCGCCCGGTCAGATACGCGACAGCTTCGGCCGTGCCCCCGATGCAGACGACCGTGTCGCGCTGTGTCGCCCGCTTGATGGCGTCCGCGAGCGCCTCGCGCGCGATCTCGAAGCCGGTCCCGTTGATGAGGACATCGCCGCCGATCCGCTCGCTCTCCTCGGTGAATGAGCGCGCGCCGATAGGGCGGCTGATCGCGCGTAGCGCCCCGTCCTCCTCGAGGACGACCTCGGTGCTGCGCCCGCCGATGTCCACGACCGCGGGGTTGTGCTGCGCAAGCTCCGGGGCGGTCGAGAGCGCCCCCAGCCAGGCGAGGCGCGCCTCCTGCCTGCCGTCGATGATCTCCGCGTGCACCCCCGCCTCATCGACCAGTCGTGCGAGCAACTCCGGGGCGTTCAACGCGTCTCGCGCCGCGGCCGTCGCAACCGCGTGGACCTGCGGGGGCCGCTGCCAGCGATCGAGGGTCTCGGCGACGAACCGCACCGTGGCATCAAGCCCCTCGGGGTCGAGGGCGGCGCTCTCGGTCATCCCCCGCCCGAGCGCGGTCATGCGCTGTTCGAGCGCGATCACCTGCAGCGAGTGACCGTCCCGCGGCACGGCGAGGATGCCGCGTGTCGTGCTGCTGCCGAGGTCGAAGGCCGCCACCGCTGATCCGCGCGCCAGGTCCTGGTCCATCATCCGCTCGGTCTCCCCGGGGCGTTAAGATTCGGCCTCCGAGGAGGAATATCCACCGCGCGCGCTCAATTCTCCTCCCGACATGGCCCGGAAAACCCGGCACATCTCCCGGCCGATGTCAGACGTTCGCTCACAGCCTACTCACTTCCGGGCACTCCCTCGTGGAGGGATCGGCATATGTTGAGATCAGCGGAGAACTATCCCGGCAAGCTCTTCATCGTCGAGGGAATCGACGGCTCGGGGAAGAGCACGCAGATCGACCTGCTGCACAAGTGGCTGCTTTCTCAGGGCTACAGCACGTTCTTCTCCGAGTGGAACTCATCTCCCCTGGTGAAACGCACAACCAGTCGCGGAAAGAACAAGCATCTGCTCACCCCGCTCACATTCAGCCTCATCCATGCAACCGACTTCGCCGACCGGACGGAGCGCAACATCGTTCCTCCGCTGAAGGCGGGCGCCGCGGTGCTGGCCGACCGGTATGCGTACACCGCGTTCGCGAGGGATGTCGCGCGCGGCGTCGATCCCGAGTGGGTTCGCGACATCTACTCATTCGCCTGTCGGCCCACCGTGGCTTTCTACTTCCGCGTGCCGATGGAGGTCGCGCTCGACCGCATCCTCACCGGAAGGCCCGAATTGAAGTGGTACGAGGCCGGGATGGACCTCGGACTCTCCGACGACCCCTACAAGAGCTTCGAGATCTTCCAGCGGCGCATCCTCGAGCAGTATGACCGGATGGTGGATGAGTTCGGCCTGCAGGTGATCGACGGCACGCTGCCGATCTCCGAGCAGCAGGCGCAGATGCGCAGGATCGTTGAGCCGCACCTCGAGGGCATCCTGCGCCGCCCCGATGACGTGTTCACCTACCGCGAGAAGGGTGGAGAGTGACGATGGATCCACGCCTCGGACCTGTCGCAATACCCGGCCTGCCTGACGAGGACCTTCCGGGCAAGCTGATCGTCATCGAGGGCACCGACGGGGTTGGCCGCTCCACTCAGACCCGCCTGCTGCGGAACTGGCTGGAAAGCTCGGGACTGGCGGTCTACGACACGGGTCTGTCCCGTGGCCGCCTCGCGGGCAATCACATTCAGAAGGCGAAGGCCGGGCATACGATGGGCCGCCGCACGCAGGCCCTCTACTACGCCACCGACTTCGCCGACCGGCTTGAGATGGAGCTTATCCCCGCGATGCGGGCGGGCTACGTGGTGCTGACCGACCGCTACGTCTACTCCCTGCGCGCGCGGGCGATGGTCCGCGGGATGGAGGCCGAGTGGGTCGAGCGCCTCTACCAGTTCGCGCCCACCCCCGACATCGTGCTCTACCTGAGGATCTCCATGGACAAGCTCATCCCTCGCGTACTCTCCAGCGGCGGCTTCGACTACTGGGAGTCGGGGATGGACTACCTGCGCGAATCCTCGCTCTACGACTCTTTCGTCACGCATCAGAGCGCGGTGCTCGAGCACTTTGAGAAGCTCGCCACTGAGAACAACTTCAGGGTCATCGATGCCGAGCAGTCGATCCGAGAGGTGTTCGACGACCTGCAGGAGGAGGTCGAGGAGATCGTCGCCGAGATGGCGGGGGTGCAGGAGATGAGCGACTTCGTCGCCCCAATCATCCCGCAACCGCGCCCGCCCGAGGAGGAGCGCCGCTCGGTGGCGGACTCGCTCCGCGACCTGCTCAGCTCGTTCCTTGAGGATAGCTGAGGGCTGGCCGTCTCAGTCGAGCGAGGCTTCGGCTTCGGCCAGCGCGCCGCGCATCGCCTCGCCCAGCGCGGGGAAGTGCTCCTCGGCCAGCGCAAGGTGAGTGTCGCGGCTCGCCTCAAGGAACGCGCGGCGCTTGCCCGCTGCGCGGCCCCTGCTCCGGCGGATGCCGTCGAGACGGTCGCACAGCCGCAGCAGCAGCGCGGCGCGCCCCACCTCAAGGGCCCGGAGGGCCGAGTCGGCGGCGGATTCGCCCTCGCGGTTCGTGACGGCATCGACGAGACGCGCAACACGCGCACCGAAACGATCCTCGACGTCGCTCAGCGGCACATCGGTGTTCTCCACGATGTCATGAAGCAGGGCGGCGACGAGCAGGTCGAGTTCGCCGTCCTCGTCGAACCGCTGCACGTTCCGCGCGACGCCGACGACGTGGTCGATCAGCCGCGAGCCGTCCTTGCGAACCTGTCCGTGGTGAGCGGCCACCGACCAGGCGAACGCGCGTCGGAGCACGATCGCATCGGTGGCCCGAACATGAAGACCGACCAGAATCAGCGGGTCCGGTCCGTTGCTTATCATGGTAGTGATTGTTTCAGCGCGTCGGGGGCGAGGACCTGCCCGGATTCATCCCACCAACACGCCGAGGAGGTAGTCTCATGACTGCTGAGGAGCGTCACTTCGTCGGAGTGGACGTCGGGGGCACGAAGATACTTGCGCTTGTCGTCACCGCGTCGGGAGAGATCATCGCGCGCGAGAAGACCTCGACCGCCCACGACGGGACTCCGATGGCCGATCAGATCGCGGCGGGGATCGACGCGGCCCTCGCGGCCGCCGGCGTGTCGCTGGACGCGATCGCCGGGATCGGCGTCGCGATGCCCGGATCGGTGGACAGCAGCACGGGCTACCTCTGCTCGGTCCCGAACATCGAGATCGACGACCACCGCCTGATCGACACGCTCCGCGAGCGCTACCCCGTGCCCGTGGAGATCGGCAACGACGTGAACCTCGGCACCCTCGCTGAGTGCTGGCTGGGCGCCGGACGCGACGCGCAGACCGTCGTCGGGATGTTCGTCGGCACCGGGATCGGCGGTGGCGTGGTGATCGACGGGCGGCTGCGCACCGGCGCGGAGGACCTTGCGGGGGAGATCGGGCACATGGTGATGATGGTGGATGGCCCCGAGTGCGGCTGCGGCAACCGCGGCTGCTTCGAGGCGCTCGCGTCGCGCACCGCGATGGAGAAGGCGATCCGCGACGGCCTCGCCGAGGGCCGCGAGTCGGTGATCCTCCACTACGCCGGCGAGGGCCGCATCCGCAGCGGCGCTCTCGAGGACGCGCTCAGTGAGGGCGATGCGCTGGTGACCGAGGTCATGACCGGCGCCGCGCACGTCCTCGCACAGGGCGTGCTGACCATCCGCCATCTGCTGAACCCCGACATGATCGTGATGGGCGGCGGCGTGATCGAGGCCTGCGAGGAGTTCATGATCCCCCTGATCGAGCGCGAGGTGCGCGCATCGTGCATGAGAGGCTCCCGCGACACGCTGCAGATCGCGGTCTCAGAGCTTGGTGACGACGCCGTCGCTCTCGGGGCGGCCGCGCTGGTCGAAGCCACGATCAGCGACCTCCCTGTCTACGAGATGCAGCAGGCCGCCGCGGCGCCTGAGGAGCAGGGAGCGCGCGCCGACTCGCTGCTGGCCTCGGCGGCGGAGGAGATGCAGAGCCCCGACTATCCGCGGATTGACTCGGTCGCGTTCGGCAGCGTCACCGTGGACGGCGATCGGCTCGACCATGACATACACATCCGCGCAGACGGCACGCTCAAGAGGCGCAAGAAGAAGTGGGCGCGCACAGACTGGGGCACCTCGCACATCATCGGCCCGCGTGAGCTGAAGAAGGCCCTGAAGAAAGGCCCCGAGTCGCTGATCATCGGCGAGGGCTTCGACGGGATGGTGCGCCTCGCCGACGAGGGCAGGGAGATGCTCGAGCAGCGCGGCGTGCGCTGGCGTATCCTCCCGACCCCGGATGCGGTCGAGGCGTGGAACGACGCGGAGGGACGCCGCGCGCTGATTCTTCACGTGACCTGCTGAGCGCCCCTGGGGAGCTGACGAGCGATGGCAAAGCCCGTCAACAAGGCGAAGGTCCGGGCGGGGATGCGCGCGGGGAAGGCCGCCTCGCGCATCCTGACGGCGAAGATCGCGAACGTGCGCGAGCACGCCCCCGCGGCGATCCTCGGTGAGGTGGACGGCATCCACGACATGCGCGTCGCCGTCAAGCGTCTGCGCGAGTCGATGCGCCTCTTCCGCAAGCTGCTGCCCACGAAACGCAACCAGCGCATCTTCCCGCAGGTCGAGTTGCTCAACGACGGCCTCGGCGAGGTGCGCGAACGCGACGTGCTGTGCCTCGACGCGGAGGCACTCGGGAACGACGTCGAGGACGACGGCGGGCTGCTCGCGGCCTCCATCGCGGCGTGGCAGGCCGAGCGCGAGGCGGCCTTCGACCGCCTGCTGACGGCATGGTCGCGTATGACCGGCGAGGGCTTTCTTGATGCGCTCGACGAGGTCGCCTTGCGGACGCGCAGGCGCGACCGCAAGGCCAACCGGCTCAGCATCGATCGCTTCGCCTCACAGTCGATCCGGCGGGCGCTCGATCGGATGGAGGAGCGCCTCGGCCCCGCGCTTGAGAGCAACGACCCCGCGCCGCTGCATCGGCTCCGCATCGCGGTCAAGCGGCTGAAGTACACGATGGAGCCTTTCTGCGCGATCCTCCCGCTGCTCAAGGAGTCATACACGACGGTCTCCGATGCGCAGGAGATCCTCGGCCTCGCCCACGACCTCGACGTGCTGCGCGAGCGGCTGGCGGCCCACCTCGACGTGGTCGAGGAGCACCGCCGCGGCGCTGCGGACGGGGTCATCCGCCTGCTCGACGAGCGCCGCGGCGAGCGTTACGCGCGCGCCCACGAGATCATCCGCGTCTTCGCCGAGCCGGGCTTCCGCCGCTCGACGCTCGACGCGATCGACTGAGCGCCCTCACGCGCGGAAGGCCGCATTCGGCCTCTCCCATCGCACCCGCGCCGCCCAGACGGTGTTGTCCGAGCCGTGCGCCTCGCAGCCCACCGGCTGCATCCACTCGGCCGCGACGATCCAGCTCTCATCCTCCGTCACGTCGCCGACGCCGAAGTTACCAAGCCGCGCCCCGCGCTCGGGGACGGCCGCGCGTTCGGTCTCGCGAATCACGCAGAGCCGCTCGGGGTCAACCTCCGCGACCATCAGAGGCGCACGGTGGCGGAAGACGTGGTCGTTGCCCAGGCCCCGGCGCGTGTATACGAGGAAGAGCCCGTCTCCGTGGGTCAGCCAGTGCTGCTGGGTGTTGTAATTCCCAAGCTCCTCCCCGTCGTCGAAGCGCCAGGGGATCGGCTCATCGAAGTGCAGGCCGTCGTCGCCCGACGTCACGTAGCCGCGCACGTCGTTGCGTAGCGTCAGGAAGAAGCGGCCGTCGAAGCGCGTCAGCGACGGCTCCCCGAAGCCGCGCGGGTCCGGGCAGGCAAGCGAGTTGCCGAGGTCCATCAACTCCAGCGTATTGCCGTCGAAGCCGCATCGTGAGACGACCGCCTCGCTGTGACGCTCCTCGTAGTCCGGCCGGTAGCTCAGCGGCAGCAGGATCGTGCCGTCCTCGAGGTCGAAGCGCTGCACACAGCCCGAGCCGGCCGTGCGAAAGCGAGGCTCATCCGGCATCTGCACGAACCTGACGTCCGACCACGCGCGCGCGTCCTGGTCGTAGACGGAGTACGCGACCTCCTTGGGCCGCGGATGCATCGGGCCGGCGTCTCCGGTGTAGTACACCGTGTGCCCGGTCCCCAGCAGCGTCCGTGTGGCGGCGTGCCACCTCGGCGTGAAGTCGCAGATCGCCCCCGTGACGCCATCGCCCTCATCCCAGCGTCCGAGGCCCTCGTGGGGAGTCGGGCCGCTCCAGCTCTCCCCCATGTCGTCGCTGCGCATGTCGTGGATCGTGAAGAACACGTCGCTGCCGGTGAGCAGCAGTTTCTGCATCGTCACGACGACGGCCGGAGCGCCGCCCTCCCCCGCGCCCGGAATCGCTCCGGCGCGCGCATGCACCCAGCAGGTCTCGCCGTCGAAGCCGCTCCGAATCGCGCTCAGATCGATCTCATACTCAACGCCCATCGCAGTTCACACCTTCGCCCGCGTGCTGATCGCCGGGGGCCAGTTCGCCGCGAGCGACGCGAGGCCTGCCCCACGCGGAAGGCCATCTCTTCGGCGGCGGCGAATTCCCGGATGCGCACAGCATCACCCGGAGGTGTCAGTGATGATCCGGTCACTTGCTCTGATCGCTCTTTGCGCCGCAACCGTCGGCCTCGCCGCCGCCGATGTCACACTCGTCCGCGACGGCACGCCCGTCGCCACCATCGTCATCCCCGACAGCCCCGCGCAGGTCGTCCGCTACGCCGCCGAGGAGCTTCAGCAGCACGTGGAGCTGGCCTCCGGCGCGACGCTGGCGATCCTGAACGAGGCCGACGCGGGCGCGCTCAATGAGCCGAAGGTCTTCATCGGCGCCACGCAGGCCGCGGTGGCGGCGGGGATTGACGTCGAGGCCCTTCCGCCCGAGGGCTGGGTCATCCGGGCCATCGGCGGTGATCTCTACCTCGCCGGCCGCGACGCGCGAGGCTACGAGCTCTACGGGCCCATCTGGGCGGGAAGCCTCTGGGCGACCTATGAACTGCTGGAGAGCGAATTCGGCGTCCGCTGGCTCTGGCCGGGGGACCTCGGCACGCACGTCCCGGAGGCGCAGACCATCGCCGTCCCGGAAGACGCTCGGTCGGGACACCCGCAGATGATCCAGCGGAACCTGCGCAGCGCGATGGCGAACTTCGCGAGGCGCTCCGCGGAGGGCACCACCGAGACGGATTACTACCGGCGCGCGCAAAACGAAGAGCGCGTCTGGCTGCGCCGAATGCGCATGGGAAGCACCGTCCAGCTTGGCTACGGCCATGCGTTCACGAGCTACTGGGAGCGCTACGGCGAGGAGCACCCCGAGTACTTCAATCTCCTTCCGAACGGGAAGCGCGAGCCGCTGGCTCATCAGAACTACGTCTCGATGTGCGTTGCCGAGCCGGGCCTGCACCAGCGCGTCGTGGACAACTGGCTCAACGCCCGGGCAGAGAACCCCAATGCGGCCCCCAACATCAACGCCTGCGAGAACGACACCGCCGGCCTGTGCATCTGCGAAAAGTGCCTCGCGTGGGATGTCCCCGAGTCCGGCATCGACTTCGACCGCCGGGTCCAGCAGTCGCACGAAAACTTCGCCGCGCTCGCCACCAACGAGTTCCGCTGGGATCCGGGACTGGGCTCGGTCTCCGATCGCTACGCGCGGTTCTACCTCGCCGTGCAGGACCTTGCCCGCGAGCATGATCCGGACGTGATCGTGATGGGCTACGCCTACGGCAACTACCGCAAGCCGCCGCTGGAGACGAAGCTCAATGAGAACGTCATCATCGGCTACGTCCCGCGCCTGCGCTTCCCCGACACTGCCGAGAACCTGCAGGACCGCCGGGCGGAGTGGCAGGGCTGGAGCGACGCCGGCGCCCGCCTGCTGCTGCGACCCAACTACTTCCTCTACGGACACAACATGCCGCACATCTTCGCCGAGCAGTTTGGGCGAGAGTTCAGCTTCTGCGCCCGCAACGGCATGATCGGCACCGACTTCGACTCGCTGACCGCCATGTGGGGCACGCAGGGCCCCAACCTCTACATGCTCGGCCGAATGCACGCCCGGCCGGAGGCCGACCCGCAGCAGGTCCTCGCGGAGTACTACGCAGGCTTCGGCCCCGCGGCAAGCCAGGTCAGGGCGTACTTCGACTACTGGGCGGAGCGGTCGAAGGAGATCTCGCCGGAGATCGCGGACGCCGGCTGGCACGGCTACATCCCGCGCCTGCACGAGCTGTGGACGGCCGAGATGTTCGCCGAGGGCGCCGCGCTGCTCGCGCGAGCAACCGCGGCGGCGGATGGCGCGGGTGTCTTCGCCGACCGCGTCGAGTTCCTGCGGCTGGGGCTCGAGCACGCCCGGCTGACCGCCGAGGTCTCGCGAGTCTTCGCCGAGGCCAGCGGCCCTGAGGGCGTTGCGCAGCAGATCAACGCGATGGCGCGGCTCAACGAGTTCCGCGCGAGCCTCGAGGACACCAACGTCGCGAACCTCGTCCTGCTCCCGTGGCTGGAGATGCGTTACTGGGAGGTCTGGCCCACCGAGGAGCTTGAGGGCCGCGAGGTCATCAGCCAGCTCCCGATGGACTGGAAGCTCCGCTGGGATCCGGAGGAGGTCGGCCGCGAGCAGGGCTGGTTCGACCCGGCCATCGACGCGGGCGGCTGGCACGATGTGCGTGTGGACGCCCCGTGGGAGAAGCAGCCTGTCGGAGAGGCGTGGCGCATCGAGCACGGTCGCGACTACGACGGCCTGGCGTTCTACCGCGTGAGCTTCGAGCTCCCCGAGAAGCTGCGGGGGCGGGCGGTCCATCTGCTCTTCGGCGCGGTGGATGAGGGCGCGACGGTCTGGGTGAACGGTGAGCTGATCGGCGAGCGCCCGTTCGTCAACCCCGACGACTGGACGACTCCCTTCGCGATGGAGTTCACGGACGTGGCGGAGTTCGGCGCGACGAACACCGTCGTGGTGCAGGTTGAGGACCGCTCCGGAGCCGGCGGGGTCTGGAAGCCGGTGCTGCTGATCGCGGAGTGAGGGCGCATAAAAAAAGGCCGCCCGCCTCACGTGGAGGCGGGCGGTGCTCACATGACAAGGTTGTGCGACTTAAGAAAACCCCCTTGCGGCGAGCTTCACGAAGCAGAGCGCCAGCTCTGAGCGTCCGGGTTGGCGCCTGCTTCTCCCTGATCGAACTTGCTGTGTCATGGGTTCCAACGTGCCGGACCGCAGGAAAGTTTCCGCCCGCAGGTTAAGATCACGTTAAGTTACTCTGAACACCCCCGCGACATTCCGCCCGCCACATCTTCGACGCAGTAATCCGCCTCGCCGCTCAGGGCCGGCACTCCGCAGGGCCCAACACCGCCAGCGGCACCTCGATCAGCGTCGGCCGGCCGGAGGCGAAGCCCTCCTCAATCGCCGGGGCGATCGCCCCTGACTCATCCACGCGAACGCCGCGAGCGCCGAAGCCCATCGCGGTCTCCGCCCGGCCGCACCGACCCGGTTCGCTCGCGACGCAGGCCCCTGCGTCGCCTCCCGCGGGACTAACGTTCATCCTCGCAGTGCCGGCGGTTCTGATAGTCTCACGCTTCCCGTACGCCACCGACTACTACCTCGACAGTGCGTCCGGATTCGATGAGGCGACCGTGAGACCGCCGCAGGCCCATCAACTCCTCGATCATCGGGACTTCTACGCTATGTTGAGAAGGACCGGCTGGTGTCCTCCGCCGCATCTCGGGGGATTCTCTGGCAGAAGTAGGTCAGGGCTTCCCTTCTCAAATACCTAGCCTTTATACACATCTCCTCCCATCAGGAGGACGCCGATGACGATATCCTGAAGGCGCATCAGTCCGCGCCAGAGCACCTTGACACCTGGTTCGCCATCTCTCTTTCGGCCCAGGAAACCGCCCATCTGCGCCAGCCACAACACCGCATCCTGTAACCGCGGCGGTTCATCAGGCGGCGCCTCCTCATGGTGATAGCGATATAGCACCTTCCACTCAATGTCGCTGAAGACCACCGTGCACGGTGCTTCAGGGCGTTTTCTCGCGCTGTAAGTCAGCCACAGCAGACGCATTGCCACCGCGCTGAAAAGTGCCAGCAGCCGCTCGATGGCCTCGAAACTGCGCAGTTGGCTGTCCTCGATCTTGCAGCCACTTTTCAGCACGTAGTGGTAGCGTTCGATCAGCCAGCGTAATTCGTAATACTTCACATAGAGTTTGGCGGCCTTAACGCTGTCAACCGACAGGTCGGTCAACAGTCGCCAGCAGATGGCTTCCGCGCCCTCAGGCGCGTTGATCTCGCGCAGCTCGATGGCCGTGAGCGTGATCGGCTCAAGCTCTTTATCGTGCACGCCGTTGCGGGGCGGGCGGATTGCCATCGGGCCGAAGCGAAGCTCAAAGCGCGCTTTGCGCGCCGTGCTCGTATGACTGGTATGCACCAGCATCTCGTAAGTGCTGACCGGCTGCAGTTGCGCCACTTCTGCCCACAGGAGGTGCTTCTCGCCCTCCAGACGCCGATTCTGGTGCACACGCACCAGCAGGTAGGAGTTGTCTCGACGCGGTTCAGCGAACATCTCAAAGAAGTCCGCCTCCCGATCGGCGAGCTGAATTAGGCGCCTGTCGGCGGGCACCGCGGCCTCAACCGCTCGGGCGGTCTGAAGCCAGCGGAAGCTCTCTTTGTCCTCCAGTGGGCGCTTCTTTCGGGCGTGTTTACGGCCGACCTGTTCCGATCGGCTCCAGCTCTGCTGGTGCAGCAGCCCCAGCGGGACGCCACTTTCGGAGATGGCGATCGCCGAGTGGACAAACATGCCATAGCCTTTGCTGCCGTCGCCGGCGCCGATCGGCCCCATCCCGGTGGTGGCGCGATGGGTGGTATAGTTCAGGCAAGTCGTGTCCTGCGCCACGATCACGGTTTGCTCGTCGCCAAGGCGCTTCAGTGCTGCGTCGCGCAGCGGCGCTCGCAGAGCCTCTGGCTCGACCGAATCATTGCGCAGCAAACGATAGATGGCGTTGGCTTCGGCGTTGGTCTCGGCCATGCTTGTGATCGATCCTGTGGGTCTGCGGGCGAATGTAGCCAGAGTTGAGCGTGCGCGGTCATCGCGCCGCCTGTCGCCCAAGTCGACCGATGCGAATTCGTTCTCGGCCCATTGTTCGACACTTGAGGACATCATTCCTTATCACCTCAAGCACCGATATTCTTGAAACCTATACAAGTACCTCCTTCGCACAAAGAAAGATGTGTATAAAGGCTAG
>JBMNNW010000001.1:0-146534 GCA_050942735.1 Armatimonadota bacterium
TTCGAGGACGGCCCGAGGCCGACCGGACTGCGCTACTGCATCAATTCCGTGGCACTTGAGCTCAAACCCGAACTCGTCGAGCCCGTAGAGGAGTGACCGATGCGCCCCTGACCGCGGTCTTCCCGAGGCGGATGCAGGGATACGGCAGCACCGTCGAGAAATACCAAATTCGTTAAGGCCAATCACCATGGAGGTGTCGTTTCCGATGCGGAGAGGTTTCACGCTGATCGAGTTGCTGGTTGTGATCGCGATTATTGCGATTCTGGCGGCAATTCTCTTCCCCGTCTTTGCCCGCGCCCGTGAGAAGGCGAGGCAGACCAGTTGTCTCAGTAACGTCAAGCAGCTTGCGCTTGGCATCCACATGTACGCTCAGGACTACGACGAGACACTGCCCACCAACCAGAACGTTGTCACCGGCCTGCCCACAGAGTACTGGTTCGACGTCATCCAGCCCTACGTGATGAACACGCAGATCCTCCAGTGCCCCTCCTCGAGGACGCAGCCTGTGGGCTACGGCTGGAACTACCCGCACGGTGGATACCGGCTCGACCTCGGAAACCAGGTGCACATGGCCGATATCAGCTACCCGGCGGAGTTCATGCTGTTTGGCGACAGCAACCCGGAGCGCTACCGCTGGCTCTACTGCGGACCGCACTGGCCCGATGGGATCCACGATGACACGAACATGGTCGCGACCCGGCACAGCGAGGGCGCGAACTTCGGCTTCGCCGATGGCCATGCGAAGTGGGTCATGACCTCGTCAATCCTTGGCGATGGTGAGACCCAGCGCCGCTTCTGGGGCCACCCGAACCCGTAAGGCCCGGCTGCAGTCGTCAGACCGCAGTCAATGAAGACGCCTCCTCCGGTCCGGTCGGAGGGGGCGTCTGCGTGTACATTGCCACCGCCCCCCCCCGCGCAGGCGGCGCAGTGGCCACCGCTCACCAGAGACGGTCATCCCGCAGGGCGGCTGCAGGCCGGCCCGCGGGACCGACACAGGCTCAGCTTAAGATTTGTTGGATAGTCTGGAGGTCCTTATGTTCTCGGTGAGGAATATGTGGGTACGTGCGCACTTCACCAAACTGTGGAGGTGACGTTGAATGCGGCGAGGCTTCACTCTGATAGAACTGCTGGTCGTGATAGCGATCATTGCGATCCTGGCGGCGATCCTGTTCCCGGTGTTTGCCCGCGCGCGAGAGAAGGCGCGGCAGACGAGCTGTCTGAGTAATGTCAAGCAGCTTGGACTTGGCGTAAGCATGTATGCCCAGGACTACGACGAATCGCTTCCGTGTGTCCAGCACCGTTACGAAGGTGCGCCGACCAGGTATTGGTTCCAGGTGATCCAGCCCTACGTCATGAATGAGCAGGTCATCATCTGCCCATCGGCGAGGACCAGCACGCCCGGGTACGGCTGGAACTACCCGCACGCGGGCTACCGGCTCGACCTCGGAAACCAGGTCTTCCTTGGGGATATCACGTATCCCGCCGAGATGATGCTCTTCGGCGACAGCAACCCGGGCAGCTACCGCTACTACCTCTACTGTGGCCCCCACTGGCCCTCCGGCATCCGCGATGACACCAACGTCGTCTCCACCCGGCACAATGAGGGCGCGAACTTCGCCTTCGCCGATGGTCACGCCAAATGGGTGAGGACCGACACGATTCTCAGCACCTCAACCACCGCCCAGCGGTTCTGGGGGCATCCCTCTCCCAGCACGACGCCCTGACACCCGGCTGCACACGACACACGCGCCTCCTCCGGTCCGGCCGGGGGAGGCGCTGTTGTGTGGATCAGCCGGTCTTCGCGGCAGCATCAGTCGGACGGCGGCGCATCGGGGGGGCTGAGACGCCCGTCGAGCACCTCGCGCACTCTGCGGGCGATCTCATCGGGGCCGAACGGTTTCTGCAGGAACTCATTCCCCTCGACGATCACAACGCCCGCTCGGGCGATGGCGCTCCCATTGTACCCCGAGACATAGAGCACCTTCAGCTCCGGCCGCAGGGACGCAGCCTCCTCGGCCAGCTCGCCGCCGGTGATGCCGGGCACCATCACGTCGGTGATGATCAGATCAACCGATGGCTCGCGCTCAAGCACCCTGAGGGCCTCTGCTCCGCCGTCGGCCTCAATGACCGTGTAGCCGTGTCGGGTCAGCGCCTCAGCGGCATAGCTGCGGACCTGCTCATCATCCTCGACGATCAGGATCGTCTCGTCCCCCCTGCAGTCGATCTCGTCTTCGGCCTCCTGCGCCGCGGCCGGGGCCTCTTCCGAGACAGGGAGGTATATCTTGAAGACGGTTCCCTCCCCCGGCTCGCTGTAGACGTAGATCCAGCCGCCGACCTGCCGCACGATGCCGTAGACGGTGGCGAGGCCCAGGCCGGTCCCGTCGCCCTCCTGCTTGGTGGTGAAGAACGGCTCGAAGATGCGCTCCCGCACCTCCTCCTCCATCCCCACCCCGCTGTCGCTGACGGAGAGCCTGACGTATTCGCCCGGTTCCACGTCCGCGTGCGTCGCGGCGTAGTAGCTGTCGAGGGTGACGTTGTCGGTCTCGATGGTCAGCGTGCCGCCGCCGGGCATGGCGTCGCGTGCGTTGATAACGAGGTTCAGCAGCACCTGCTGGATCTGCACGCGGTCGGCCCGCGTGGGGGCGAGGTGTTCGGCGAGGTCGAGGATCAGTTCGATGTTCCTGCGGATCATCCGCCGGAGCATCGGTGCCATCTTCGCGACGACCTCATTGAGATCGAGCACCTCGATCTGTATCTGTTGCTTGCGGCTGAAGGTCAGCAGCTGCCGGGTCAGCTCCGCCGCGCTCTCGGCGGCCCGGCGGATCTGCACCACCGACTCCCGCCCGCTCTCGGAGAGGCTCTCTCGCGCCTCCAGCAGTTGGGCGTTGCCGGTGATGATCGTGAGCACGTTGTTGAAGTCGTGTGCGACGCCGCCGGCAAGCTGGCCGATCGCATGCATCTTCTGCGCCTGCCGCACCTGGCGTTGCAGTTCACGGCGTTCGGTGATGTCCTGCACGGTCGCGAACCCGTACTCCATCCGGCCGCTCTCGTCGAAGATCGGCACGGTGCGCAGGAGCACCTCGACGATCTCTCCGGCCTCCGTCCTGATCAGCGTCTCTCGCGTGGAGGGCTTGCTGGTGAGGCTTCTCTCGAACTCAAGGCGCGCCTCGTCGCGGCGCGAGGGCGCGATGAAATCGAAAACCGAGCGCCCCACCGCCTCCTCAGGCGCGCACCCGAGCATCCGGGCCATGCCGGGGTTGACGAAGGTGATGACCGCGTCCGGTCCAACGACCAGCACGCCCTCGTGCATGTTCTGCACCAGCACGCGATAGCGGTTCTCGCTGAGCTCGAGTTGCTGCTCGATCTCCCGCCGGCGCGCCCGCTCCCGAGCCTCACGGATCTCCCGCTGGACGACGTAACCCAGTCGCGGCAACTCGTCCCACGTCACGCAGTCGGCAAGCTCGCCCCGCGCACACTCGCCGAGCACACCGGCGTCCAGCGCCCTCAGCATCGCGATGACCGGCAGTTCGGGGGCGCAGGAGGTCAGGAGGGTTCGCAGATCCGGGTAGCGGTCGCTCCACGAGGCGTAGTCGATGATCAACACATCCCAGATGTGCTGGTGCAGGACGCCGGACATGTCGTCTCCGTCGAGCACGGACGTGGCGTCGATTCCTATGCCGCTGCGCCCGATCTGATCGACGATCCGGGCGGAGTCGGGTATCGCAATCCCGACCAGCAGCGAGCGGATTCGGTCTGCCATCGCCCCACCCCCGTTCTGTGCTTTCCCCTGCCGGGGATTATCTGAGCGTCGCGGGGAGTATACTGCGCCGGTGCGCAGAGTGCAACTGGCCGTGATATTTCACCATCAAGTGACGACGGCCCCAGGGCAGGCCCGGCGCGGCGGTGGAAGAGGGGCCGCCCCTCGCCCCGGCGAACCACTCACTCACGTCGGTTATCCTGCACCTCGGAGGCGAACACGTGCCCGCCTGTCGTCTGTGTGGATCCAACGCGACACGCCTGCTCTTTCACGGAGGGAAGCGCTCGCACGATCGCGACTTCTACCTCTGCCGCGACTGCGATCTCGTGTTCGTGCCAGACGCATTTCTGCTGAACCCGGCGGAGGAGCGGGAACGGTATCTCCTGCACGAGAACGAGCCGGAAGACGAGGGCTACCGCAGGCACCTGAGTGCGCTGCTCGATGAGGTCCTGCCGCTGCTCGAGCCCGGCGCCGAGGGCCTCGACTACGGCTGCGGTAAGCCGCCGGTGCTGGCGATGATGTTCCGCGAGCGGGGCTTCGCGATGGAGGGGTGGGATCTGTTCTTCTCACCGGACGCGGCGCCGCTGGCGCGGACGTACGACTTCGTGACCTGCAGCGAGACCGCCGAGCATTTCCGCCGTCCGCTGCTGGAGTTCGAGCGCTTCGATCGTCTGCTACGCACCGGTGGCGTGCTGGGGGTCATGACGAGGATGCTGGAGGAGTGGTCGGAGTTCGAGGACTGGCACTACCACTACGACGCCACGCACATCTCGTACTACAGCCCGCGCACGATGCGCTGGCTGGCCGACCGCTTCGGGTGGAGCGTCACCTTTCCGCGGGAGAGCGTCACGATCTTCCGCAGGGGGCGGCGCTGACCGCCCCCCGCGGTGGGATACGCTCCGTCAGCCGACCCACACCGGCGAACTCCACGCCATCTGCCCGTTCGCCTGCGTGACCCGGACGTAGTAGTAGTCGGTCCCCTCGCCCGAGCCCTTGTCCTCGATCTCCAGCGATGCCTCGTAGCTCTCGGGCAGCACCAGCCGGTCGATCTGCACGTTCTCGGTGGTGAAGTCGCCGATGAACTCGGTCTCGGAGTGCTCGGCAAGCTCCCCGAGCGTCCGCTCGATGGTGATCGGCGTGGGCTCGGTGACCTCCAGGCGCACGCGCGCTGCCGCCGGGCCCTCGATCTCGAAGTACATGCGCTTGGATGGGTCCTCCGCGAAGGCGCCCTCGCGGGTGGTGAATGACTGCCAGCGGCAGGCAGTGTCGCCGAGCTTGAGCACGCGATCGCGCCTGTCCTCATCGTAGGGGGCGGCCTGCCACGCCGGGACGGCCTCGCGCAGCGTCGCGCCCTCGAGGTAGAGCGTCATGTCCCAGTCGCAGGTGCGCGGCATCCCCAGTGTCGCCCACGGGCCCCAGCCGTAGCGCACGTGGCAGCGCGCCCGGCCCGGCCACGGGTCGAGCGCGGGCTTCTGCTTTCCGAAGGCCCGCGCGACCGGCTCGCCGTTGCGGATCAGCTCGACCATCGAGATCTCATCCCAGCCGCGCACGGAGACGGCTATCTCGCGCACCTCGTCGGCCTCGATCTCGCTGCCCATCGGCTCGCCATTGACGGTGAAGTCCACCTCGATGCGATCGCCGGAGACCGCGTAGCAGCGGCGGCTCCTCAGCGCGTCGAAGACGGCCTCCCGCGTCAGTTCGGGCGCGATCACGCCCGCGATCCCCTCGCCCCATGCGCCGGGGTAGCCGAGGTGGTCATCCGTGGAGCCGACCGCGCCGAGGCGCATCCCCTGGTCGAGCGCCCACTGCCAGGTGCTGGAAGTGGCGCGACCGCCCATCGAGTGGCGGATATAGTCGTGCAGCCCGCGGTCGCGCTCGGCGCCGCCGTGCTCGGAGATGATCTCCGCGATCGGCGAAAGCTCCTCATCGACGTGCTCCCACATCTGGCCCCGCCACATGCGCGGATAGCCCGGGTGGTGCGGCACCAGCATCGCGCCCGTCTTCCGGGCGTAGGTCTTCAGGCCCTCGAAGGTGGCGAAGTAGCGCAGTTCGCCGGAGTCGTCGGGGAAGAGGATGTGGTAGTCGCCCCAGTTGAGGGAGTGGAACTCCCAGCCGAGGAAGGTCACGAACTCGCCCGGCTCATGAAAGGTGCGGGCGAGGCGCTTGACCTCCGGCCACTGTGCTCGCATGGCCTTGAAGCCGCGCACCCAGTGCATATGCGCGTTCTGCGGCATCTCCGGCATATCGGGCCACTGCGAATGCCCTGCGTGCGCGAAGAAGTCGAGGTGCTCCCTGGCTATCTCGTACGAGCGCAGCAGGCTCCCCTTCGCGTAGCCCGCTGAGTTGTGGTTGTGGATGTCGCCCCAGTAGATCGGCATGGGATGAGCCTCCGTCGTCGGTTGTTGTCGCTTGCAGGGCGGGGACCTGCGCCCCGCCGGTCCTCGGTTGTTCGGCATTTCGTGGCGCGAAAGAACGGTAGGGCGGGGCACAGGTCCCCGCCCTACAGAAACGGCACATGACCGCTCCGCTCACCCGACGTTGAGGTTCGCGATGTAGTCCTCAAGCTCCTTCTGCAGGTTGTTGCGCTGCGCGGTGAGTTCGTCGATCTGCTTGCGGTTGGTGTCGAACTCGTCCTCCTGCTCGGTGAGCTTCTGCACGTACTGCTTGTACAGGTCGCTGTCGCGGTCGAGCTGCTCCATGTTCTGGCGGATGCGCTCCTGCTCCTCGCCGATCTGCTCGAGGCGCCCCTGCTTCGTGGCGATCTCCCGCTCGATCTCGGCGATCTGGCGCTTCATCTCGATGATCTTCTGCAGCGCCGCCTTCACGTCATCGGGGATCTCGCGCCACTGCATGTAGTATCCGACGCGCTCCATGCTCTCGGAGACCAGCGCGACCCGCTCGGTGACCGGCTGCTCCATCTTCACCGTGAGCTTCTCCGTTGCGCCTGCCGCCACCTCGACCTCGATGCGGTAGAGATCGCGCGTGGTCTGGGCGGGGTCCTGCGGCTCAACAAGCTCCCAGCCGCTCCGGCGCGGATGCTCGATCAGCACCGTGCGCGCCTGCTCGCCGCGGTTCCTGACGGTGTACTCCATCTCGGTGGTCTGCGTGACCCGCGCGAGCAGTGTGCCGTTGACGATCCGGATGCTCTCGCGGACCTGGTCGCCGCCCTTGCTCTCCGGCGCGACCTCGATCGCGGTGTCCAGGGCGTAGCTGATGAGGCGCTCATCGCCGGGGCCGAGGTCATCGACCAGCGCGTCGCCCGCGTATGCGCCGCCATCGAAGACCGTGATCGCACCGGCCATCAGCGCGAGGTTCGTGGAGTTGGTCAGTCGCAGCCCGTGCATCGGGTGCTTCGCGTTGGCATCCGGGGAGTAGATGGAGAGTTTCGCGGTCTCGACCGGCTGGTTGACGATCGGGATCATCGCCGAGCCCTGCCGGTTGATGCTGATCGGCTGGCTGATCGCGTAGTGGAACATCTCGCCAACCTCTTCGCCCGCGGCGGCGGCCGCGACGCCGGCGCTGGAAAGCGCGTCCGCGGCCATCATGCCGCCACCGAAGCCCTCCATCATGCTCATCGGCGCGGGAGCGGCCATGTCGGCGGCCTCGCCGCGCAACATCCTCCGCTGCGCCTCCATCGGGAGTGCCTCTTCGGCCTCCTCGAGCGCCGCGCCGTAGAGCTTCGGCCGGGCCGCGACCTGCGTCTGCACGGGGACCTCGGGGCGGTCCACGTAGATCGGCTGGTAGAGGTCCTGGGTGAAGCTGACGGGCCGCCCGGAGACGAGCGCGAGGTTCACCTGCCGCCAGTCATTGTCGGTGGTGTTCTCGACGATCGCCCAGCCCTGAAGGAAGCTCTCGCCCTCGTCGGCGACGAGGCGGTAGGTGGTCTTCCACACCGGCGCCTCCAGCAGATAGCCCACGGAGACCCGGCGCGCGCCGTTGCCGATGAAGTTCAACTCGACGCCGCGCTTCGAGACGTCGCGGTTGGCCGCGATCGCCGCCAGCGCCCTGCGCAGGTCGCCCGAGAGCGCATCGTCAACCAGCCGGACGTCCTTGATATGCCAGATCGGCACCTGCTGCATCCCGGCATCGCTGACGATGTTGACGACCTCGAACTCGATGACGTTGTCGCCCACCGACTTCTGCTGCCACTCGGTCCCGAGGACGGTCCCGGCCACGGGGCCCTCGGCGGTGGTGATGCTCACATCGGCGCCGCGCAGGCGCGAGAGAAGCTCGCCCAGTGAGGGCTCATCGCCGATATCCACCGCGAAGGAGCGCAGCGTCCGCTCCAGCGGATCCTGCGGCGCGTAGGTGACCGGGCCGATCGTGCCGCCGGAGTGATCCTGCAGCACCATCGACTTGAGGATGTCGTTGATCTGCTCGGTACGGAACGAAAGCTCGACCGTCTCGCTGTCGCGGACCATGCCCTCGTGCTGGAAGAAGCCCACGCCGCTGGAGTAGAGCACGACGTGGCTGAGGGGCAGGTCGGCCGCTCCCGCGGCGCCTGCGGCACTCACCATGACTATAACACCTAAGAACAGTAGACTTGACCTCATGATGGGACCTCCCTGGTAACGCAAGTCACAAGTCACACGCTGACGGCAGACGACATGCGTCGCGCTGTTGGCGTTCACGGAGGGGGCCGCCCGATTCCGCCGCCAGGCGGGATTGGGTCACGCCTGCGTGTCGTTTGCGCAGGCGTCAGGTTCCACCCCGGCCCACTTCGCTGATTCGTCGGCGCGTTTCGGCCGTCAGGGGCGTTTCACCGCGGCCAGCACATTCGCCGCGCTGGCGACGTAGAGCTTTCCGTCGGCCTCGGTCTCGTTGATCCACTCCGGCGCGTCCTCTTGTTCGAGCAGATCGATCGCGTCCTCGACGAGCATCACCGCCGTGGCGTGATCGTAGCGGTCGAGCACCATCGCCGCCCAGCCCGTCGCGACCGGCCAGTAGCCGCCGTTCTGGTATGTGCCGCGCGGGTAGTCGGCGAGCATCTTCCGCCAGTGATCGGGGCGCGGAATGTGGCGCACGCAGCCCCGGAGGAAGCAGTCATCGTAGCGGTCGAAGAAGTACTCGCCGACGCGCACTGTCTCGGTCTTTGACAGAGCCCGCACGACGCCCGCGTACGCGCTCCCCCACAGGTCTGTCTGCTCGCAGTGCGCGGTGGCGGCGTTCATCATCCCGTCGCGAGCGCGTCGGAAGCTCTTGAGCGAGCGGGAGGCGTGTTCGGCGGCTTCGAACCACGCGTGCGCGCCATCGTGGTCCTCCACGCGCTTGCACAGGTTCGCCAGCAACATGCATGCCTCCCAGTAGAGCAGCGAGGAGAAGAGCACCTCGCCGGTCTTCGCGACGGTGTCGGTGAAGCCGTAGGCCGAGTGCGGGTTGGACGGGTCGATCTCCACCAGCCCGTCCTCCGACAGCGGCACGGTCTCAAGCCCGTCCATCAGCGCGTTCCGGTGGCGGTCGAAGAGCGCGAAGTCTCCGGTCAGGTCGCAGTAGGCGTCAACCAGCTTGACCGCGAACTGCGCGTTGTCGGTGGGCGGTTCGTTGCCGTGCACGACGTAGACCACGCGGCCGTCGGCGTACACGCAGTTCGCCATCAGCCCGTCCTCGCGCTGCCCGGCGATGAGATAGTCGATCGCGGCGGCGATCTCCTCGGGCGGGATCAGACGCCCCGCGCCCTCGACCGCGTAGCAGAAGTCGCGGAAGTAGATGCGCCCGGGGTACTTCCCTGAGCCGTCGGGCTGCCAGATCCATGTACCATCATCGGCCTGAATGCGCGCGGCGTCGAGGCACTTCTGCGCGACGGCCTCGAGTCGGTCAACCTGCGCGCCCTCGATCTCAAATGGTCGGAGAAAATGCTTCATATATGCTCGTGTCAGCCTCCAGCGCGTCAATACGCCCGGCCACCGTGCTTGACGGAGGGCGGCGTGCGTTGGTTCCATTCTGCGGGCAGCGACGTTGCCGTTCCTCCCCCTCGCCCCGCCCGCGAGATACCGCCTGCGCCACGAGGGAGAGAGGCCCGGATCACCGGTCTCCCGCGCCCGCTACACCTCCACCGCGCCGACCAGGTCCGTGATGCGCTTCACCTGGTGCCGGCGGCAGTAGTCGGCCAGCCCGCGGATCACCTGCTCCATCGTCCCGGGCTCTACGAAGTTCGCGGTGCCGACCGCGACTGCGGTCGCGCCCGCGAGGATCAGCTCCAGCGCGTCGCTCGCGGTCATCACTCCGCCCATCCCGATGAGCGGCAGATCGACCGCCCCCGCCACCTGATGCACCATGCGTACCGCCACCGGGCGGATCGCCGGGCCCGAGAGACCGCCGGTGGCGTTGCCAAGGTGCGGGCGACGACGCTCGATATCGATGCTCATCCCAAGCAGCGTGTTGATCAGCGAGAGCGCGTCCGCCCCGGCCTGCTCGGCGGCCTGCGCGATGACCGTGATGTCCGTGACGTTCGGCGACAGCTTCACGATGACAGGGAGATCGGTCGCGTTGCAGACCGCCTCGGTCAGGCCGCCCGTCATCTCGCAGTCCACCCCGAAGGTCATTCCCTCGTCCTCGACGTTCGGACAGGAGATGTTGACCTCCAGCGCGTCCACGCCCTCCACCGACAGCATCTCCGCCAGCCTCGCGAACTCATCCACGCTCCGCCCGGAGATGTTCACGATCACCGGGACGCCGAACTCGCGCAGCCGCGGGAGCTTCTCACGGATGAATACGTGTCCGCCCGGGTTCTGCAGGCCGATGGCGTTGAGCATCCCCGCCGGTGTCTCGCGCACTCGCGGTGGCGGATTGCCCTCGCGCGCCTCCAGCGTGACGGCCTTCGTGACAATCGCGCCGAGCTTCGACAGGTCGAGGTAAGGCTCATACTCCATCCCGTAGCCGAAGGTCCCGGATGCGGACATGATCGGGTTCCGCAGCGTCAGTCCGGCGATCTCGACCGAGAGATCGGGGTGTGCTACGCTCATCGGCTCATCAACCTCTCCCAGTCGATCGTGGTCGCGTCGAAGACGGGCCCCTCAGTGCACACTCGCACGTAGCCGCCGCCCGAGGCGGGGATCGCGCAGCCGAGGCATGCGCCCACCCCGCAGCCCATCCACTGCTCCATCGAGACCCGGCAGGGGACCGCCGCCTGCTCGCAGATCCGCGCGACCGCAGCGAGCATCCCGTCGGGGCCGCAGGCGTAGACGGGCGCGGGCCGCCGCTGCAGCGCCGGCACGAGCACATCGGTGACCAGCCCGGTCTCTCCCGCCGAACCATCCTCGGTGACCGCGGTGAACTCATCGCAGCGCGAGGCGAACTCCGTCCAGCAGACCAGCGCCTCCTGCGTCGCCCCGCCGAAGATCGCTCGCACATGTGGCTGGGGATCGATCATCCGCTGGCTGTCGGCCAAAAAGATCAGCGGCGCCACTCCGATGCCTCCGGCGACGAGCATCATCTCCTTCGCGTCCCCAGTCATCGGCCAGCCCGTCCCCAGCGGCCCGAGCAGGTCGTACTGCACGCCCTCGTCGTGGGTGGCGATGATCCCGGTGCCGCGGCCCACGGTGCGTACGAGTATCTGCACCTCATCGGCGTCCGGCTGGGTCAGCATGATCGACAGCGGCCGCCGAAGCAGCGGGTCTGTCCCATCGCCCACGCGCAGATGTACGAACTGCCCGGGCTCAGCGGTCTGAGCGATCTCCGGGCAGTTGAGAGTAAGAAGGTAGTGCCCCTCAGTGACCTTTTCGCGGTGGATAAGTGTCGCGGTCGCTCGTGGCATCGCTCACCTCATCGAGAGAACCTGCGGCGCAGGCAGCCCGCCTGCCGCCATCGTCTTGCCTCCTTCGTCGCACGGGACGGAGAGTCCTTGTGTGTCGTTCGGACGGGCGGAGCCCACACCGGCACGACGTGCTGCCTCCACGCGAGAGCGGAGGCAGCTCCGGTCGAGTCAGGGCGGGTTCCGTCCCGGCTCATGGATCCTCGATGGTGAACACGAAGCCGGGACCTTCGACGGGCCGGTGCGCGCCGGGAGCCCTGTGGGTGTAGACGACCTGGGGGAGGTAGGTATTGCAGTGGTTGGGATAGGACACGTCTTCGTTGAGCGTCGTCTGGTCAAACGATGCCCGCAGAACGTAGTCGCCGGCAATGAGGGACTCGCTCGGGACTACGTAGGTGTACGAACCATCGTTGGGGTTCTGCGATGTCCCGACGCTGGGCGTGACCGCGCCTACCGGCTGACCGTTCTGCAGTAGCGTCATCGTGACGGCCCCTGGATGGCCCGGGACCACTTCCTCGAGTTCGTTCTTGAACCATACCCTGCCGGTGATGGGTTGGTGCTGCCACACGGGTGCGTCTTTCACCGTGGTCTCCCGGATGACCGCTACAGAATTGAACTCATACTCACAGGCCCCGGAAGGCCCCACGCCGATTACCCGCACGATCCACTCGCCTGGCGCTATGCCCTGGAAAGTGGCTTCGCCCTGGAAACTGACGCCGGTCATTAGTTTGGATGTGGGATCGGCTGCCGGCCAGATCTCAACAATGCTGCCTATTGCGGGTGTGCCGGCGCCACCAAGCGTGAAGTCCCTGACAGCCACCACAAGCTTCGTCGGTTCCAGTGGCGGTGGATCTTCGGCCTCTTTCGCCTTGACGCCAAACACAAAGGTCACATTGCCCTCCGCATCTATCCTGATCTCTGTGGTGAACTCAAAATCAAGGCGCATCGCGAGTTGCACCTCAAATTCCCCACTCGCGCCCAGAGTTGATGCAGGCGGATCAGCGGTGGCTTGATCCACCAACTGCCCCGTCGGGTCCCGAAGCGTGATGCTGCTCACTCGGCTTCCCTCTGTGTCCTCAATTGTCACTTCGAACTCGTACTCTTCGTCCTCAATGAGTTCCCACGTGCCGGTGGGGTTCTCAAGCTCGGCGATTAGATCCAGCGTTGTGTTGTGAACCTGCTGTGTGTCACCGTCGAGAAACAGACCGGATAGGGTCGCGCTCGGATCGATCGCCCCATACTGGGCCTCTGCCGCCACTGCGCCCACGAGGACCGTCAGCTTGACGTACATCGCACGATGGATCTGCTTCATCGGTCGTCCTCCCCCTCGAGGCCATGTCAGCTTCCGCTGCTCTGGCCCATGTGTACCGTCAGCACACCTCCATTATCTGTCACACGCGCGTTGGGCGCGTACAGCTTCACCTCCTCTTCATTCAGCAGAAGTGGGGCTCCGTCCGGATGGTCGCTGAGCGCGGTCACCTCCTCCATAAGCGTCCGCAACTGAACGCTGGCCCCCCTGCGTTCGAGCACAAAACTGACGAGAGACGGGCCTTGAGACACGACCTCAAACATGTTTTCCACGCCGACTGCGAACATCTCGAGGAATTGCGGTTCCGGAAGACCGAGCGGCGGGCCTTCAGCGGGGTGGAAATGAGCGATGAACACCACGGGCGTGCGGCCCGGGCCATCAGGATCCCGGAATCGTTCGACGATGAGCGAGGTGCCCTCCGCCGCCGTCCCCCTGTAGGCCTCTAAGCGACGATCATACTCCGCTGCCCTGAGCGTTGATCGGAGGACCACGCCCTGACGCTCCGAGTCGAGAACGTCATACCCGCTGCATCCTGCCAGAGCGTCCCGGATGCTCGATCTGTCTCGCCAGGCGCTTCTCACGCCGTCAGGATCTGTGCGGTAGAGCATGGTCGCCTCGCGGAAGCCATGGTATGGCGCGTGCGCTCCTGGCCACCAATACAGCGCGCTGCTGTACTCCGCCGTCATGTCCTGGAACGCACGCAGGATGCCTCGCTCCATCGTGCCGCCGCCCCCATGCCCCGGCTTGCAGAGCAGCGCATTCAGGGGGCTCTCGACCATCAGAGGACGTAGAACGCTGCCCGACAACCAGCTCACGTAGTATGCGTATGCCTCGTCCGTCTCCAGCCGTCTCCAGCCATCTCGCGTGCCGGGCCTGTCAGCCAACAGGCGATCTCGCTCCTCCATCAGTGCAATGTACTGATACACGCGGGGGAAGCCATCCGCGCGCGCGCCGTCTTGTGCCAGCAGCTCCCGCGCGATCTCCTCGAGGACCCTGGCCTCCAGCGGCGGGATGGCGAGCGCGCCGAGAGCCCCCCCGGAGCGTGCTCGCTGCCAGTTAACATGGCATACCTCATGCAACAGAGCGGCCGGACGTTGATCGCTGCTTCTGTCCGTGAAGCGCCACCATTCGTCCGTGAAAGGCATGAGTACCGCCAGCGTCCCGCGAAAGACCCCCGCGTACCCTGCGGCGCCTGTGACGCTCGGCATTTGATCTTCCGCCGGTTGGCCGATGAGAAGCGGGGAACTGGTAGGGGCGGGGCCCGTGTATGCTTCGAAGCCCTCGGGCGTCTCAGGCCAGTCAACCAGAAGCACCTGATCATCCGAGGTCATGAGTGCGAACGGCACATCATCGGCCCTCAGACCAGGTAGAAGGTCATCGCCAGCCACCCTCAGCCAGCGACGGACCTCGGAGATCCTGACCAGGTCGATCCAGTCGATCCGGGGCTGGAGCGCGGGCAATAGGCGCACGTCGTCGAGGGAAACGACGGCATCGGCCCTGCCGCCGTCGGCGTAGGTCACAGTCAACCTGTAGGACAGCCCGTCGCTTGAGTGGCAGAAGCCTCCGTCGTCGTCGTTGACGAGGAGCAGGCCGCGCCATGATCGGCGACGGGCGAACCGCTTCTCGGTCAGCACCTCACCGCTCTCCAACGCGGTCACGACAATGGCGGTCACATCGTCATTCGGGGCGAAACTCAGGCGAACGCGGTACCCGGCCCACAGAGGGTGCAGGGCCAGACCGGGGTCAGCGGACGGCGTGGAGGAGAGACCGAGCGTACGGAAGGCGAGGTCGCCACCTGGAGAAATGAAGTAGCCATCCATCCAGCCACTCACCGTCAATGGACGAGCATCTTGCTGACCCCAGGACGGTAGCGTCATGAGGATCATCAGCGCCAGGCCGAGCAGCCGGCGTCGTGATATCTCGGTCGTGCGGGAGGGAAGCAACGGGCGCACCTCCTGTCCACCACGCCTCCTCCCATTGGACACGCCAAACGGCACAGGGTTTCATGTGCTGTTTGCGCATGTGCAAATATGCTACTCCAGTTGCGGCCATTGCAGGCAACAAAGTTGCGGCAGGTCCGCGCTCTCCTGCCGCGAACTACTCGCTGTCCGCCGACCCTCTGAGGAGGCAACCATCATGCGTGCCGTCCTGCTCTCATCACCCGAACCGCTGACGGCCGGAAGCATGTCTACCTGGCAGTGCGAGATAGTCCTGCGTGGCGCGCCCATCGAGGCGGGCGGCTCCGTCAGGATCGGCTACGATCTGCGCGGCGAGTCCGGTTACGACGCATTCCCGCAGGCCGAGGATGCCGCGGCCGCAAACTACGCCTCCTGCGAGGGCCCGGAGGGCGTCACGCTGCGGCTGGAGGGCTACCGGTCACATCACGCCAGCCACCACTCCGACGTGCTCGAGGAGCGCATCGAGAGCGAGTCCTACTACTGGCGCGACCTGCTCGGGATGTATGTCTCGCTGAACCTGCACGTGCTGAAGGTCGAGGTCGTCGAGGGCCGCCTGCAGCCCGGCGACGTGCTGCGGGTGACCTTCGGCGACACCTCCGGCGGCTCGCCGGGGATGCAGGTGCCGGGCCAGGCGAAGCCCGACTGGCGCCACTGGGTGATTGTGCAGCGCGCGTCTGAGGGAGAGTTCGAGTTGCTCGGCGGCGACGTGCTGGTGGTCGAGCCCGGTGAGGCGGTGCGCCTCAACGTCGTCGCACCGTCGCTGGTGACGCCGGGTGAGGAGATCCCGGTGGCGCATGTGGCACTCGATGCCTTCGGCAACCCGGTGCGACGGGTTCGGGTGCAGTTCCCGGCCGCCGCCACCGAGCCGGGTGAGGTTGACCTGCGGCCCGGCGCGCACTTCGTCGATCGCGTCCGGCTCGAAGACGAGCGCGTCGGCCTGGAGGGCCAATCGAACCCGATCGAGCTGGTGGAGGACCCCGAGTACCGTCTCTACTGGGGTGAGATCCACGGACACACCTGCCTCTCCGACGGCGGCCAGCGGACGCCCGATCAGTTCTACCGGTGGGGCCGGGACACCGCGCTGCTGGACTTCTGCGCCATCACCGACCACGACTTCGGGATCGCGCTCTATGACCCGGAGAGGCACTGGGCGATGATCCGTGACGCCGCGCGCGACTTCAACGAGTCCGGCCGCTTCGTGACCCTGTCGGGCTGGGAGATCTCGCACGCGGGGATCACCGACGGTGAGATCTACGGCCACAAGAACGTCTACTTCCTCGACGATGACGCCCCGTTCCTCTCCTCCAGCCCCTACGGGAAGTGGCGCGCCGCCCGGACGTACACCCACATCGAGGAGCTGGTCGAGCGGCTTGAGGACTGGGGCGGGGAGTTCATGCTGGTCGATCACACCTCACACCAGGTGACCGACTGGGACCGCTTCGTGCCCGGTCGCACTCGCCTCGTGGAGGTCTACTCGTTCTTCGGCGGCTCCGAGGCGATGGATGTGCCCTCGCCGGTCGGTCGGCTGGTCGAGGGGAGGACCGCTCGCGACGGCCTCGACCGCGGCCTGATCCTCGGCTTCACCGGCGGGACCGACACGCACATGGGCGCACCGGCGGCCTACCGCGAGACGAGCTTCGGCCATGGGCGCGTTCCGGGCATGACCGCCGTCTGGGCCACCGAGTTGTCGCGCCATGCCATCTGGGAAGCGCTGTGGAATCGGCGCACCTACGCGGTGCGCGGCGAGCGCATCCTGCTGCACACATCGGTCAACGGTGCGATGATGGGCGCGGAGATAACGCTGCAGGCCCCCGATGAGTCGCGTCGAATTGATGTATCAGTGGCCGGCACCGCGCCGATCGAGACGATCGACCTGATCCACAACGGCTCCACGCTCCGGCGCTGGACGGGGAAGGGCCGCTGGGACATGGCAATCGAGTTTGAGCATCAGGGCCCGATGGAGCCCCTGACGGAGGCGCCGGGCGTCGGGTATTACTACATTCGCGTGATCCAGCAGGGCGGCGGTGTCGCGTGGTCGAGCCCGACATGGGTGCATCGGCCGAACTGACGGCGCGCGCACACTGGAGGAGTGAGCATCTGTGGGTGGCTGGCGGATCGGAAGAGTCTTCGGGATCAGCATCGAGATCCACTTCACGTGGCTGATCATCTTCGGCCTGATCCTGTGGGTGGTGACGCAGGAGATGGCCGGTGCGGCTCCGGAGGTCTCCGGGCCGAACCTGTGGATCACGGCCATCATCACCACCGTGCTCTTCTTCGTCTGCCTCGTGCTGCATGAGCTCGCGCACTCGCTGATGGCGAACCGTCTCGGCGCCGACGTCTCGCGGATCACGCTCTTCGTCTTCGGCGGGGTCTCGCAGCTCAAGAGGGAGCCCGACAGCCCGTCGGCTGAGTTCAAGGTCGCGATCGTCGGGCCGCTCGCCAGCGTTGCGCTCGCGGGCGTCTTCTACGCGGTGTACCTCGCCCTGGAGGCCATCGCGGTTCCTCCGATCTGGTCCACCGCCGCCCACTGGGTCGCGTACATCAACCTCGCGCTCGCGATCTTCAACATGCTCCCGGGCTTCCCTCTCGACGGCGGCCGGGTGCTGCGCTCGATCCTCTGGGGCGCGTGGGACAGCCTCGACCGCGCCACACGCGTGGCGTCTGCGGTCGGGCAGGCGTTCGGATACACGATGATCGCGCTGGGCTTCCTCGGACTGATCGCGGGCGGCTGGGCCGGGCTGTGGCTGGTGGCACTTGGCTGGCTGCTCTCAAGCGCCGCCGCGGGCAGCTACCAGCGGCTTCAGCTCCAGCAGACGCTGGGGGATATCTTCGTGCACGACCTGATGAGCAGCCCGGTGCAGTCGCTTCCCTCGGGGATCAGCCTCAACCAGGCCGCGCACGAGTACTTCATGACCGCGCACTTCACGGCGTTCGGCGTCGATCGCGGCGGTGAACTCGTGGGCATCGTTCGCCTCGAGGACCTCCAGCGGATCCCGCGCGAGAGGTGGGACGCGACCACGGTGGATGAAGTGATGCGCGAGCTTGACCGCAGTAAGATGACGATCAACTCCGACGAGGAGGCGGTCGAGGCGATGATGCAGATGGCCGAGCACGACCTCGGCCGCATTCTCGTGACCGATCACTCCGGCCAGATCATCGGCATCCTCAGTCAGAGCGACATCCGCCGCCTGGTGAAGGTCAAGAGCGGGCTGGGCATGTGAGGGCCCGCTCATGACGGCCGTTCGGTGGCACGCGCCCTCACCCGGCGGGCGCCTTACCGCGTAGCGGCCCAGCCGTCCGTCCGCAGGCCCGACAGCTCCGCGCCCGTCGCGCCGCGGTGGTCCCACCACAGCAGATACCACTCCACGTCGCGCATCGGAGGCAGGTCGGTGACAGTCGCTTCGTGCGCGCCGGCTTCCTTGAAGCGGATCTCGCGCCAGCGCGCGTCGCCCGGGATGCGGTAGCGCAGCAGTCCCTCGGTCATCGCATCGGCCTCCCACCGCACGCGCAGGGCCTCGCCGGTCCACGTGAACTCCGGTGCGGCCGACAGGCCCGGTGCGCCCTCGCCACAGTGCGCGACCAGCACGTCGAGCAGCCGCGCCCGCGCGCGCTCAAAGACCGCGAGGTCCTGCGGCGTCGCCAGCACCTCCGCCACCAGCGAGTCGATCAGCGCCTCAACGCGTGCGGCCGTCTCCGCGCCCTGAATCCGCGCGACCTCGCGCAGCAGATGCATCGCCTTGTAGTCCTCGCGACCGTCCCGCGTGGCCTCCCAGCGGCGGGAGGTGATCGGCCGATCCGGGCCGTCGTAGATCGAGCCGCAGTCGGCGATGGTCCCGTCGAAGTCGTCCCACGGATCGCCGCGCCACGAGTTGTACGCCCAGTAGCACGAGCCGCTGACCCCGAGGTCCCAGACGCGCCACTCCTTGAGCCGGTAGTAATCCAGCGGGCTGAGCGACTTCATGTGCGTCGAGCAGGTGTACGTCCAGACGGGCTTGCCCGCCGCGGCGATCTTGCGATAGACCTCCCGCAGCTCCTCCGACCACTCGCGGGTGTAAAGCGCGCTCTGGTGCGGGATCCACAGATCGACCACCGGGTCGAGCATCCGCACCTCGTCGGGATTCTGCGCGCCGTCCATGCACAGGCTCATCTCGGGCGCGACCTCGCGGATCAGCAGCCCGCCCTGCAGCGAAAGCTCCGCGTTCGTGTGCGTTGCCTCGTCCCAGATCTGCACGGAGTACTCGTTATGCGACATGCCGATGTCCTCGCGCATGTGCCGCTCGAACTCCGCGACCCACGTTCGGAATGCATTTTGCCACGGCTCGGACATGAACTCCCAGCCGTGCCGCGAGCGCATCTGTCGGTCGAAGTCGCGCACGATGCCGTAGGAGAAGACGATGATCCCGCCTTTCTCCCGCGCGTGCCGGAGCTTGACCTGCAGCATCGGATCGTACGAGGACCAGTCGGCCTCGGAGGTGACGTTGCCCTCGGCGTCAAAGCCCATGCGCGGGCCGGTGCTGAGCAGAAACGAGTTGGTGTGATGGGCCACGAGGTCCTCGACGTAGCGCTCGTTGCGTGCGTAGTCCCAGTTGAAGGTCGCGATCGGCATCAGGTCGGGGAGGCGCACCGGAAGCACCTCCAGGCGCAGTGGAATCGACTTCTGCGGCAGCTCCCGATCGAAGGGCCGCAGCAGCAGGCTCGCCGAGTACTCGCCGGGCGGCAGCGCCGAGGTGTCCACGTTCAGGAACACCTGGCGCGTCTCACCCGGAGCGACTCGAATCACCCGGGCCTCGTTCATCTCGGGAAGCGGGTCGCAGACCGTCCTGCCGATCTGCAGGTCCTGGTACTCCGCCTGATGGAACGTGATCGCCTCCTGGGCGAATGTGACCTCCTCGACGCCGCCTTCGACGAGACGCAAGTCGTGGTAGCGGATCGTCCCGCCCGACGCGCCCGCATGGCGCAGGACCACCTGGAAGCCCTCGGCCTCAGGGGCCGTGAACGACGTCGCATACCTCTGCGGCCCCGAGTGCGGCCCCAGCGGCGTGAGCGTCCGCGACCACGTCCAGCCCCTGTTGATCACATGCAGGTGCCCGGTGGCGCCCGGAAGGTCCTGCGCAGACATCTCGCCGATGAGCGTGTACACCGTGCCGGGCTCGAGATCCACGTCCTGGCGGAAGACGACCGAGGTCTCGCCGTCGCCCGAGAGCGCGAACGCGTTCGAGCCGTCCGGTTGCTCCTCCAGCACCCATGAACCCTGTCTGCTGCTCGGGCTCCAGCCGTCGGGGACGTTGTTGGCGTCAGCGTCGGCGGAGAAGTCGCCGTTGGTCAGCAGATTGCGGGCATCGGCGCTCGCCGCCTCGCCGCCCGCCAGTCGCAGGTCGCCCATCGTCAGCCGGCCCTCGAAGAGCTCATCGGCGAGGTTCGTGATGTTGATAACGCCCGACTCGATCTCATTGCCGCAGGCGGTGATGCGGATCGTGGCGTCCGGCTGAAGGCTCGGCGGCAGGCCGTGGCGCTCCACGTCGAGCAGCGGCGACTGCGTCCAGACCACGCATGAGAGCCCGCCGATGCGCGTGAGCAGCGAGGTGTGCTCAGCCGCCAGCGACGCCCACTCCGCCTGCGTCATCGGCTCATCGCGCTGCAGGTTGCCGCGCACGAAATCAGACACCGCGCTGCCTGCGTCGTCAACGAGTTCGCGAAGTGTGTCGCTGATCTCCGGCAGCTCATCAACGCGCCCCTGCAACGCCGCCGCCGCCCTGGCGAGCTGCGGGAGATTCGCCACGGGGCTGATCGAGATCGGCGCTGCCTGGCGGAAGATCGTCTGCTCTCCCGCGCGCTGCTCGATCACCAGCGCCTCCTCGGCCCCGTCCACGATGCGGTACGTCCCCCGCCACCGGTGTGCCAGCGCCCCGTCCGCCGCCTCACCGGTCGGCGTCACCGTCGGCTCCGGCGCCTCCCAGTCGGTCCCGATGCCCGCGGGCGCGCTTCGCTGCACGCTCAGAGACGGTCGGAACTCGCGAGATGAACGCATCACGACCTCTGACGGCCCGAAGAGCGGCCGGCCTGCGAACTCCCACTCCAAGCCGCCCGGCTCCCCGGCCAGCAGCAACTCGCCGAAGCGCTCGGGCACGAGGAACTTCCCGTAGGTCGGCGACCACGCGCTCAGCTCGCCTCGCAACGCCGCTGTCTGCCGAGACCGGGTGACGTTGAAGCCCCACACGTCGCCGGCCCGCGCGCCTCCGAGGTCCGACAGTGCGATCGCCATCTCCGCGGTCCACTCGTTCTCACCGCGGGTGCCCGCCGCGCGGACCTGAGCGTCCCAGTCCGCGCCGCCGGGCCGCTGCTCATCCCAGACGGCGCCCAGCGCGTTCACCGCGAAATGATAGAAGCTGGAGCGATCGCGGTTCGTGTCGATGAATACCTCCACGCAGTCATCTCGCCAGACCGCATCGTCGCGCTCCTTCATCTGCAGCTTGAGCGCCCTCATGTTCGGCTCGACGCAGCGCACGCCGACGTAGAGGTTCTCCGCGTCCCAGCAGACCATCGCCTCAGTCTCAGGCGCGGCGAACGCCGAGGCGTCCAACTCCACGAACCCGCGTAGGATCGCCGCCGACTCCCAGCACGGATCGTCGAGCGAACCGTCGATGGTCGGCGGCGTCGCGGTCATGCCGGCGGTGACTGCGGGCACGGGGACCATCTCTGCGGCGGAAAGCGGCGCGGCGATGAGCACCAGCATCACGATCGGTGCGAGGTGGCGCATGGCATGATCCTCCCCGGCGCGGCGATTGTTGCGCGCCGGTCAGTTCCGGCGGATGCGCGCGAACTCCTTCCCATCGCCGCGCGGTTCTCCACAGGCCCTGTCCGCTCCGGGCGCGAACCTCCGAGGGCTGCACGGCGTCGTTCAGTCTAAGAAGGAGCGCCGCTCATGCGTTTGCCCGCCCCTGAAACCTCCGGGGGCGTGAATGCAAAGATCAGTACACTCGTTGCCCGGTCACGACGGTCAGGCTTTCCCGGGGCCCTCGGTTCCCGTCAGGAGTGATCAGCTTGAGGCACGCGGCGGTCATCACACTCATCCTCTGCGCGTCGTCATTCGCAGCGGCCGATCAGATCGAGATCATCGACCTGATGTACCTCGATGCACGCGAGTTCGCCGCCTCCCTTCGGGGCGTTGGCGGCCCGTCGAACGTGCTCGCTGAGGAGGCGACCGGCTTCGCGCTCGAGGCCATGCAGGACGTCTCACGGCGCGCCCGTGGCCGCACCTCGATGCCCGAATCGATGGCGTACTCCCGCGCTCGCGCCGTCCCCGGCGGGGGGCAGGACATGTCCTCGCTGCTCCCCGCGGGCCTCGCGGGCCCGCCCGTCGCCACGCCGAATCGCAACGCACTGATCGTGCGCGGCGATTTCGCCGCGATCGACAGGCTGCGCGAGGTCGTCGCGATGCTCGACGTGCCCACGCCGATGGTGAACGTTGATCTGCTGATGGACCGGCTCAGCACGAGTCGCTCCCGGCAAATCGATCCGCATTTCGAGACGTGGGGATGGGGCGGCGATCTCTCAGCGGGCGCCCTCCCGCGCCCGGTGATAGGATTCCGCGCGGGCGATCTGCGAGCGCTGCTCGGCTACGAGGAGGGTTCGAGCCGCCGGCAGACGCTCACCGGCGCGAACATCACCGGGATGAGCGCCACACCGCTGGTGATCTCCGCCGGCGAGGTGAGGCCCCGGATCGTCAGTGAGGTCTGGTACGACCCGTGGGGGCAGCGCCGCGTGGAGTATTACCCGGAGGCGGTCTTCGCCGGGATCACCCTCTGGGTGCTGCCGACCGTCCACGCCGACAACACCGTCACGATGGTGCTTCGCCCGATGCTCTCCGAGGTCGTCGGGACCGCGACTCAGATCGGAGCGGGGGACATCATCCACCGCACGATGTTGGAGACGACCGTGCGCGTGCCCGACGGACAGTCGCTTGTCATCGGCGGCCTCGATCGGAGGCTCGACGAGATGACGCGCAGCTTCCCGGTATCCCGGGGAACGATGCGCGGCGATGACAGTTCGGTGATCTCGGTGACTCCGACCATCATCCGAATGCGCGGCACCGGCGGGTAGGCTCAGCGGAGATGCGGCTTCAGACGCTCGCGCGCCTGCTCGGCGGAGATGCCGACGATCTGCACGGTCTTGCGCCGTGAGGTCTCGCCCGACAGTAGCGTGACATCGACGACCGACACCCCGAAGACATCCGCGAGGTAGCGGCGGAGATGGTCGTTGGCGCGCCCGTCGAGGGGCGGCGCGGTGATCTTCACGGCGAGGTCCCCGCCACGCCAGCCGAGTATCTCGTCCCTCGGCGCATTCGGGATGACCTTCAGGGAGATATTCACCGCCGCGGGCATCGCCTGTCGCCTCTCAGGTGGACTGCAGCAGCATCACCGCGAGGACAAGCCCGTTGTGCACTCCATGCGCGATGATGCCCGGGATCAGCGACCGGGTGCGTTCGTAGAGGTAGCACAGCAGCGCGCCGATCAGGCCGACAACGAGGAACGCCTCGGCGTTGAGGTGGACCGCGGCGAAGATCGCCGCGCCCGAGATGATCGCCGTGCGCACCGACATGATCCTGCGCAGGCCCGCGTAGACGTAGCCCCTGAAGATCAGCTCCTCGAAGACAGGCGCGAAGACACACACCAGCACGAAGTAGATCGCGATCTCACCGGCACTCTGAGCCGATCCGATGATCTCCTCGGTGGACTGCGCCAGAGGCATGGCGTCGCCGATCAGCCGGCCGAGCAGCGCCGCGATCGCGAGCATCCCCGTGAGAAAAGCTCCGTAGCCCGTCAGGCCGGTGCCGATGAGTCGGAGGGCCCGCTTCGCCCGCACACCCAGAACCCGCAGCGGCCGTGAGGCTCTCGGCCCCATCCGGTGCCAGATCACGGCGATGGTGACTCCCGAGACCAGCAGGTACTGAATCCCCATCAGGATCGGACGCCCCAGCGGCCAGTCCTCGGGGTTGAGCAACTCCCCAAGCAGCAGTGACGTGGCGAGGCCGCCCGCCACCATGACAAAGAGCAACACCGCGACCGCCTCGATCGCGTCGATCACCGTCCACGGCACCATGAACGGCAGCCGCGCCTTCGGCTCCGAGAGCCTCAGGCCTTTGCGGAAGATCAGCACCACGATCGTGACCACGCCCAGCGCCAGCAGAAGGCCCGTCACCGTCCCGACCCCCAGCAGCCCGGCCGCGAAGCGCACCGACCTCGCGCGTCTCTGAGCCTCCACCGCCCCGAGGCCACCCTCCGGCCCAAGGCGGCGATGGACGTCCACAAGCACCAGATCGGTCAGCCAGCCCTCGCGGGAAGCGATCAGCGCCGCCTTCGCCTGAAGCCGGTCCTCGGAGACCGACTCATCGGCGTAGACCTCCGCCAGCGCGTGGTAGTACTCGCTGTTCTCCTCATCGAGGCTGGCGGCCAGCGCCAACATCTCAGCCGACTGCTCGGCATATCCGCGATGGCCGTAGATCACGCCCAGCCGCAGTGCGGCGGCGTGACTGGGCCTGCGCGCGAGTGCTCGCCGCTCCCAGCCCGCGATAGCGCGCTCGCGCATCTGGCGCGCCGCATCCGCCCCGCCAAGCGCCCCTCCCACGTGGAACTGCTCGAGGGCCTCGCCCATCCGCCACGACAGGTCCGCCTCCATCACCTGCTGGCGAGAGAGGCGGTACCAGCGGTCAGACGGCATGCCCCCGCGCTGCTGATGCAGCCCGATCAGGACCGCCGCAGCGGCAAACATCGCCGCGATCACGGCGATGCGTGGAAGCTGCTGCTTGTAATCCCCGATGGCGGGATGCCAGGACAACTTCGCGGGCTCCTCTGCGGGTCGTCGCCGGTCGGCATCACAGCAGCGACCGGACGATCACCCTCCGGGCGAACTCGATCAGAAACCATGCGATCAGCGGCGAGAGGTCGAGCGGCATGCCGCGCTGGTACTTCAGCAGGAAGTTGCGGATAGGGCGAAGCAACGGCTCGGTGGCTGCGTAAGCGATGCGGTGCACCTGGATGAGGATCGGGTGCGGGCGGCGGAGGTCCAGCCAACTGAAGATGACCCGCACCAGCAGCAGAACGTAGTAGGCGTTCAGCAGGATGTCGATGGCCCAGATGATCTGAGATCTCAGCACGATGTCCTCCGGCCCACCGACCGGCGCGCCATTCAGTCGCCCAGTTCGCGGGCGCGATCGGCGGCCGCCGTCACCGCCTCGATGACCGCTGCGCGGAACGCACGGCCCTCGAGCGCCGCGACGCCGGTGATTGTCGTTCCGCCGGGCGAGGACACGAGGTCCTTAAGTCGCGCGGGGCCGCCGTCGTTGTCCAGCACCCACCTCGCTGCGCCCAGCACAGTCTGCGCCGCCAGACGCTGCGCCTGATCACGCGACAGCCCGGCCTTCACCCCGCCGTCGGTCAGCGCCTCAATGAAGATGGCCGCGAACGCCGGGCCGCTGCCCGAAAGCCCCGTCACCGCGTCGATGAGCCTCTCCTCGACCTCGACGGCCTCACCGGCCGCGCCGAGCAGATCGGCGACGAACTGCCTCTGCGCATCGCTCACACCCGGCCCGGTGGCGTAGGCCGAGGCCGCCTCCCCGACCGTGCAGCAGACGTTTGGCATCACCCGCACGATCCGCGCGGCGTCACCGGCCGCCTCCTGCAGCGCGGCGATCGGCACGCCCGCGGCGATCGAGATGAGCAACTGCCCGCCGTGAAGATGCTCCCGAATGCCTGCGAGCACCTCGCGGATCATCTGAGGCTTGACCGCCACGAGGAGGCTCTCGGCGCTCATCACCACCGTGGCGTTGTCATCGGTGGCCGCACAGCCGAGCTTCTCCGCCTCAAGGCGGCACGAGGGGCTCACGTCGGAGGCGATCACCTCCGACGCACTCACAACGCCGCCACGGATGGCGGCGTTGAGCAGGGCTCTGCCCATGACCCCGGTGCCGATGACACCGAGGCGGTACTGCGCACCGCTGTCAGTCATCGTGTTGGACCTCTGATTCCGTGCTGCCGCCTTAGAGCGCCGCCGACCTCAGATCGCCGCGCTCATCATCCTCCTGCGGGATCGGGCCGCCCCTGGTCGCCGAGATCGAGAGCTGCTCGACCGGCACATCGTAGGGCGAGCAGATGAAGACCGAGCGCGCCACCTTCTTCATCGAGCCATCCAGACCGTAGACGACGCCACCGAGAAAGTCCACGATGCGGCGTGCCTCAGACTCCGGAACATCCTCAAGGTTGACGATCACCGGCAGTTGGCCCTTGATCTGATTCGCCACCTGCGGCGCCTCATCGATCGTCTCCGGTCGCGCCCGGATGATCGCCATGCCGCTGTACTGCGTGCGCTCGGTGCGCAGGGGGTAGACACCGCCCGATGAGTCATGATCGGTGCGGGGCGCGAATTCATCCAGGTCGTCGCCGAACTCGAGGTCGCCTCCGTTGAGTCCCTGGTCAACGCCGAAGAACTCCAGTACGCTGGCCACCAATCCCCTCGACATCGTACATCCCTCCTATGCTGCTGCGATGACGTCTATATCTGTTGCTGTTGCGATGTCGGTGCTCGACGCGCGCCTGTTCCCCGTGGCCCGCGAGCGAACTCAACCTGTTGTATTCAGCTTTCGTAATCCCGCGGTCCGAAGATGGCGGTGCCAACGCGGACGAACGTCGCGCCCTCCTCGACCGCCGTCTCGTAGTCGCAGGTCATGCCCATCGACAGATGTCTCATGCTCTCGGCGGCCACTCCCCGCTCAACCAGCCGGTCGCGAAGTTGCCGCAGCGCGACGAAGTAAGGCCGATTGCCCTCCGGATCCTCGCACCACGGCGGCATCGTCATCAGCCCGACGAGCGCCACGCTCTCCAGACCGACCAACTCCGCCGCCAGCGCGAGTGCCTCGTCCGCCGCAACCCCGAACTTGCTCTCCTCGTCACTTATATTCGTCTGCAGCAGGACCGGCACCTGCCGGCCCTCCGCCCGGGCTCGCCGGTCTATCTCCCGAGCAAGCCGCAGGCTGTCAACCGAGTGGATCAGCGACACCAACCCGGCGATCTTCCGCACCTTGTTCGTCTGCAGATGCCCGATCGCGTGCCATCGAACGTCGAGGTCGGCCAGCGCCTCGGCCTTCTCCTCAAGCTCCTGGACGTAGTTCTCCCCGAGGTCCGTCGCGCCCGCATCCACGGCGGCGCGGATCTCATCGAGCGTCCGCGTCTTCGTGACGGCCACGAGCTTAACGTCCGCAGGATCGCGGTCGGCTCGCTCTGCGGCGCCCGCGATTCGCTGCTGGACCTCGTGCAGATTGTCGGCTATCTGACGGTAGCGCAACGTCGCGCCGCCCTCTGAATGCTACTGCTCTTCGTCGAAGTCGATGACCCAGCCGCCGAGTTCGTCCCCGCCCTCATCCTCCGCGGCCTCCTCGTCTTCCTCCGCCTCTTCGGCGGGCTCCTCAGCGATCTCGTCAAGCTCGAAATCGAGGTCCCCGGCGTCCTCGGGCTCCTCGACCGCCTCCTCAACCAGCGGCTCGAAGGACGGGCCCTCTTCCGCGGCCGGCTCGAAGGACGGCTCCTCGTCCTGCTCGACCTCTTCCTCGCCGAGGTCAATCTCATCGATGCCGGGAGGCGGCGGCGGCGGGGCGAACTCGCCGGCGGGCTCGAAGAGATCCTCCTCCTCGGCCTCCTCTTCCTCGCCGAGGTCGATCTCATCGATGCCCGGGGGCGGTGGGGGAGGTACCTCGCCGATCAGATCGGCGGCCTCCTCAGGCTCAGGCTCGGGCTCCGGGGCGGGCGCCACTTCCTCGAAGCTCTCCTCGGCGGCGCCGATCTCCTCGGCGGCCTCCTCGAAGTCGAGGTCCGGCACGCCCGCCGGGCCGACCTCCTCCTCGTCCGCGGCGCCGCCGACGAAGTCGTCGTCGTCCGCCGGGCCCAACTCGTCCTCGGCCCCGAGAATCAGAGTGACGGCCGTCTCGAGTGTACACTCGGGCATCGGGCCGACATCGACGATCACTTCGGAGCACTCCGCACAGAAGCGGGCCTCGTCGGTGTTCGCGGCCCCGCAGGAGCCGCAGGTGATGCCACCGGGTGGCCAGTCGAGGGGATTGAAGCATCTGAGGCACGCGCCACGCGCGGCCTGATTCTCAGCGCCGCAGCGATTGCAGTAGACCACCGCCACAGTAATTCCACCTTACCGGCAGTGCGTGGTCGAAATCGGGCCCGAGTATATCCCAGCGACCCCACACTGTCAAGCAGGGCGCAGTGCCAGCGGACGGCCGCCATCAGCCGTCACGATGGACCCGCGCACCCGAGCGTTTAGGCGGGTTGGCGCGCAACGAGCGCCTCCCGCATGGAATCGAAGATCGCCCGACCGGGGCCGGGCTCGTCAAGCTTCTGCGCGTCGCCGTACGCCTCGCGCCGCTTCTGTGACCACGGCCCACCAAGGTCGGTCGGGACCTGGCCGAGGAAGCTGGCGCGCTCCGGGTGGGGCATCATCGCGAGGACGTTCCCCTCCGGGCTGCAGATGCCCGCGATGTTGTCGATGGCGCCGTTCGGATTCACGTCCGGGCGGTCCACGACATTCCCCTCGGCGTCGCAATACTGGAAGACGATCTGCTCATTCGCCCGCAGACCCTCGATGACCTTCGTCTCGCGCGTGGTGAATCGTCCCTCGCCGTGTGCGATCGGGATCGGGATGACCTCGCCCGGCTCCATCTCGGCCGTCAGAAGGCACCGCTCCGGCGGACAGGCGAGCTTCAGGTAGACCCAGCGGCAGCAGAACCCCGTGATCCGATGCGCCGGATCGGGCCGGTTCGGTGCCAGCGCCATCTCGACATCGCCGGTGTGCAGGCCCGGGATCAGGCCCGCCTCCACCAGCACCTGCGCTCCGTTGCAGATGCCCAGCGTCGGCTTGCGGGACTCCACAACCTCCAGCATCATCCGCGCCACGACCGGCTCCTTGGTCGCCACAACGCCTGAGCGGACGCGGTCCTGGTAGGAGAACCCGCCGCCCACGACGTAGCCGTCATACTCGGACAGCGTCTCGGGGTCGAGGTTCCATCGGAAGACGTCACATGCTATCCCGGCGGCCTCCGCTGCGCGCTTCGTCTCCCACTCACAGTTCGAGCCTGGGAACTGCACCAGCGCCACTCGGGGCGTTCTCTCGGCAGACATCGGCAACCTCCGTCAACTGCTTCAGCGTCCGCGTCAGTATTTCGCCGCGCTCGCGGGCAGACCTCTGAGGCCCCGCAATCAATGACCGGCCTGTCGGAGAATCGCCTCCACGCAGGCCACTGCATTCTCCGTCGGCACGTCAGGCATGATCGGCTTGGTCGGCGAGATGATAAAGCCCCCACCGCGGCCGATCTGCGCGCACAGCCGCTCGATCTCGGCGCGGATGGCCTCGGGTCTCGCCCTCGGCAGCAACTCCTGTGTCCCGATGCCGCCCTCGAACGTGATCCGATCTCCCACCAGCCGGTTCATCGAGTAGATGTCCTGCGATTCGGGCTGGAATGGGTTGAACACATCCACGCCAATCTCGATCAGGTCCTCGATGATCGGCGAGTTGTCGCCGCATGAGTGGATCCACACGTCGAGACCGTGCTCGCGAGCCCGTGCGTACATCCTCGCAAGTCGCGGCTTGAGGAACTCGCGCCAGACGGGCGTTCCCATGATGAGCCCGCGCTGGCCGCCGAAGTCGTCGCCGAAGCGGATCGCGTCGATCGGCAGCCTCGCGAGCCGGTCGATCAGGTCGAGATGTATCTCCATCAGTCGCTCAAAGAGTTCGTGCGCAAACTCCGGGTGCAGCCGGAAATCCATCAGGATCTCCTGCATACCCCGCAGCGCCCATGCCCGCTCGAAGAACATCATCCCGATGTTCACGTGGCGGTAGCGGTCGTGCTGCGTCGAGAACGTCTCCCGCATCCGCTCGAGTTCGTCATCGGGCAGCAGCTCCGGGAACTGATAGCCCTTGAGCGTGGGCTCCTTGAGCGGGACCTCCACGCTGTGCCACGCGCCCGCGCCGGGCGCGTCCTCCCAGACCACGCCGAACGCGTCGGTCCAGGGGCCCCTGCCCTCGTGCTCGCTGCCCCAGCCTACGCCCGCTCCCTGAAAGAAGCCCTGAATGCGACCGCGCCAGTCTGCGGAGCCGTAGTGCTCGTTGAGTCGCCCGACGACCTCCGGGTCCATCGGGATGACGTAGGGCACGTAGTCGGTCTCCCGGTGCTCGATCGCGGCAATGATCCGTTCGCGCGGCGTCATGATCCACCACCGGTGGACGAGTGAGTGCGGGCGAGCCCGCACAGGCCCGCCCGCTCATTATATCAGTCAGACCGCTGGCGTCAATCGCATCTACCCCGCGAGCGCACCGTTGATCGTCGTGAAGAGCCGTCGAAGGTTGAATGGCTTCGTCAGGACGGCGTAGGCGTCGCTCAGCTCAGGAGCGTCTATCTCGCCGGTCGCGACGATGACGGGCACATCCGCCAGCGCGCTGTCGGTCTTGAGCACCGCCAGCAGATCCTCGCCCGACATACCCGGCATGCGCAGATCCATGATGACTGCGTCCGGCCGCTTCCGCCGGGCGAGGTCAAGCGCTTCCGCGCCGCTGTTTGACGCGCGGATCTCATATCCTCCGCGCGCAAGGGCGATCGCGAGCAGATGGGTGATGCGAGGGTCGTCGTCAACGACAAGCAGGCACGGATTCTCCATAAGTGCACTCCGATCTGTCTCTGTGTCGGCTTCGGGGAGCATCAATGCCGGTCTCCGGTCTGGCCGGGTTATCTGCTACCTTACCCCGCCGGGTCGGGCTTCAACCCTCCTCGCTGCTCGAGCCACTGCTCATCGGTGAATGAATGAGGAAGGGTGATCCGCCGGCCCTCGTAGACGGACTGCAGAGCGCCTGTGAGCGCGTCGAAGGTCGCGCGCGCGGTCTCGAAGCGGTTCAGATGCGGCTCGCCGCCGTCGAGCCAGTCGGCGACCGCCTGCGTGAAGTCGCGCTGGCCGTCACGCTGCTGGTTGTCCCAACTGCTCTCCCCGTGCTCGGGCTCGGCCATCCCCTCGGCCTGATACCACCAGCCGGCGTTCTGCGTCACGTAGATTCGGCCCTTCGTGCCGAGGATGTCGAAGTGCAGGTGCATCCAGAAGCTCTCCTCGCCCGGCGTGCCGAGCGCCTCTGTGTCGCAGTCGAAGAGCGCGCGCACGCCGCACGGGAACCAGTACTGCGCGAATGTGTGCTCCGGCGCGCGGTGGTGGGCCTTATACCCGGTCTCATCGACGCCCCATGCCATCGCCCAGACGGCCTCGGGCTTCTCGTCGCCGAGCAGTTGCAGCAGCAGGTCCATCGTGTGAGGGCCCATGCTCATCAGGTTGCCCTTCGTGGAGGCGCGAATCAGATAGACATCGCCGATCTCCTCGTTCATCACCCGGCGGATCGTCCCATCGCGGAACTGCGGGAAGTAGCGGCGCTGGCAGTTGACCATCATCTCCATCCCGGAGAGATCACGGATGCGCTGCAGCTCGATGATCTCCGAGGGCATGATCGCGATGGGCTTCTCGATGATCGCGGCCTTCACACCGGCCTTCGCGGCCATCTCGGCCTCCCGGATCCGATTGCCTGGCTGAGTAACCACATGCACGATGTCCGGCCGAACCTCCTCCAGCGCCGTCTCGTAGTCCTCAAACGCCTGAGGGATGTCCCACTGCGCCGTGAATGTGTCGAGCCGCTCGGGGTCGAGGTCAACGGCCGCGACGAGTTCCATCCCCCGAAGCTCGGGATAGACCTCCGCGTGCGCGGTCGCGCGCGGCCCGCAGCCCAGGATAAGCGATCGGTAGCTCCCCATCTGCAACTCCCCTTCTCTTCGGTCGATGACTGAACGGACGAGAACGCGGCACGCCTGCATACGGCTCGCGCATATTCCCGCCCGGCACCGCGCCCTCCTCCCGACGATCCTCCCGTCTGCTGCCGGGGCGGCCGGACGCGATGCTGAGCTTAAATCTTTGCGAACAACAGATGCGCATGCAAGAACCCGCCGCGAGCCGTGCCTGTGCTTGTGGGGGGCGACTGTCCGGACACTCCCTGACGGACCGCGCACGGCGTTCTTTGACAACTGCATACACAACGTCCCGGTCTACGCCACGGTGGTGTCGGGGCAGGTCCGGGCGCGGCGGCCGGGAAATGCCCTCCCGCCGCGCCTCAGACCCGCCGTGAGGAGTCGATCATCATGCCCGATGCCGTGCGACTTGCGATTGTCGGCGCCGGAGGAATCGCCCAGGCGCACCTCAACGGCTACGACGCACTGGCCGCTGCCGGATACGACCGCTTCGCGATCACCGCCGTCTGCGACGTGAACGAAGAGAACGCGAACTCGACCGCCGATCGCATCGAGGACAGGTCCGGTCGGCGGCCGCAGGTTTTCCGCACCGCCGACGAGATGGTCGAGGCGGGCGCTGCCGACGCCGCGGACATCTGCCTGCCGCACGCCTACCACCACACCGCGGGCGTCGCGTGCCTCGAGGGCGGCGTGCACATCATGGTGGAGAAGCCGGTCGGGATCACCATCAGGGCCACGAGGCGCATGATGGAGGCCGCCGAGGGCACGGACCTGGTGATCGCCGGGGCCGAGCAGATCCGCCGCTGCCTCCCCGCGCGCGCGATCGAGTGGGCGATCAACGATCAGCGCATGATCGGCGAGCCGCGCTTCTTCACGCAGGAGGTCTTCTCCTGGGCGCCACTCAATCGCGCCGACTACAAGTTCGCGTGGCGGGCGCTGAAGGTCATGGGCGGCGGCGGGATGCTGCTCGACGCGGGCGCGCACTTCGCCGACATGGTCCGCCATGTCTTCGGCCCGGTGAAGACCGCGATCTGCACCATGCGCACGCTCGACGACACGGTCATCGAGCTTCCGGACGTCGATCCGCAGCCGGTGGATGTTGAGGACTACTGGACGGCGACGCTGGTCTTCGAGAGCGGCCTGACCGGGCACTGGGCGTGGTCGCAGCACGCGCCCGGGAAGAAGCTCTCGACGCGGATGTACTACGGCACCGAGGGCTCATTCGCGGATAAGCAGGAGTGGATGCACCCCTTCCAGCACGGCGCGGACCTCACCCGCAACGATGGCACCGAGATGACACACGAGGAAATCGAGGCGCAGTACCTCGCGTCGCTGTCGGACGATGAGAAGGCGCACCTCTTCCCCTTCGGCATCACCGACGGCATCGCCATCGAGTGCTGGGACTTCGTGGAGGCCGTCGCCGAGGGGCGCGCCCCGGAGATCGGCGCGGAGGAGGCGCTGGACGCCAAGTCGATCTGCTTCGCGCTCTACGAGTCGGCGCACGCGGGCGGCGCGCCCGTCGCGGTCGAGGACGTCCGGTCCGGCGCGGTCAGCGCCTACCAGGACCCGATCGACGAGTACTGGAGCATCTGAGCGACGAGTTGCCAGCGACGGCTTCGGGGTCGTCGGGAGTTGTGCAGACCGCGGGGTGGGTGTTGCCGTCGGAGGGGCCGGCCCGTAGGGCTGAGGTGACGCGAGTGCCGTGTGCTCGCGTCACCTCAGTCGCCTGACCGGCCCGCCGTCAATTGGCAGTACCTCAGGCGCAGTCCCGAGAGTCCCGACAACGGTCCGGGGCGGCGGGGAGTCTCTCTGCGTCAGAACGGCGGGCCGGGCGTGTCGGTGCGGCTGATGGTGATCCTCAGCCCGCCCGAGTCGATCATCGGCGATCCGGTCACCTCGTAGACCCACATGTCGCGCGAACGTGTCAGTGGGTCCGAGGGAAGCCGCGTGAGGTAGGGCCCGGCCCAGTCCTCCGGCCCCGCGACCACGTTGCCCGAGGAATCGAGCGCATGCTCGGGCGCGTCGGCTCCCGTCAGATCTTCCAGCGTCACCGGGTACGAGCCGGTGTCCTCAAGAAACGCGCGCAGAGCGTGATCGAGCGTCACCAGCGCACTGTCCAGTTCGGCCACACCAGAGTGCCGGGGGACGAATGTTCCCGCGTCGGCTGGCGTCCATACGCTCACTCGGTCGACCGCCAGCACCGCTCCCAGCACGAGCAGCGTCAGCGCGAAACACCGCGCCGCCTGGCCGAGCCGCCCCTCCGACGACAGCGCCGCCCAGGCGAGGCCGAAGAGGACCGCCGGAGCGAGGGCCAGCGTCAGCAGCAGCAGGCTCGACGTCACCATCGCGGTCTCGAACGGCCTCAGGGCTGTCGAGAAGTCACTGACTGCCAACCCGACGAGCGCCCCGACGACCAGTCCGCTGATGATGATCGCTGCGTGTTCGCGCCGAGCGATTCGTCCGCCCCGGCGCATGGCCTTGAGCGTTCCCCAAGCGACGAGCATGACAATGAGCACCGTCGCAGTCCCCGCCGTCCAGAGGTTGCCGATAATGACGAGCAGCGCCGACGGCAAGCCCACCATACCCGGCCCCGTAATCGACACCAGCGCCGCGCTCGCGATGATGAATGTCATCACAGCCCACCCGCGAGCACGTGGGGTCATGTGCCGCGCCCCGCGCACCACTTCGAGGAGCAGCAACGCCATCCACAGCATGAACAAGAGCAGGGGCAGGTCAGGTGGTGCGTCCGAACTGTGCGCCGTGACAAGCTGCCCCCACCCAGCGGGGTCGGTGTATGTGTCCTGGGCAGGTGATGCATCCGGATCGTGCGGAGTCAATATCATAAGCGCCCTGCTGCGGGGCACCGCCGAGGAATGCCACACCGCAGCTGACGTCATGTGCCGCACTACCGCCACCCAGCCCGCCGCCAGCGCCGTCCAGACCGCAATCTGCCACCAGCGCATCCGGTCCGCTTCGCCGGGGTCGCGGCGTCTCGCCACCGCGAAGACGGCATTGATCGGCGCGGCGAGCATCGTCAGGAGGAGTACCCAATCATAAGGCCCCTCGGCGCCACCGCTAAGCATCACCGCCGCGGCGCCGAGAATCAGCGCGACATGAAGCAGCGCTCGCGGGATGCGACTCGCGCCGATCCCTCCTACGGCCAGCACGAGAAAGACGACCGCGGCCACCGGCCATAGCCGCAGCCCGATTCGCTCCGGCACGCCCGGCCCCGGCAGCGTCCCGTGGCGGTCGATCACCAGCCGATCGCCACGCAGGGCCGCGGTGGCGAAGGTCAGATCGACCATCTCATCGCGATCGAGGATCGTCCACAGTCGTGTCGTCCAGAGCGCCCGCAGGTCGAGGAAGTCGGTCGGTGGATCATCCTCCCGCCAGTGAAGCCCGCGGTTTCCGATACCGCGAAAGCCCGCGTACTCCAGCACCGCCGACGGCTCGGCCCCGCGCTCGACCGTCTCCCGGCGGATGCGCGCGTAGCTCGTGCCCATCCCGTGCTCGCCCAGCGGGACTCGCGCCCGCGCAAGCTCCGCGCACTCGACCGGCTCCCGCGTCATCGCGATCAGCGTCAGCGCGGTCTTCTCACGGGAGCTTGCGCGGGAGATGTAGAGCGGATAGGTGAGCGTCTCGGTCGCGAACTCGATCCCGATCGGCTTCACGTCATGCAGGACCGGGCGCTCCTCGACAACCGCCGGGAGCGCCCGGAGCGCCACGAAGAACCAGCTCTTCTCGACGTAGTGGCCGAGGAGGTCGGCGTGATCCTCGGGGGTGGAGTAGCCGTGCTCGTTGAGCCAGTCGATGAGCACCTCCGGGCCGGTCGCGGAGAGCACCGAGACGTCGTAGTCGCCCACCTCCATCCGGCGATGCAGCGTCACGGTCGCTTCCGACAACCACATACCGTCGTCGGAAGGAGGCGCGACGTAATCGTACCCCGCGAAATCATGTCGCTTCCCCGGAGTCGCGATGTGCGTGCGGACGATGGGCGCGGTGTGTTCGAGGAGGTGGTCGATGAACGCGGAGGAGGCGATGAAGACGTCATCATCAAAAGGCTCACCCGGGACCGGGATCACCCAGGCGAAATCCGCGGCGGGGCCGTGGTAGGTGGTCTGAATCAGCAGGGTCTCGCGGCCCTCTTCGGCCTCGATGACGACGCCCTTCTGCTCGGTGGACGTCGCGCCGAGGCCGCCGTGAAGCCGGGCGTACTCAAGCGACGGCTCGAACATCCCGTCGGCGCTGGCGAGGTGCGCCGCGATCAGGCACAGCAGTGCGAGCGATCCGATGCGAAGGTACATTATCCCGCCCCCGTTCCCTGCGTCAGACAGGTGAACCTGTCTGACGCAGCATATCCGCCACGGGTGCGCCTGTCCATCTCCGCTTGTCGTCTGCCGTCCCGAGAGATGGCCCGCCCGGGCGATCCTCGCGCGAAGCGTCCGCGACAACGGCGTCGGGCGTGGGCACGCCCGACCTCCGGACGACAACGGCGACGGCGTCGGACGTAGGGGCAGCACGAGTGCAGTTCGCGCAGCGGGCTGAGCGAGTTCGGCCCTCCACGCCCGACCGCCCGTCACCAGTGCGGGCGCCACATCTCCTCGGTGGTGGCGTGCCGGGCGATCCGCCGGACGCTCCCGTCCATGAAGAGGTAGTTCGCGCCATCGTTGTGCCAGTAGCCGACGTAGGAATCCTCATGCCCGTGCCAGTCCTCGCGCTCACCGGGGACGATGACATTCGTCCAGACCGAATCACTGTGCCACTTGTCGGTCATGACGATCTTATCCGAAGGGTTCGCGACGCGAGCGAGGCTGAGCGGCGGTCTGGCATCCGATGAGAAGTCGCGCGCCGCGGTCTGCGCCAGCGTGTAATACACCGGATACGGAAGATCGGTGCTGGAGCCGGGCAGATCGTAGATCAGGCCGGGGTATGAGGGACACTCGTAGATGTCGCGGTTGCGGATGTATGACTGCAGCAGCACCGGCCAGTCCCACAGACCACCGCTGTCGTCGTTGTAGCGAGGCGCGGGCTCAGGCGCGAAATACCACTCCGGCACCACAAGGTCATCATGGTCACCGGCGTACATCTGCCACGCGATGCCGATCTGCCGCAGATTGCTGGTGCAGCTTGCCTGCCGCGCCTGCTCGCGGGCCCTCGCGAAGGCGGGGAACAGGATCGCGGCCAGTATTGAAATGATTGCGATGACGACGAGCAACTCGATCAGCGTGAAACCGAGCCGCATGCGAGTACCTCCCGGTCAATGGGGGATGGCCGCGGATAAGCGGTTCATCGCCCCCCGGCCTCTGATGAGGGGCTTTCATCTCATTGACTGATCGGGGGCGGGCAGAGTTCGCCGGACCGAGCCACCGCTGCTCCGTCAGCGCAGCCTTCGCCCCATCACCGGGAAGGTCGGGTCCTGGAAGCCGAAGCCGGAGTGCTCGCCCGGAGGGACGAGTTCGTCGATGCGCGCCTCGATCTCCGGAGTGATCTCGACCTCCGGCGCCCCGAGGTTGTCCTCGAGCTGCTCCGGCGTGCGCGGGCCGATGATCGGGCAGGTCACGAGCTCGTTGGCCATCACCCACGCGACGGCAAGCTGCGCGGCGGTGCAGCCGATCTCATCCGCCAGCTTCACGACCTCCTGCGCCAGCTCGAAATTGCTCGGGCGGAACTCGGTCTGCATAATCCGCTCATTGCCGCGGCCGGCGCGGGAGTCCTCGGGCGGCTCCTCACCGGCCGCGTACTTGCCCGTCAGCACCCCGCGCGCGATCGGTGAGTAGCTCACGACGCCGAGGCCGAGTTCCTCACAGGCGGGCAGCAGCTCCACCTCGATGTCGCGGTTGGCGATGTTGTAGAGCGGCTGGACGGCCACCAGCGGCTCCCAGTTCTGAAGCGCCTGTACCCCCAGCGCATCGGCGACGCGCCAGGCGTGGAAGTTGCTCATGCCGACGTAGAGCACCTTGCCCTGTCGCACGAGGTGGTCCATCGCCGACAGCGACTCCTCGATCGGCGTCTCCGGATCGGGCTTGTGCAGGTAGTAGAGGTCGATGTAGTCGGTCCCGAGCCGCCGCAGACTCGCCTCGCAGCCCTCGATGATGTGCTTGCGCGAGGAGCCGGACATGTTCGGGCCCTCGCTCATCGGCAGGGTCACCTTCGTGGCCAGCACGATCTCTTCGCGGCGGCCCTCCAGCGCCTTGCCGACGATGCGCTCGGACTCGCCGGTGTTGTACTTGTCCGCGGTGTCGAGGAAGTTGATCCCCGCGTCGAGCGCGCGCTCGATCATGTCCAGCGAGGTGCGCTCATCGGTGGGGTCGCCGAACATCATCGTCCCGAGACACAGTTCGGAAACCTTCATGCCGCAACTGCCGAGCGTTCGGTAGTCCATGCCCATCCCTCCTGTGCGGAGCATTTCGACGCGCCCGGGGTGAGGGCCTGCCGCGGGGGCGGTGTTTCAGCCATCCCTGCGTTTCGCGCCCGCCGCCTCCCTGCGGTAGCGCAGCGGCGTGATGTTGCGGTAGCGCTTGAAGACCTTTGTGAAGTAACTCTGATCGCGGAATCCGCACTCCAGTGCGACGGTGGCGATCTCCCTGTCTGTGCCGGCGAGCATCTCAGCGGCCCGGTCGATCCTCATGCGGTTGAGATGGTCGGTGAAGGTCGCGCCCGACTCGCGCTTCATCAGCGCCGAGAAATGCGATGGCGAGAGGTGGACGGCCTCAGCCACGTCGTCCCGCGAGAGGTCCTCGCAGCAGTGCCTGCGCATGAAGTCGAGTGCCTCGAAGATCAGAAAGCCCGGGTCCTGCCCGCGTCTGCGCTCGATCGCGTCCATGATGCCTTCGAGCATCTCCCGCAGCCACGCGGCAAGCTCCTCGTGTGAGGTGATCTCCGCCACCTCGACCATCGAGCGGTAGTTCATGCCGAGGAACTGCTCGGGCTCGCCGCCGGTCTCGACGGCGGTGCGGCTCATCGTGACGACAAGCTCGAGGAAGATACTGCGCACGAGGTCGAGCCGCTCGCGGGCGTGGTAGTGCACGGTCATCAGCAGTCGGTTGAGGATCTCGCGGGCCGCCCGGCGGTCTCCGGAGCGGATCGCGGCCATCAGTGCGGGCTCCTCGCGCATGTACAGCTCGCGGATCGAGTAATGCACGCCGCTCTTGAACGCGTGGATCGCGTGCGCCCGCTGCTGCTCATCGTCGTAGCTGCGGCGATTGAGCCTCAGCGCCGCCGCGTTCGTGAGGTTGCGCGCCTCGGCGTGTGCGCGCAGGTCGGCGCAGGCGCGCGGGATGTCCAGTGGCGGAGCGCCCCCGGTCCCGCGCAGAACGTGCTCTTCAGTCGCGTTGGCAACCAGCCCGCCGATGACCTCCGCGTTGTGCATCAGCGGCACCGCCCAGAGCATGCGCCCGCAGGGGCAGGGTGTCACCGACGGCTCTCCCCAACGGAGGCCCTCGCTGAGCGCGAAGGCACGCGCCTGCTCGCAGTCGGCCTCGTCGGTGATCTCGCAGCCCGCGCAGGCTCCCCGATCGAAGAGGATGCCTCCCTCGGGGCCCACCGCACACAGCCCGACCTCCCAGCGCTCCGCGTAGTCCGCCGCGATCTCCGAGAACGTCTCCCGGCGGACGGCGGCGAGCCCGTGCTCCGCCGACGCTTCCCGTCGTCCCTGCCTGTCGTCCGCCGCCATCGGCTTTCCTTCCGAGGCGAGATGTCCGTCAATCTCGTACGATTTTACCAAATCTGCGCGAAAAGCGAAAGACCGCAAGCCGGCTTCGGCATATACTCTTCAACCGACGCAGAGCGAATTCAGGCCGGTCTGAGCGCGATGGCGGAGGACCGGCGGCTTAAGTTGAGAGGTCTCACGATGATGGCGGACAATGGCAAAGACGTTCTGATGCGCGCGATCATGAATGAAGAGACCGAGCGTCCCGCGTGGGTACCCTTCGTGGGCTGCCACGGTGGCGCTTTGATCGGCGCCCCGGCCGATGAGTATCTCCGGTCGGCGGATCTGATCGCGCAGGGGTTGCTCAAGGCCGACGAGCTTTACACACCGGACGGCCTGCCGATCACCTTTGACCTGCAGATGGAGGCGGAGATACTCGGCTGCGATCTGCGCTGGTCATCCGACGGCCCGCCCAGCGTCGCCAGCCACCCCCTTGCCGCGGGCGCCGGGCTGGACGACCTTCCGCCTTTCAGCGCCGACGGGGGCCGCTTCCCCATCGCGATGGAGGCGCTCAGGCGCGTGAAGGGTGAGATCGGCGACCGCGTGGGACTCTTCGGACTGATCTGCGGCCCCTTCACCCTCGCGCTGCACCTGCTTGGCAACAACATCTTCCTCGAGATGTTCGATGATCCCGAGGGCGTGGGCGAACTGATCGCATTCTGCGCGGAGATCGGGAAGCAGTCCGCGGACGCGTACCTCGACAGCGGCGCGGACATCATCGCCGTGGTCGATCCGATGGTCAGTCAGATCTCCCCCGAGCACTTCGCGCAGTTCGTCACTCCCGCCGCCAACGATCTCTTCGATCACATCAAGCGACAGGGCGCGCCGGTCTCCTTCTTCTGCTGCGGCGACGCGACGCGCAACATCGAAGTCATGGCGAAGACCAACTGCGACAGCATCTTCGTCGATGAGAACGTTGACCTCGCGTTCCTCCGCGACATCGCCGGGAAGCACGGGAAGTCATTCGGCGGCAACCTCCAGCTCACGGTCGTCCTGCTGCTCGGCACGGCGCAGCAGGCGAAGACGGCGGCCGTCGAGTGCATCGACATCGGCGACGGGCGGGGGTACATCCTCGCGCCCGGCTGCGACCTGCCCTACGACACCCCGCCTGAGAACGTCGCCGCCGCCGGCCTGATGGCGATCAACGAGTACGAGCGGCAGGTCGCGCGACAGACCGTCATCGAGGCGGAGGAGGAGTGCTTCGATGACATCGAGGTCCCCGACTACGACGCGATGGAGCACGTGGTCATCGACGTGATCACGCTCGACTCGGCAACCTGCGCGCCCTGTCAGTACATGATGGACGCGGCGCTGCGCGCGGCGGACGAGATCGGCGAGGGCGTCGTGGTCAACGAGCACAAGATCACCCGGCGCGAGGGCCTCGGGATGTTCTGCCGACTCGACGCGGGCCACGTGCCGACCATCTGCATCGACGGCGAGCCGACCTTCAAGTCGATTATCCCCGACGGGCCTCAGCTTGTCAGGGCCATCAGAGAGCGCATGGAGGAGAAGCGGGCATGATCCCGATCTGCCTCGTCACGGGCTTCCTCGGCAGCGGCAAGACGACGTTCCTCAAGCACCTCGTGGCGACCCGAGGCGACGAGCGGATCGTCTTCCTCGTCAACGAGTTCTCCCCGCACAACGTGGACGGCGCACTGCTTGAGCAGGTTGAGGAGGACGTTGTGGCGATTCCGGGAGGGAGCATCTTCTGCCGGTGCCTCGTCACGCAGTTCCTCGGCAACCTCCGCGCGATCCCCGATCGCTTCGATCGCGAGGACGATCCGCTGGCGGGCGTCGTGATCGAGGCCAGCGGGGTCGCGAACCCGATGGTGATCGAGCAGATGCTCGCCGAAACGAGGCTCGATGAGGTCTACGAGCTGGCGACGATCATCGCGGTCGTCGATCCGGGGAGCCTGCCGAAGCTCGTGCAGACCCTGCCCAACATCCGAGCGCAGATCGAAGCCGCGGACGTGGTGCTGCTCAACAAGGTCGATCGCTTCGGGCCTGATGAGGTCGCGGAGGCGGAGCGGATCGTTCGGCGGATCAAAGATCGGGCCCCGATCGTGCGCACCGTCCGATGCGCCACGGAGATCGATCTTTTTGCCGGCGGCGGTCCGCGCGGCCTGCAGGGCGACTACGCGCCCTGTGCCGACCCCAGCTACACGCGGTTCTCGGTCGGTTTCGACGGCCCGGTGGATGTCGCCGGACTCACGTGCGAGCTGGAGCGGCTGCGGGAGGATATCTACCGCGCAAAGGGCGTGGTCCAGACCGCCGACGGCTACGCGTACGTGGACATGACTGCCGCCGAGTTGATCGTCGAGGGCGTCCGGGACTTCGGCGCTGAGCCGGGCCTTGCGATTATCGCGCGAGGCGATGCCTCCGAGGGCGTGCAGGATCTCGTGCGGCGGCTCTCGGGGAGCTGACCGCTCCTCGTCGGGCCTGCCCTACATCCTCCTCGAACCCTCCAGGCCCACCTCCCGCGCGACGCGCTCGGCGTCGCGGACGATCTCACGCACCTGCGCCCGCTGCTCGTCAGACAGCGGGCATCGGTTCTCCGCCGCCTCGATCAGTCGCAGCGCCTTGCGCCGCGCGTTGTCGAGCATCGTCACGGGATCGTCGATCCACGCCATCGGCACCCGCGAGTCGATCAGCTCCGGCAGGAAAAGCTCCTCGCGGAAATGCCGCCCGGTGTGCTCCTCGTTGAGGAAGTACGCCCCGCGTGGCGCGATCTCGCAGATCAGCTCCTCCGCGATCGTCTCCTCGTCCACGCGGATCCCCTCCAGCAGCCGCTCGAAGTGCCGCATCATCTCTACATCGAGCATGAGCTGCACGACGCTCCCCACGTCCGCGGTCGCGAGCGTCGCCAGTGAGCCGAAGGAGCGCACCCCGCCCTGCACCGCCCACGCGGTCTGCATCGTCTTCTCCATCATCGACTGCGCGCCGGGGACCTTCGCGCCGGTGGTCGGCCCGCCCGAGGCCGTCACGCGCCCGCCGAAGAGGTGTGCCGAGACCGTCCGCGCCGCCAGCCCGATGAGCTGCACCGCCGGACCCGACTGCGTGTGAATGCCCGAGCGCGGGTCGATCGTCAGCGGCCCGGCCGTCCAGCCCATCAGCCGCTCATCCACCGCCAGCGAGATCGCGTTGCACTGCAGCACCTCGGCGGTGGACAGCGCCAGGCAGCCCGCGAGCGTCACCGGCGTCGCCGCGCCCGCCACCGGCATCGTCGAGATCGTCAGCGGCAGGCCCATCAACTCGCGGGCCTTCATGCCGATCGCTATGTTGCCACCCGTGAGCATAAAGGGCGTGTTCCACCACGCCTTCGCCGCGAAGGTCGGCGCGTCATTGACCGCCTCGCGGTCGCCGCCGCGGGCCAGCGTGTCAAGCTCGATGAAGTGCGGGAGAAGCTCGGCGGTGTACACCGACACGCGCCACGGTCGGCTGGAGTTGAGGATGATCGTCGCGAAGGCGTGCACCTCGGCGGTCGCGGCCGGGACGTCCTGCGGGATGAAGGTCGGGTGTGTGCGCTCCAGCCCCGGGATCGCGTCCACCACCCGAGAGAGCGCCGCCTGGTCCTCGACGGTCGCCGCGCGGATGCGGTCGCCCTCGGCGTCGCAGCACCACAGCGCCTGGCCCGAGGCCGCGTAGGTGAGTGTGTCCGCCGGCTCCGCGGGCTCCTCGGGCAGCGACGCCCTCCTCCGCGCGATCGCCGCCATGACACGGTCGATCACCTCCGCGGGGAAGCTCACCCGCGCGCGGTCGTCGCTGATCTCGCAGCCGAACTGCCGCAGCATCGCGAGAAGCCGGTCGGTCGGCGTCTCCTCCCCGCCGCCGGCCGAGGCGCCTGTCACGCGCAGGGGCACCCTCGCCGCGATCCTCGCCGCGGCATCAACGATCCTCCGACACTCGTCATCCGTCAGCACCTGCGGCGCCTCGCTGCGCAGCTTCATCGGCGACGACCTCCCGGGCGGGCATGTCGATCGCGGCACGGTTCCGCGCGCGCGCGCCGAAACCTCTCCGCCGCGGAGGAGATCGGCCTGAGGCGGGGAACTGATTCGCACGTCGAGCACAAACTCACGGGAGGACGATTCCGATGATCATCGACAGGCTCGAGAACCTCGATCGCTACGTGGAGATGCATCCCGGCTTTGAAGCCGCGTTCGACCTGATCCGCAACTTCGACTTCGACGCCGCCGAGGACGGCCCCGCTGAGATCGACGGCGAGCGCCTGACCATCAACGTGCTGCGCCGCGACCTCAAGACCAAGGACGCCGCGAAGCTCGAGGCGCATGAGCGCTACGTGGACATCCAGGTGATGTTCAGCGGCGAGGAGGTCTTCGGCTGGAAGCTCACCGACGAGTGCGAGCAGCCGCAGGCGCCCTACAACGCGGAGAAGGACGTGATCCTCTACGACGACACGCCCGACGGCTACTGGCCGCTGCTGGAGAACATGTTCGTGATCTTCTTCCCCGAGGACGCCCACGCACCGATGGTCGGCGAGGGGAAGGTCGAGAAGCTCGTGGTGAAGGTGCTCTTGTAGCCGCGAGCGTCGAGCGACGGCAACGACCGCGGGAATCACAAGGCGACGTCAAACCATCCGCCGCATCTGCGCGACGCTGACCTCCTCGAGGCTGCCCACAACGAGGTCGGCGTCGCTCAGCTTCTCCGCCTCCACCGAGCTTGTGACCGCCACGCAGACCGCACCGGCGGCCTTCGCCGAGGCCACACCCGCGGGCGCGTCCTCGAGCACCACGCAACGCTCCGGCGGCAGCCCGAGCTTCTCGGCGGTGGTCTCGTAAATCTGCGGGTCGGGCTTCTTCCGCGTGACGTCGTCCCCGGTGACGACCACGTCGAACCACTCGAGGTTCAGCCCCGCGCCCTCGATCACCGGAAACTGCTTGTCCTTGTTGCCGGAGGTCGCGATCGCCAGCTTCACATCGGCGGACACGCGCGCGGTCTCGATGATATCCAGCACCCCGGGCATCGCGGGCAGTGGCTCGCGCTCCTGGAGCTTGAAGAAGTTCTGCCGGCGGCGCTCGACCGCCGCCTCCGTGTCGATCTCCACGCCGTACTTCTCCGCCACGCCCTCGACGTAGCGCTCGTCGCCGGTGCCGACGAACTCCCGGAAGTCCTCGGGCCGTACCCGCGTGTCGTAAAGCTCCTCGAACATCATCACGCTGGCGCGCGCGTTGAGCGCCTCGGTGTCCGCCACGACGCCGTCCACGTCGAAGATGATCGCCCACTTCATCCGCGCGGCCTCCCGGTGCTCCGACATCTCGCTCCGGTGATGTACTTGCCCGCAGGGCGCCCGGAGTCCTCCATCGCGCCGATCCGGCGGATCGCGCCGGAGCAGGTATCGCGCCTCCGGGGCCGGAACCTTGCGGTGACCGAATGCCGTCTGCACCACGGGAGTGAGCCGGATGAGCGACGAACGCTCGGAGTACACGACCCTCGATGGATCGCGCATCCTGGAGTTGATCAGGCCCGAGCGCGAGGGATCGCAGCATCTGAGCCTCGCGCGGGCCACCGTTGAACCGGGCGCCTCCACTCTTCGTCATCGACACCGTCAGGTCGAGGAGGTATACTACGTTCTCCGCGGCGAGGGCGCGCTGGAGATCGGGGGCGCGGCCGAGCGTGTCGGTCCGGGAGACGCGCGCCTTATCCCGCCGGGCGTGGAGCACCGAGTGACCGCGGTCGGCCCCGAGCCGCTGGTGATTCTGTGCGCGTGCTCGCCGCCCTACACCCACGACGACACCGAGATCACCGAGCCCGTGCAGGCATAAGGAGCGGCCCGTGGACATCGACGCGCGCATCGCCCAGGTCGAGCTGACGATCGGCAAGCGCGTTCTCGTGCGCTCGGTCTGCACGCCCGAGCCGGAGTTCCGCGGCTGGGTGGAAGTGCGGGCGTCGGTGGTCATCATCGAGTACATCGAGGAACTTCCGGGGTACTTCTGGGGGTTTGAACTGCTGGAGCGGTTGCTTGAGTGGGTGGAGGCCGGCGGCGGCTCCGCATGGTTCTACGAGCAGGACCGCAGGCTGCTGCGGATTCCGGCTCAGAGCGCAAGGACCGAGAGATCGTAGACGCAAGGGGGCCGACAGACGCGATGACGGCATGTCGCATTCTTTCAAGCATCTGCAGGACCGTCGCGGCGCTGGCGATCGTCGGCGTCGCACTGGCTCTGACGTCGTGTACAACCGCCGAGCAGGCCGCGGTGGTTGCCCGAGTCAACGGCGAGACGATCACAGCGAGCGAGCTTCTCGACGAGTTGCGCAAGCGGCGTGGCGCACCCACACTCGTTGACCTCATCGACACCGCGCTCATCGAGCAGGGCGCCGAGCAGGCCGGCATCACCGCCTCCGATGAGGAGATGCAGCTTCGCTGGCAGCGGGCGATGGCCGAGGCGGGCTCGGAGACAGACATGCGCGGAATCCTCGAGCAGCGCGGCGTCACCGAAGATGACTACCGCGAGAGGCTCCGCATCGACCTCCTGCTGGACAAGCTCGCAAGGGAGACGATGAACATCCCCGAGCAGGAGATCAAGGACTTCTACAATGAGCACAGAGAGGACTACGCCCTCGGCGACCGCGTGAAAGCGAAGATGATCCTCGTCGCCAGCGAGACCGACGCCCGCCACATCCGCGACGCGCTCGACGACCCGGACGCAAGCTTCGAGGGCCTCGCGCGCGCTCTCTCGATCGACCCGGCAACGAAGGACGATGGCGGCGACATGGGCTGGTTCGAGCGCGACGCATACGCTCGCGCGATCACCGACGTGGCCTTCGAGATGCAGCCGGGCGAGATCTCCGACCCGATCGAAGTCCCGGATGGCTGGGTGCTGCTTGAGGTCGAGGGGCATCAGGACGCCGGCTACCGACCGCTCGAGGAGGTCCGCGACGAGGTGGTCGCGCGCATCACGCGGATGAAGCAGTCCGAGGCGCGGGCGGCGTGGATTCGGCAGGCGCGTGAGGCGGCGGTGGTGAGGGTGAGGGACTCGCAGTTGCGCGAGGCGACGATGATGCTGCTTGAGAACGCGCCGCCCCCCGCCTCGCCGAGTCTGCTGCCCGTCCCGCCGCCGCAGTGAGAGGAACGGCTCTCCAGGTGGCGGCGCGTGGAGCCCGATGCGGCGAATGCCTGAAGCTCCTTCGATGGAGCCCCGTGGAGCCGGGGGCCGGAGGAGAGTGTGCCGGCGGGGCACCGCGTGGAGTCCGGGGGCCTCGCCCGGAGGTCGCCGGTGCGCGCTCAGAATCAGCCGTCCCGTCCGCCGCTGCTGTTGCCCGCGCCCGGCCCGTGAGGTATAATGCCGTCGCCGTTCTGGCGCCTCAGCCGCGCAGACCCTGACACCAAGTGAGTTGACAGTTGATGCAGTACTCTGAGAAGGTCATGGACCACTTCGAGAACCCGCGCAACGTGGGCGTGCTTGAGGACGCCAACGCGATCGGTGAGGTCGGCAACCCCCGCTGCGGCGACATCATGAAGATCACGATGCGCATCAACGAGGAGACCGACGTCGTCGAGGACATCAACTTCCAGACCTTCGGCTGCGGCGCGGCGATCGCGGTCAGCTCGGTCCTCACGGAGCTGGTCAAGGGGAAGACGCTCGAGGACGCGATCGCGGTCGGAAACAAGGACGTTGTCGAGGAGCTTGACGGTCTTCCGGCAGTGAAAGTGCACTGCTCCGTGCTTGGTGAAGAGGGGATCGCGGCGGCCGCGAAGTACTACTATGACAGGCATCCCGACAGGGAGCCTCCGGCGAGTCTCGCCGAGAAGATCAAGCGGCTGGAGGCGCTTGACGTTCACGGGCATGAGGAGGGCGAGTGAGCGCAGGCCACCTGTCCACCCGGCGCGTTGACGCGGAGCTGCTCGCGTCGCTCCCGACGATGGAGCTGCGGGCCCGCACGTTCGTGGAGGGCCACTACTCCGGCCAGCATCGCAGCCCCTGGCGCGGGGCATCGGTGGAGTTCGCCGACCACCGCGCATACACGCACGGAGACGAACTCCGGCACCTCGACTGGCGCCTCTACGGCCGCAGCGACCGCTTCTTCGTCAAGCAGTTCGAGGCCGAGACGAACCTCACCGTGACGCTCGCGCTCGATGCCAGTGCGTCGATGGCCTACCCCGAGGGCGCTGTGAGCAAGCTCGACTGCGCGGGCTACCTCGCCGCCGGCCTCGGCTACCTTGCGTGGCGCCAGCGCGATGCGGTGGGTCTGACTGTCCTCGGTGGCGATGCGGCGGACAACCTTCCTCCGCGCACCAGTCGCGGCCACCTCTCCGGCCTCTTCGACCGGCTCGAGGCGCTGGAGGCGGAGGGCGGCGCGGGCCCCGCGGAGGCGCTGATCGCACTCGGCGGCACGCTCAAGCGCCGCGGGCTGATCGTGCTGCTGTCGGATCTTCTGGACGAGCCCGAGCAGCTCCTGCGCGGTCTCTCGCTGCTGCGCGGACGGGGGCATGACCTGATCGTCCTGCAGGTGCTCGATCGCGGTGAGCTTGAGCTTGAGCTGCGCGGCCCGAGCGTCATCGAGGACATGGAGACGGGCGAGCGGCTCGTCACCGACGCCGACGAACTGCGCGAGGAGTATGCGCGGGCGATCCGAGCGCATGTGGATCTGCTGCACGACGGCTGCACCAGTCGCGGGATGGATCACGAACTGATCGTCACCGACCGGCCGCTGGGGAGGGCGCTGGCGGCCTATCTCGCCCGCCGCCGGCATCGGACGGGGTAGCCGCCGATCGTCGGTTCACTGCTGCTGCTTTCGTTGTCTCCGTGACTCGTTTGACTTGAGTGCAAAGCCTGTGATAGGCTTCGATTTACGGCGGTCGATGGGCCAGCGGGCCCGTCGGCTCGTCGCGACACGCATGTGGGTGCCCGCGCCGGAGCCCGCCACGCCGTGGGGGAGAGCCGGCGGATCGGAGCATGGTGATCCCCGGAGGAGGCGCACGTAGTGATGGTTGAGATGACAGTTCAGCGCGTGGGCATCGATCCGAGCCGCCAGGCGCTGGTCATCCTGGCGGATCAGGAGGAGCGCCGGCTTCTGCCCATCCTGATCGGCCTCTTCGAGGCCCAGTCGATCGCCATGGCGATCAGCGGCGAGGACATCGGGCGGCCGCTCACACATGACCTTCTGCTCGCCGTCATCACCGAGACCGGGAGCGAACTCGAGCGTGTCGAGATCACGCGTCTTGCCGACCGCACGTTTTTCGCTCTGCTTCACATCACACGCGACAACGAGACACTTGAGATAGACGCGCGCCCGTCGGATGCCATCGCTCTGGCCCTGCGCGCCGAAGCCCCTATCTTCGTTGCCGAACGCGTCCTCGAGCAGGCCCAGGTCATCGACGAGACCGTCGAGCATGATGACCAGGACGTCGAGAAGTTCAAGGACCTGCTGGGGCGGATCGATCTTGGTGAGGAAGACGGGCTTGAGTGAGATCCCCGGCCGGATACCCCCGGACAGGGCCAATTCGTCCAGATCAGATCGCACACTTACGCAAACCCGACCGGCCCGGGCCGGTCTGCTGCGAAGGAATCGGAGGACGTCATAGGTGATCACATCCAATCGCTGGCTGATGTATCTCGTCGCTGTAGTCGTCGGGTTCATCCTGATACTCAAGGGCCTGACGATCTACACGGACTATCTGTGGTTTGACTCTCTGGGCCAGGCCGCCGTCTGGGGCACGATGTTCTGGACCAAGGTCGTGCTCGGGCTGGTCGTAGCTGGCCTCTTCTTCGCATTTCTCTACGCGAACCTGCGCTTCGCCCGGCGCCCGCTGCCCGGTGATGTGACATTCATCGGCCGGCGGCTGCTTCCGGAGGAGGAGCGCGAGCAGATCGAGCAGTACGCCGACCGCGCGCTGCTGATCTTCTCGGTCGTGGGCGCGCTGATGGCGGGCTTCGTCGCCAGCGCCCACTGGATCGACTGGCTGCAGTTCTCCAACGCGGTCAGCTTCGATCGCGTCGATCCCCTCTTCAACAAGGACGCCGGCTTCTACGTCTTCAGACTCCGCTTCATCGAGTACGTCTGGAGTTCGCTCTACTACACGCTTCTCGCTACATTCGTCTTCAGCGTCATCGTGCATCTCTACCAGGAGGCCATCCGCCTCGTCGGGAACACCGTTCAGGCGATCCCGCGGGCGCGCGCCCACGTCCTCGGCCTGCTGGCGGCCGCCTTGCTGGTGAAGATCTACAGCTACCGGCTCGACCAGTACGATCTGCTCTTCAGCCAGAAGTCCAACGCGTTCGTCGGTGGTCCCGGCTGGGTTGACATCCATGCGCGACTTCCGGTGCTTTACATCCTGATGGTCGCGGCGCTGGCCTGCGCGATTATCTCGCTGGTGGCGATCAAGACCCGCAACTACAAGCTTCCTGCCGGCGCCGTCGGCGGCCTGATCCTGCTGTCGCTGCTGGGCGGAACGGTCTACCCCGTGGCGATGCAGCGGCTCGTCGTCGCCCCGAACGAGCTGGAGCGGGAGCGGCCCTACATCGAGCGCAACATCGAGGCCACCAACTTCGCCTACAAGACCCACCAGGTGGTAGACAGCATCTTCCAGGTCGTCGAGGATCTCGACACGGACCGCGTCCGCGAGAACTGGAACACCATCGAGAACATCCGGCTCTGGGACCATCGCCCGCTCCAGCGCACCTTCAACCAGGAGCAGGCCATCCGTGCCTACTACGACTTCCCGGACGTGGACGTGGACCGCTACATTGTTGATGGCCGGCTGCGGCAGGTGATGCTCGCACCGCGCCAGATCAACGCCGACAAGATCCCTGGGGCGCGGCAGTGGACGAACCGGCACCTGCTCTACACGCACGGCTACGGCATCGCGCTGTCGCCGGTGAACGAGCTGACACCCGAGGGGCTGCCGAAGTACTGGGTCGGCGACCTCCCGCCGAGGGCGACGAAGCCCGAGATCCAGGTCACCCGGCCGAACGTCTACTACACCGCGAGCGTCGGGCCGAGGCTCATCGAGTTCACCAGCCCGCCCGAGACGCCGCTGCGCACCGGCGAGCAGCAGTCTCCCGATGCCGAGACCGGGCCGGGCGGCGGCCCCGGTGACACCCGACCGGGACCGAACGCCCCGAGGCCCGGCGCGGGCGGCGTGCCCGGCGACATCGCCACCCAGGAGTTTGTCATCGTCAACAGCCGCGAGCCCGAGCTTGCCTACTCACGGCAGGCCGAGGCGAACGAGGGCATGATCGACAACGTCTACCACAACTACTCCGGCAACGGCGGCGTGCAGCTTACGAGCTTCTTCCGCCGCGTGGCCTTCGCCGCGCGATTCCGTGACGTGGGGATCATCTTCACCGACCGCACCACGTCGGAGAGCCGCATCCAGATCAACCGGACGCTCCCCGAGCGGCTGATGGACGTCGCGCCGTTCCTCCGCTACGACCCCGACCCATACCTGGTCGTGGCCGAGGACGGCAAGCTCAAGTGGATCAACGACGCCTACACGATCTCGGGCAAGTACCCCTACTCTCACCCGCTGCAGCAGCTTGGCATGCGCCGGCTGCCGCCGCTTGGGAACTACTTCCGCAACTCGGTGAAGGTCGTCGTTGACGCCTACGAGGGCATCCCTGAGTTCTACGTCGCCGACGCGGACGATCCGCTGGTGCAGTGCTTCAACAAGATCTTCCCGACGCTCTTCACGCCGATGGAGCAGATGGCTCCGGATATGCGCCGGCACATCCGCTACCCGCAGTTCATGTTCGCGGTCCAGGTCGGCGCATACGCCAGCTACCACGTGAAGGACGCGCAGGTCTTCTACCAGGGCGAGGACCGGTGGGCGATTCCGCCGGAGATCTACTCCTACGGGCGCCGCCAGATGGAGGCCTACTACGTCGTCATACAGCTTCCGGACATGGACAAGCCGGAGTTCCTGCTGATGATGCCGCTGGTGCTCTCCGGCCAGGAGGAGCGCGTGATGGTGGCGTGGATGGCGGCGCGCTGCGATGAGCCGAACTACGGCGAGCTGATCGTCTACACCCTCCCGCGCAAGACCGTCTACGGCCCGTGGCAGATCGAGTCTCGCATCAGCCAGAACGCGGAGATCTCGTCCCAGATCACCCTGTGGAGCCAGGCCGGTTCGGACGTGATCCGCGGGAATCTGCTCGTGATCCCGTTCGAGGACTCGCTGCTCTACGTCGAGCCGCTCTACCTCGAGGCCGAGGACACCGGTCTGCCCGAGATGCGGCGGATCATCCTCGCATACGGCGACAGCATCGTCTGGGGCCCCTCGCTTGAGTCCGCGCTTGAGGCACTCTTCGGCAGGATCGATCCGCCGGTGGAGGTTGACGAGGAGCCGACGGAGCCCGCGGAGGTGCTCGAAGCGCCCACACCCGGCGTGGGCGTGGTCGATGAGCCGGCGGTGGAGGCGCCCGCCGAGCCGCGCGAGGTCGTCAGCGCGGAGACACTCGAGGCGTCCCGCTCGGTGCTCGAGCGCGTGCTCGACCTCGACCGCCGCGCCGCCGAGGCGCAGGCGCAGGGCGACTTCCAGACCTACCTGAACCTCAAGCAGCAGCAGTCCGGACTGCTGCAGGAGTTGCAGCAGCAGCTCGACCAGGCGGGAGGCGCCGCGAGTGACGCAGGAGAGGACCTCGCTCCCTGAGGTCGTTGAGAGGCTGATCGACCCGGAGGTCGCATCACTCCGGGTCGTGACCGACAGCACCGCGACCGTGGGACGGCCAATCCGCGTAACCGTCCAGGCCTGCAATGAGATCGGCGCGACCGCGCGCGATGGAGCGGGCGTGGTCCCGCTGGTGCTCATGGGCCCGACCGGGCACGCGAAGGTAGGCGAGGCGCTGGTCGAGGACGGCCTCGGCCACGCGCAGCTCGAGGTTGGCGCCGCGGGCGTCTACCGGGTCGAGGCGCTTCTCAACGAGCAACTGCGCGCGGTCTCCGACCCGCTGGAGATCGGCTCGGGAGAGCCCGAGCGGTCACTCTACTGGGGCGACATTCACTCGCATATCCGCGAGCGCCGGGCGCAGGCGATGATCAGCGACGCGGAGATGCTGATGGGCCCTCCGACGGTCGAGGAGGCGCTCAGATGGGCGCGCGACGTCGGGGCGGTGCACTTCGCGGCCGTGACCGATCACGACAGCCTGCTCACCGACGCCGAGTGGGCGGAGACCATCGAGGCCCACCGCAGGCTCAACGAGGATGGCCGCTTCGTCACCTTCCCGGGCTACGAGTGGGGCAGTTCGCGCGGCATCTCCGGCAACTACGGGCACCGCCACGTGATCTTCCGGCGCAACCGCGCGCGTGGTGTCGAACCGGTGCCGCTGCTGCGCTCGCGCGAGTCAGGCACGAGCACCCCGCCGGCCCTGCACGCGGCGCTGCGGGCCACGGTGCCGATCGACGATGTGCTCCTTGTGCCGCACCACACAGCGCGCGCGGGCAGCGCCCTGTGGATGGACTGGCAGTACTCCGATCCTGAGCTGGAGCGGTGCTGCGAGGTCTTCAGCATCTGGGGCAGCTCTGAGAAGATGGGTGAACCCTGGCCGATCAAATACCTCGCCTCCGGCGGCTACTTCGGCGCGAGTGAGGCGCGCGGCCATCACCTCCAGGACGGCCTCGCACGAGGCTGGCGCTTCGGCTTCACCGGCGGCTCGGAGGCTCACGACGGCCGGCCCTCCCGGCCACTCATCCACGGCTCTCACGTAATCGCCGAGACCGAGTTCCTCGCGCCACCGGGGATCACCGGCGTCTGGGCCGAGAGTCTCACGCGCGACGGGATCTTCGACGCCCTGCGAGCCCGGCGCTGCTACGCCACAACGGGGGCGCGGATCATCGTGCGCTTTAACCTCAACACGGCGGCGGGCGACACGCCGATGGGCGGTGAGGTCAGCGCCGCGGCCCTCGAGGGCCCCGTGGAGCTGACCGCGGAGGTCATCGGCACCGCGCCGATCGCCTCGTGCGAGCTGGTGAAGAACAACCGGGAGATCGACAGGGCATCGTCCGGCGGGAGTGAGTTGCGAGACCAGCTTCGCGACAGTGACGCGGCGAGGCCCGGGGATTACTACTACCTGCGCGTCACTCAGGCCGACGGCGAGATGGCGTGGGCCTCCCCGATCTTCGTGACAGGGTGACATGACACAGCAAAGAGCGGTCCTGCAGATTGAGCAGTTCGATTCGGTCGCGATCCGCGCGGCCGTCTTCGACTTCGACGGCACCCTCGCCGAGACCGACATCGACTTCGCGCTGATGCGCAGGCGGGTGCTCGAAGTCGCGGAGCGGTGGGGCCTGACCGATCACCTCGATGAGCGGCGGTACATCCTCGAGATCGTTGACGACGCCCTCGCGATGGTCACGGACGCGTCCGACCGTGAGCGCTTCCGCGAAGAGACCGCGCGGGCGATGGAGGACGTCGAGCTTCTCTTCACCTCGGTCGCGGCTCCCTTCCCCGGAGTGCCCGAGACGCTGGAGAGGCTCCGGGAGTGCGGGCGCCGCGTGGGGATCATCACCCGCAACTGCCGCGTGGGTGTCGCGTCGGTCCTCGAGCGCCACCCGATGCACCACGAAGTGCTGCTCACCCGTGATGACGTGGAGCGCGTCAAGCCCGACCCGGCGCATCTGCATGAGGCGCTGGAGGCGCTCGGAGTCTCGCCGGAGGCGGCGCTGATGGTCGGCGACCACGTCACGGACATCGAGGTCGGACACGCCGCGGGCACGTGGACCGCGGGCGTGCTCACCGCGAAGACCACGCGCGAGCAGTTCGAGGAGGCCGGCGCGCACCTGATCCTCAACTCAGCGGCCGACCTGACGGACGTGCTCTGCCTGGGGAAGGAGCCGGCGTAGATGCAGCAGCGACTGCCGGTCGGCAAGCTCGCGCCGGAGTTTCTCGCCACGCTGCTCGGCGGCCTGACGATCGATGACAGGCGAGTGATCGTCGGCCCGGGCGTCGGGCGCGACGTGGCCGTGCTTGAGTGGGGCGAGGGTGACAGCTACCTGATCGCCAAGACCGACCCGATCACCTTCGCCACCGATGAGATCGGCCACTACGCGGTCTCGGTCAACGCCAACGACGTCGCCACCTCCGGTGGAGTGCCGCTGTGGTTCCTCGCGACGCTGCTGCTTCCCGACGACGAGTCCGACGACGTGCTTGTGCGCAGGGTCTTCGACCAGATCGACGCGGCCTGCCGGGAGATCGGGATCGCGCTGGTGGGCGGGCACACGGAGGTGACGTATGACCTCGACCGGCCGATTCTCGTCGGCTTCATGCTCGGCGAGGTGCGCAAGGACGAGCTTGTGACCGGCGCGGGCGCGCAGGAGGGCGACCGTCTGCTGCTGACCAAGCGGGTGGCGGTCGAGGGTACCTCGATCATCGCGAGGGAGCTTGAGGGGCGACTGCTTGACAGCGGGTTCGACGAGGAGCGCATCGACCGGGCGAAGCGGTTTCTGTATGAGCCGGGCATCAACGTGTTGCGAGAGGCGCGCGCGGCGATGAGCGCCGGCGGCGTCCACGCGATGCACGATCCCACCGAGGGCGGCGTGGCGACCGGCCTGCACGAGCTTGCGACGGCGAGTGACTGCGGGATCGCCGTGCATCTCGACGCGATCCCCGTCTTCCCGGAGACCGAGGCGTTCTGCGATGTGCTGGGGCTCGATCCACTGGGGCTGATCGCCTCGGGTTCGCTGCTGCTGTCGGTCGCGGAGCAGAGCGCGGGCGCGATCGCGGCGGCGATTCGCGATGAGGGCATTGAGTGCGCGGAGATCGGCAGGGTCGTGAGGCGGGAGTCGGGCGTGAAGATCCGTCGCGGGCTCAACTGGCATGACCTGCCGCGCTACGATCAGGACGAGATCGCTCGGGTGTTCTGACGGCGACGGATGGCGGCGAGCAGGTCAGTTCCCCGAAATGCGCTCGCCCCTGGCGGCGACACAGGTCGCCGACGGGTGTTGAGCGAACCCCACGTAACGAACCACCGTCTCGGCCAACGGTGATGGCGATGAGGAGCCTCCACACAATCACGGTCGCGTTGCTCATGATGCTGACCGCCGCGTCGCTGCCGGTGGCGCAGGAGGAGGCGCCGGAGCGGGCGGCCGGGCAGGTGCCCGCGCATCAGTCGTTCAGCTTCGCCGTTTTCGGGGATGCGCAGCCGTACGGGCACCGGTTCAGCCCCGTGATGCAGGAGATCGCGACACAGATCGGCCGTCTCGACGTCGCGTTCGTGATCGGCGCGGGTGATTACATCGACGGCTCGAGCACTCAGACGACCGTGCGGCGGCAGTGGGAGGGCTTCTTCACGGCCATCGCGCCGCTGCAGGCGAACCGGGAGATCCCCGTGGCGCTGGCGCCGGGGAACCACGACATCGGCGGGATCCGCCGCAACGCCGAGATCTTCTGCGAGTACTTCGAGAAGCTGTACTTCTCGTTTGACTACGAGGGTTGTCATTTCGTGATCCTCGACACGGAGACCATCGGCGCGGACGCGAGAATCTCCGGGACCCAGCTTCAGTGGCTCAAGCAGGACCTCGCGGCGGCGAGCGACGCGAAGTTCACATTCGTGGCGATGCACCGGCCGCTCTTTCCGGTGGGCCCCAACGCCGGCTTCTCGCTGGACAAGCACCCGAAGGAGCGAGATGCACTCCACGCACTGTTCGTTGAGAGCGGCGTTGACGCGGTCTTTCACGGCCACGAGCACCTCTACCACCACCGGGAGCGCGACGGCATCCACTACTTCATCACGGGCGGGGCGGGGGCGGCGCCCTACGCGGAGCCCGAACACGGCGGCTTCCATCACTACCTGCTCGTCTCGGTGGGCGAGGACGGTTTCGTCGTCAACGTACAGCGCGTGACGCCACAGGCAAGGAGCGTTCATGATGAGTGAGCAGATCGGATGGAGCGCATCTGGTTCGGGCGGGGCTGTGGCGGCGGGCGGGGCCGGGTCGGTCGCCGCCGGGATAGAGCTGCTTGCCGACGGCGGCAACGCGGTGGATGCCGCGGTCGCGACGATCCTCGCGCTGGCGGTGACCGACTACGGGCTCTTCGTCATCGGAGGCGAGGTCCCGCTGATGCTCCACGAGGGCGAATCGAGGCGCGTGCGCGTGCTCAGCGGCGTCGGGAGGTCGCCGCTGGATCCGGCGACGATCGCGGACTTCTACGCCTCCGGCATTCCCGACCAGGGCAGCTATCAGGCGATGCCCGTGCCCGGGGCGCCGCATCTGTGCCTCACGGCCCTGGCGATGTTCGGCACGGTCAGCTTCGAGCGCGCGGTCGCACCGACGATGGAGCTGCTGGAGGCGGGGGAGGCCGACTGGCACGGGCGGCTGCTGAGGACGCTGCGCCGGCTCATCGAGGCCGAGCGGATCACGCCGGGGACGCGGGAGAGGAAGCTGGTGGCGGCCCGCGACCGCTTCTACTGGGGAGACATCGCGATGGAGCTGGTGGAGTGGTATGAGGCTGTCGGCTGCCCGCTGACGGCCGACGACCTCGCCGCACATGTGACGACGGTGGAGGAGCCGGTCTCGGTGGACTACCGCGGGCTGACGGTGCACAAGTGCGGCGCGTGGACGCAGGGCCCGGTGCTCTCTCAGACGCTGCGGCTGCTGGAGGGATACGACCTCGCCTCGATGGAGCACCTCTCCCCCGATTACGTGCACGTGGTGACCGAGGCGATGAAGCTGGCGTACGCCGACCGCGATGAGTACTACGCCGACCCGGAGTTCGCCGGCGTCCCGCTGCCGCGACTGCTGTGTGATGAGTATACGCTGATGCGGCGCGGGTTGATCGATATGAAGCGGGCCTCGCGGGAGCGGCGGCCCGGTGACCCGTACGCGATGCACCCGCTGATAGGCGACGGCTCGGTGGATGCCAACGATGTCCGCACGCCGATCTCGGACACCACCACCTGCGTGGTCGCCGACCGGTGGGGGAACGTGGTGGCGGCGACGCCGAGCTGCAACCTCGCGGGCAACCGCCCCGACCCGCGCACGGGCGTGACGCAGGGCAACCGGCTGCGCTGCATGAACACGACGCCGGGCCACCCGAACTGCCTGGAGCCCGCGAAGCGTCCGCGGATCACGCTGACGCCAACGCTGGTGACTCGCGATGGGCGACCGGTCGCGGCCATCAGCGTCGCGGGAGGGGACCTTCAGGATCAGACGGCGCTCAATGTGCTGCTCAACTGCGTGGAGTTCGGGATGTCGCCGGGAGAGGCCGTCACCGCTCCTCGGTTCTCCACCGACCACATGGAGAACTCCTTCGATTCGAGCCCGGACCGCGATCGCGCCTTCAAGCAGCCCGGAAGCCTGCAGGTCAGTGACGGTGTGCCCGAGGACGTGCGCGGCGAACTCTCGCGGCGAGGGCACACCGTCTCGGTGACAGACGGCTTCATCGCGATGCCGGTGATGCTTGGCATCGACGAGGACGGGACGGTTCACGCCGCGGGCGACCCCGCGGCGGGCAGGCACGCGGGGGCGCTGGCAAAGAACTGACGTACTCCGGAGGAAGAGGGTATGAGTGACGTTCTCGGCGCGGCGATCAACGCCTGCGGCGCGGTGGCCTACGAGCATGCGCGGGCCTATCTGACGAATCCGCACACCCGCATCGTCGGCGTGACAAGCCGCACACGGTCGAGCGCAGAGCGGCTCGTGGCTCAGTTAGGGCTCGACTGCCGCATCTACGCCGACTACGACGAACTGCTGGCCGATGACGAGGTGGACATCGTCTCGGTGACCACGCCGAACTTCCTCCATGCACCTGATGCGACCGCCGCGGCGCAGGCGGGTAAGCACATCGCGCTGGAGAAGCCCGCGGGCATTAACGAGGACGAACTCGACGAGCTTGGCGCGGCTGTCGAGAGGGCGGGGGTGAAGAGCGTGATGAGCTTCGTGCTGCGCTGGAACGAGCAGGTGCTCAACATCAAGAACCTCGTCGAGCGCGGGGCGCTGGGTGAGCTTTTCTACTGCGAGACGGACTACTGGCACGGCGTGGGCAGCATCATCCGGGCCGACCGCTGGATCGCGAAGAAGAAGCTGGCGGGCAGCGCGATGCTCACCGGCGGGTGTCATGCGATCGACATGGCGCGCAACTTCATGGGGGAGGTCGCGCGGGTGACGGCTCACTCGCACAACAATCCGTCGCTGGGCTTTGAGTACGACACCGCGACGGTGTGCACACTGGAGTATGAGAGCGGGGCAGTGGGGAAGACCTCATCGATCCTCGAGATCGTCTCGCCCTACCGCTTCAACGTGACGGTGATGGGCAGCGAGGGGACGGCGCTGGGCAACCGCGTGTATTCACGGGTACTCGCGCCCGAGCAGCGGGATTACTTCGAGATCCCCTGCGTCGCGCCCGACAGCGGCGATGTGGCGCATCATCCCTTCCAGCAGGAGATCGATCACCTCGTCGAGTGCATCCGCGCCGAGACCGACGGCGTTCCGAACATCGCAGACGGGATTCGCACCAGCCGAGTGTGCCTGGCCGCCGATCGCTCCGCGGCGAACGGCGGCAGGCCGGAGGAGCCGCGAGGGTAACCGTCAGTGCGTACGGCCGGTCAGTTGACGCTTGATCTTGCGGTAGCGCTTCTTGCTCGGGTCGAGTTCGATGGCGCGCTCCGCGTGCTCGAGCGCCTGGTCCGGCCGGCCGAGTTTCACGAAGCAGACGGCGAGGTTCGCGTGAGCGTCGGCGAACTGAGGCTCAAGCTCGATGACCTTTTGGAACTGCTCGGCCGCCCTTCCCCACTTGCGGTCGTACATGCGGGCGAGCCCGAGGTCATACCGAGCGGTGGTGTCATCGGGGTTCTCGCGCACTGCCCGCTCGAACTCCCCGGCCATCTGGATCATGGCTTCGGACGTTGAGGGGGCTTCGTCCTCTTCGAAGCTGGCACCGCACTCGGCGCAGAACTTCGCCTTCGCATTCGCTTCAGTACCGCAGACCGCGCAAACCGACATCTTCGGCCTCCCTGACGACACCACGTAATACAACCAGCCGAGACCTTCGCCGGCGGCCGCGCAGTCACCTCCTGAGGGGAGGCGCGGCGGGGTGGGACGACGAACTGGCGTGATGATCTGAGATGACAGAGCAGTCAGACAACAGTCAGACTCGCGTGGGCCCCTACCTTGTGCAGGACGTCATCGGCACCGGGCCGCACGGCATCGTGTACTCGGTGCTGCATGAGGAGAAGCATCAGCGGCTGACGCTGAAGCGGCTCCATGAGCCGGTGAGCGGGCGGCCGGGTGAGACATTCAACCGGATCGCGAAGGTCGTGGTGGCTCTCACGCACCCGGCCATCGCGAACGTGGGGCATATCGTGTTGCACGGCAGGCACGTGGCGATCATCGGGGAGGTGGTGGACGGGCGCTGCCTTTCGGAGGTGCTGGCGGTGGACGGGCCGCTGGAGCCCGCCGACTGCCTCGGGCTGGCGAGACAGATCTGCGCGGGGCTGCAGTACGCACACCAGCGTTGCGTCTATCACACGAGTCTGCGGCCTGAGAACGTGTTCCTGATGCCGGACGGGGGTGTGCGCATCACGGATTTTGCGATCGCCGCGCTCTACGGGCAGTCGGTGCGCAGGCGCCCGCGCTACTCCGCGAAGCAGGAGATGTTCTTCGCGCCCGAGTTCAGGGAGAAGGGCATCATCCATCCGCCCTCGGACGTCTACTCACTCGGCGCGCTGCTGTATGCCACGCTCCGAGGGGTTGTGCCCGTGGCGCAGCGAGCCGACGGCAACGGGCGCTTCGCCTACCTCGAGGTCGAGGGCGCGGTTGCGACGGAGGACGGGCTGCCCGCTCTCGACGTGAACGATCTGCCGCCTGCGACGCCCCCGGAGCTGGTCGCGGCCATCGCCGCGGCGCTCGCGCCCGATCCGGCGCGGCGGCCCGGCAGCGTCAACGAGTTCGCGGAGATCATGCGGGGGACGCGGGGGATCTCGCGCCTGTCGCGGCACGCCCGGCGCTCGGCCGAGGCTGCTCAGGGGCCGCCGCTGGCGCCCGGTCCGCGTGTGCGCGTCTGCAGCGCGTGCAGGCGGCCTGTGTCTCCGGCGGGCCGCGTCTGCCTGGCCTGCGGGCTGGTGCTGCGCGAGGCACCGGAGCCGACGCAGGCGGTCGGGTACTTCCACAGGCACGGGAGGCGGCTGCTGGCGAAGGGTGAGATCGAGGCGGCTGAGAGCGCCTACCGCAAGGGCGTGGAGCGCAATCCGCGCGAGGCGGCGCTGCATAACGAACTCGGCGACGTTCTCGCCGTGCAGAATCGCTTCGACGAGGCGGTCGAGTGCTACCGGCGCGCGGTCAAGCTGGCCCCGAAGGATGACGACGCGTGGCACGACCTCGGTGTGTCGCTGGCGGCCCTCCAGCGGCGCCGGGAGGCGCGCGAGGCCCTTGAACGCGCGGCTGAGCTGACCGCCCGTGACGAGGTGCGGCTCTCCTCGCTGCTGCATCTGGGCTCCATCGCGGCCGATGAGGGCCGAGCGGGTGAGGCGGTCCGGTTGTGGGAGAGGGTGCTGCGCGAGGACCCGGGGCTGGTTCCGGTGCGGATGGCGCTTGCGTCCACGTATGCGTCACTGAGCGACTACGACGGTGCGGAGGAGCAGCTTCGCGCGGTGCTGAGCATCGAGCCGGAGCTGCTTGAGGCGCAGAACCTGCTGGCTCGGGTGCGGGAGCGGTCGCAGCTTGAGCGGCAGGACGTGGACAGGAGCTTCGGGCTGATCGATGATATGGGGGGCGGGGAGGCGTATCTGCGTCCGGGCTTCCGCTGGCTGCGGCTCCGGTGAAGCGACGGCCGGCGTGGCGCTGATGCGGTCGTTTAAGAAATGCCTTGCGTAATCTCGGCGGGTGTGTTAGTGTAGTGGCAGTGAAATGCGGCGACGCGCCGCACGGAGGATCGTTGTTCGAGTCGCTTGTGAGCTTGTCTCCCGGCGGACGGGCAAAGGTGCTGCGAAGAAGCAACAGGAGGCAGGACACAGATGGCGACTGGAACAGTCAAGTGGTTCGACGACGCAAAGGGCTTCGGATTCATCGAGTGCGAGGATGGCGAGGATGCATTCGTGCATTACTCCGCGATCGCCGGTGAGGGCTACAAGTCCCTCGCCGAGGGTTCGAAGGTCGAGTTCGACATCGAGCATGACGCAAAGGGCCCGCGGGCGGCGAACGTGATCGTCACCGACGCCGCGCCGGCCGGCGATTCCCCCAACATGTGGTAGATCGCTTCGTCGAAGGAATGAAGAGCACCCGGTCATCAGGCCGGGTGCTTTTTCGTAGGCCCAGGGGGTCTGACCGGATTATGTAGGTTGCTGTCGCTGGCGGCTCACGGCGGCCTCACCCCGACCCGCTCGCTGCGCTCGGGTCCTGGGGGAGAGGGGGGAACACAACCGTGAGCGGAGATCCGAAACAGCCCTGCAGGTCGAAGCGTGGACTCATTCGCCCGAATGTTGTGTATGAGGGCGGGGGAGGCTGTCGTTGCCGCACCTACATTATTCGGTCACACCCCGGCCCAGGAGGCGCTTGTCAGGCGGGGCGGTCGGGCGGTATAATGTTGCATATGCAAGTGTCGGGGCGCACCCCCGGGGGGTGCCCCTCAGAGCGTCAGTGCCGCTGATGGCACAACTCACAAAGCAAGCATGCCTGGAGTGACGTGAATGTTGCATGGAGGACGTGGACGAGGCCGAGGTCATCATCGTGGGAGCGATCAGTACGAGGAGAATGTAGAGCCGCTATCGATCACCGACCGGCGGATGCTGGCGTGGTTCTTGCGCTACCTTGGCCCGCACTGGCCGACGCTGCTGCTGGGGCTCATCAGCATGCTGGTGGCGACCGGCGCAAGCCTCTACGCGCCGCAGGTGCTGAGGCTGATCTTCGACGACGTGATCCGGGCGGGGGATCTCGAGCCGCTCAAGCGCCTCGGCTGGCTGCTGCTTGCGGCGTACTTCGTCCAGCAGTTCTTCAGCGCGGTGCGGATGAACGTGATGCACCGGCTGGGACAGCGCTTTGTGCTTGACGTGCGGCTCAGCACCTACCGCCATCTGCTGCGCCAGTCGCTGTCATTCTTCGAGGCGCGGCGAACCGGCGACATCATGTCACGGGTCTCCAACGACGTCAATACCGTCGAGGACATGGTCGTGCACGGTGTTGACACCATCATCAGTGACACGCTGACGGTGGTCGGCACGATCGCGATCATCCTGTGGATGAACTGGAAGCTGGCGCTTATCGGGATGGCCCCGCTGCCGATCTTCCTGGTCGGCGTGATCGTCTTCGCGCGGATCATCCGGCCGCTCTACGAGCGCATCCGCGAGGAGCTTGGCGACATCAACTCCCGGCTGCAGGAGAGCCTCGAGGGCGTTCAGGTCGTGAAGGCCTTCAACCGGGAGGAGCATGAGTATGACCGCTTCGAGGAGGACAGCACCGAGTACTACCAGGCCTCGGTGAAGGGCATCTGGCTGTGGACGACATTCTTCCCGGCGATGGGGTTCCTGACCACGCTGGGGCTGATCGGCGTCATATTCTACGGCGCGCGCATGACGACCTACGGCGAGGCTTCGCCCGGCGTGATCGTCGCGTTCCTCGCGTACATGCAGCACTTCTACAACCCGATCCGCAGTCTCGTCCGTGTGCACAATGTGTTTAACCGGGCGCTTGCGTCGATGGCGCGGATCTTCGATCTGCTCGACGAGGAGCCTGACGTGGATGAGAAGCCCGACGCCGAGCCCCTGCCGCGGGCGGCCGGGCGGGTGGAGATCGACGATGTGACCTTCCGCTATCAGACCGGCGAGGTGGTGCTGGAGAACATCTCAGTGATCGCGGAGCCGGGTGAGACCGTGGCGATCGTAGGACGCTCGGGGGCGGGGAAGACCTCACTGGTGAACCTGATCCCGAGGTTCTACGACACAACGGAGGGGCGAGTGCTGATCGACGGGATCGACGTCCGGGACGCGACCCTCGACAGCCTGCGCTCTCAGATCGGGATCGTTCTGCAGGACACGTTCCTCTTCAACGACTCGGTGCGCAACAATATCCGTTACGGGCGGCTCGACGCGACCGACGAGGAGATCGAGGAGGCGGCCCGGAGGGCGTATGCCACGGAGTTCATCGACGAGCTTCCCGAGCGCTTTGAGACGCTCATCGGCGAGCGCGGGGTAAAGCTCTCCGGCGGACAGAAGCAGCGGATCGCCATCGCGCGGGCACTGCTCGCCGACCCGAGGATCCTGATCCTCGATGAGGCGACCTCGCTGGTGGACACCGAGGCCGAGCAGCTCATTCAGAGGGCGCTCGACGAACTGCGGTCGAACCGCACCACCTTCGTGATCGCCCACCGGCTCTCCACGGTGCGCAGCGCCGACAAGATCGTCGTGATCAAGGGGGGGCAGATCGTGGAGGAGGACAACCACGAGCAGTTGATGGCCCGCAACGGCGTTTATGCGGAGATGTACAACCGGCAGTTCCGCATGCAGGATGTGTGGTTCGGCGAGGAGCAACCTGCTCTGGGCGCGGAGGGCCCGCCGTCGCCGAGTTGACGTGAACCGATGAAGAGGAGGCCATCCGTGCGAGGAGTCCGGGGGAGGTTGATGGCCGCGCTGCGGCCCTACGTTGTCCGGCGGCGGGCGGTCAACGCCGCGGCCGGCGTGCTCGTGGGGCTGGCGCTGGCAGGACTGATCGCCGGTGTGGGGGCTCTGGTGTTCGGAAGGACGATCCTCGGCGACCCGATGCTGCTCGCGGCATGCGGTCTGGCGGTTGCGCTCTCCGGGCTGGCTCGAGTTGTGATGCCGGTGCGCGCGCTGGAGGCTGCACTGGCGATCGAGCACGCATTCCCCTTCCTTCAGGACCGCGTCGCCACCGCGGTGGACCTGCTTACCTCTGAACCCCGTCGCGTGCCTCGCTCAGAAGCGGCGACCATCCGCGTGGCCGAGGAAGCGACCGCCGCACTCGACGATCTCCCCATCACGCGCGCCGTGCCCGTGCGCGGAATGCGCACATCTGCGCTGATCGCGACGCTGGGCCTCGGGCTGGCGGCGCTGGCGTGGTCGGCTGCGCCCCTTGAGCGCATGCCGCGGTCCGCGCCCGCGATCCCGCGCACCATCTCCGACGCTCCGGAGACCGCGGCTCCGGAGCCGCCGCGCATCTTCGACCTGACAGTGACGATCGAGCCTCCGCGTTACTCCGGCCTGCCCCGCCGCACACACACCGACGATATGCAGACCATCCGCGCGCTCGCAGGCAGCACCGTGACGATCGGCGGAACGTGCAGCCTCGCTGAGGCGCAGGTGAGCCTCGAGACCGGCTCACGCTCGACCGGGCTTGCGGCTGCGCCCGGTGGTCGCATGAGCCACTCGTTCACGCTGCGTGAGGCCATGCGCTGGCGTCTGAGCGCGACCGCGGACAGCGGCGCGACGGCGACTGCGTGGCGCACCATCGAGCCGACGGAGGATGCGCCGCCCACAGTTCGCCTGCTGCGGCCTGACGGTGACGTGACCCTCGCGGTCTCGGAGCCGGTGGAGATCTCCGTGGCGGCCGGGGATGACTTCGGCGTGAGCGCGCTGGGTCTGCACCTGCGACTGGTGGGCGAGACGGCCCGGCCGCAGCGATCGGGGGGGCAGGAAGGCCCGCTCCCGCCTGACGAGCCCGGCGGGTGGCGGTCGATGCCGCTGCAGTTTACGCCAGGGCCGACGGCGTCAGCCACGGTGCGGCTGAACCCGGCGGGGGTGGGCCTGAGACCTGGTGGTGAGCTGATCGTGCGGGCGTGGGCGACGGACAACGACGCGGCGAGTGGGCCGAAGACGTCGCACAGCGCCCCCGTGCGGATCCGGCTGGAGACGCCCGCCGGGCTGCGGCGCTCGGAGCCGGAGACGCCGATCGAGCAGGCGCGGCGCGAGGAAGCCGACGCGATGGAGCAGTTGCAGCGGACCGCGCGGGAGTTGCAGCGCCAACTCAGCGAGGCGATCGAGGGGGCGATGCGCGGGCATTCCGGCGAGGGTCGGGAGATGCCGGGCCGCCCCGGGATGGAGCTGCAGGAGGCGGCGCGACGACTGCAGGAGCAGGCAGGGCGTCTCGAGCAGGCGATGCGCAGGGCGGAGGAGCAACTCACCTCGCAGCAGCAGCTCTCCCCGGAGCTGGTGGAGAAGGTGCGCGAGCTTCACGAGCTGATGCGCGATGTGCTCGACGAGGAGATGCGGCGCGCGCTGGCCGAACTGCAGAGGGCGGTCGAGGCGCAGAGCCCCGAGCAGATGCGGCTGAGCCTCGAAGCCGCGCGCGAGGCCCAGGAGCGCTTCATGCAGCGGCTGGAGCAGACGATGTCGCTGCTCAAACGCGCCCGGATGGAGGCGCTGCTCGGAGAGCTTCGGGCGCAGGCAGAGCAGTTGGCGAAGCGACAGGGCGAACTCTCCGCGCGGAGAGAGAAGCTCAGTGACGGGCGCTCGCAGCAGTCGCGTGAAGCTGAGCGCGATCAGAGGCTGCTGGCGCGCGACACCGAGCCGCTGGCCGATCGGGTTGATGCGGCCGTGGAGCAGGCCCGGGATCTCTCCGGCGACCTGGCCGTGAAGATCGGTGCGATCGCCGACAGGCTGCGACGGGAGGATCCATCGGGAGAGATGCGCCGGGCGGCCAGCGCGCTGGAGCGCGGCAGCCCCGCGGGCGCCGAGGGAGCGCAGCAGACCGCGGAGCGGTCGCTGAAGCAGGCGGCCGCGGATCTCGGCGAACTGGAGCAGCAGCTTGCCTCGGACTTCACCGCCGAGGCGCGGCGAGAGATCGCCGAGATGCTGCGCGACACCCTCTCGCTGTCTCAGTCACAGGAGAGGCTGCGCGACGATGTGCAGGATCTCGGGCGGCGCAGTCGGACGGACCTGCTGCGGGACAAGCGACCGATCTCGCCGCTGAGCCGGCGGCAGCGCACGCTCACACACGCAACGCGCGCGCTTGCGCGGCGCATGGGGGAGCTGGCGCAGAAGACGCCGGCGATGAGCCCGATGATGGCCGGCGTCACAGAGGTCATCGCCGACGAGATGGCGCAGTCGGGGCGGGAGATCGATGGCGCGGATCTCTCCTCGGCGCTGGCTCGCGGGCGTGATGTGATCGCCGGGCTCAACGAACTCGCGAAGCGTCTCCTGGAGACCGATGAGCAGCTCTCGCAGCAGTCGGCGCAGTCCACGCTGCAGCAGTACATGGAGCGGCTCAAGTCCCTCGCCGACCGTCAGCAGGGCCTGAACGAGCAGACGGGAGAGGCGCAGCAGGGCGAATCCGGAGAGCGCCGGCCCGGAGAGGGCGCGGGCATGAGCCTCTCGCAGATGGGCTATGAGCAGGCGCTGATCCGGCGCGCGCTGAGGCAGATGCTGCAGGAGGGACGCGCCGGAGAGGCCACCGGATCGGTGGCCGATCAACTCGGCGGCGTTCCGGATGAGATGGAGAAGGTCGAGGGCGACCTGCGCTCGGGTCGAATCCAGCGCGAGACGGTTGAGCGGCAGGAGCGGATCCTGGAGAAGATGCTTGAGGCGCAGCGCTCGCTTTACACCAGGGATGAAGAGCGGTCTGAGCGCAAGGCGGAGCGTCCGAGCGCCTTCGAGCCACCGCCCTCGCCGCCAGCGCTCTCACCGGGCCTGATGTCCCGGCAGACGCTGGAGGTCGGCCGGGGGCGAGGCGTGCAGGCCCTTCCGCGCGGGTACGAGGACCTTGTCCGCGAGTATTACCGCCGCCTGGGAGAGGAACCTCCGCGATGAGATGGCCGGCGGTGGCGATCTGCGTGGTCCTAACGTGCGCGTCGTGGGCGCAGGAGCGCGGCCCGGCGGGGTTCGACGAGCTGATCGCCGAGGCGCATGAGCACACACGCACGGGCCGGCACGACGAAGCGTCCGCGGCCCTCGCGAAAGCGCTGGAGGCCGCCCGGACCGATGAGGAGCGCGCGATGGCGGTCTTCACGCTCGCCGTGTCACATGAGGCCCGGGGAGACCAGCGCGCCGCCGTGGAGGCGCTGGCGGGGGCGCTTGAGTTGCAGGGCGACGGGCAGTGGCTGGTGCGCTGCCTTCAGCGGCTGGGCCTGATCGCGGAGCGTCAGCAGGAGACGGCGACCGCGCGGCGGGCGTGGGAACGCCTCGTGGCTGTCCTCGGGCCGGATGCGTCGATGGCCGGGGGGGCTCTGATGGCACTTGCTCGGATCGACCGGCAGACGGGCCGCCTCAGCGACGCCGCCGCTCACCTTGAGGCGCTCCTCGAGCGCGAGGTCCACGCGGCGTGGCATCATGAGGCGCGTGAGAGCCTCGCGGCGATCCTCCTGACGCAGGAGGCATACGATGAAGCGCTCGCGGTGGCCCGGGGCATCGAGCTGCCCGAGCGGCGCGCGGGGCTGGCGATGACCGTCGCGAACCGGCTGCTCGAGGCAGGGGAGATGACGCGGGCGATGGCGATCGCTCGTGAGGTTCTGCGGGACACGCCTGGACACCTTGCGGCGATGCGCCTCGTCCATCGCGCGGCGCGGGATGCGGGCACGCTGGATCAACTGCGGCGCGACCTGCGCGCCGAGGCTGAGGGGAACGATCCTGAGGCGGCCCTGACCTTCCTCGCGCAGATCGCCCGCTGGGAGGACGACCGGCAGGGGGCGATGCAGCATCTCCGGCGGCTTGCGGAACTGCGCCCGGAGGATCCTGAGGCGCAGGTCAGGCTGGCGGAGGCGGCGCTCGAGGCAGGGGAGCGTGAGCTTGCTCAGAACGCACTGCGCTCGGCACTGCGGCTGGCGCCCGAGCATCAGGGCGCCCTGATGGCGCTCGCGGAGGTGCTGGTGCATGAGGGGCGGACCGATGAGGCGATCGATCGACTGAAGAGCGCGGTGGAGTACGACCCGGGAGATCCGGGCACGGTCAGACGGCTGGACGGCATTCTGCGGCGGCACTCCCTGAACCACGCGCGGGCGAAGGTGATCGAGGAGGCGCGCGAGGCGTCCGGTGAGGTGGCGCTGATGGCGTATGAGCTGGCGCGGGTGTACATTGATCTGCTGCGCTATGAGGACGCGGCGCGCGAGTTGCTGGTGGCGCTCGGCGATGAGCGGGCGCCCGCGCACGCGGTCGGGGTGGAGTTGGAGCGGCTGGTCGGCGACGAGCTTGCCGGTGGGGATGTGATCGCGGCGGTGCGGCAACACGTGAGAGAGGTCAGCGCGCCGTCGGATCCGCAGCGGCTGGTGCTTGCGCGCGTTCTACTCGCTGCCGGGGATCGTCAGGGGGCCGCCGAACTGCTCGAAGGGACGCAGGGGGCGGGGATGGCCGTCGCGGACCTGGCGCGCGAGGCGCACCTGCGCAACGACGATGAGCTGGCTGGCTCGCTCTACGCGATGGCGCTCGGGATGGAACTGCCCGGCCAGCAGCGGGCCGCGGTGGCGCTGGAGTCCGCCCGCCTGCAGCGTGAGCAGGGAGCCTGGCGCGCGGCGCTGGAGACGCTTGAGGCCATCCCCGCGCTTGAGGCGCAGCCCGAGGCGCTTCTGATGCGGGCGGAACTGCTCACCGGGCGGGCTCGGCGGCTGGAGGAGGCGTTTGAGGCCTGGCAGAGACTGCTGCGCAGCGCAGACGGCGACCCGCACTACGTGGCCGCCGCCCGCGAGGGGATGGCCGACTGGCTCTTCGCCAGCGGCCGCTTCGATGAGGCCGAGCGCGCCTACGCGGAGCTGGCGGGTGAGGATCGCGCGTTCGCGCGGTGGGACGATCTGCCGCCACTGCCGCCGGGGCTGCTGCCGGACGGCTTCGACGTGGCCGCAATCGTGAACGAGGGATCTCACGCGCCCGCACGTGCCGCTTTGCGACTGGCGGAGATCGCACTGCGGCGCGGTGAGTTCCAGCAGGCTGAGGAACGTTTCCGGCTGGTGGCCGAGCACCACGCGCAGAGCCCGTGGGCGAACGATGCGCTGGAGCGGCTTGCATTCATGCGTGAGAACCTCGAGCGCCCCGCCGGTGCCGCACTGCGTTACTTCGAAGCGCTTGGTCTGCGCGAGCGCGGAGAAGACCGCATGGCGCGCGACCTGCTGCTTGAGATCGCCGGGACGCGTGGTGAGCCGCTGGCCGATGACGCGCAGGCAGTGCTTGCTGAGATGAATGAGGAGCAGGGAGAGATGCAGGCGGCCGCGGATCGGTGGCTGTCGCTGGTTGAGCGCTTCCCCGACAGCCTGCTCGCTCCGCAGGCGCTGCTGCGGGCCGCTGGTGTGCTCCGCGACGAACTCGATGACACGGCGGGCGCGGCACGCGCGCTGCGTCGCGTAGCTGAGGACTACCCCGACTCCGCCGCGGCGCACCATGCGCGAGCGGCACTCGAGTTGCTCCCCCCACCACGTTCATGAGCGATCGCGCGAAGGGTCTGCTGCTGGGACTGATCGCGAGCGCGCTGTGGTCGAGCGTCTTCGTCGCGGGGCGCTACGCGACCGCCGCGCGCGGCGTCGACCCGATCCTGACGGCCGCGCTTCGCTTCTCGATCGGCGCGGCGGCCGCGGTCGTCTTCCTCGCGGTCGCGGGGCGTTGGGGGCGACTGATGCGCGCCGCTCGGGATCTCGTCCCGCTCTCCGCGCTGGGGGCGGTGGGCATCTTCGGGATGGGCGTGCTGGTCTTCATCTCCGCGAGCCTCACCACCTCGATCAACGGCGCGCTGATCCTCAACGCGAACGCGATCTTCATCGCGGTCTTCGCGCTCTTCCTCGGTGAGCGTGTGCCGACGCTTCGCTTCATCGGCCTTTTCATCGGCCTCGCGGGCTGCGCGGTCATCGTGGTCGGGCAGACGCCGCCGCAGGATCTGCCGGTCGTCAGCAACGTGCTGGGCTCACTCGCCGCCCTCGGCGGGGCAATCTGCTGGGCGGCGTACACAGTCGCCGGCAAGCGCTACGTGCGGCGACACGGCGGCCCCGAGGTGGCCACGATCACCCTTGTCGCCGGCGCGGTGATGCTCATGATCGTGGCGCTGGCACGGCGCCCGGAGTTGGCGCTTGAGGCGCCCGAGTGGCTGGCCATCGCTTGGCTGGGGATATTCCCCACCACGATCGCGATGCTCATGTGGTACGCGGCGCTGGAGTTGGTGGACGCCAGTGTCCTTGGGCCGACGCAGTACGTCGCGCCGCCCCTCGCCACGCTGCTTGGATGGTGGCTGCTGGGTGAGCCGCTGACCGGGGCCTTCGTGGCGGGAGCCGCGGCGGTCGTCATCGGCGTCTGGCTGGCGACGCGCCCCGCCCCCGTGATTTGAGCGCCGCGCCGACTCCGGTCACTGCGCGCGGAAGACGTGCTCCAGCCCGGCGCGCAGTGCCTCGACCATCTTCTGCTGGCCGGCGGCGCTGCTGATGAACGCCTCGTCCCGGGCGTTGGTCAGCACGCACATCTCGATGGTCAGCGTCGGCACCTCGGAGAAGATCGATCCCGTCAGCGCGCCCTGCCGTGAGCCGACGTAGGTGGCCGAGTCCCCGTGGGTGCCCCGGCCGGGGAGCGTCCCGGAGAGGACGGATGTCATCCCCTCGTAGAAGGGCCGCATCGCGGCGGTGCTCCGGTCGATGACCGCCCGGCTCGGCCCCGTCACTCCGTCGCGGGTGCCCTGCCTGTCCGGCGCGTAGATCGCGTAGCCGCGCGTTGGAGCCGCGTCGCAGTGCAGGCGGATCATGATGGCTGCACCGGCGGCGTTGGCGATCTCCGCGCGGCGGCGGTTCGTCACATGCTCGTTCTCCGTCTGCTTGGTCATTACGACGGTTGCACCGGAGGCCTCAAGGTCCGCGCGCAGCTTCGTCGCGATCACCCAGTTGATGTGATTCTCGCTGACGCCGGTGGGGCCGGTGGTGCCGGGACTCGTCTCTGACGGGTGTCCCGGATCGATGCAGATCGTGCGGCCCGACACCGCCGATGGCAGCCGCTCCAGTGCGGCGTAGAGCGACTTGTTCTGCCCGAGCGAGAGACCGATCTTCGCTTCCCACGCCTTGAAGCCCGGCAGGTGGAGAGTGAAGACGTACAAGGCCTCCTCGGCAGTCGCCGAGTCGATCGTGACGGTGGACGGCGTGCGCCCCTTGTAATATCCGTTCACGTAGACTTTCGCACCCGCGGGGTGTGAGGTGACGGCGACGGTGGCCTGCTGAGCGGATGCGAGGCCACCGGTGAGGATGAGAAACGTGATGGCAGCGGCCGTGTACGCGCAACTGGGCATAACTATCTCCCTTCCGCACAGGCGCGACGGGAGTGCGGAGACTCCCGTCGCGAGGCGGGGGTTCAGTGAGTGTTCACGGGGCGGTGGCCGCTGATCCGAAGACGCGGGCCTGGTAGTCGCGGATGAAGGCCGCGTTGTTCTGCTCGGTCCTCGACAGCCACGACTCGCGGAAGCTCGCGTTCGACGAGTACCAGCCGGTCCGGCTGAAGTAAGCCCGGATGTTCGCGTTGGTGAAGGGGCGGCCGTGCCGCGCGTAGATCTCATTGCGCGCAAGGGTCAACTGCCAGTTGCTCAGGCCCGCGAGGTCGGCGTTCGTCAGATGGCGATCATTGCTCTGCGGCAGCAGCTCACCGGACGTCGTCTGCCGGGCCGGCGGCCGGACATCCTCGACGTAGAGGATGATGTCCTGCGCTCCGGGAGCGGTCAGGTAGACCGCCCCGCCGGTGTAGTTGACGCTTCTGCCCAGCGCCTCGCCGACGAAACGAAGCGGGATGTGCACGCGCCCCCTGACGTTGCGCGGTGGCACATCGAGGTAGACCTGATTGCCGTTGATCGCGGCGGTCCGGTTGTTCACCCACATCGTGATGAACGTGCCTCCGCTGGCGATGTCAACCGACTGGTCGTAGGCATTCCACTCAACGCTTGCGCCGGTCAGTTCGAAGACACCGCGCACCGGCACCAGCAGTCGCCCGTTCTCCTCCACACGCGTGATGATCGCCTCGAGAGCGGCCGAGCACACAGTCGCCGACAGCAACACGACGAGCAGGCACAACCACAGCTTCCTCACGGTTCGACACCTCACAGTCTTTCTGTCAAAGCCCCCGCTCACGCTCACCACCAACCACTCTCCGCGGTCCGGCGTACTTCGCATCCACCGCCCCGGACACCTCCCGGCACACAACTTGACCGTCCGCAGCGGGAACGTTACACTCAGCCAACACTCTCACCCGGAGGCGAGCTCCATGCGCATCGCAGTCCCCAACGAGGTCCAGGACAACGAGAATCGCGTCGGCATGACGCCCGGCGGCGCTCGCGCGCTCGTCGAGGCCGGCCACGAGGTGCTCATTGAGGCGCTGGCGGGGGCGGGCGCCGGATTCCCCGACGACGCGTACCGCGCCGCCGGCGCGGAGATCGCCCCCGACGCTTCCACCGCGTGGGCGGAGGGGGAGCTGGTCGTGAAGGTCAAGCAGCCGACCGAGGAGGAGTGCGAGCTTTTCCGCCGCGGCGGCGCGTTCTTCGGGTACACGCACACGGAGACGCGGCCGTGGCTGACTCGGGCGTTCCTCGAACGCGAGATGACCGCGATCTCGTTCGAGCGCGTGCGGCTCGAGGACGGCTCGCTGCCGCTGCTGGCGCCGATGAGTCGGATCGCCGGGCACATGGCGGTGCTGATCGGCGCGCAACTTCTGCAGACGGTGCACGGCGGACCGGGGGTCCTTGTGGGGAACATGCCCGGCACGGGCCCGACCGGGGTGGTCATCATCGGAGGAGGCGTCGCCGGAGAGGCGGCGGCTCGGGTCGCGGTCGCGCTCGGGGCGGAGGTGACCATCTTCGAACTGCGGGATGAGCGCCGGCAGGAGCTTGCACGTCTGTTGCCCGCGGCGAGGGTTCAGCCACCGGATGAGCCGCTCGTCGCCGATGCCGTCGTGGGTGCGTGGCTGGTGATCAACGGCGCCACCGTCCCTGAGGGCGCGGACGTCCACGTCGTCACCCGGGAGATGGTTCGCTCGATGCCCGATGGCGCGGTCATCGTCGATGTGACGGCCGATCTTGAGGGTGCGATCGAGACCTCGATCCGCAAGACCACGCACAGCGAGCCCACCTTCGTCGAGGAGGGCGTTGTGCATTACGTCGTGCCCAACATCCCCGGCGTCGTGCCGCGCACGGCAACTCTCGCGCTGGAGAGCGCGACACTGCCGTACGCCGCGCAGATTGCGGCTCTCGGGGTGGGCGGAGCGATCGCGGCCGATCCGGCGCTGGCGGCCGCCGTCCTCTGTCTTCACGGCGAGCCGGTTGCCGAGGACATCGCCGCGCAGGTTCGCTGACAGGAGGGGGCGAGTGCGGCCCCGGCGAAGATGATCCTGCGGCTTCGTTGCAGTCCGTCAGATCCGGTCGGAGGTGCTGGAGATGGAAGGCTTTCTTCTTGCGGCGCTGGTGATTGGAACCTTCTCAGGCGTGGACATCACCAACCTGATGGACACCCCGATCCTCGGCGGTGAGCCTGTGATTGAGTACGTGGGCGAGGAGTTGGCCGAGCACGGTGAGGGATTCACGCTCGATGAGCACGACGGACAGGCCGCGATCCTCACGACCGAACGTGATTTCCATCTGACCTTCGAGCGGGAGCTTGAGCCGGGATCGTACTCGCTGGTTGTCGAGGCCTCCGCACCAAACCGGGGCTCAGACTCGTACTGGATCGTGGTGGATGGCGAGCAGATCTCGCAGCCCATCACGCCGACGGTGGATGCGATGACCGAGCGAGCCGGTGGCTTCCGCGTGGATGAGGCCGGTCGGCACACGTTCGGGATCGTCCTGCGCGAGGCCCCCGGAAGCATCATCAGGAGCGTACGCCTGCGCCGCAACACCGTCGATCCGCCTCGTGAACCGATGTTGCCCGAGATGGCCGCGCAGCACCCCCGGATGCTCTTCACCGCCGACGACATCCCGGCGATGCGCGAGCGGCTGCAGGATGAGCGGGTCCGGGAGTTCTACCAGCCCGCGGGCGTGCTGACGCGCACGCCGCCGCCCTTCCGGCCGGGGGAGCGCAACGGAGGCGCGTTCCGGCAGTTGCCAGCGTACGCGCTCTCCCACGTCCTCGAACCCTCGCCGGAGAAGCTCGCGGCGCTGATCGGGTGGCTGGAGGTCGCCACGACCTATCCCGACTGCGGCGTTGACCTCGACGCGGAGTACTTTGCGGAGGGCGTTGCGCTCACCTATGACTGGCTCTACCATGAACTGCCCGAGGACCTCCGCGCCCGGGTCCGCGACACGCTCTGTCGGCAGGCCAGCGTGGTCTACGAGGCGTCGCTCGCCGGACACAGCGGAGGCGGACTGAGCTTCCAGCAGAACCACTACTGGTTCGCACACCTCGCGCTCATCCTCTCGGCCTCGGCCGTCTACGGCGAGGTGCCCGAGGCACACGACTGGCTGGGATGGGGTTGGGACCGTGCCGAGCGGACGTTCCTGAGCTTCAGCCCGGACGGATCGTTCCACGAGGGTCCGGCGTACTGGGATTTCTCGATGCCCACGCTTTACATGCTCGTGAGCCTCTACGAGCAGCTCAGCGGTGTGGGCGTGCCGTGGGCGGACACCGGCCTGCAGGGGCAGGCGGTCTTCCGCTTCCACCACGTCTTCCCCGATATGCAGCACTCGGCCGCGCTGGAGGACACCAGCTTCCCGAAGGGCCTGCCGCCGCGCCACCTGCTGCTGTGGGAGGCGAAGCGTTACTCCGATTCGGTCGCGCAGGGGATCGCCGATCTGCTCAACCCCGGCCCGAGCACCAGCGCGTTCAACTTCCTCTACCTCGATGAGACACTCGAGCCGGCCGATCCCTCCGAGACCGTCCCGCTCGCGCAGTACTATCGGGACGTGGAGATGGGCTTCGCGCGGACGTCGTGGGATGAGGATGCGACGTACGCGGTGCTGATCAGCCGGCCGCTTGGCGGGCACCTCTACGCCGAGCTTTGCGACCGCTACTCCATCGGCGGCACCGGGCACAACCACCCCGCGCAGGGGCACTTCGTCCTCTACGGCAGAGGCGAGGTGCTCGCGCACGATCCGGGGTACACCTACGAGAAGCGCACCCGCAATCACAACACGATCCTCGTGGACGGTGAAGGGCAGTTCGGCGACGGGGAGATGTGGCCGTCGCCCAAGCCCGGGCGCGCGACGATCACCGGGTTCGTGAGTGACGGAGACGTGACGATCATCGCCGCCGATCCGTCCTCCGCCTACCCGGGAGAACTGGGGCTGACGCGCTTTGACCGCACCTTCGTGCTGGCCGGGCCGGACCTCGCGGTGGTGCATGATCGGCTCGAGGCCGACGAGCCGCGTACCTTCTCGTGGCTGCTGCATCACATCGGCGAGGCCGAGCAGATGGGTGAGGGGTGGCGGATTGTCCGCAACGACGCGCAGCTTGGCCTCGTGCCGCTTGAGCCCGCGTCGCCGATCTCCGAGGGCACGCGCTACCTGCCGCAGTACGTGCATCCCACGCGTGACCTCACGCCCGGTGAGGACGCCGAGATCGGCATGATTGAGCTGAAGACAGAGCCGGTCGCGGAGGCGACGTTCCTCGTGCCGCTGCTGGTCGGGGATGCCGGGGACGAACTGCCGGATGTCGAGCGTATCGGCGATGAGGGTTTCGACGGGGTGCGCACAGGCGAGACCGTGGTCGCGATCAACCGGGGCACTGGGCCGATGACGGTCCCGGCGCCGTGGGGCGAGTCGGTGCAGACCGATGCGCGCGCGGTGGTTCTGACCGTGCGGGATGGCCGGCGCGTGGTCGTGGAACTGCCCACGAACTCGATCGCTGCCGGGGCGGGGGCCCGGTGATGACACGGCGGGCTGATCGTATTGTGCAGGTTGCTGGGGCCAGGGGCTCACGTCGGCCGCACCCCCCGGCCCCCTCTCCCTCGACGCTGCAAACGGCGCAGCGTCAGGCGGGAGAGAGGGGGAGAACACAGCCGTAAGCGGAGATGCGAAAGAGCTCTGGCAGGTCGGAAGGCGGACTCATTCCTCCTCCCGCCGGAGTTCGCACGGCGAACTCACAGGGAGGGGGGGCCCCAACGTTGTCTGTGAGGGTGGGGGAGGTCGCCGTTGCCGTGACCCACATGATCTGGTCGCACCCATGACACGGCACGCTCTTGCCACTGGTGCCGCGCTGTGTTATCGTACATCTTATGCCTCAACCAGGAGCCTCAGGTGACCGCATGAGGGTCGCGCTTTTCACCAACACCTACCCGCCATCGCTCAACGGCGTTGCGAATGTCACGCATTTCTACCGTCTCGGGCTCACCGAGCGCGGGCACGATGTGCACGTGTTCGCTCCCGCGCCGCAGGGCGAGGATCCCTTTGAGGACGATCCCGCCGTCCATCGGTACCGCTCCGTCCGCATACCCGGCGAGGTCGATTACATGATGGCGCTCCCCCCGGTGTTCTGCCCGCGATTGGGCAAGGTCATCGAGGAGATCGACTTCGATCTGGTGCACACGCAGCATCCGATCTGGGTGGGGACGTGGGGGCAGAGCCTTGCAAGGAGGCGGCGTATTCCGGTCGTCTCCACCGCTCACACGCAGTATGAGCTTTACGCGAATCGCAGCGTCCTGCCGACCGAGTGGATTGAGCCGGCGGTCACGCGGCACGTCGTGCAGTACTTCAACCGCTGTCATGTCGTTACGACCCCGGTGCGGTGGATGCGAGAGTTGCTGATCGAGCGGGGCGTGGCCTCGCCGCTCGAACTCGTGCCGAATCCGGTGGACCTGAGCAGCCTTGGTGAGCCCAACCGGAGTGCCACGCGGGCGAAGCTGGGCCTGAGCGAGGACGACGTGGTGGTCGGCTACCTCGGACGGCTCTCGCCGGTGAAGCGAGTGCCGCTGCTGATCGACGCGGTTGTGAAGCTCTCCGAGCGTCACCCGGATGTGAAGCTGGTGGTGGTGGGCGGAGGCGGCAACGGGAATGCCCTCCGACAACGGGCGCGAAAGCGCCTGGGGAATCGCGCGATCTTCACCGGCTCGGTTCCCTACAACGAAGTCGAGCACTATCACGCGGCCTTCGATGTCTTTGCCACCGCCAGCAAGAGCGAGACCCAGCCGCTGGCCTACACGGAAGCCATGTACGTCGGGACGCCCGTCGTCGCACTTGCCACACCGGGAGCCGTGGACATGATCAGAGACGGCGAGAACGGCCTTCTCGTGCCCGCCGAGGCGGGCGCCGCGGGACTGGCCGAGGCGGTCGAGCGCGTGCTTGGCGACCCGGAACTCGCCGAACGCCTGCGCAGGGGCGGACGACGCTTCGCCCGGGCGCGGCATTACACGGCTGTCGCGAAGAGACTCGAGGACATCTACGCCCTCGCCGCGGATCGGAATGCCGCAGGCTGGTAGTGGCGCCGGCCGCGGTGGCGTTGACGGTCAACTCCGGAGAGCCCCCCTGCCGACACAAGCCGCAGGACCGCACTCCGCCGGCTCTGCAACCAGGGTCGTGGCATGATCAACCAGCCTTGATTACTGCGGGAGAGCATCATGATTCGGAGTGGTGGGTGTGCAGGTAGTACTGCAGCTTGACCGGCAGATGACGCTGTGGATAAACCAGCATCACAACCGGCTGCTGGACATGCTCTTCGGGAGCGTGTCGCGCCTGGGCGATGCCGGTGTAGCGTGGCTCGTGATCATCGCGCTGCTGCTGATGTTCGGTGCGAGGAGAGATCGGATCATCGCCATCATCTTCCTCTGTGGCCTCATGATCACCGAGTACATCGCCGCACCTGCCCTCAGGGACATGTGGTATCGCCCGCGCCCGTTCACCTACATGGAGTCGATCCGCACGATCGGCCCCGAATGGCAGCGCGCGTCCTTCCCCTCCTCACACGCGCACCTGTGGGGGCAGGCGGCGCTGCTCTTCGCGGTTGCCTATCCCCGCCTGAAGTTGCCGCTGCGTGCTTCTGGTGCTGACCCTCTATTCCCGGCCCTACGTCGGCAATCATCACGTCCTCGATGTCATGGGGGGGGTCTCGCTGGGGCTTGCGATGGGATGGATCGATCTGCTGGTCGCGGACAGGCTCGGTGTGCTGGATCGCTCTGATGGCGGAGACTTGAGCGACGCGGAGCCGCAACTTGCGACCGACGGCGAGGGCGGCAGCGGCTGAGATCGCGAGAGAGGACGCTGTCCCGCCGACCGCCGACAGCGCGCGCAGGGCAGAGCTCCTCCGGGCCGGTTCCTCCGCGTGAGGCCTGCCCGCCGGCAGGGATGCGGGCAGCGTACGGCCTCATCTGAGAGAGACGGCGCTGATGGACAGCTCAGAACGGAAGACGGCAACGACGCAGTCGCCGTTGCCGTCCCCCTGACCCTCCCTCGCGTTGTTGCGCGCGGCACTCAGCCCGCGCTCACCGTCATGTAGGCGTTCACGACCTTCCCCGAGGCCAGCTCCTGCACGCGGATGCGCCAGACGCCGGGAACGTCGTTGGGCGCGAGGTCGCAGTTGATCTCCACGCCGCCGTCACGCGCCCCGTAGAAGCCACTGAACTCCGCCTCATGGCCGTGCGGGTCGATGATATCCACCCGAACCGGCACGATCCCGTCGATCGGCTCGCCGTTGTCCGCGAGCACCTCGGCGGCGATCGCAACGCTCCCGCCGGCGGCCGCCTGCTGCGGGGCGGTGAGCCTCACGTCGGTGATCGGCCGCTCGGTGACCATGAACACGCGGCCCTCACAGGGGCCGAAGTGCCAGTCGAAGCTGAGGCTGCCCGCATTACCTCCGGTCTGCACCTCGCGGTTCGCGACAAGATCGTAGACGTGGCCCTCGCGGCGCAGCTCGAGCGTGGCGTCGGTGGGCAGCCCGTTCTCCATGACCAGCTCGTGCTGCCCGACGTAGAGCCCGAACTCGCGGCTGTCGTTGAGCGCGAAGAGGTAGTCTGTGGTGCCGTAGCTGCGCACGTAGGGGATCACGTCGGGCGTGGATGTGTCCGCGTAGCGCTGGTAGTGGGCGTCGAGTTGCTCGCGGATGGCGAGCGCCTTCTCGATGTTCAGCGCGCGCGCCTCCTCGGCATTGCGCGGCCGGTTGTGCGTCTCCACGAGGATGTCGGGCGTGATCGCCGGGCAGAGGTTCTCATCGCCGATGACGACGCCTCCGCGGGCCTGGAACGCCTCGATCGCCGCAACCATGCTCGCGGTGAGCACGTCGCAGTCGGGCATCAGCAGGACCCGGTAGTCGTCGAGGCCGTTCTGCTGAACCGTCTCATCGAAGATCACCTCGGCCTGCAGGCCGGCGTAGTTGGCGATCAGCCACATCTCGCCGATCCAGGTCGCGTTCCATCCCCACGTGCCCTTGCGCGCGAACATCTCCGAGGCGAAGCTCTCCAGCAGCGCCACGTCGCTCTGCCGCCCCGGGACCTGTGTCAGCGTCGGCCCCAGCGGCCGGACCACCTCGTCAACCAGTCGCTCAAGCTCGTACTTCGTCTCCGGGTGGGTGTAGCGATAGGAGCCGTGTACCACGTCGGGCAGCAGCGAGCCGATCCCGTGGTACATGATTCCCTTGATCGGGCGGGCGATCTTCGCCCACAGCGCCTCGCGCATATGCATCGGCGCGATGGTCACGAAGCGGGCGTCGGGGATCTCGCGCTCCCAGCGGGCGACATAGCGGCCGCTCTCGTCGATCGTGCCGGTGCCCTGAGGCCGGACGTCCTGGTCGAAGAAGTCCGCGGTCTGCCGCATGACCTCCTCACCCGGCTCGGGCGCGGTCTGGTTGCGGTACCAGATGATCTGCGTCATCTTCATGACCTGCTGGTCGGGCCGGTCGGCGCCCTTCACCATCTGCAGCATCTCTTCGGTGGCCAGGCCGATGCGGATCGGGTCGGGGTAGGAGTACGTCCACTGTGACAGGAAGTCCACGTCGCCACTCTGCCCGTAGGCCTTGGCGGTGCGCACGGCCGGGTCGTGGAATGTCCAGAAGTGATCGCCCGTGCCCTGCTGAAGGCCCTCGTGGACCATCGTGTTGAGGGTGTTCCAGCCATCGCCCTCGTTCCAGAGCCAGCGGTAGTAGACGTAGAGTGGCCAGTCGTCGGGGATCACCCGGTTGGCCGGGAAGTTGTCAAGCGCGTCGTAGTGCACCCCGCGCATATCCTGGACCTCATCGGGGATGTCGTAGCCCGCGAACTCGCGGAACGCCTCCCGGTCGTGATCGTGGAAGCAGGTGTGCGAGTGTCCGCGCACCTCAGTGTGTATCAGCGCGGTGTCGTACGCCGGGTGGTGACCGTAGGTCAGCGCCATAGAGGCCCCGACATCGTAGCAGAACTGCTGGACGCGGTCGAAGAGCCCGCAGACGTCCTCGCGCTCTCCATCGCCGTACGGCTCGCCGTTGCGCTTGACCCGGAGGTAGTCCTCCTGCCCTCGCGCCCAGCGGCCGGGCGAGAGGCTCGAGACCATGCGCATTCCATCCTTGAGCGCCCGGTCGAGGTTCGCGATATCCGTGGCGACCCGCTCGGGGTCGCGCGCCTGCGTCGGCCCCCCGGCCTCCCAGACCCGGCCGAAGTCGCAGGGCAGGCCGATGTAGTGAGTGAAGCCGATTCGCTTGAGCCAATCGCGGTGATCGTCATTCTGCACCCCGCCCCACATCACGACCGGCATCCGGTTGGGAGTCTCGCGCGGGACGATGGTCAGGTCGAACTGCTCGCTGGAGGTGAAGGGCACATCGCCCGGGATCTCGACGGTGGCCGCGACGGTGTACTCATCGGGCCGGAGGCTCGTGTCGAGGTTGAACGCGACCTCCGCGCTCTCGCCCGAGGGGATGGAGGGAAGCTGCTCGGAGAGCTGCGGGGAGCCGTTGAGCGCCACGCGGACGGTCGCGCCGGTGAGCGGTTCGCGCTGCTGGTTGGTGACCGAGAAGCGCACCGGATCAACCTGCTCCATGCGCAGGAATACCGAGCGACCCGAGATCATCGCGAAGGCCGCGGGGCGGAATTCGAGCGCGGCGCTGGAGATACGCACCTGGTCGATCAGGCCGGGGAAGCCGTGGTAGAGGCTGCCGACGCGATCTCCGATGTAGAGCGGGCGGTTGCCGGCCGTGATGGAGCCGTAGCCGTCCTTTGTCTCCGAGCCCATTGCGGAGCCGTCCACGAAGAACGAGCCGGTGCCCTCGCCATCGTAGACGAACGCGATGTGCCGCCAGATCCCCGGCACGACGGAGAACGGCTCGGAGCGCCAGGTTGCGCTCTCGCTTCCGAAGCCGAGATGCATGCTCAGCCTGCGCGTGTCGGGCGCGGTCTCGCGCTCGAGCACGAGCTGGTAGTCGTTGTCGCTGACGTACTTCCTGTCGAGGAGCATGCTGGTGGGGTACTCGCCGCTGAGTTCCTCGTCGGGGTTGATCCACATCTCCATGGTGAACGCGCCCGACGGGCTGAGCGCCGGGGCGTTGGCCGCGAAGGCCCGGTGCGGCTCATCGGTGACGGGATGGCCTCTGAATGAGCGCAGGGCCCCTCCGTTGAAGCGGCCACCATCCACGAACTCCGCGCCCTGCAAAGTCAGCGTATGTCCGTTTCCGGAGGCGTCGGCGGTCGGGTCCGGCTGGTTGAACTGCCACAGGCCGACAACGTGTTCGCCGGTGGCGTCATCGCCGGAATACTCGGTCATGAACGGCTCGGCGATCTTCACCTGCGCGGCCTCCTCCTGCGCCATCGTCAGAGAACACGCGATCGTCAGCACGATCAGAGTTACCAGCAGAGTTCGCAACACAATCACTCCTCGCTCCCTCAATCACGGGACGTCGATGGCGGCCCTCTCTTCTCGGCACAACGTCCGAACACCTTTGGCTGGGCCGATCTCAGCCTCCCGCCGGCTCAAGCAACACGAGGCTGACGGGCCTCCAGATGCCACCGAGGTTGGCGGTGTTCATCGCGCGGATTGTGATCTGATTCTCCTCACCCCACCTGAGCAGATCGGTCACATCGATGCGGAAGGGCTTGTCCCAGCCGGTTGGGCCGATGTCGTGTTCGCCGGCGAACTGCCCGTTCACCCAGACCCACGTTGACTCGTCCACGCCCTGAAAGTCCAGCGAGACGCGGGCGGGCGCCTCGCGATCGGGTAACTCGATGCTCCGACGATACCACGCCACCCCGACGTAGTCGTAGCCGACCTCCTGCCACGGCTGCTCGATCGCTATCTGATCCCAACCTCGGTCATCGAGATCGGCGGCGAACCAGCCCTGATCGCGGCCCACCCTCTCGGGATCGAGGCGGAAGCGCCAGCCGTCGGCGGGCAGGCGGATCGCATCGGCGGTGCGGTATGCCGAGCGGGTCGCCAGCAGCGCGGCACTCCGCACGATCTGCGTCTCATCCTCACGGGCCACGTCGAGCAGCGCCGCGACCTCCGTGGAGTGCTCCATGCGCATCAGCGAGAAGACCGCGCCCTGCCGAACCCACCCGTGCTCATCACGCAGCGCCCGCTCGACCAGCTCCAGGCCGTCCGTGCCCAATGCGTGCAGATTCATCGCGGCTGAGCGGCGAACGAGCACATCGTCGTGTCGGAGCGCCTGGTCGAGCGCGGCGCGGGCCTCGCCGCCCCGTGCGGGGAGCAGGCGGGCGGCGGTCCGTGCCACGATTACATCGGCGTGGTCGAGCGCCCCGGCAAGCTCGCCGACGGTCGCGTCGCCGCGCAGAAGCCTCATGCGCAGCGCGTCCGCATCCTGCGCCACGACCGCGGCAGTGGTTGTGAGCGCGAGCAGCAGTGCAACGATGATCGTCAGCCGGGTTGACTTCATGAGGAGATCGCACCTCCGGAAGAGCCTGGATGTGTGGAGGTATTGCACTCCCGGACACCGATGACCTGCCCGCGGAGGGCCTCCGGGGCCCAATCTTTGCCCGTCCGGAGGTCCCTCGGCTGCGGAAGATGAACTGTCATGAGGCAGCCGCGGACACCCCTGGGGGAGACGGTCGTTTGCAGGGAGGGCCGGGCCATGGACGCTCGTTTGAGGGCATTTCAGGAGGCGGCGGAGCGGGCGGTTGAGTACCAACTGCAGTTCCAGCAGCCCGACGGCTCATTCATCTGGGACGACGAGATTCGCGACGCCTACCACAAGCAGCCTTACGCATGGGGGATCGCCGGCCGACTGAGCAACGCTCACCGACTGCTTACGTGGATTGCCGACAACACCCTGCAGAAGGACGGAAACCTGCAGGACTACGGAGGCGACGTCTACAAGCTCTCGTGGCTCTTTCAGGGCGCACATCGTCTCGGTCGCTTCGACATCTCGCACCCGGTGATGGGCTGGCTGATGCAGCAGCAGAAGCACTGCGGCGGCCTGCCACACTTCGCGGCCGACGATCGGCTCCGGGCACTGGCGACGGCGTGGGTCGGGGTATCGGCGCTCTACTTCGGCGACGCGGACTTCGCCGAACGCTGTGCGCACTGGTGCGCCGGACTGCTCGACCAGCCCGACGACGACCGCTTCTACTTCCAGACGACGCTCGAGGGCGACCTGCTCACGACCGAGATGGATGCGACCGCGCAGTTCATCGACCTTGAGAAGACCGGTCAGGCCTACTGGGAGATCGGGCTTCCGTGGATGCTCATGGGCCGCCTCTACCAGGCCACCGGAGAGGCGATCTGGCTCGAGTACGCGGAGCAGTTCTTCGAGTGGCAGCGCTCCTGCGCGGAGGACAACTTCGCCTGCGTGGGCAGCGGTAAGAGCAGTCTCGCCGCGTGCATCCACTACCTCAACACTGCAGACGTGCGCGCCCGCAACGGCGCCGTGTCATTCGGCGAATTCCTCCTCGCCACCCAGCTTCCCGAGGGCGGCTGGAACGGACCCGACGAACCGGACACGACACTGATCTACGTTGACCACGCCGCTGAGTACACCATCTGGCTGCGTGAGATGGTCGGGATCCTCGGTAGTGCGGACTGACCCGCGGGAAACGGAAACGGCGGGCGGGAGGCGGGAAACGGGAAACGGGAAACGGGAAGCGGGAAACGGGAAACGGGAAACGGGAAACGGGAAACGGGAAACGGGAAACGGGAAACGGGAAACGGGAAACGGGAAACGGGAAACGGGAAACGGGAAACGGAAACGGAAACGGAAACGGAAACGGAAACGGAAACGGAAACGGAAACGGAAACGGAAACGGAAACGGAAACGGAAACGGAAACGGAAACGGAGAGCGGCGAACGGCGAACGGCGAACGGCGAACGGCGAACGGCGAACGGCGAACGGCGACGACCGCGAGGGCGGGCCCTCCGTCCGAGAACCACACGTCAGGTCCTGTTCTCGCTGCCGTTGCCGTCCGTCTGTGACGTGCGACCGGTTCCCCGAGTGAGTGACCATGACTGACGCGATCAAGCTGGGTCTGATCGGATGCGGAGGGCAGGGCGGGTACCTCTCGGAGGCGGCTGCCGTGAGCGGCCGCGCCGAGCTGGTCGCCTGCGCGGACATCGATGCAGGGCGCGCCGAGCAGTTCGCGACCGAGTTCGGCTACTCCGACTTCTTCGGCAATGCGGCCGAGATGCTCGACGAGACGGACGTGGAGGCCGTGATCATCGCGACTTCGCATGACCAGCTTCAACCCGCCGCCCTCGACGCTGTGCGCGCGGGGCGTCACGCGCTCGTGGAGAAGCCGATGGCGCTGAGCGCGCAGGCCGGGCACGAACTGGTCGAGGCCGCCCGCGAGGCCGACGTCCGGCTGATGTGCGGGTACACCCTGCGCTTCCTGCCGGAGCGGCTGGAGATGCGACGGCTGCTTGAGGAGGGCGCGGTCGGCGAGGTGACGCACGTCACGGCGGGCCAGCTTATCGGCGCGATGGGCGGCTGGCTGGCCGATCGCAACCGGGGCGGTGGCCCACTCTACTACGTCGGCTCCCACGCGCTGGATTTCCTGCTCTGGATGGCCGGCGCGCCGGTCGAGTCGGTCTACGCCGACGTGAACCGGGCCGATGACGGGAGCGTCGAGACAGACGCCTCGGTCGCCATCCGCTTCGCGAACGGCATCCTCGGCCAGCTTCTGACCTCCCGGCGCATGGGCGGTCGCTACGGCTGGTGTGATGTGATCGGGAGCGCCGGGCGGCTGCGCGCCGAGTGGGAGAGCGACGAGGTATTCGTGCAGAGCGAGGCATTGCCGCAGTTCGCGAACCCGACGCATATCCGGGTGCCGCAGGACGCGCACCACCCGCGGCACCCGCGCGAGGCCTCGGCGCGGCTGAGCGGCTTCAAATATGTGCGCTCGTGGGCGGCGGAGTTCGCTGAGTTCGCGGACGCGATCCAGGAGGGCCGCGAGCCCTCGGTCTCAGGCGGGGACGCCGTGCGCGTGCTGGAGGTCATGGACGCGATCTTCGAGTCCGGTCGGACCGGGGCTCGGGTACAGTTGTGACGGAGCGAGCAGGACTCCCCCGATGAAGGAAGCGAACGTGGACCTGGCGAGCGAGCCGTTCGAGCGCGTCCCGTGCCCTCTGTGCGGGGAGGATGGCGCCTCCGCGCTGTTCACGGCCCCCGCCCCGGACGACCCCGCCGATGTCTTCACAGTCGAGGCGTGCAACGCGTGCGGCATGGCGTACGTGAACCCCCGTCCGACGCCTGAGGCGCTGGCGCGCCGCTACGCTGATGACTACTACGCGTATGAGTTCTACGGCGCGCGCCGTCTGCGCCACCGGATCAAGGCGCGAATCCTTCGCGCGCTGAAGCTGCTGCCCCCTCCCGGGCCGGATGAGCCGGTTCCGGCCACGGCGAGGCTGACCGGGGCGGCGGTGCGTGCGCTGCGTGGCGCGCGGGCTGTCTCCTCGTTGCCGGCCCCACGGGCGGGCGCGCGCTACCTCGACGTGGGCTGCGGCGCGGGGAACGGGATGGCCCACGCACGGGAGGCGGGTTGGGAGACCTTCGGGGTGGACTTCTCGGAGCGGGCGATCGCGGTGGCGCACGAGCATGATTTCCCCGGCATGGTCGCGGACGCCCTGCAGCTTCCGGTGGCCGGGGAGAGCTTCGACTTCGTTGAGATGACGCACATGCTCGAGCACACGACCGACCCGGTGGGCGTGCTCCGGGAGGCCGCGCGGGTCCTCCGCCCGGGCGGCACGGTCCATCTCGTGGTGCCGAGTCTCAGCGCATGGAGCGCAGGCCGCTTCGGGCCGGACTGGATGGCGCTCGACCTCCCGCGCCATCTGCTGCATTTCACCCCGGGAACCATGCGCATCGCGGCGGAGCGCGCCGGCCTGCGCGTCGCGGCGATCCGCGCGCTCCCCAACCGCTGGGTGTTTGAGGCGAGCATGGAGCGGCTGGAACTGAGCGCGGCCGCTGAGCGCCTCACGCGCCTGCAGTGGCGGCTGCACTGCGCTCTCGGGCGTGGTGAGGACCTCAACGTCTGGCTGACCACCTGAGTGACCATCGAGCCGAACGCCGGAGGCATTGCCGACGCCGGAGGCGAACATATGCCCCGACGGCCGGACCAGGCAATGCCGAACGAGGAGTGCGCAATGATGCCCCGTCATATCCATCCGCTTTCACTCGCGATCCTGCTTGCCGTGACCGTGGCGACCGTATCCGCGATCGAGATCGACGGTGACATGGGCGACTGGACAAACGGGGTCGCCTTCGAGATCCCCACGGACGCTCTCGCACAGATTCAGACGCCATTCGCCGCCGTGGAGAACCTCTGGATCGCACATGACGACACGTTCCTTTACTTCCGCGTCCGCTTCGAACGCCCCCGGCCGTTTACGGACGAGAGTCAGTCCGAGTTCGTCGAAGGCTACTGGACGAACCGCCGGTACATCGTCCTCGACGTCAACGGCGACGGGCGGCCGGACTACTGGACGACGCAGGTCGCGGTCGGGGACGGGGGCCTCAACCACACGTATGTGGTCGATCTTTCGGGCGAGCGTCCGCAGACGTACCTGTGGCATGAGGGGCACAGGGCGTGGGACCCCGACACCGGGCCGATGGGTCACTACTCCCCCGACGGGCGCGAGATCGAGATCCGCGTGCCCCGCGAGCCGCTCAACATCCAGGGCAGCACGATCGGCGTGCAGGTGAAGATGAGCCTTCGCGACGCCATCGAGGGGCCGAACGTGTGGACCAACGACGTGTACCCCTCCCCGGATACGTTCTTCCTCTACGACATCGCGTCGGCGTCCGCGGTGCGGGCGGCGGAGACGGCAGGGCCTCCCTCGCTGGAGATGACGCGCACCGACGTCGCGCCGGAAATAGACGGCGCGCTCGATGACGCGGCGTGGGAGGGCGCCCCGATCCTCGACGGCTTCCTGCTCAATCGCGGCAACGCGCCGGCGGAGGCGCAGACGACAGCGCAGATCACGTGGGACGACCGCGCGCTGTATCTTGCCGTGCGGGCTGATGAGCCGCACATGGACCTGCTCACCACCGAGGCCGTTGAGGCGGAGGCGAAGCGCGTCTGGCGGGACGACCTGATAGAGCTTTTCGTGGACTTCCACAACGACGAGCGCACCTTCACCCACCTCGGGATCACGGCCATCGGCGCGACCGTCGGAGAGTTCACCGTGGTCCGTGGCGCGGCGAGGACCGCCATCGACATTGAGCCCGACATTGATGTCGCGTGGAGCCACGGTGAGGACCACTGGGTCGTCGAGGCTGCGATCGGCTGGAGCACCTTCGGCGTGCGGCCGCGGGCGGGCGAGGTCTGGGGGCTGAACGTCAACCGTGGCCGACCGCACGCGGGTGAGTACTCCTCGTGGGCCGGTGTGCAGGGTTCTTTCCTGCAGCCGACGGCCTTCGGCGAGATGGTCTTCCCCCATGAGGAGGGCCTGCGGGTGGTCAGCCGGGGGATGGCGGCGCGCGCGGGGAACGCCGATCAGACGAACACGTTTGTGGCTGAGATGGCCGGGGCGCCGCTGAGCGCATCGGTCTCGGTGCGCCGTGCCGACGATGAGACGTTCGCCGACAGCGTGGGCGCGGCGGCCGATGAGACACTCCGGCTGCCCTACGTGGTGACAGGCGAGCGCGGTGAGACGGTCGCATTCATCGTCAGCAGTGAGGGCGTGACGCTCTACGAGGCGTCGATTCCCGTGGTGCAGACCGACTTCCCGAAGGTCTGGGTGACGGAGGAGCCGGTCTTCGAGGAACTGCTTGGCGACGCCGGGCCGGGGATGGCGGCTGAGGGTGTGCTCTACTGGTCGCATGACATCGCCGGGTATCAGATCGCGCCTGTGGTGCTCAAGCATGCGCAGCCGTGGACACTCCGAGGCGCGTATGAGCAGGCCGCCGAGCATAATCTGCACTACCTCGATTCGGGGACGCTGCTGGGCCGCGATCCGTTCGAAACGCGCCGCTTCGCCGAGGAGCTGGGCGTGAAGATCATCGCGATGGGCAGCCAGCGCGCGGGGACCGAGGACACTCCACGGGGAGACAACAACTACGCGTACGTCATCGACTACGAGAACCAGGAGGTGTACCTGCAGCGCCTCGGTGACTACGTCCGAGAGTGGCGCGATCGTGTCTGGGGGACCTCAACCGCCGACGAGTTCCAGGACCATCAGATCACGCTGGGCCTCAAGTTGCACTACGACGGCGAAGAGCCCTACCCGTTCATGGAGCAGGTGGACCGCGAGGTCCGCGAGGAGTTCGGCTACGGGCAGTTCGGCATTCCCGAGTCGCTCGATGACCGCGACCCCTTCCGCTGGATCGCCTACCGGCGCTGGTACAATGACCGGTTCATGGACTTCCAGCGGCGCATCTACGAGATGGTCAAGGAGATCGACGAAGATCTCGTGGTGGTCGGCCCCGACCCGATCTCGCAGATCCAGCCTTTCGACTACTCCGGCTACGCCCGCTGGTGCGACGTGGTGACCCATCAGACCTACCCGCGCGGCTCGCGCGAGCAGGATGTCGCGTGGATCACCAAGACCGTGCGCGATCTTTCGGGCGTTCCAACCATGCCCTGCACCCACGTTGAGAACTACGCCAACAGCTTCCGCCCTGACGAAGTGGTCGAGCTGATGAGTCAGGTCTACCGCGGCGGTGGGGAGGGCTTCCACCTCTACCTCCCCGACACATCAGGCCGCCGGACGCCGCACAACATGGAGCTTGACCGCTTCGGCTCGTGGCCGCGGCATGAGGCGATCATGGGCGTCCTCGAGACCTCGCGCACGATGGACCGGCCCGTCTACCCTGACAGCGACGCGGCGATCCTCTTCTCCAACGACGCATACATGGCCGAGTTCCTCGGCGGGAGGCAGGGCGCGGATCCCTACCGCTGGATGTTCCAGCTAATCGGCCCCTACGCCGGCGGCTGGTTCACCGTCGTCAGCGACAATCAGATCGGCCGCGATGAGATCGATCTTTCACAGTACTCCGCGATCTACCTTCCTGAGGCCGAGTATCAGCGCCGCGAGGTGGCCGAGGCGCTCATCGCGTGGGTGGAGGAGGGCGGCACGCTGATCGTGACCGACCCGGAGGCGTTCACGTGGCACCTCGATGGGAGCGAGATGAGAGACCTGCGGGACCGGCTCTTCCCGGCCACGGGCGAGGCCACCGACGCTGAGACGGTCACGGTCGCCGAGGGCTCTCCGCTGGCGGTCGAGGGGCAGTTCCCCGTCTTCGGCGTGGCCGTGGCGTTGCAGCCTGCCGCCGGTGACCGCCCGCTGCTCACATACCCGGACGGCTCCGTTGCCGCCGCCGCCCGGAGCGTCGGGGAAGGCGAAGTGTGGTACTTCGGCTTCGAGTCGATGATCCAGCAGGCGCTCGGTTCGCCGTGGGTGGACTGGTGGAGGGCGGTGCATGAGTCGCTTGGCGAGGAGACCGATCTGCCGATCTGGCGTTTCACGCTGCCGCCGGTCGAGAGCGCTGTGATCGAGCCGCCGGTTGGGCGCTGCCTCACCGGCAACTACCACGTCTGGGACACCAACGAGGCCATCCCGATGGCGAACCTGCAGGTGGACGGCCGGTACTCGTACTCAGTCCCGCCCGACTGGGGCCGGGACGAGGGCGGCGAGCGGGATGTCCCCTTTGCCGAGGGCGATCTGACGGACCGGCGCTCGGCGCTGACGCACAACGATGAGGACTACGACGCGCACCTGAGGAAGTTCGCGGTCGGCTGGCAGACGACCGAGCCGATCGCGATCGAGTTCGACCTCGCGGAGGCATTCCCGCTGGACCGCGTGTGGCTGCTGACCGGCCAGTCGCACCCTGCGATGACCGTCACAGGGCTGGTTGATGGCGCGTGGGTGTCACTTGGTTCGGTCGAGGGGTTCCCGGTCGATCACAGCAGGGACTTCCCGGAGCGCATCATCCCGATCGCTCCGGATGCTCCCGCGGTGCGGCGGCTTCGGCTGGAGATCGCCGCCCGCGAGGAGGGACAGCGCCTGATTATCCCGGAGGTCGAGATCTGGGCGCGGGAATGAGAGCGGATGCGCCGACAGGTCCGGAACAAGTGCCTCAGTGAGGTGTTTGTGAGGGCACAGGAGCGCATCACATGGTTCATCGGCGGGAGGCAGGTCAATGAAGTCTCTCGTGAGGTACCTGACCGCAACCCTCGTGGGGGTTGTCCTCGCAGCGACCGGCACCGCGCCTGCAAGTGAGCCGGCCGCCCTCGGTGTTGGCTTCATGTGGTACACTCGGTCGGAGGATGTGGCTACGCGGCTTACCTCCGATGGCGACTTCGTTGATGTGATCCTCGGAGGGGAGAAGCTGCGCGTATTCGAGCGGGTAGAGCCTCCCGTGCGCGTGGTCTGTGTCTCGCTTGCACTGCATCGCCACGATGCTCGGCCGTTTCCCGGTGTCAGTGAGACCATCGAGATACTCCGCGCCGCCCGGGTGCCGCCGGAGCGAGTCATCATCGGGTACAACCCCGAGCGCGCGCCCGGCACCACGCCCGAAGAGATGGACAATCTGCTGGAGAGCGTGATTGCCGCGAAAGTCATGGCGGAGGAGTTCGGCAGTCCGCTGCTGGTGGGGCCCGGTCTTCGGGAGATGGACCAACGTGAGGAGCTTTATCCCGAACTCGCAAAGCACTGCGACATCTGGCTGGTTCAGTCGCAGAGGCTCCAGATGCACATTACACGGGAGTTGAAAACGCCGCAGGAGTATCGCGAGGGCGTCCAGCATATCGTGGAGCGGCTGCGCGAGGGGAACCCCGAGATCGAGGTCTTCGTACAAATCGTCGCCAGCGGCAGGCCGAACGCCGATTTGTTCAGCGCGGAGCAACTGGCAACGCGAATCCGGGCCATCGAGGATCTAATCGACGCCGTGCGGATTTACGGGGGATCGCCGGAGTTGCTCCATGAGATCATTGACCTGCTTCGCCCCCAAACAGCCGCCGATGAGGGGGACTAACTGGAGGCATCTGTCATGCTCCGAGCCGACAGGCTGTGGCTTCTTGCAGTGATCCTGCTCGCGGGTTCGATGCCCTCCGCCGCCGATGTGCAGTCGTCGAAGCAGACGGTCTCTGTCCCCGTGCGCGACGGATCGGGGCTTGCGACCGACGTGTACCTCCCCGCGGACTACGCCGCGGACGCTGTGCCCGATGGGCTCCCGGTCATCCTCGTGTGCTTGCCCTACGGAAAGGACCGTGGCGGGCCGATCGAGGCATGGCGCGAGACCTTCCTATCCGCCGGCTACGCTTTCGTGGTGCAGGACATGCGGGGGTTCTACGATTCAGCCGACGCCGGACGCGGGCGGCCGCGGCGTCACGATGGCTACGACACGATCGAGTGGCTAGCCGAGCAGCCGTGGTGTAGCGGCAGGGTCGGGATGATGGGATACTCGCATCTCGGGGCCGCGCAGTATGAGGCGGCCGTCACGGATCCTCCGCACCTTGCTTGCGCTATCCCCGCGCAGGCTCCAGGCAACTACTACACTGATTCGTTCTTCCCGCCTGTGTTCCGCAAGGCGGACTGGGAGACGATCCTGCGCGGCGCGTTCTCAGAGAGGACACAGCAACTCATCAACAAGCGTATCCGCAGCCACGGGGACACGCAGATCGCGAACTTCAATGTTCCTATGCTGCACAGCGCCGGCTGGTTCGACTTTTACAAGGAGGGCGCGATCGAGATGTTTCGCGCCCTGCAGGAGCACGGAGGGCCGCGCGCGCGCGGGAATCAGAAGCTGCTGATCGGCCCGTGGGGGCATGGCGTACTTCAGGAGCACGATCCGGGCCAGCCGCTGGTACTGCCTGGTGGGATGGTCTTCCCCGCGAACGCGAAGCTCGACTGGCGCGATGAGGTCTGGCTGCCGTGGTACGATCACTGGCTCAAGGACGAGCCAACCGGGGTGACGGATCAGCCCGCGGTCAGGTATTATCTGATGGGCGCGACCGACCACCCTGAGGCTCCGGGGAACGAGTGGGTGGAGGCGGAGAGCTTCCCACCGGAATCGTCCGCCGTCTCGTACTACCCGCATGCCGACGGCACGCTTCGGCGGGAGCCGCCGCTTGCGGAGGAGGCATCGTGGGAATATGTCTACGATCCTGCCGACCCGGTGCCGACGGTCGGCCGAACGCATGCGCAGATTCCGGTCACTGGGCCCTACGATCAGCGCCCGGTGGAAGATCGGCCGGATGTGCTGGTGTTCACCACTGAGCCGCTGGACGGACCGCTCATAATCGTGGGGCAGATTCGTGCGACGCTGTGGGCGTCTTCAGATCGGACGGACACCGACTTCACCGTGAAGCTGACCGACGTCTACCCGGACGGCCGCTCGATGGTATTCGCGGATGGCATCGTCAGGGCGCGCTACCGCGAGAGCTTCTTGCAGGAGGCACTGCTGACGCCGAGGGACGTCTACGAGTTCGAGATCGACCTGGGCCACATCGCGATCGTACTGGCGCCCGAGCACCGCCTGCGCCTCGCAGTCTCAAGCAGCAACTTCGACCGCTTTGACATCAACCCGAACACCGGCGAGCCTCTCGGCGATCACGCGCTGACGCGCGCTCTGCTTGCTCAGCGCTTCGGCGCACCGCCTGCGCCGGGGGAGCCCGCGTATACTCAGGCGCTCGTCGCCACCAATACCGTGTACATGGATCGAGGCCGGTCGAGCCGAGTCATCCTGCCGGTGCTGCCATGACCGCTCACTTACGCCTCTGGTACCAACGCGAGAACGACTGGGGGGAGGAGAAGCCCAACGTTTCCGCGATCTGCGCGTACGTGTGACCGGCGGCGATCATCTCGCGAGTACGGCTGAGGCGGCAGGTATCGATGTACTCCAGCACGGTCATCGCGGTCTCGCGCTTGAAGAGCCGGGCGAAGTGGTACTTGCTGTATCCCGCGAGGCGCGCGAGGCTCGCGAGATCGTCGCCCCTCCCGGCCGTCTCCTCGATGTGGTCGCAGATCGCCACGACCACGGCCTGCTGGAAACCAAGGCCCTCATCGGCTCGAGCCGCCTCGTCACCGGCCTCCAGCAGCGTCGCCACGAGCAGTTGCGCGACCGCCATCAGTCGCAGTCGCCGCAACTCGGGGGCGGCGGGCTCAGACGCGCGCCTCCACTGGCCGACGGCGTCATGGGCGGCGGGAAGCACCAGCGCCCAGTCGCGTCGCCAGGCCCCGCCGCTCACCTCGATCATCCGGGCCGTCGCCCGGCTCCCGTGCAGCCCGAACCACAGTTGCCGCGCATCCGGCAGATGCTGTGGAGGTTCGGCGTCATGTGCGTCGAACGGGCCGAAGGCGAACACGCTGCCGGGCAGGCAGGGGAAGATCGCGTCGCCGTGCGCGTGGAGGCCGCCGCCGCTTACAACCAGCAGGATCTCGGGGTGGGCGTGCGCGTGCAGATTCTCCCGGAGCCATTCGGCGTGACGATCGTCCTCGACAGGTTCGCGGCAGTTGGCGTCGAAGATCGGCGTCCAGTGGTTCGGCTGGAGCAGCAGCTCAATCTCATCCGGTCGCAGCAGCTCGCATTTGAGGCCCACGCAGGTCCGCACTCCTTGTCTATGAAACGCACGAATCGTGTATTGCGTCCCGCGAAGATGCGCGCGTAGTATACTCACGCGCGTTGTTCCGCGCAACAATTGATGATAAAGTGCCAGCCAGCCGGTCGGAGGTGCGACTCATGAAAGCCGGTCGCGAAGAGCTGATGGAGATCGTTGACCTGTGGGGCTACTCGGAGGATGCGCAGGAGAAGATCCGCGCGATCCTCGAGAGCGAGGACGTTCCGCCGCCGCACCTCTTCCGCTACTACGGCCCGAACGACGGGAAGGGGAAGGTCTGGCAGGCGGAGCGCCTCTTCGAGGAGACCATCGGAACGACATATGCGCTGGCGGTCAACTCGGGCACGTCCGCGCTGATGTCGGCGGTGACCGCCGCCGGAGTCGGTCCCGGCGACGAGGTGCTGGTTCCCGGGTATACGTTCTTTGCGTCCGCATCGATCATCGTCGCCTCCCGGGCGATCCCCGTGATCTGCGAGGTCAATGATTCGCTGAACATCGACCCGCAGGACATGGAGAGGCGCATCACCCCGCAGACCAAAGCGGTCGTGGTGGTGCATATGAAGGGCAACCCGGCGGACATGGACGGCGTGATGGAGGTCGCGCGGAAGCATGACCTGATCGTCATCGAGGACGTGGCGCAGGCGTGCGGCGGCTCCTTCGGCGGCGCGAAGCTCGGCACCATCGGCGACCTCGGCTGCTTCAGCTTCGACTTCTATAAGATCGCCCAGTCCGGCGAGGGCGGCTTCGTGGTGACGGACGATCAGTTCCTCAACATGCGCGCGCAGAGCTGGCACGACACCGCGGCGTGCTGGCGGCCCGACCGCTATGCCGAGGAGCGCCGCGAGGGCGAACTCTTCTGCGGGGAGAACTACCGCATGAGCGAGATGCAGGGCGCGGTGGCGCTGGCACAGATCCGCAAGCTGCCCGGGTACATCGAGCGCATGAGGGCGGCGAAAAGGCGGGTGCGCGATCGGATCGTCGAGCGAGACGGCTTCTCTCTGCGGAGGCAGCCCGACCCCGACGGCGATGCCTCGACCTCGATCGTCATGTTCGCTCCCGATCGCGAGACAGGGACGGCGATCGTGGAGGCGGCGGGCAGGCGCGGGGTGGGCATCGGCGGCCGCTTCGACCAGACCGTCCGCGACTGGCACGTCTTCAACTTCTGGGAGCACATCCTCGAGCAGAAGACCGTGACCGAGGAGGGCTGTCCCTTCACCTGCCCTTACTACGAGGGGACGCTGCCGGAGTACGGTCCGGAGATGTGCCCGCAGACGCTGGACCTGCTGGGGCGCTCGCTGCACATGGGCGTGGCGGAGGAGTGGACCGACGAGGACGCCGAGCGCATCGCGGGCGGGATCAACGAGGCGGTCGAGGAAGTGCTGGGCTAACCGGCGACGAGAGCCACGGCGACGACGCACGGCAGGCGGGAGGCATGTGCCGATGAACGTGCTGCTGATCACCGCAGACACGCTGCGCGCCGATCACATGAGCGCGTACGGCTACTGGCGCGAGACGTCGCCGAATCTCACCGCGCTTGCGAGGGAGGGTGTACGCTTCGATCGATTCATCGGTCAGTGCGCGCACACCCTCCCGTCATTCACCAGCATGCTCACCGGGCTGACGCCCTTCGAGACGGGCGTGGTCGCGACGCTGCACTGCGTCCCCGATACGCCCAGCGGCAGGCTCTCGGACGAAACCCCAACGCTCGCCGAGACTCTGGCGAAGGCCGGGGTCCACACGGCAGCGGTGGACAACCTCATGCAGTTCGCCTGTCACCCGAGCTGGTTTGTGCGGGGCTTCGGCGAGTATGTCAACCCGAACCCTGAGAGCTTCGTGACGGCGCTGATCGCCGAACGCATGAACGATGTGCTGCTCCCGGTGATCGAGCGTCAGCGCGAGCCGTTCTTCCTCTGGGCGCATTACTGGGACCCGCACCGGCCTTACAACCAGCCCGACGAGTACCTCCGCCCATTCACCGACGACGGCTCCGAGCAGATGCGTCGTGCACCTGACGGTCGGGAATACATCCCGACGTGGGGCACGCTCGAGGCGCTCGAGCAGTCGTCGTGGGACTACGGCAGACAACTCGACCACCAGCCCGACCGCATCGAGGATGCGCGCGGGATGATCGACGCGTATGACGGGGAGATCCGCTACCTCGACGAGCACCTCGGGCGGGTCTTCGACGCGCTGGAGGCAAGCGGCCGCTGGGATGACACCTGCGTCATCTTCACCGCCGATCACGGCGAGACGATGGCCGATCACCTCACGCACTTCGCGCACGTGGAGGCCCTCGACGCCTGCACCCGCATCCCGATGATCATCAAGCCTCCGGCCGGCATGGAGACCGCTGAGAGTGTCGGCGGCCTCGCGACACACACGGATATCCCCGCGACGATCCTCGACCTGCTCGGCGTGGAACCCGAGATCGAGATGCACGGGAAGAGCCTTCTGCCGCTGATCACCGGCGAGGCGGGCGCGGTCCGTGGTCATGTGGTCTCCTCGGGCATGTACCTGCTCGACCGCGACGATGTCTGGAAGTCGATCGAGGTCTCTGTGAGGACTGAGCGCTGGCGCCTGCGGCTGCGGGCGCCGCTGGGTGATGACTACCCGATGCGCGGCCTGGAGCTCTCGCGGCTGTGGGAGGTCGTCGCGAGGCTCTACGAGGACGAACCGGAGTATGAGCTCTACGATGTCGCGTCAGACCCCGACGAATTGACAGACGTCGCGCCGGATCATCCGGAGGTCGTCGCGGAGCTTGACGCGCTGCTGGAGCCGGCCGTGAGTTCGCGTTACTTCTTTCACTCGGGAGAGAGCGATGGCTGAGGTGCAGTACTTCGACGCGTTCTGCGTGCTGGGTCGCGGCGTTCGGCTGACCGAGGGCCTGCCGGAGACACCCGAGAGTATTCTGGCGGCGATGGATCACTTCGGGATCCACGAGGCGCTGGTCGTCGACTCACTGGCGATGGAGGCCAACCCGGCGGCGGGGAACGAGCGAGTTCTCGAACGGGTCCGCGGATACCCCCGCCTGCACCCGGCGTGGTGCGGGCTCGCGAGCGCAAGTCGCGAGCTTCCGCCGCCGGCTGAGCTTGTCGCGCGGATGCGTGAGGAGGGCGTCGGCGCGCTCTTCATCTTCAGCGGCCTGATGGACGTGCCGCTCGGCTCGTGGGCCATCGACGACCTGCTGGCCGAGCTTGAGGCCGCGGGTGTCCCGCTCTTCCTCTCGCCGGAGACATGGCGCGAGCGCGGAAAAGGCGACGTAATGGACTGGGACGCGCTCCTGCGCATCTGTCGCGACTTCCCGGAACTTCCCGTCATCGCCACCGAGCCGCGGAACATGTGCCATCAGCGGACGGCCTACGCGGCCCTCGATGCCGCGCCGAACCTGCGGCTGGATCTCGCGCCGCTGTGGCGCGCGGGAATGATCGAGTACATCTGCGAGCACTGGGGCGCCGAGCGGCTGCTCTTCAGCGCGGGCCTTCCCGCGCGCGACCCCGCCGCGCCGAAGATGCAGCTTGACTGGTCGGATATCAGCGAGGAGCAGCTTGCGAAGATCGCGGGTGGGAACCTGCGCGAGTTGCTCGCGTGGAATGAGAACGTGACCCCGATCGCCGCCGATATGCACTTCCCTGACCCGGTGGACGACCTCCACCGCAAAGCCCGTGAGCGGGGGGATATCTCCGGTGAGCGCTTCCTCGACTGCCACGGCCACCTCGGCGAGGCCAGCCCCAACCACGTGAACCACCTGCCCGTGGAGGGGATGCTGCGCGAGATGGACCGCTGCGGCATCGAGCACTGCCTCGTATTCGGCCTCGAGGGCGTGCTGGGCGATGAGACGTGGTGCAACGACTACGTCGCGGATGCGGTCAGCCGTCACCCGGAGCGCTTCACCGGCTTCACGCTGGTGAATCTCAACCACGGGGAGGCGGCGCTGCGGGCGGAGATGCAGCGTGGCTGGGAGATGGGCCTGCGCGGAGTGAAGCTGATCAACTCCTACCAGGGCTACCCCACCGAGGGACCGCTGGTGGACGTCGCGGCGGAGTTCTGTCATGAGCGCGGCCTCTTCGCGCTCAATCACGACTGGGGCTCGGCGAAGCAGATCGAGCGGCTCTGCACGCGCTTCTGTCATGCATGCTTCATCACCGGCCACGCGACCGCCGCGTACGCGGATGTGACGCGACGCGTGGACAATCTCTTCATCTCCACCTGTCCCTTCCACCCGTGGGGAAGAACCGAGCAGTTCGTCGCGCTCTACGGCGCAAACCGCCTGCTCTTCGCCAGCGACCTGACCGACCTGCCGATCGCGTGGGGCCTGGGGCCGATCATGTACGCGCGCATCCCCGAGGCGGACAAGCGGAAGGTCCTTGGGGGCAACCTCAGGAAGCTCCTCCCGAAGTACGCACGCTCCTGACACGAACGTCCGGTCACGTGGAGGATCAGTCATGCGCGCTCAGGTGCTCACCCTCGCGCTCATCGTCGCGTGTACATCATTCGCCCTCGCCGCCGACCCCGTGCCGGTGGCGCTCTGCCCGCAGGTGACAGAAGCCCCGGTCATCGACGGGACTCTCGATGACGCCGCCTGGGAGGCGGCCGAGGCGTTGCGCCCCTTCGGACGCTACGATGGCAGCGGCGCCGCCGCGGAGCAGACTGAGGCGCTTCTCTGCTCGGACGGTGAGACGCTCTTCATCGCCTGCGTGCTGCATGAGAGCGCGATGGACCGCCTCGCCGTCGAGCCGACCGAGCACAATGCCTCGGCGATCTTCCGGCAGGACGTGGTGGAGCTTTTCATCCGACCGGACCTCGCCCAGGAGCAGTACTTCCACCTTGCCGCGAGCGCTGCCGGCTCTCGCTATGAGGCGATCGCGACGGGCGGCGCGCAGGACTGGAACCCTCGCTGGGAGGTGGCGACGGCGCACGCCGACGACCACTGGACGCTGGAGGTGGCGATCCCGCTGGCCGAGGTCGGGCTTGCCGGCGCGGAGGCGGGGGATGTGATCGGGCTAAACATCTGCCGCCAGCAGAAGCCGCGTGACGAGTTGAGCGCGTGGTCGCCGACGCTGGGGCCCTTTCACAACGCATCGCGCTTCGGCGAGGTCGTGTTCTTCAGCATCCAGCCGCTGGCCGATGCGCGTGTCGCTGCCGCCGAGGATGCCATCGCGTCGGCCCGGGCCGTCGATGAGACTGCAGCGGAGCAGTTCGCCGTGCGCCTGGCGCAGCTTCGCGAGCGTCTCGCCGGTGATGTGGACGGCTCCACGTGGGCCGTGGCGCGCGATGAACTGACCGGGCTGCGCGAGGACGCCGAGCGCACTGCGCTCGCCGGCCGCGAGGCGATCGTCTGGCGGGTCAACCCGTGGCGGCTGCCCGCGCACACCGAGCTGCCAGGGCGGGAGGTGGACGAGGTTGAGCAGATCACCGTGCGGTTGCTGCAGGAGGAGTACGAGTCGGTGGCAATCGGGATCGCCAACCCCGGCGAGGCCTCGCTGGCCTACCATGTGAGCGCGACGGATCTGCTGCGCCTGGAGGCGGACGAGGAGCTTCCGCTCGACGGGCGGATTGAGTTGCGAGAGGCCGTCTCGATGAAGACGCGCACCGGGGGGATGGTGCGCGATGCGCTGCCGGAGCTTGGGCCGGCGTCGCGGCTGGTGGTTCCGGGCGGGCAGAACGCTGTGCTCTGGCTGACGGTGCACGCGCGCGACCTCGCTCCCGGCCGCTATCTCGCGGGGATCGACCTGCTGCCGCTGGTCGGGGAGCAGCGGCGGAGCGTGCGGCTGAGCATCCTCGTGCATCCGGCGCGGATGACGAAGGACGGCCCGCCGTGGCTCAACACCTGGGCGTATCTGCAGCGGGCCGAGGAGCGCGGCTGGGCGGACAAAGCCGCCGCGGACCTCGCGGCGCATTACTGCAACATCCACCTCATCCAGCACAACGACATCCCGTGGCCCACGGTCGATGCCGACGGCAACCTGATTGAGCCGCTGGAGACCACCGCGATGGACGCGCGGATCGAACTGCTTCCCGACGGCTTCTACCTGCTGGCGCTCTCGCTGCACTGGCACGAGGACCTTGACACCGACCTCGAGCCGTGGACGCCGGAGCACCGCCGGGCGCTCGGGCAGTGGGCGATCGCGGTGCGCGATCACCTCGCCGAGCTTGGGATCGACCGCGACCGCTTCGCATGGTACCCCCGCGACGAACCTTCCACGGACGAGCAGGCGCGGCTGGTGCGCAACTTTGCCGAGGCGCTGCATGAGGCCGATCCGGAGATGGCGGTCTTCGCGAATCCCTTCAGCCGGACGACCTTCGAGCAGATCGAGGTCATGGGTGATGAGATCGACATCTGGTGCCCCAACCTCAGCGGTCTCGACGACGATGAGATTGAGTTCATGCGCGCCACCGGCGACCGGCTGTGGAGCTACCGCGTGCTGAGTCGGCTGAGCAACCCCTACGGCGGCTACCGCGCGCCGTGGTGGCAGGTGCGCCAGCTTGGGATGACCGCATACGGCTACTGGGCGTATGACAGCGTTGATGGCAGCGTGTGGGATGATTCGGACGGGCGGACCTCGGACTACGCGGTGTACTACGAGGGCGTGGACGGGCCGATCACGAGCGTCAGGTGGGAGGCCTCGCGCGAGGGCGCGGAGGACTATCGCTACCTGCAGATGCTCGATGAGCTGATCGCCGAGGCACGCGCCGCCGGACAGCCCGGCGCCGCCGACGCAGCGCAGGCGGTCGTTGACAGCGCGATGGCGACGGTCCTTGAGGATCAGTCGGACCGCTCACTCGCCGACGCGGAGCGCGCACAGTTGCTGGTAGCGATGATGGACGCGCTCGTGGCGCTCGGGAGGGTGGAGCAGGGCATGCTCGAAGCGCTGGACGGGCCGCTGCCGGTCTGCGTCACCGGCAACGCCGGGCCGCGCTTCCGCAACGTGGACACCGGCGGATGGTACACGTACTCGACCTTCCCCACGCACGAGTGGAATGAGCAGAGCGGCGTGACCGAGGGTCGGGTGTGGTTCCGCGGCGAGGATGCCACCGAAGGGCCACAGACGGAGAATCGCATCGGCGGCGACCTCGTTGACGGAAGCTGGTTCTACCGTCAGCAGTATGTGAACCTGTGGATCTGGAGCCCGCACACTGTCGAGGTCACGTTCGACCTGCAGCAGAGCTGGGACCTGACGCGGGTGGACCTCTTCGCGCACGGCCAGGAGGATGAGAGCCGGCGCATCGCCTCCGCCGAGGTGCTGGTGAGTGAGACCGGCGAGGAGGGCAGCTTCGTGCCGGTGGGGGAGATCGCGGACGCCCCGGCGGCGACGCTCGGCGCGGAGGGGCAGTATCAGATCGACTTTGACGCCACCGGTCGCTACGTGAAGGTGGTCGTCAGCAAGCGCGGGCAGAGCATGGTCATCGGCGAGGTGCGCATCTGGGCGGAGGAGTAGCCGGCGCGAGGGCGGCGCCCGGAGGCGGATCCCCCGGGCGCCGCGCGCCGCGCTCAGAACACCCCCGCGACGTCGGAGCTGATGTCACCGGCGATGATCGGCAGACTCCGGGTGACGAAGCGCCGCACCTCGCCGTCCTGAGTGCATTCACCCACGACAGTGAGGCGGTGAAGCCCCTCGGTGGGCGTGAAGCGCACTGACACCGGGGCGTCGCCCGTCCCCGGCGCGTCCGCCAGTTCCTGCACGGTCCGGCCCGTCGCATCCTGCAGCACGATCCGCCCCGTCACATCGCTGAAGTCGCGTCCCTCGATGTCCTCGCCTCGCGCCACGGTCGCGCTCACCTGCGCTCCGGGCTCGACGTGCAGACCGAACGCCCGGTCTCGGGTCAACTCGCCGTCGAGCGCGAACTCGAAGCGCGGCGCGTTGTGCGGATGCACCGCCTTCCCGGCCAGCAGCGCCCGGCCGAGCGCGGGCACGATGTTCCGCGCCTGTTCGAATGCGTAATTGAAGACGATGAAGCCGTCGGCGCCGAGGTTCCGGGCGATCTGCGCCTGCCCCGCCACGCGATCGGCGGAGAGCGAGGAGTTCGACGCGGATGCACCGATGCCGGGGTAGAGCGGAACGCGGCCGGCAACCTGCCCGACCTGCCGCGAGACGGTCGTGGCGAAGGTGCCGTCGAAGTTCGTGTAGTTCATCGGACAGACGAAGTCCAGCCAGCCCTGCTCGATCCAGTGCACCCAGTCCTGGCCGATGCTCGCGCGGGTCTCAGGGTAGCTGCTGAAGACGGCCGCGGAGATCTTCACATGCGGCTTGATCGCTCGGACCTCGCGCGCGGTCGCCTCCACCAGCGCCGAGATCTGATCGCAGCGCCACTGCGTCCACGCGTCCCTCAGTTCATCGGTCCGCAGATCGGCGGGCCAGTCCTCGACGGTGATCCCGGTGTCGCGCTCGAAGCGCTCGTGGCAGCCGTCGCAGTAGCAGCCGTCCTGGCCGGGGTAGCGGATGTAGTCGAAGTGCACGCCATCCACATCGTAGTTGCGCGCGACCTCCACCATAGTGTTGAGTTCAAGCTCGAGGTTGCGCGGATCGGACGGGCACAGCCACTCCGTCTCCTCCCCCGAGAAAGATCGCTGCAGCCGGCCCTCCTCGCTCATCCGCCGGACGAACTCCTGCGGCGCTCTGCTGCCCATCCGCCAGTTGACCTTCCACACATGCACCTCGATCCCATGACGCTTCGCCGCCTCCACGCACTCGGCGATCTGATCGCCGCGCTCAGCCACGACCGGGTGATGCGGGAGGTATTCGCTCTCATAGAGAGCGACGCCGCCCCACAGCATGTTCGGGACCACGGCGTTGAAGCCGTTCTCGGCGAGGTTCTGCATCGACTCCTCCCAGGTATCGAACGCGCCGGTGCCGGAGTGCTCCCACCAGGCTCGGAACTCAGCGTCGCGTGGCAGATGTGCGAGCATGTACGCGTCCTGCAGCCGGCTCCAGGCATCGGTGGCGGTGTCTACCGCACGCGCGTACTGCCCTGCCTCGGTCGCCGCTCCCGCGTCGGCCAGCATCGCGCGGTGTTCGGCCATCAGTCGCCCGACGGCGGCCGGATCGGGGGCATTGTCGGCGTGCTGCTCGATCCACGCGACAGCCTCCTCGATCCCCCGGATGTGCCCGACCTGCGCGGGACCCTCGAGCGCGCGCTGTGCGACCTGCGGCCAGATCTCCGGCACGTGGCGGCCGAGCATCGAGACGAGCATCCGCTGCTTGGAGAGGCGGTCGCTCCCCGTCAGCACATGTGACATCCACACTCCGGCGTCGGTGGCGATGAAGGCGGGCAGGCCGGTGTTCTCACCGTTGGCGTCGTGCCACCATGCGATCACCTCGCCGTCGTCGGTAGGCTCCGCGACCGTCAGCATCCACGAGGTCTGCGTGACGCTCCGAGGCATGCCGTCGAAGTCGTCAAGGTCCTCGAAGCGGATCTCGCTGAGCTGCCCGTCGTACTCCGCCCGCTGTGAGCCCAGCCTTCGCACGCCGAGCACCTCGCCGAGGTCACCGGGAAGCTGATAGAAGACCATCACGCGCCCGCCGGATTCGACGTACTCGCGGATCGCCTCCACCTCCTCGGCGGTCATGTCCGGGTTGTACGCGAAGATCGCGAAGTCGTAGTCCGCGAGCGCGCCCTGCTCGACATCCTCGTCACCGATGGTGGAGGTTCTGACGCCCGCGTCCGCAAGCAGCCCGGCTACGGTCGCGGCGACCGACTGCACGGTGCGCGCCTCGCTTCCCTGACGGGTGATTGTGTGTGTCCCGAGGACGATGGCGAAGGGTTCGCGGTACGCCATGAGGTTGTCCACTGCCATGAAGCCGACCTGATCGGAGCCGCGCCACGCCGAGAGGCGGACCCCGTCGATCTGCTGCCAGCCCGCCGGGGTGCCCTCGGCCCTGAAGTCCGCGCGCGACAGTTCCACGGTGTTCCAGCCCTGGCGGCCGATCCCCGTGCCGGCTCCGAACCAGCCGTCGCCGGAGCGGAAGTAGAGCGTGAAGCTGCGGAAGAGGCCCGGCTGGTCGATGTACATATCGAAGCTGAAGCGCCCCCAGCGGCTCAGATCGAGGTCAAGGTCCCGGTCGTAGACGGCGCGCCGGGAGTCCTCGCGCGTGAAGTCCGCGCTCAGGCGAACGGCGGTGCCGCCATCGTGCTCAAAGACTCCGACGGGCTCGCTGCTCTCATCGGGCCGCCATGCCTCGCGCGCGGCCTCGACGGAGGGATATTCGAAGTCATCGATCAGGAGCTCATCGGCCGCGAATGCGAACGCCGTCATCAGCATGAGCGTCACAACGAATGCCGTCATGCGGGTCATCTCAGTGGCCTCCCCTGTCTTACGAATGACCGGCCTGATGCCTTTCTTCGACGAGGGCCACGATACCTGCCGGGAGGCCCCGGGGTGCCGGCTGTCGAAGGCGTGTACGAACGAGGAAGGAGAGACCATGAGGTTATTGATGGCAGGTGTGCTGGCAGTGATCTGCACCGCGCCTCTCAGCGCCGCCGAGGTGACGGCGGCGAGTCCGTCGATCGAGGACATCCAGGCGGCGGTTGACTCGCTCGACGGGCCCGGAACCGTCTACGTCCCGGCGGGCGAGGCGGAGGCCGTCGGGACCCTGACCCTCCCGCCGGGAACGCGCCTGATCGGCGCGGGGATGGACAGGACGAAGCTTTTCCGCGGCCCGCTGACGGACATCAATGCCGGCGGCGCGATGATCCGCGTTGAGGGGCCCGGTCCCGAGGGGACGCAGATATCGGGCTTCAACCTTGTCGGCGTCCTCGATCCGGACTCAAGGGGCGGCGACAACGGCATCATGCTGCGCAATCTGCGCGGGTTCCGCGTCGATCACTGTCGCTTCGAGCGCTTCGGGAGCGCAGGCGTCCACGTACGGGGTGGAGAAGCGGGCGTGATCGACCACTGCCTGATGGTTGACGTCTTTAAGCCCGCGATCAATAACCTCGGCTACGGCGTGGTGGCGATGGGCAACAACGAGTGGCGCGACGACCTGCAGCCGGGCGGCCCGGACGCGGTCTTTATCGAGGACTGTGAGCTGATCGGCTCCCGTCACGCGGTGGCCTCCAACGCCGGCGCGGTCTACGTCTTCCGGCACAACCACGTGCATCAGAACGCGAAGACGCAGGCGATCGACGCGCACGGGCCCGGCTACGGCTCCCCGCGAGGCACGCAGTGGGTGGAGATCTACGAGAACCTCGTCGAGAACCCGCGGCAGGACGCCCCCGCGATGATGCTCCGGGGAGGCGGCGGCGTTGTCTTCAACAACACGATCCGCGACCACTCCCGGGGCATCGGCCTCACGCTGGACTTCGACTCGCGCATCGACTGGAGCCAGCCCTACCCGATCGCCGACCAGGTGCATGATTACTGGGTCTGGGGCAACACGCTCGATGGAGAGCCGGTGGATCCCTACGTCCCCAGCCGCTCCGCCGAGCATATCAAGATCGGCCGCGACTACCATCTCGAGCCGAAGCCGGGCTACGAGCCCTACGTCTACCCGCACCCGCTCGTCGGTGGCGGGCCCTTCGACGAGCAGTAAGACCTGCCGCCGTGCATGGAGGTGCCGAGATGCCGCGCGCCATCTGGACCGGCGCAATCACCTTCGGGCTGGTGCATGTGCCCGTGCGACTTGTCACGGCCGTGCAGGACACCAGCCCGAGCTTCAACCTGATTGATCCCGAAACCGGCAGTCGGATCCACTACCTGACAGTAAACGATCAGGGAGATGAGGTCGAACGCAGTGATCTGGTGAAGGGCTACGAGGTCGAGTCAGGCGAGTACGTCGTCGTCGAGCCCGAGGAGCTTGAGCAGCTCGCTCCGGAGAAGGCCGAGGCCATCGAGATCGAGGACTTCGTGGACATCGCGGAGATCGATCCGATCTACTACGACAAACCTTACTACCTGCTGCCCGATGAGAGCGCGAAGAAGCCTTATAAGCTGCTGCTCGCGGCGATGGAGAAAGCGGGGAGGGTCGGGATCGCGAAGTTCGTCATGCACGGGCGCGAGCATCTCACCGCCGTCCGGCCGCTGCACGGGATGCTCTGTCTCGTGCTCATGCGCTTTGCCGACGAGATCCGACCGACGGAGGAACTGGGGCTCGATCTCGACGATGTGGCGGTGAAGAACGATGAGCTTGAGATCGCGACCAGGCTCATCGAGGCGATGACCGAGGAGTTCCATCCGGAGGACTTCACCAACGAGTACGAGCAGCGCGTGCGCGAGTTGCTCAGGGCGAAGGCCGAGGGCGAGGAGTTCGTCATCCCCGAACGCAGGGCCGAGGAAGTCGAGGCCGAGAGCCTCGTGGAGGCGCTGAAGAAGTCACTCGAGGCGATGAAGTGACGGCGGCGACGACGAACGACACCCGTGACAGCACCTGATGACGCGCTCAGAGAATACCGTGAGAAGCGCGACTTCGCCGCCACGCCCGAGCCATCGGGAAGCGGCGAGCCTTCGCCCGGCGAACCCCGCTTCGTCATCCAGCAGCATCACGCCACCCGGATGCACTACGACCTGCGTCTTGAGATCGGCGGCGCGCTCGTCTCGTGGGCGGTGCCGAAGGGTCCCAGCTACGACCCGGACGTCAAGCGCCTCGCGATCCGCACCGAGGATCACCCGCTCAGCTACGCCGACTTCGAGGGCGTGATCCCCGAGGGACACTACGGCGCGGGCGCGGTGATCGTCTGGGATCGTGGCACCTGGCGGCGAGCCCACGAGGGAAAGGGGCCCGCCGAGACCGGCCTCGAGGAAGGCCACCTCGCGGTCAGATTCGACGGCGAGAAGCTGAAGGGTGACTGGGCGCTTATCCGCACGGACCGCGACGGTGATGACGACCAGTGGCTCTTCTTCAAGATGAAGGGGCCCGATGCCGACCCCGACCGTGACATCCTCGCCGAGCGCCCCGAGTCGGTCATCAGCGGACGGACCATCGACGAGCTGTCGGACAGCTCCGGCCCGGGCCCCGACCGCCTCTTCGGCGGCCTGCCCGCCGATCAGCGAGCGAACCTGCTCCGCGCCGAGCAGCCTGAGTGGATCGAGCCGATGCTCGCGACCCTCACCGATGAGCGCTTCTCCGACCCGGGCTGGATCTTTGAGCGGAAGCTCGACGGCCAGCGTTGCCTGGCATTCCGCCGCGGCGACGAGGTGCGGCTCTTCTCGCGCAATCGCAACCTCATCAACGATGCGTATCCCGAGCTTGTTGATGCCATCGCGGAGCTGGATCAGGACGACTTCGTCCTCGACGGGGAGATCGTGGCGTTCGATGAGCGAGGGCTCACGAGCTTCTCCCGGCTGCAAAGGCGGATGCACGTCGGCTCAGCAGCAAAGGCCCGCGCCACCGGCGTCGAGGTCCACTTCCTCGTCTTCGATCTGCTGCACCTTGCCGGCTACGACCTGACCCGCGTGGACCTCATCGATCGCAGGCAGCTTCTCACGACGGCCTTCCACCTGCGCGATCCGCTCCGTCCAACCGACCATCGGCGCGAGGAGGGTGAGGCCTTCTACGAGGAGGCGTGCGAGGCGGGCTGGGAGGGGCTGATCGCGAAGAACGCCGCCTCGAAGTACACAGGCGGTCGCTCGCGCGACTGGCTCAAGTTCAAGTGCGTGCGCCGGCAGGAGTTCGTGGTGACCGGATGGACCGAGCCGGGCGGCTCACGGACGGGCTTCGGCTCGCTGCTGCTGGGGTACTACGACGATGGCGCGCTGCGGTACGCGGGGAAGGTCGGCACCGGCTTCACCGAGCAGGAGCTTCGCGGCATTCACACACAGTTGCGGGAGATCACCCGCGACGATCCACCCTTCGCGGAGGGCGAGGAACTCCCGGATGACGCCCACTACGTCGAGCCCGCGCTCGTGGCTGAGGTCGGCTTCACCGAGTGGACCGACGCGGGGACGCTGCGCCACCCCCGATTCCTCGGGCTTCGCGACGAACTTGACCCCACCGAGGTCATCCGCGAGCGCGCCGAGAGACCCTCGCCCGAACCACTGAAGCCGGTCGAACTCTCGCACGAGATCTCGATCTCCAACGAGGAGAAGGTGCTCTTCCCCGATGCCGAGATCACGAAGGGCGAGTTCGTCGAGTACTACCGCCGGGTGGCGCCGGTGATGCTGCCGCACATCGACGGCCGGCCGCTGTCGATGATGCGATTCCCCGACGGCCCCGACGGCGAGACGTTCTTCCAGAAAGACGCGCCGGAGTACTTTCCCGACTGGATCCCGCGCGAGGTCGTCGAGTCCGAGGGTCATGACGCGATCTCCTACGCGATCGCCGACAGCCCGGATGCCCTGGTGTACCTCGCGAACCTCGTGCCGGTGCTCCACACCTGGACGAGCCGTCGGGATCGGCTCTTCTACCCGGACCGGCTGATCTTCGACCTCGATCCGCCCGAGGGCGCGGAGTTTGCGCTGGTGATCGAGGCCGCGCGGACGATCCGCTCGCTGCTGGAAGAGATCGGGCTGTCGGCGTTCGTGATGACGACGGGCTCGCGCGGGCTGCACGTGGTGGCGCCACTGCAGCCGGAGGTCGAGGTGGACAGGGTGGCGCAGTTCGCGCAGGCTCTGGCGAGCACGGTCGCGCAGGCCGATCCCGAGCGGCTGACGGTGGAGCATCGGAAGGCGAAGCGGCGCGGGCGGCTGCTGATCGACCCCTGGCGCAACTCGCGGTCGCAGACGTCCGTGGCGCCCTACTCGGTCCGCGCGAAGCCGGGAGCGCCTGTCGCCGCGCCGCTGGACTGGGAGGAACTCGAGGACCCGGAGATCGGTCCGCGGCGCTGGCATATCCGCAATATCCTCGATCGCCTCGCCGATCGTGGCGACCCCTGGGCCGAGATCGACCGCCACGCGAGGAGCCTCGCTGAGGTGATGGATGCGCTGACAGGTTAAGGAGGGGCAAACGCGCGAAGGTATCTGAATGCTGCGTGGTCAACCTATCACCGTTACACACAGTACTGAGAACCCTGTCCGGGAGAGCAACCGCCATGAAGAAGCAGTATGACTTCCACGCCGAGCATGCCAAGAACGCCCTCAAGCAGGCCGCGGAGAAGCTCGAGACGGTCGATCATGTCCTGATGTTCGCCCAGGTGAACGCGCAGCTCGCGACCGCCGCGATGCTCGACCAGATCGCGCACGAACTGTCGCTGGATCGCACGAAGCGCTGATGCGATCGCCGACACGGACGGCGTTCCGCCGGTGAACGTTGCCCTTTCAGCGCAGTGAGCGGGGGCGCCGGGAGGGTGCAACTCGAGGAGTTGACCAGACCTCGCGGGCCCGGCCCTTGAGGCTGCGCGTCACGCCAATCCGTCGCTGCAGAGGAGACAACCCATGTCCTTCAGCAAGTACTCAGTACGCGAGCCGGTCTATCGCGGGTGGGAGAACGCCGTCAAACTGCTGCCCGAGACGTCCATCAAGGGCTTCGAAGTCAGTGTCAGGCCCCACGATGAACTCGCCGACATCGTCGCCGCGCTGCGCGAGGTCGGCATTGAGCCGATGACCGTCGCCGGTGGCGTGAAGCTCAACGATGAGGCGTCGATCGCCGCGTACATCGGCGGCCTCGACGCCGCGCAGGCGCTCGGCATCCCGATCTTCTTCACCAGCGCCTCCGGTGAGGAGGACCTCGACGCCGCGATGGGCCTGCTGCGCGACCTCGCCGAGGAGGCCGCACGGCGCGGGATCGTCATCTCGTTGGAGACCCACCCGCCCTACTGCGAGAACGCCGATCTCATGCTCAGGACGATGGAGGCGGTGGATCACCCGAACCTGCGAGTGAACTTCGACACCGCCAACATCTTCTTCTACAACGAGGGCCTCGACAGCGCCGACGAGCTTGAGCGCGTCATCGACTACGTGGTGAGCGTGCATCTCAAGGACACCGACGGCGGCTTCAAGTCGGGGCGCTTCCCCGTACTCGGCCTGGGCGTGGTTCAGTTTGAGCGCATCTTCGGGACGCTGGAGGCCGCGGGCTTCGACGGCCCTCTCACGCTCGAGCTTGAGGGCGAATTGATGCGCGATCTCGACGCTCAGGGCCGCCACCAGGCGGTCATCGAGTGCATGGACTACCTGCGCTCGATCGGCGTGGCGTAAGGCGCGGGGCGAGCAATCACAGGGCGAGGCAGGACCGCGAGGGTCGCGGCCATGCGGCGGCTACGCGTCGTGCCTCGCCACCAGCTCCTTCGCGAACGCCTCCATCGGCGCCACGTAGTTCACCGGATGGTCGGCCTTCACATCACGCTCGCGCAGCGACAGAGTCTCGACCGGCTTCGCGCCGCAGTACTGCTCCAGCGCATCGAACGCTCCCTGGTCGCCAGAGCCACCCATCGTCGCCACGAACGCCACGGTGTCGAGGTCCCCGGCGAACTGCTCACAGAACGCCCGTGCCGCCGGCGCGCAGGTGAATGCCCAGACCGGTGTCCCGATCACGACCGCATCGAAGGAAGCCACGTCGGCCTGGACCGGCTCGATCTCCGTTGGCTTTTTCAACATCGCGTCCTTCCCGCCGCGGGCGTAGCCCAGCACACCCTCGCGGTCGGTTGTATCCACGATCTCCTCGACCTGCACCTCAACCGTTTCATCCGCCGCCCGCATCACGTCCGCGATCGCGTTGCAGACCTTCTTCGTCACACCCGTGCGTGAGTAGTAGACCACCAGAGCGCGCATCACAGCCACCTCCGAGCGGATCCTGTGGGCCGAACGGATACGCATTCTGCGCCGATGACCACCCCACCTGCCGGCACAAGGAATCTCGGGCCTCGCAGGTGAATACCCGCTCAGCATCCACGCATGACACAACCGGGAGCACTGCCGATGGCCGCGACATTCGCCGGGAGTGACCTTCAGATCGTCCGTGACCTCGCGCGCCGGGTGATGGAATTGGCGCGGAGCGAGGAATACGAGCGCCGCCGCGGGCGCTGGCGCGACGTCAACGAGCTTCGCAGACCCGACCGCGCGCCGGTCTGGTGTCGCGTGGCACTCGCGTGGCGTGAGATACTGCCCGAAAGCGACCTGCAGTGCGAGGACGCCACCTGCCGCAGCGTCGAGCGCGCACTGCGCCGCGACCTCTTCAAAGACTCGGTCGGCGACGACCACATCGTCGAGCCGTGGTGGGGCGTGCGCGCGGTCATCCGCCCCGAGGAGACGCCGGTCTGGGGGCTGCAGACGCGGCAGTCGATCGGCTCCACCGAGCAGGGCGGCTTCAGGTACTTCCATCCGATCGAGACGCCCGAGGACTACGAGAGGCTGCGCGTGCCGCGCTTCTACTACGACGCCGAGGCGACGGAGCGCGCCGCCTCGCAGATGCAGGATATCCTCGGCAACGCGATGCCCGTGCGGGTCGAGGGCTACCCGCCGCTGGTCCCGCAGCTTCAGAACTACCTCGAAGCCCTGCGCGGGATGGGGCCGATGATGGAGGACCTCGCCTTCCGGCCGGAGATGGTCCACCGCGCGATGGCGAAGCTCACCGAGGGCGTCCTCAACGGCATGCGCTGCGCCGAGGAAGCCGGGGTGCTCACCACCAACCACCATGAGCCGATGTTCTGCTCCGACCCGGTCAGCAATCCGCCGGACGAGGGGCCTGTCGGCCTGCACAACCTCTGGGTGGCCGCGAACTCGCAGGAGTTCGACACCGTCAGTCCGCCGATGCACGAGGAATTCCTGCTCAGCTACCAGAAGGTGCTCTTCCAGAGCTTCGGCCGCGTGCAGTACGGCTGCTGCGAGAGCCTCTCGAACAAGACCGAGATCGTGCTGGGCATTCCGAACCTGCGCATCTTCGTGTGCAGCTTCTGGAGCGACCTCGAGAAGATCATCGACGCCTGCGGGACTGACCACTGCATCATGTGGCGGCAGTCCGCGGCGCAGGTGACACTGCCGGAGACGCTCGACGAGCATCGTAAGCACCTTGAGTGGGGCCTGCAGCGCCTGCAGGGGCACCACTATCAGATCGTCCTGCGCGAGCTTGAGACACTTCGTGGCCACGAGAACCGCCTGCAGGAGTGGGCGACGCTGGCGATCGAATTGGCGGAGAAGTGGGCGTGAGGACAGCCGTTGGAGAGGCCGGACCCCGTTCCGGTCTGTGCCGTGGCCGTGTTCCGTTCGGAGAGGTCGGACCCCGGGAGATGCACGACATCTCGCGACCTGTGCCGTATGTCCTCGGATGGCCCGCGAATAGCAAACGACACAGGCGGGAACGGGGTCCCGCTTCTCCGACGACACACGACCGTCCGCCACACGAGGAGAACTCTCACCAATGCCCTCCGAACTGCACCAGGCCCTGCAGCGCTTCTACGCGGGCGAGGACGGGGCAATCGAGGTCGAGATGGACGGGTACCGCGCGGACGCGATCCGCGACGGTGTCATCTACGAGATTCAGACGCGCTCATTTACCGCCATCCGCGACAAGCTCCACGAACTCGCGGATGAGCACCCGGTGGTGCTCGTGCATCCGATCCCGCGCTTCAAGTGGATCGCGAAGTACGATGGCGAGACCGGTGAGGAGATCTCCTGCCGCCGCTCGCCCAAGCGCTGGCAGCCGTGCGAGGTCTTCGGCGAACTGGTCTACGCCACGAAGCTGCTCGCGCGCGAGAACATCTCGCTGGAGCTGATCGTGATCGCCGCGCGCGAGACGCGGATCGACGACGGCAAGGGAAGCTGGCGGCGCAACGGCGAATCCATCGGCGGCCACGAGCTGCTGGCGATCCTCGAGCGCCACCGCTTCGAGCGGCCCGCGGACCTCGCGCGGCTGCTGCCCGAGGGCCTGCCGGAGCAGTTCACGGTCGCGGACATCCGCGAGTGTGGCGGCATCCGCAAGCGCCTCGCCGGCAGGATCGCCTACGTGCTGCGCGAAGTCGGCGCGATTGAGCAGGTGGGCAAGCAAGGCAGGGCGTATCTCTACGAGCGAGGGGAAGGGTGCAGATGACATCGAAAGAGCGCGTACTCGCCGCCTGCCGCCACGAGGAGACCGACCGCGTTCCGCTGCAGATCTACCTCACGCCCGAGGTGCGCGCTGCGCTGCTTGAGCACTTCGGCGAGCGCGATCTGCTGGAGGCGCTGGGGATCGACCTCCGGCACGTCGGCGCGCCCTACACAGGCGAGTGCAGACCGGGGCCGGGCCTGCCCGGCGAGGCCGATCACTACGACGTCTGGGGCGTCGGCTACACGAACACGCAGTACCAGGGCGGCGCGTACCCGGAGGCCACCGAGCTTCCCTTCGCGCGGATTGACAGCCTCGACGAGGTCCAGGCCTACCCGTGGCCGAGCGCGGACGACTACGACTACTCGGGCCTGCGCGAGCGGGCGGGGGCGGTGGGGGAACACGCCGTGGTCTTCGGCGGCGCGGGGATCCCGGACATCGTCAACGGCGTCTCCCGTGGGCGCGGGATGGAGCGTGTGCTCGTGGATATCATGACGGGGGACCCGGTCGGCCTGGCGATCATCGACCGGCGCGTCGAGCACTACTACGAGCATTGCCGTCGGGGTCTCGAAGCCGCCGGTGGCGCGATCGACATCCTGCACCTCGGCGAGGACTGCGGCCAGCAGGGTGGGCGGCTCTTCCCGCCGAAGGTCTTCGACGGGTTCTTCGTCCCGCGGATCAAACCGTTCATCGACCTCGCCCACGAGCACGACTGCCTCGCGATGCTGCACTCCTGCGGCGACACCCACGAGATTATGCCCACGTTCATCGAGATGGGTCTCGATATCCTCGACGCCATGCAGCCCGAGCCGGAGGGGATGGACCCTGCCACGATCAAGCGGGAGTACGGCGCGGACCTCACGTTCTGCGGGCTGGTGAGCACCCAGCGCACCCTCCCGCACGGCTCGCCTGAGGATGTGCGCCGCGAGGTGCGAGACCGCATCGAGGTGATGGGCGCGGGCGGCGGCTACATCCTCGCCCCCGCGCACTGCATCCAGCCGGACACGCCGCTTGAGAACGTGCTGGCGATGTATGACGAGGCGCTCAGTTTCCGCCCGTGAGGAGGCGCCTGGATGTTCCGCCTGCCGCCGGTAGTCGCGTTGATCCTGCTTGCAGCCGAGGTGATGGCGATGGTCCCTGCCGAGCCGGTCGAGATCGGACACGAGCCGCAGTATTTCGTCGATGACTGGCTGGTTGACAACCGCTGGGGGAACCGCTCGAGTCAGAACGTGGTGCGGGCGTTCCATCAGCCGGTGAAGCACGCGGGCAATCCGCTCATCGCGGGCCGCGGCGGCTACGTGCAGGTGCTGCGCGACCCCGACGGCGGCATCTTCCGCATGTGGTATCAGACGCATGCGTATGTTCCGGATGAGGACGGAAATACCCCGCGCATCCCGCGCTACGCGGTCGGGTACGCCGAGTCGGAGGACGGCCTCGCGTGGGAGTTGCCGGAGATCGGTCTGCACGAGTGGCCGGACGGTGCGGGCAACATCGTCTGGACCGGCCACGACGGACGCCGCGCCTCCAGTCCGCACATCATCGACGTGCCGGATGAGGCGCGCAGAGGCTACCGCCATGTGATGTCGTACACCGGCATGGGCGGCCTGCACCTCGTGGGCTCCGATGACGGCATCCACTGGGACCCCGAGAGCGTCATGCGCATCGCGGGCTTCCACTCCGACACGCACAACACGATCGTCTGGGACGAACGGCGGCAGGAGTTCGTGCTCTTCTGCCGCGCCAAGGAACGCTACGCCGACGGCGGCGAGCTGCGCGACACCGGCCGGCCGCGACGCGTGGCCAGCCTCCGGTCGCCCGAACTGTGGACAGACTGGCTCGCCGACCGCCACCCGAGCATGATCCTCATCCCGGACGAACTCGACCTCGCGCGCGGCACCAACTTCTTCTACGGCATGCCGGTCTTTCGCCACGCCGGAATCTACTGGGGCGCGCTGTGGCCCTTCAGGATGAACTCGGACATCATGACCGAGCTTGCCTTCAGCCGCGACGGGGTGAACTTCGAGCGGCTGCCGACTCGCCCGCTGCTGATCGATCTCGGTGCGGAGGGAGCGTGGGACGGAGGCATGGTCTTCGGCGGTGTGGGCTGGGTGGAGGTCGGTGACGAGTGGTGGCTCTACTACGGCGGCCACGACGGCCCGCACGGCAGCGCCGACCGCACCGCCGGGATCGGCCTGACCATGATCCGCAGGGGCGGCTTCGTCTCGCTCCGCGGCCCCGATGACGGCGGGGTCGTCGTCACGCGGCAGATCCGCTGGCCGGGCGGCGACCTCGTCCTCAACGCCGACGCAAGCGACGGGGAGATCGCGGTCCGGGTATCCGACGGTCTTCGGAAGCCTGTCGAGGGATATGACTACGATGACGGCGAAGCGTTCAGCGGAGACAGCGTCGCGCACACCGTGCGCTGGGGCGCGCGCTCGCTGGACGCGCTGGCCGGAGAGGTGATCCGGCTGGAGATCGCGCTGCGAGGCGCCGATCTCTTCAGCATCCAGGCCGCACAGTGACGTGTCGGATGAGAGGGGTGCGAGAGATGGTTGCGCTGCTGCTCGCATTGGCGCTGCTGCTGCCGCTGCCCGCGTCCGCTCAGGAGGAGCCGATCCCGCCTGAGGTGCCACCCCCGCCTCCGCTGGTGGACGAGATCATCCCCGCGGAGCCCGCCGCACCCACCCCCGAAGCGCCCGAGCCCCCGCGGTCGGCGGAGGACGAACTGATCGACCGCGCGATCCGCTACTACGAGCAGACCCAGCAGGCGCCGCCGGAGGTAGGGGCGTGGCTTGCCCGCAACCCGGTCTGGGGCGTCCTCGGATTCGTCGTCCGCTCCCTGAGCCGGCCGCTGATCTGGCTCTTCCTCTTCCTGCTGATCGGGTTCGGCGGGCGGAAGCTCCTCCGGCCCCTCCTCGGCGCTCGCCCGCCGGACGCAGATCAGGCGCGGGGCCATGCACGTGGCGAGCGTCCGGACGAGTCGCCAGAACTCGCTCGTCGGACCGCGGTCGCCGACGTGATCGCGTGGGTGGTCGCCCTGGCGATCGCGTGTGAGGCGGTGGGACTTCCGTGGTTCGGCTCGCTCTGGAGCGGGCTGATGGAGCTTGCGGTGGCGCTGGTCGGCGCGATCGTCTGGCTGGGGCTGCTGATCACCCTCGCCGCGCTGATCGCGTGGTCTTTCAGCGGGCCCGGTCGCAGGCTGGTGCTGTCAGTGCTGGGATGGTTCTACCTGACGCGCAGCGCCAACCGACCGCCGGAGGACCACGCGTTCACGCTCCGTGACGGCCGGGAGGCGACCATCCTGCGTACGGACGCCCTCCACTCTGCGATGCGGACTGTCGATGGCGAGGAGACGGTGACTGTCCCGAATGCCGAACTCATGGAGCAGTACTTCCACTGGGCCGCGCCTGAGCACAGGCGCGAGGCGGGCCGGGCCGCGGGTGAGGATGCCTGACACCGGTACGTACAGACGCCCCGGTTGTTGGCGGAGATAGCCGGGGCGCGAGGCTCAGGGCATGCTGGGGGAAAACCTCGCTGCTGCCCGTCTGCCTCATTGAGCAATTCGACGGCCGCCACGAATCTCCTGCAGGACTCCCGCAGGACTTTATCGCGGCCTGCTTCTCGTGTTCGAGCTTCACCTTCGCGCAGAAAGATGGTAACATTCGTAGCATCTCGTGGAAACAATACTGCGGGGGACGGAACGGGGCAGTGGTGGGACTGCACCGCCTGCTGAGAACATGGGCCGTACGAATGAGGAGGGCGCATCGATGACGCGATGGGTAATGTTCACAGTAGTGCTGGGACTGGTGGCGGGACTGCCCGCGCAGGCGCAACTGCCACAGACGCTGGACGAGATGAAGGCGCAACATGTACTGCTCGGGGCCCAGCCTGAGGGTGCGGTGAAGAACTTCATTGATGCTTGCTTCGTGTATGCCAACCCCGAAACGCGTCAGGTGGGGCGCGAGATGCTTCAGTACCTCGCGATCCCGCTTAAGAGCGAAGCGAACTGGGACAGGCTCCCGGGCAATCGGCTCTTTGCCGAGCGCCTCACCGACCAGAGCTACGCGCACGTCTGGCGCAGCTACGCGGTGGGGGCGACGCCCGAGAACGGCTATCTGATGGACCCGGACAACTGGGAACTCAACGTGGAGCGCACCTATCGCCATGATGACGATGAACGCGGCCTGCAGGTCTACCTGCGCAGCGGCGGGGCGGACGCGCCACGCGTGGTCTATGTGAAGCAGAGCACCACCACTGGGCTGTGGTACGTGAACATCTGGCACACGCTCTTTGTGGACATCCGCCCGCCGGTGGCGGCGCAGCAGGCGTGGGAGCCGGTGACCGACGTGGCCGTGCCCGAGGGGCTTCCGAAGACACTGAACGAACTGCGCGCGCTGCATCAGCAGATCGGCGCGGAGCCTCAGGGCGCGGTCAAGTGCTTCCTCAACGCCTGCTTCGCGTACATGGACCCGCAGACACGCGACGAGGGCCGCAAGATGCTGCAGTACATGGCGATCCCGCTCAGCGGCGAGGCCTCATGGGACACACTCCCGAGCAACCGTCTCTTCGCCGAGCGGCTCACCGGTGCGAGCCACGCGCACATCTGGCGCAGCTACGCGGTGGGCGCTACGCCCGAGAACGCGTATCAGATGAACGTGGACAACTGGCAGCTCAACTTCGAGCGCACCAATCAGCTTGACAATGATCCGCGCGGCCTGCAGGTCTACCTGCGCAGCGGCGGCGCCGACGCCCCGCGCGTCGTCTACGTGCTGCAGAACGAGCAGTCGGGCCTCTGGCATGTGAACATCTGGAACTCGCTCTTCGCCGGCATCCGCGCTCCCGTGGATCCGAACGTCGAGCAGTTCCAGTAGTCTGCGACGTCCCCTTTCCGATCCACACGGCCCGGCGCGCCCCTCGGTGCGCCGGGCCCGCTCATGGTACCCGTCGGCGGCACTCGCTCCCTCGCGCCTATCCTCGCGCACGTGGCAAAGGGCCCGCGCGGTCGGCGGCGAAACAAAGCCCATCGGCTGAGGGAGGATGATCGCGATGGCAGACGAGGTCCGCATCGGGCTGATCGGCTGCGGGCGGATCATGCCCGCCCATCTGCGCGGCATGAAGCTGCTGCGCGAGGCGGGCTACGATCGCTTCCGCGTCACGGCTCTGATGGCCCGCAACATCGACGACGCGTTGCGCTTCCGCAGGCGCGGAGAGGGGCCGCCGCCGAGGCCGCCCGCATCGGAGAACCCAAACGATCCACTCGGTGTCGAGCACCGGTACGTCAGCGACGTTCACGAGGGCGAGGTCGAGGTCTATGATGATCTCGACGCAATGCTCGCCGAGGCGCCGATCGATGCGGTGGAGGTCTTCACCACGCACTCCACACACCACTCGATCGCCATCCGCGCGCTCGAGGCCGGGAAGCATGTGGCCGTCGAGAAGCCGATGGCGCTAACCTGCGCTGCAGCCCGACGGATGATCGAGGCGGCAGAGCGCAGTGAGCGTACGCTGATGGTGCTGGAGAACCACCGCTTCTGGCCGCATGTGCGCGCGGCGGCGTGGGCGGCGCAAAGCGGGCTGCTGGGCGCGGTGCAGATGGTCGTGAGCATGAGCGTCGGGGCGGGGGAGTGGAGCCCGGACGTGATCCTCGGGCACACACCGTGGCGGCATGACCGGCTGGCCGGAGGCGGCTGCGCGACGGACTTCGGCCCGCACCTGCTCGACTGGGCGCGGCAGGTCGGCGGCGAGATCGAGACGGTGTCCGCCGTCACGCGCTGCGTGGAGCCGGTCCGCCGGGAGTACGATGACGCGGGCGAGGTGGTCCGGGAGATCGCCGCGGACGCCGATGACACGTTCTTCGCGCACCTGCAGTTCAGCGGTGGCGCAGTCGGCTCGCTGGGCTTCTCGGCGGCCGGGCACGGAGACCCGATCGCGCTGCCGGGCGGCCGCGCGGTCTACGGCTCGGCAGGGTGTCTGCAGCAGGGTAAGGCGATCCTCGACGACGGCACCCGGGCACCGGTGGAGGAACTCTACCTCGGCCGCGCCGATCCGGCGGAGCCGGCGGCTCGTTTCCCGCTGGGTCTTCGCGATGCGTTCGCGCTGGAGACGCACCAGTTCGTCGAGGCGATCCGCTCCGGTGAGCGCCCGGAGCTTTCAGGCGAGGAGGGCCTGCGTGACCTCGCGGCGGCCTTCGCGATCCACGAGTCGGCGCTGGCGGGTTGCGAGGTGCGGGTCGATGACGTGGCCTCAGGAGCAGTCGCGGCATACCAGGACGAGCTCAACCGGCGGTGGGGTATCCGCTGACCATGTGTAAGACGGACCGGCGAGGGGCCTGATCGTGAGCCCCCTCGCCGGTCGTACCGACGATGCGGCGAAGGTCGCGCCGGTTGGCTACTGAACCGTGATCTGATAGACCGGACCGACGCCGTCGGTCGCCGCCGTCGCCCCGCTGCTGTCCCTGACGACAATGCTGAAGCGAAGGGTCTTTCCGGCGGCACTGTTCATCGGCGTTCCGCGCACAATACCCCGGGCCATGTCGATGGTCAGTCCGGAGAGATCGAAGTCGCCGCGGCCGGCGAAGGAGGCGTCCTCGAACCAGCTGTAGGGAGGTTCGCCTCCGTAGACGTGCAGGGATGCCCCGTAGGGCCGGTTGGCGCGCGCGGTGGGCAGCGTGATCACGGGGACGCCCATCGGCTGCTGGAAGGTCGTGAGCGGGGCGATCCCGTTGGATGGGAGCGGATCGACCTGGAGGTTGATCGTCCCTGTCGCCGCGCTCGTCCCGTCGCTGACGCGCATGTTGAAGGAGTATACGCGGCCGGCGGTCAATCCCTCACCACTGCCGCTGAAGACGCCGGTGGGGACGGAGACGGTCGTCCCCGGTGGGAACGCCGAACCGCTTGCGATGCTCCAGTTGTAGCCGGAGAACGGCGAACCACCCGCGGCGAGCAGTGGCTGGGCCGTCACGAAGAAGCTCCCATCCTGCAACTGCTGCGCTCGAACGATCTGTCCCGACACCACGCGCAGGGGGCTGACATTCGCGTTCGGCGTGGTCGAACCGCCGCCACAGCCGGACAGCGCTGCACCTGCAATCAGAAGGCCCGACAACATCACTGCCGGACAAAACCGCGACATCTTCTGCACCCTCAATCCAGTGAGCGTTGCTACGGTCGGTGCGAGGCAATGCGGCGGTATTCGCTGCCGGGAAGCGTTCACCTCCCGGGGACAGGTCAGACTCTGGTGCCGCGCAGGCCGGCCGCGCAGGCCAGCCGCGCCGGTGGACGCCCAACACGGGCGGCGAAGGAGCGTTCTCAATTCCTGGTGTTCGCGACGGAGGCATCTGAGGCACATGCATACATATGACCGGATCATGGTCTGGGGCGCGCACCCCGACGACGAGATTCTGATGGCCGGGACGATCGCCGCGCACGCCGACGCGGGCGCGCAGGTCGTGGTCGTCACGATCTCCCGCGGCGACGCCGGCTACTGCCGGGCGGAGTGGGCCGACACGATCGCACAGAAGCGCCGTGAGGAGGCCGCCGCCTGCGATCAGATCCTCGGTGTTACCGAGCGCGTCTTCCTCGACTGGCCCGATCAGGGGGTGCGGCACGACTGGAAGCTCACCCGCCTGCTGATCGAGCAGATTCGAGCGCACCGCCCGCAGGTGCTCTTCACGCTCGGACCCAACGACCGGAATCGCGACCACTCCTCTGTGCACGAGATGACCGATGAGATCGTCTGGCAGGCGGGGGAGAACATCCTCGCCGACCACGGTGAGCCCTACACGGTTCCGCTGGTTTTCATCTACCACGGCCATGAGGGCATGGGGCCGTCGATCGAGGTGGACGTGACTGCGTGGGCGGCACGGAAAGCGGACGCGTGGCTCAGTCAGACCACGCAGGTGGAGATGCTCCCGCGTATCCGCGATCGGATGGCCGCGCTCAAGCGCCTGCAGGAGGACGGCGGCACCGACACCGAGCGCTTCGTACTCTGGACACGCAACACGCTGGGCGACTTCCCCGCGCTGCCCGAGTGATCGACGGCCGGCGGGACCCCGGCCCGGCCGTCGCGCGCTGCCACGGGCGTTGCCCGCCGCTCAGCCCGGCGGGAGCCAGCCGTCCTCGGCGTAGGCATCGGCGAAGTTCGCGAAGGTGCCGCTGCGGGTCCAGCGTTCGCGAGCAAGCGCGCGCCACTCGCGGGCTCGCCCGGCGACCTCCGGGGCGAGTTCTTCGAGGATCCGCTGCCCCGTCTGCGTTGAGTGCGCGTCGCAACGGTCCACCGCGCGCCTGAGCGTCTCGGGGTGATCGACGATCTGACAGGGGGCCAGCGGGTTGTCCTGCGTCGCCCGCTGCCCCTCGCGGATCGCCTCGAAGAAGTCGCTGCGCAGTGCGTCCAGCAGTGGCGTCTTCGAGTCCATCTCATGCACGTTGTCCCTGGAGTACATCATGAACACGCACGGGCAGATATCCCCCCGATGCGTGACGTGCAGGTAGCCCGCCGGTGCTCCGGCCGCCATGCAGCCCTTCGTGAGCGGCCCTGAGTTCCAGAAGTCGGCGACGAAGAGCGGCCGGCCCGTCAGCCACTGCCATGTCTTTCGCGCGACGATCTCGCGTTGCCTCGGCGTCACCATCAGCGACAGGTCCGGGTCACGCCCGACCGGGACGTACATGAAGTACCACGCGTGCATGCAGCCCAGTGCGATCAGCGTGTCGATGAACTCGTCTGAGGCCACTGTCTCCCAGTTCCGCGAGGTATACGTCACCGACGCCCCGAAGAGGACGCGGTGCCTGCGCAGTGTCGCCATCGCCTCGATGATCCGCTCGTAGACGCCTTCGCCCCGTCGCGCGTCGGTCTGCTCCCGGTGCCCCTCAAGGCTGATCGCAGGGCTGACATTCCCCAGCGCCGCCATCTCCGCAGCCATCTCATCGCCGATCAGGGTGCCGTTGGTGTACATCAGGAACATCATGTCACGGTACTGCGCGAGGATCTCGCGCAGACCGCGGTCTTCTCCCGGAATGCGCTCCCACAGCAGCGTCGGTTCGCCGCCCGAGATCGTGACGAAGCGGCTTCCCCAGCCGCGCACTTCCTCGATGAGCCGCTCGATGGTCTCTCCGGGGAGGACAGGTTCGGCATCGCCGTAAGCGCCTGCGTAGCAGCCGGTGCAACTGAGATTGCATGACGCGAGCGGTGAGATCACGATGAATGAGGGAGCCGGGGTGCGATGCTGCGCCTCGAAGCGTCGCCGCTGGCGGGATCCCTCCCAGCTATGTGTGATGAAGAGGTCCGCCACCGCAACGCGGTAGTTCGGATGGCAGTCGCGTATGACGCGGCGGATCAGCTCGACCGCGGGGTGATCGGCCTCCACCGCCTCCTCCAGCATCGCAAGCTGCCTGCGGTGTTGCCACGATGGCGCGACGCGCTTCCCGAAACGAGCGAGGCGGCGCAGATGGCTGACGAATGCATCTTCGTCCGAGCCCATCTCCACCACGGTGTTGAGGATGCGTCGCCTGATTCCCGCCATCGGTCGGAGTCTCACCTCCATCCGCTGAACGATGGTCGCCCCTGGCGCGTATTCTAAGCTTCGACGCATTGCACTTCAAGTGCCCCCCGGCCTGGAGGACTGTGGCGCCTGCTTCGCGAAGCCCGCGAGCGGAGGTGGTTGCCCTGGGCGGAAGCTATGTTCTGGTGATGCGTCTCGACCGCGACTGTGTCATCAGGGTCGGCGCCCTCGGTGACGTTCGCTTCCCGGCCGGCATGTACGCCTACGTCGGCTCGGCGATGGCCGGTCTCGACGCCCGCATCGCCCGGCACCTGCGCGACGACAAGCGGCTGCACTGGCATGTGGACTACCTGCTGCAGCACGCCGAGGTGCGGGAGGTCGTGCGGGTGGAGAGTGACGAGCGGCTCGAGTGCCGCATCGCGACGGCGCTGGCCGGTCGGCTCGCCGGCGTCGAGGGCTTCGGCTGCTCGGACTGCGGCTGTGAGAGCCACCTCCTCGGCCCGGCGTCTGAGGGCGCGCTCAGCGAGGCCATCGCGCGGGCAATCGATGCCATCCGACAGGCCTGAGCCCACCGGGCGGCGAACTCTCCCTGACGGGAGGCAGCGCTGCGCGAGGACGGAGAAACCTGAGGTGGAGGCATGAGGCGCGAGGAGTTGGTCACACATGAGCGGCAACTGCACTCGTTGGGCGATGTCATCGAGGGATACGCGCAGCTTGGTGTCCGCGTGGAAGAGGAGCACAGGCGCGTCCCGGCACACCGTCTGATCGCCACGCAGAACGCGATTGAGCTGGAGAAGTATGAGCTTGTGCTCGAACTGGTTCGCGAGGGGAAGCTCGACGTTCCGGTGCTGGTTGAGGAGCACTTTGTCGGCGACTCGGGCTACGTGCGCTACCTGATCGACGGACATACTCGGACGCGGGCGAACATAGAACTCGGGCGCACGACGGTGGACGCTTTCGTCATCTACTCGAAGGCGGGCACCTGGGAATCCAACTTCGTCCGGGTCGCCGAGCATTACGGAAACACGTTCGTCAAGGATCTCCCGATCCGCCCGCGTCACGGGGAGTAGGTCCTCAACCCCGCGCAACCGCCGGGCATCACCGCCGTAGAGCACCTGTCGCGCATCGAGGCTGCGCCGAGGTGAGATCTGATGGCCGCACGCGACGCGCTTCAGGCCGGAGCCGCAAGCGTTGAGATCACTCCGCCCGCCGGGACCCAACTCGCGGGTGCTGTCGGCTACCACCGCCCACCACGGGTGGCTCTCGATCCGCTCCAGGCGAAGGCGGTCGCCCTCAAGACCGATCGCTGCGAGATCTGCGTTGTCGCGATCGATGTGACCATCATCACCGAGGAGTGGACCGAGTACATCCGCGAGCAGGTGTACAAACTCCTCGGCATCGAGCGCGACGCGATCATGGTTCACGCCACCCAGACACACTCCGCGCCACCGATCGGTCATTTCATGCTCGATCCGGATTTCCCTGAACTGCCCGAGGAGTTCGAGTGGGTCCGCGGCGGTGATGAGGCGTTCAGCAAGTGGGCGGCCGACCGGGCCGTTGAGGCGATCGTTCGAGCCGCCGAGGACACCGAGCCCGCGGAGATCGCGGTGGCATCGGGCAGCGACGGCCGCTGGGCCGCGAACCGCCGTGCGGTGACGATGGACGGGGGCATCACGATGGTCACGCGCTCCTGGGAGGCCCCGTCCGCCGGGCAGACCATCCGCTTCATCGAGGGCCCGACCGATCCGGAGGTCGGGGTCATGGCCCTCCGCCGCGGCACCCTGGATGTCCCGGCCCTGCTGCTGCATCACACCTGCCACCCGGTCTGCGTCTTCCCCAGGCCGCTGGTGTCGGCCGACTGGCCGGGAGCGTGGGCGGCGCAGATGCGCGCGATCCTCGGCGACCGGTGCGTACCGCTGGTCATCAACGGCGCCTGCGGCAACATCAACCCCGCCGATCGCTCGGATCACCGTGCGATGGGGCGCGGACTGGCCGAGACAACCGAGATGGTGCTCCCGCGACTGGAGTTCAGCGGCGAGGCCATCCTCCAGTTCCGCCGGATCGAGCTGCCGATCCCGCTGCGCGAACTGACTGACGACGAGCTTTCGTGGGCGCAGGGGGTGCTCGAGTCCGACCCTGAGCCGCCGTGGGATCCGGACAGGCCCGGGCAGCTTGCGCGCGAGTGGATCGAGGCGGCGAGCACATGGAGCGTGCATCTGCAGCGACAACGCAACCCGAACCTGAGCTACGAGATCCAGGTGCTGCGTATCGGGGACACGGCGATCGTGGGCCTGCCGGGCGAACCCTTCGTCGAACTCGGCCTCGCGGTCAAGATGGCCTCACCTTTCCGGCCGACCTTCATCGCGCACTGCACCTCGCACTACGTGGGGTACATCCCCACCGCCGAGGCGCTCGCGCGAGGCGGGCACGAGTCGGTCACGCGCTACTGGGCGAAGCTCGTGCCGGAGGCCTTCGAGATGATCCGCGGGGAGGCCACGCGCCTCCTCAGGGAGATCGCCGGCGACGGGTAGCCACCGACGACGGCCCGCGCCGCTCAGTACGCGCCGAAGCGCCGCCCCTCATCGAGCATCGCAAGGAAGTTCGCCACGGGGACGTAGTTGGGCACGGAGTTGCCCGTGCCCAGCGCCCAGCCGCCGCCCGGCGCGCACTCCTCGATGACCCGACGGGTATACGCCCGCACCTCGTCCTCGTCGCAGCGGCTGATCACGTCCATGTCGATCCCGCCGATGATCGCGAGGCGGTCACCGAAGGCGCGTTTGAACTCCGCCACCGGCATGATCGCGTCCTCGAACGAGTGCTTCGCGTCGATGCCGGTGGCGATCAGATCGTCCATGATCTCCCCGCAGTTCCCGCAGGCGTGCAGCATAACCGGCCTGTCATTCGCGTGGGCGCACTCCACCAGCCTGGTATGCCACGGGAAGACGTACTCGCGCAGCGCATCGGGGGAGACCATCGTTGCGGTCTTGAACCCGAGGTCATCGTTGAGCCACAGTGCGCCGATCTGCTCGAAGTCCACCAGTGCCTCGTAGAGCGCAAGCTCGCACTCCCCGACCCGGTCCGCGACCGCTCGCACAAGCCCCGGATCGTCGGCCAGCATGTAGCACAGCGGCTCATAGCCGACGACGCGGATGAGATTCTCCAGCACCCCGCCCGGCAGCGTCACGACCAGCTTCATGTTCGCGGGCAGCATCGCCCCCAGCGCCTCGACATCGCTGAAGTCCGCCTGCTCGATCCGGGGCCACGGGTAGGCCTCGAAGTCCTCCCACGAGCCGATCAGCCCGGCGTGATCGTCTCGCCACGATCTCTTCCCGCGGGAGACCTCGGCCGTGTCATCGGCCGCGCGCTGGCCGGGCCCTGCGAACTGGTAGTTCGCGACGCTGGCGCGGACGACGTCGTAGCCACATTCGACGGCGAAGTCGATGCGGAACCCTCGCGCGGCCTTCGGGTCCGCGGGCATCTCCCGCCCGAGGACCTGCTGCATGATGAGCGGGTCGTGGCTGAAGTCGAGGAAGGGCAGGCGGTCGGGTTCGCCCTTGAGCCTCAGCACGGTCAACAATCGGTCGAAGTCGGGCATCCAGACGTCGGGCACAGCGGATCACCTCAGCGTACGCGGGCTCGGAGGCAGGCACTCTCCGGCCCCCGGTGGTGGAGAGCCGGGGACTGGTTCTCCGTGACGCAGACCGGGACCTGCCCGCGCCTGCCGGGCAGGGCCGTCTATCTCTCGGGCCCGCAGATGATCTCGTGCTCTTCGAGCATCTGCTGGTAGAGGCGCTGCGCCGTCTCCGGGGAGCCGAGGCCCGTCTCGGGGTCCATCACCGCCGCCGCCCCCGCGGCTGTGCCGAGTCGCACCGCCTCGCGGATAGAGTCGCCCCGGTCGAGCGCGAACACGATCCCCGCCACCATCGTGTCACCCGCGCCCACCTTGCTCTCCACCTTCACCGCCGGCGCAGGGATGCGGAGGGCGAGGTCCTCCGTCACGACCACCGCTCCGCCCGCCCCGAACGAGGTCACGACCACCTCCGCCCTCCCCTCGTCCACCAGAGAGCGCGAGACATCCTCAATCTCCCGCTGGCCCTCGATGGTCCGTCCCACCAGTTCACCAAGCTCCCGCGCGTTCGGCTTGAGGAGGTAGACGCCCGCACCCAGCGCGTTTCGAAGAGCCGGTCCCGACGTGTCGATGACCACGCGTGTGTGCTCGGCGACCTGTCCGATCACGAGCGCGTAGAAGTCATCACCGGCTCCGGGCGGGAGGCTGCCGCTCAGCACCAGGTAGTCCGGCGTTGGATCAAGATCGATGACGGCCTGAACGCAGGCGTCCGCCTCATCCGCCTTCAGCTCCGGACCCGGCTCTCCGAAACGGTAGTTCCGGCCGGTCGAGGTTTCCTTGACCATGATGTGCTCGCGCGTGAGACCGTCAATCCGGACGGGCACGTTCGGGATGCCCTCACGGTCGAGCAGGTCGCGGTACATCTCGCCGGCCGGCCCGCCACATGTGAAGATCGCCAGCGAATCTCCGCCAAGCTTGCGGATGCCTCGCGCGACGTTGACACCGCCGCCGCCCGGGTCGCGACGGACGCTCTCACAGCGGAGCTTGACGTCGGGAGTAACGTGGTCGATCGACATTATCCGGTCAACTGCCGGGTTCACTGTCAGAGTAACGATCTGCGACACGGCAACAACCTCCCGTGTGTGAACTGACCCGGACGGTCACCATCAGTCGTCTGTGCGCTCTGCAACTCGGTTCTGCAGCCCGAGGTAGAGCTGACCGAGGATCATCGGGATCACGCTCATCCCCAGTATGAGCAGAATCATCGGGCCGTCGGGAGTGAATGTCCCGAAGACCTCCTTGAGCGATGGCACCGTGACCGAGGCGACCAGCAGCGTGACGCTCACGGCGAGCGCACCCCAGAGCCAGTGGTTCGTGGTTATCTCATTGATGAAGATGCTCGACTGCCGATCCCGCACGTTGTTTACGTGGAAGAGCTGTGAGGTGGCAAGGGTGAGGAAGCCGACGGTCACCGCCGCGGGCTTCTCAAGCTCCAGCCAGTTCAGCGCCAGCAGAAACGCCCCAAGCGTCACAAGCCCGAGGAAGACCCCGAACATGCCGATGTCGCGCCAGTGTTTCGTCGTCAGCACCGGCTCGTCGGCAGGCCGCGGCTTGCGGTCCATCACGTTGCGGGGGCCCTCGCCGACCCCCAGGGCCAGCGCGGGCAGCACATCGGTGACCAGGTTCATCAGCAGGATCTGCAGCGGCAGCAGCGGCAGCGGCAGGGCCGTCAGCGTCGCGATGCCGATCGCAACCACCTCGCTGGCGTTGCACGACAGGAGGAACGTGACGAACTTGCGCAGGTTGCTGAAGATGATCCGCCCCTCGCGGACCGCAACGACGATCGTGCTCAGCGCGTCATCCTGCAGGATCATGTCCGAGGCCTCACGGGCGACCTGAGTGCCGCGCTGGCCCATCGCCACGCCGATGTCGGCGGTCTTGAGCGCGGGGGCGTCGTTCACGCCATCGCCGGTCATCGCGACAAGATCCCCCTCGCGCTGGTACAACTGAACGAGGTTCAGCTTCTGCTTCGGGGAAACCCGCGCAAAGACCGGTGCGCGCAGAATCGCCTCGCGGTCCTCCTCGCTCAGTTCGTCGGGGTTCTCGAGGATCGAGCCCTCAAGCACGGTCTGCTCATCGCCGCCATCCTCGTCGGAGATCAGGCCGACCTCGCGGGCCACCGCCTGTGCCGTCATCGCCTGGTCGCCCGTCACCATCACCACGCGGATGCCCGCATCCCGGCATTCGCGGATGGCCGCCGGCGCATCCGCGCGAGCCGGGTCAATCGTCCCCATCAGCGCCAGTATCCGCAGGCCCTTGTAGACGTCCTCGCCCGGGTCGTCCGCGTACTTCTCCGCCAGCGCGATCACACGCAGGCCCCGGCGCGCCATCGCTTCGTTCTGCTCAATCCACCGCCCCCGGCGCTCTTCGGTCAATTCCTCATGCTCATCGCCACGCCGTTCATGTGTCGAAGCGTCGAGGACGGCCTCGGGAGCGCCCTTGATCGCGTAACGGAAGCGGTCGTCCAGCTCGTGCACCGTCGCCATCATCTTGCGCTCGGGGTCGAAAGGCTCCTCATCCACACGGGGCATCTGCTCCACGAGTGAGTCCGCGTCGAGACCGGCCTTCCGCGCCGCGATCAGCAGCGCGACCTCCAGCGGCTCACCGCGCGGCTCGAACTCGTGGTCCGCCTTCTCCCTGAGCGAGGCCTCGTTACACAGCACGCCGATCTCCAGCGCCGCCCTGAGACCGGGGATCTGCTCAATCTCGACCGCCTCGTCGTCCACCTCGAACTCACCCTCGTCGGTGAGGGGGCCTCCGCTCACGCTGACGACCGTCTCATTGAGCCGCAACTCCCGCGCCGTCAGCCGGTTCTCGGTGATCGTGCCTGTCTTATCCGTCGCGATGATGCCCGTCGAGCCGAGCGTCTCCACCGCAGAGAGCCGGTTGATCAGGGCATTGCGCCGCGCCATCCGGAGCATCCCGCGCGCAAGAGCGATCGTCGCCACGATCGGCAGGCCCTCGGGGATCGTTGCCACCGCGAGAGCGATCCCCGTCCTGATCATCTCGAAGGGCTCTCGTTCGCGGAGGAGGCCCGCGATCACGACCATGACCACGACCGCCGAGGTAACGATCACCAGCTTCGTCCCGAGCGTGTTGATCTTCTCCTCGAGCGGCGTGACCATCTTCTCGGCGCTCTCGGCCAGCTCGGAGACGATCCCCAGCTCGGAGTTCATGCCGGTGGCGATTACCGCGCCCACCGCCGATCCCCGCGTGATCGCCGTGCCCTTGTAGAGCATCGAGGTGCGCTCGGCCAGCGGCGCGTCCTCCCCCACGGGCTCTGTGGACTTCGTCACCGGCTCGGACTCGCCGGTCAGGGCGGACTCGTCGGCCTGCGTCTTGGAGACACGCACCACCCGCAGGTCGGCGCTGATGATGTCCCCGGACTCGAGCAGGACGATGTCCCCCGGCACCAGTGCCTCCGCCTCCACCTCATGCTCCGAGCCCTCCCGCAGTACGCGAGATGACACCCGCCCCATCCGTTCCAGCGCCTCCATCGAGCGGATCGCTCGAAGCTCCATCACGAAGCCCAGCATCCCGTTGAGCAGGATCACGAACGTGATCGCGAATCCCTCGATCGGCTCGCCGAGGTAGAACGCGAGGATGGCCGCCACCGCCAGCACCGCCATCAGCACGTTCTTGAACTGCTCCGCGAGGATTGACCACCACGTTCGGCTCTTCGCACTGCGAATGCAGTTGGGGCCGTAGCGCCTGCGGCGGCTGCGGACTTCGTCGGCGGAGAGTCCCTGGTCGGGGTCAACGTCAAGCTCGTCGAGGATCTCATCCACCGGGCGCGACCACGCCTCCTGCGGCATGTCCCGCTCCTGCTGGCGCTGAGCGTCCGCGTCGAGAAGATCACAGAGATTCTGGTCGGATGTGTCGAACTCGGCCACCGCATCCACCTCGTGCTCGCTGCTCTTCGTCCACGGCTCTGGCCGTCAGACACGCGCGACGCAACGCGCCGGCCGCCCGGCCGGGGGCGGTCCGTCGCGGAAGCGTCGTCGCACACTGCGCCAGTCAGGTAGAACCTTCGTTGTGCGGGCGATCTGTCCTCGTGGGGTCATGAGCATTCCCCGGGCACGATGCGCCTGTGGATGCCCATGCACGGATGCGACAGGACAGGCGTACACGCGGAGGACGGCCGTCTACCGAACGGCCGTCCTCGCGCTCATGCCTCGCTCTGCCGTCGTCGTGAGCCGTCGCCTCTCACCGACGACCGGCCAACGTCCTGTCGTTCAGTACCATCGCCAGCCCATGCGGCCGGCGTTGAAGCAGTCGCATTCGGCGAGGGCCTCGTCGCTCGTGATGAGGTCGCCCGACTCGTCGAGGATGTGCCGGTCGTCGTTCTCGCGCACCCAGTCAAGCAGCGCTCCGCGCAACTCGGCGACCACCTCAGGCCGCTCGGCCGCGAGATTGTGCAACTCCTGCCGGTCCTCGATCTCGTCGTAGAGCTCCTCGACACCGCCCAGCTCGTGGTAGACGTACTTCCACTCCAGCGTGCGCACCATGTACCGCTGGTTCGGCGATTCGAGGCACTGGGAGATGTACATCTCACGCACCGAATCGGCGCTTCCGTTTACAACGCCCTTGAGGCTCTCACCCATGACCTCGCGCGGCAGCGGATTGCCGGACAGGTCCGCGACGGTCGGGAGAATGTCCTGTAGCCCCGCCAGCGCGTCCACCGAGCCCTGTGCCGCCACGCCCGGGCCGGCGATGATCAGCGGCACCCCCACCGAGCCCTGGAACATGTTGCACTTGAAGAAGCAGCGGAAGTCGCCCAGCAGGTCGCCGTGGTCGGACGAGTAGACGATGATCGTGTTGTCAAGCTCTCCGGCGTCCTCGAGGTAGGCCATGATGCTGCCGATGTTGTGATCCTGGAAGCTCACGAGGCCGAAGTAATGCGCCCGCGAGTTCTGAATCGCCTCCGGCGACATCCGGTCCCACCCGTAGGCCACCGGCCAGTTGCGGTACATCGGATCGCGATCGCTCAGCAGGCCGATCTCGCCGACCGGCGGTGGGATCTCGCGCGGATCGTACATCGCGTCCCACGGTCGTGGCGGGTCATAGGGCGCGTGCGGCTTGGTGAAGGACGCCCACATGAAGAACGGCTGGTCCGGGCTCTCCTGCAGATGGGTGTCGAGATTCGCAATCGCTCGTGTCGCGACCCACGCCTCCTCGTGAAACTCCTCCGGCAGCGGCGATGCGGCGGCATGCACGTCGTTGTTGCCGATCGCGTGGGCCCGCTCGTAGCCGCCCCAGCCGGTCTGGTAGAGCCAGTCGTGGTAGTCCTCCAGCCCCTGCGTCTTCCCCGTCGGGTCGAAGCTGGCGATGATCCGCCCTTCCTCACACAGCTCCGCGTGCTGGAAGCCGTGCAGCAGGCGCGGCTCCCCCGGCGCGGAGTAGGGGACGTAGTGCAGCTTGCCGATCGCGGTCGTCTGATAGCCCGCATCGGCGAAATGCTGCGCGATCTTGATCTGGTCGTCGCCGATGCGGCCGGCGTTGCCCTTGTTGCCGGTCGCGACGTGCGAGTAGTTCCCGGTCGTGATCGAGGCCCGTCCCGGCACGCAGATCGGGTTGGGCGTGCAGGAGTTAGCAAAGGTCACTCCGCGCGCGGCGAGGTGGTCCAGATGCGGAGTGTGCACGAACTCGGCGCCGTTGCAGCCCACCGCGTCCCGGCGCATGTGGTCGGCGGTGATGAGCAATACGTTCGGTCTGTCGGCCATGTCAGGTGCTCCCTCCTCAGGATGGTGCAGGACAGTTCGCCGCACCGTCTCCCGATGCCTTCGTCACTCTGGGGGAGAAGGTCTCGAGGTTCGTCGCGCGAACCTATCAGCGCAGCACCCCCCACCACCGAGCGCGGAGGTGTCGGAGATGCGCATCTGCCGAGTGGTCACGCTCATCGTTCTGATCGTCGCGTGCGCAACCGCCTGGTCCGCCGAGGTTCCCGCGGGTCGCCACGGTGTCCTCCTCGATCTGCACGGCTACAATCACGCGGGCGCAGTGGTCGTCCCGCTCGCACCGCTCGTGCATTGGCTCGACGCGACCGTCGCGGACGTGGACGGATGGACGGCCGTCATGCGCGGCGATGACTTCGTCTACCTCCAGCTCCCGAGAAGCCGTCCCGACGGCCTCGGCGCGCTCGTGCGGCTCCGCGACGTCGCGGAGGGGCTGGGCGTGGATGTTCGCTACCGCGCGTGGGATGGCGATGAGGGCGCGATGCTCGGGCATATTCCGCACGTCGAGTTGACCGACGGCGACCGCATGGCCCGCGTCATCGTGCACGCCGCCCCGCCGCAGTTCGTCTCCGCGCTCCTCGCAGACGTCGATCGGGGCGACCGCTGCGTCGCGTGGCTGCTGCGGGTGAGCGCCGTCGCGGGCGACTGGGCGAAGACGCATGAGCCGCAGTGGCATGAGGAGTTCGGCTTCGGCGAGCAGTACGTCACCGGCGTGCTCCGGCGCGTGGAGGGGCGCTGGCAGTATGCGCTGCGCTCGGGCAAAGTCTCACACACTCCCGAGGAACTGGCCGACGCCGGGATCCCCATCGAGATCGCCCGCGCGCTGGGGATGGAGATCGAGGAGTGAGCGCTTCCCGGCCACTCACCCGAAGTACCTCTCCGCCATCTCCCGCACCTCGGCGCTCTGCTCGTCGGGGATCTCGCGCTCGAAGGGCGGGTCGGTGAATGCCGCGAGGTGCGCGAGATGCGCCGCCGCGTTTGCATGGGTCGCGATCGCCTCGGCGGAGATCGATCCGAGGTCGTCGAGGTGCGAGTGATGGAAGTAGCGCGTCCCCGCCTGGTTCATCCGGTGCAGGAACACCGACGGGCAACCCCGCGCGTTGAACGGGAACATGTCCGAGAAGGGCGTCACATGCTCGAGCACCTCGCCCGAGAGGATCGGCCTGCCGTCGCTCTCGACCCGTGGCGAGTGTCCGACCTCCTGCGGCCTGCCGAACTCGCTGCCGCGGGCGATTGAGCCGCCGTCGGTCGTGGGCGTCCCGGCCGTGATCCCGCGCGTGGCCCCCGGCCCGGCCTCCTCCGGCCGGTGCATGTCGCCACCGCGCGTCGATGAGCCACGCCCAGCGCCCTCGCTCTGCGTGCCCGCCGCCTCCGAGAGCGGCTCGCGCAGCCGCTGGTAGCCCGGCGTGGTCATGCGCCTGCACGCCTCAGTGAGCGCCTCGGGGCCCACCACCATGAGCTGGTTCCGCCCGGTGATCGCCGCGACCGAATCGAGGTTCACCACCAGCCGCGTGCGATCGGCCTCGTCGGCGTGGCGCTCGACGTAGACGCGGGCGCCCTCGGAAAGCTGCTCCTCCGCGCCGAAGCCGCAGAAGCGGATGGTGCGCTCGGGGCGTTCCCCCGAGTGGGTGAGCATCCGCGCCGCCTCGAGCATCGCGGCGACGCCCGAGCCGTCGTCCTCCGCGCCCGTCCCGACGATCACGCTGTCGATGTGCGCGGTCATGTGCACCATCTCGTCATCGCCGCCGGGCAGGTCGCCGAAGACGTTCACCGACTCGCCCTCCTCGCGCCACGCGTCGCTGATGAGCCGCGCCCGGGGCGCGGGCATCTTCGCGATCTCCAGCGCCTCCCAGTAGGGCACCGTGACCTGCGGAAGCGTGATGACATCCCGCCACGCGTAGGGCGTGCCCGCCGAGACCGGCCAGTCCATCGGCAGGCGGTCATCCACCCACAGCAGCCCCACCGCGCCGCTGTGTTCGATCCGGTGAAGCGCCTCCCTGTCATCACCGTGCAGACCCCAGATGAGCAGCAGCTTCCCCTCGACGTCGTTGAGGAAGAGGTCGGCCTCACTCGCGTGATCGACGTAGACCACCTCGGCCTCGATCCCCTCCTCGGTGGTCGGCCGCGAGTTGGCGACGGGGATGCACTCGATGGAGCGCGCATCGCCCGTGAGCACGTCCACGCGCGCGATCTCGTAGCCCCAGACGTGGAAGGGGAGTGTCTCGAAGGTGACATTGTGGAGGCCGAGGTTCTCCATCTGCTCGGCCACGTACCCGGCGGCGCGGCGCTCGGCCTCGGTGGCCGCGAGGCGGTTGCCGATCTCGCGGCAGAGCACCTGCAGGTGGCGGTCGATGGCCTCGGGTGAGGCGTCGAAGGTGGGCATGGGTGGGACCTCCTTGACCGGCGTCCGGGCGAGGGCGTCGGGACTCCAACTCTCAGGGCGTCCGGACAGATGCGCTCAGAATTCGTCCTCAGTGAAGTACATCCCGCGGATCTGCGCCATCGGCGCATCGTCGTTAATGTAGTTCACGACGAAGAACCGACCATCCTGCAACTCGACCCAGCCGCAATACGATGAGTCGGAGTGCACACTGGCGTCGTGGTCCAGCGGCAGAACCACGCCGGTCTGCTCCTCGTGCGGAAGGCTCAGGGCCGACTCGAGGCTCTCGCGGTAGGCGAAGAGGTTCTTCGCGAACGGCCCCCGTCCCGGCTGGTGGCGGTAGAGCACCATCACGTGGCCAGAGCGCGTCAGGCCCGAGACCGGGCGGTGGCAACCGTTCATCGGCGTGTCGAAGGGGCCGAGCCAGTCCTCGCCGTCGTTGAATGAGACACATTTGGGCCCCGGGCGGCCTGTGCGGGAGTTGTCGCGCATGTAGCAGAGAAGCTCTCCGCCGGGCATCTGCACGATCGAGGCCTCGCACGCGTCGTAGTGGTGGGTGCAGCAGACCGTGACCGGCCCGCGCCAGCTCTCGCCGCCGTCGTCGGAGATATGCACCATCTGCTGATAGACGGTCGGTGCGATCTCCGTCAGGCGATGATGGGTGGCGATCACGAGGCGCCCCGAGGCAAGCTCAACGACCTGGTCGGGCACGATGCCCGGAATGCCGGTGTCCACGGGGTCTGAGAAGCTCGCCCCATCGTCGATGCTCGTCCACACCCAGGTCGTTGAGGCGGCGTTCGAATCGGTCTCGCCCGGACGCCGGTCGAAGCCGTCGCAGATCAGCAGGATGCGCCCGTCGGAGAGCGCGCTGATACGCGGGCAGTTCCACTTGAAGAGCACACCGTCCGCGATCTCGGACCGGGCGATGTACGTCTTCTCCGACCACGTCCGGCCCTCGTCATCGCTGGTTCGGTAGAGCAGATGGGTGAACTCGTCTCCCGAGTGACTGTCGCTCTCGCGGTATGTGATGATGAGGCGGCCGCTCTCGGTCAGGCAGACGTCCGGGAAGCACTCGTAGAGGGAGTCGTCGCGGCTGATGGTGAACTTCTCGATCATCGCTGATCCCCGCTTTCGTGGAACGCCTCAGATGTGAGAGCACCTTCGCCACCCGCGTGGTCCGATCCTGCGATTCGCGGCCCTGAAGTTCGGTACATGCAGCGGGGGCGCGATCGCTCGCGCCCCCGAGGCAAATCATCCGGCCGGCAGGCCTCAGCGCTCAGCGTCGCGCTCAGCGGGCCTGTCTGCGACCTCCGGACCGGCGCTCTCTCCGGATGCTTCCGCATCCGAACGCCGCGCCCGTGCGTCGGCCTCCTCGTTGGCTCCGCCCCCGCCCTTCTCGGTCATCACGGAGTCGATGACGCCGGAGATCTTCGGGAACGCCTTCGAGAGCGTTGCGGCGGCAACCTCGATCGTTCCCTCAGGCAGCGTGCTCACAAGCCCGTCGGCCCAGGCGCTGACTCCGGCGGCCTTCGCGAACGAGTCCAGCGCGGTCCCGAGCATCTTCGGGTCGCCGTAGAGGTTCATGTTCGCGTGGCTCAGAGCGCCGCCCACCGACTGGGCGAAGGCCACGCCAACCTGCTTGCGGGCCTCGATGTCGGCGAGCACCTTCTCCAGCTCGACCGAGATCTGGTCATACTCGGCCTTCGCGGAGAGCTCGGAGCGCAGTACTTCGACCCGAGCGGCTTCGACGTCCTGGACGCGCTGGGCGTCCACGGCCACCTGCTCGCGGTTGACGTTGACCGGCACCATCTGCTTCGCCTGCTCGCCCTCGGCGGTGAGGCGGGCTGCGTCACGCTCGGCCTCTGCCCTGGTGCGGACGGCCTCGGCGAGGCGTGTTGCGGCCTCCTGCTCACCCTCGGCGACCTTGGCGTTCTTGTAGGCCGCGATGTCGGCCTCCATCTGCTCGCGGATCTTCTCCTGCTCAGCCGCCTGTTCGGCGGCGATGATCTGGACCCGCTTCTCGCGGTCCGCTCCGGCGACCTTCTCGACCGTGAAGACCTCCTGCGCCGCCTGCTCGCGCTGGGCCTCGGCGGCAAGCTGGTCGGCCTCAGCAGCAGCACGCCGCTGCTCGGCTTCGGCGATCGCGACCTGCCGCTCGCGCCTCGCGATCTCGACGGCCCGGTCGCGCTCCACGTCGGCGGTCTGGATCGCCTGGTTGCGCAGGATGTCCGCGGTCTGCTGCTCCTGCTGCTTGGCGATGAGATCCTTCTCGGCGTTGACACGCGCGATGTTGATCGCAAGGTCACGCTGCACGCCCGCTTCCCTGACCTGGCGGTCCTTGTCGATCTCCCGGGTCTCGACGATCTGGCGCTGCTGGATCTCGTAGCTCTCGGCCTCCTGCCGCTGCTGCGACTGGATCATCAGCACGTCCGCCTGCTGTGTCGCCTCAGCCTCGGCCTGGTCCTTCTGAAGGTCGAGGACCTCCTTGCGCGTGTTCACGTCCTTCTGCGTGATACTGCGCTCGGCGTCCCGCTCATACATGTTCCGCTCGACGCGGGCCTGCTGGGTGATCTCCGCAATCTTCCGCAGACCCTGGGCGTCGAACACGTTCTGCGCATTCAGTCGCGAGGTGTCCGTCTGGTCGAGCCTGGAGATCGTCACAGACTCCAGCGTCAGACCGTTGGACTTGAGGTCCTCGCGGACCAGCTCTGAGACCGCGGTGGCGAAGTCGTCGCGCTCGGCGTGCAGCTGCGCAAGCTCGCGCGTGGCGGCCACCGATCGGAGCGCGGAGACGAGCTTCTCGAAGACAAGCTCACGCACCGCGCCCGCGTTCACCGAGCGATCACCAAGTGAGCGGGAGGCGTTGAGGATGTCATCCTTGACGCCCTGCACCTTGATGTAGAACTCCGCGCGGATATCACACCGGAGGTTGTCGCGTGTAATCAGCGCGTCCTCACCACCGCGCTCGACCTCCAGCTTCATCGTCTCCAGCACGACCGGGACGGTCTTGTGCACCACAGGTATGACGATCGCGCCGCCGTCGAGGACGACCGCCCGACCGCCCATGCCGGTGCGCACGAACGCCTCATTCGCACTGGTCTTCTGATAGAGCCGGGCGATGATGATCAGCATCCCCGATACCAGCAGAACGACCGTGCCGACACCCGTCAGGATCCACTGGCTTACGATTCCCGGATCGCCGAACGCCCCGATCCACGGACCGATGACCAGCGCAAAGCCTACCAACACCATGCCGATGGCAAGCAGCATCTGAACCCCTCCGTCCGTCAACTGGCGCTTTCGCGCCTGAATTACGACCGTTCACGCATTAGTCGGTGCGGCCAGCTTCCGTTCAGTTCCGATGACAGGCGCCTCAGGATCGGGTGGAGGATGTACGTTCGTCGTCGCTCCGCGCCTCGACATCCTTCGCACTCGCGCCGCGCGCCGAGCGATCCGACGCGGTTGTGCTGTGAGTGACGCTCGCCTGCGCGCTTCCGGCGATGGCCGACAGCGGTGACGTGGCGACATCGTAGCAATCCTCCTCTCTGTGGTAGCGCACCAGCAGCACCTCGTGGCCTTTGGGGATGGCGCCGTCGATCGTGCGCCCCCGCACCTGGTGCAACGTGCCCCCGGTGTCTTTGACATTGATCGGGCCGCGGCCGCCGTCGGAGATCCCGTACACCGAGACCCCCACCTGCCCGACCAGCTCCTCCTCGGTGACCGCGTAGCTCTCCCGGGTCGGCATCAGCCGGCTGAGCGTCCGGGCCACGGTGCCCGTCAGCCCCAGCGAAGCGATGGTGGCCAGCCCCAACGACGGCCAGAAGTATACGCTCGGCGCCCATGACCACGGGGCGACCGTCTCGAACAACCCGTTCGCCATCAGCCCCGTCGCGCCGAAGATGACCATCAGACATGTCATCAGTATCGAGACGGGCACCTTGCCGAAGCCCAGCACCGAGAGCGCCCGCAGCAGCAGCGAGGCCTCGTGCGCCTCGGCAAGTTCGTGCACCTCATGCTCGGCGCCGAGGTCCGGCCCGCCGTGCACATCGTGGTCGAGGTCGCCTTCGACGGCGATCTCGGCGTCATGATCGAAGTCCGCGTCGAGATCATGGTCCATCTCGAGATCGACGTCGGCGTCCGCATCCAGATCGATCTCGACGTCATGGTCCATGTCAAGGTCAAGGTCGTGGTCGAAGTCCACGTCAGCGTCGGCATCGATCTCACCGCTGAGATCACCGATGCCTGTCGCGCTCAGAGCAAGATAGACCGCCGCAAGGGCGACGGGAGCCACGAATATCAGGTTGTACCACGCCAGGAGGTCCATCGATCCAACCCCCTTTCAGGGCTCGCCAACGACGGTCCGGTCAGATGCGGGCAGTCTACGCCTCCGAGGGCGGCTCGATCGCCGACTCCTCAAGCAACTCCCGCGCTCGAGCCACCAACTCCGTCTCCTCCGCAGCGACCTCAGATTCGCGCCGGTATCCAGCACCGCTGTCGAGCTGGTCCAGCACGTCGAGACGAAATGCCTCGGCTCGCGCTTCGTCCTCCATCTCGACAAGCTCTTCCTCGCGCGCTGCCTTTGAGGCGAAGTCAACCGCGCCGCGCAGCTCGTGGCGGCGCTCATTGATCTCATCGGCGAGACGAACCTGACCGAGCCGCGACAGGCGCTGCTGCTCCTCGCTCTCGCGCCGTCGGTACCGTTTCATGAGATTGTTCGCGCGGGACCTTTCTTCCTCCAAACGCGGCACAAGTTCTGCAAGTCTCGCGCTGTCGGGAGGCTGCGCGCCGAGCACATCGCGCAACTCAAGCTCGGTGCGCCGGGCCTGCGCGACCGCCAGCAGCGTCAGCGAACGGAGCTTCTCCAGCTCCTCGCGCGCGCGCTCCGTCTCGGCCTCGCGCTCGTCATCACCGGCATGAAAAAAGTCAGCCACAGCTTGCCGCAGCCAACTCGGGATTCTCATATTCGCTTGTACACCCTCTTATCAGGTCTGTATGTCCAATATACCCGAACGAATCTCTCCGCCAAACTGAATCGAATCGACTATCGGACCGGACCTGCATCGGCCAGGCGCTCGCCGATCCGGCGGATGCGATCGATGGACGCATCGGGCGGCGTCGTGTCTGCGATGCTGAAGATCATCCCGCGGAAGTCGCCGGCCGCCTCGATGGCCTCCTCGATGTGCGCCTCAAACTCATCGTCGGTGAAGCTGGACGGAAGGACGCTCGACGAGCAGATGCCGCCCCAGATCGCCGGATGTGTCCCGAACGCCTCGCGGTACGCCGACAGCGGCAGGCGCGTCATCGGCGCCGGGCAGACCGAGTCGGCGAGATCGATGCCACACTCGACGTAGAGGTCGAGCAGGCCGTCGTTCTCACCATCGGTGTGTGTCGCGACGAGCTTGCCGGCGTCGTGCAGTGTCGAAGTCGCCTCCGTCAGGAACGGTGCGATGTGCTCGGCGAACAGGGGCGGAGGCGTCAGCATCACATCGTAGTTGGCGCCCAGCAGCACCACCTCGGCGCTGCTCTCCGCACACGCCCGGACCACGTCGCGGAAAAAGCCGCTCATGCGTCCCGCGGTCTCCGCGATAAGGTCCGGATGGTCGTGCAGTGTGAAGAAGAACTCATCGTAGGGAACAAGCTCCTTCAGTAGATGGTGGACCGGTGAGGCCGCCACGTTTGCCAGCGCCACCGCGACACCCTCATCGCCGACCTGATCGCGGAACTCATCGTAGCGGCCGCCGGGGATGACCTCGATGTCCTCGAAGATGAACGCGGCGGCCTGGTAGTCGTCGATGCCCCCGATCGCGCGCTCAGAGGTGTGCAGCAGCGTGACGCCGTCACGGCGCATCTGCGGCGTGTGCAGCACCGTGGTGCTCAGGTCGCCGACCGGGGTGTGGTAGGTGACGTGATAGCGGTCGCCGTCGCGCCGAACCGAGCGCTCGGTCCGCCGGAAGCGCAATTTGTAGGGTTGGTTGGGCACATGCATGATCCCCAGCGACTGGTCGGCGAGCTGATCGGCCTGCTCGACGTCGAGGAAGTTCGGGATCACCTCGTGCCGCCCGACGCCGAGATCGCGCAGGATCTCAGCCAGCGAGGCGTGCCGCCACGGCTCAGGGAGCGTGCCGCGGCTGGAGTTGGCCGCGTACCACAGATCGAGCCGCGGGACCCACGGTACACGATCGACGGGCTCTCCGCGGATCGCCGCGATGATCCTCTCACGGTGGGTGGCCTCGGCGCGCATGGCGGCTCCCTCCGGGGCGCGTGGCTTACTGATGGTAGATTCCCGCCGGGGACCGGGAGACCTTCCGCGCCCCCCCAGCTTTCGAGGGCCGGGGAGGTTGCGCGTCATGGGAAACGAAGATACAATCTGCGAACGCGGATGACGCCCAACCACCCGGAAGAGAAAAAAGGCGCGTGCGATGTCATACTCCGACCAGGCCGTGAACCTCAGCCGTGAAGAGATTGAGCAAAGGCAGGTCGCCCTCCTGCGGGAGACGGTCGAGCGCGCGCGGGGCGCCTCCGCCTACGCGGACCAACTCACAGGCATATCCACCCAGGACATTGGCAGTCCGGCCGATGTTCGGAAGCTTCCACTGACATCGAAGGAGCAGCTTCGCGACGGGATGCCCTTCGGCTTCCGCACCGTGCCGCAGCGAGATGTCGTTCGAATGCACTACTCCTCGGGGACCACCGGGCTGGCGACGGCGGTCTACCACACCCGCAATGACCTGCGCCACTGGGCGGAGTGCGTGGCCCGCGGCATGATCGCCGCGGGCGTCACGGAGGAGGACGTCTTTCAGAACATGATGGGCTACGGGCTCTTCACCGGTGGCCTTGGCTTTCACTACGCCTCGGAGTTGATCGGCTGCATGACGATCCCGGCGAGTTCGGGCAACACCGAGCGGCAGATTCACCTCATGCAGATCTTCGGCTCGACGGTGCTGCACATCATCCCAAGCTACGCGCTTCGGGTGCTGCATGTCTGCGAGGGGCGGGGGATCGACCCTCGCGCGGATCTGAGCGTCCGTGTCATCTTCGTCGGCGGCGAGCCGCACTCCGAGCAACTGCGCCGCCGCATCGAGGAGGGCTTCGGGGCGCGCGTGTACAACTGCTACGGGCTCTCGGAGATGGCGGGGCCGGGGGTGGCGATGGAATGCCGCGAGCAGGACGGGCTGCATCTGTGCGAGGATCACTACCTTCTGGAGGTCATCGACCCCGAGACGCTGGAGCCCGTCGCACCGGGGGAGACCGGTGAGGTGGTCCTCACGACCCTCCGGCGCGAGGCGATGCCGCTGCTGCGCTACCGCACCCGTGACATCGCCAGGGTGTTGCCCGGCGACTGCCCGTGCGGCTCTGCGCACGCGCGCATCTCGCGCATCGAGGGCCGCACCGATGACATGCTGGTCGTCAAGGGTGTCAACGTCTACCCGATCCAGGTTGAGCGCGCACTGCTCGACATCGACGAGGTCGGGAGCAATTACGTGATCGCGCTTGATCGCCCCGAGGACCTCGACCGCATGACTGTCGCGGTCGAGCTCACGCAGGACGCCTTCACCGACGAGATGCGAGCGCTCACCGCGCTGCAGGAGCGCATCGAGCGCCGGCTCTGCGCCGAGCTTGACATCGGCGTGACGGTCGAGCTGCATGAGCCGGGCGAGCTTCCCGTCAGTGACGGGAAGGCAGTTCGTGTCATAGACAAAAGAGAGCAGGAGATCTGACAGAGAACATGGCCGAGAATGTGAGAGACCTATCAAACGTACTGCTGCTGTCGGGCAATGAGGCGATCGCCCGCGGCGCGTGGGAGGCCGGCGTCAGAGTCGGCAGCGGCTACCCCGGAACACCTTCCTCGGAGATACTCCCGGCGCTCAACGAGCTTCCGGATGTATACTGCGAGTGGTCCGTCAACGAGAAGGTCGCGCTGGAGGTCGCGGCGGGAGCGTCGATTGCCGGCGCCCGCAGCCTCGTGACGATGAAGCACGTCGGCGTGAACGTCGCCGCCGACCCGCTCTTCACGATGGCGTACACCGGTGTCGAGGGCGGGCTGGTGATCATCAGCGCCGACGACCCCTCGATGCACTCGTCTCAGAACGAGCAGGACAACCGCAACTACGCCCGCGCGGCGAAGGTCCCGATGCTCGAGCCCGCCACGAGCCAGGAGGCGCGGGATTTCACCATCCGCGGCTTCGAGATCAGCGAGCAGTTCGACACCCCCGTCTTCGTTCGCCCGGTGACGCGCGTCTGCCACTCAGACGGCCTCGTCGAGGTGGGGGAGCGGCAGGAGATTGGGCTTCGCGGGGAGATGGAGAAGCAGCCCGAGAAGTTCGTCATGGTCCCCGCTCACGCGCGCAAGCGCCGTGTCGCGATGGCCGAGCGCACCCGCCGGCTGATCGAGTTCGCGGAGACAACCGACCTGACCCGCGAGGAGATGGGAGACACCTCGCTCGGCATCATCTCCGCGGGCGTGGCATATGAGTACGCAAAGGAGGCCTTCCCCGAGGCGTCAGTCCTCAAGCTGGGGATGGTCTGGCCGCTCCCGCCCGAAAGAATCCGGCGGTTCGCCGAGAAGGTCGAGCGTCTCTACGTGGTCGAGGAGCTCGATCCCTACCTCACCGAGCAGATACTTGCGATGGGCATCGCGGTCGAACCGGTGCATGAGAGCTTCCGGATCGGTGAGTTGACGCCGATGCGCGTGCGGCAGATGATCGCGGGCGAGGAGCTTCCCGCGACCGCCCCCGACGAGGACCTGCCGCCGCGGCCCCCGACGCTCTGCGCGGGCTGCGGTCACCGCAGCGTCTTCGTGGCGCTGCGCAAGCTCAAGGCCTACGTGACCGGCGACATCGGCTGCTACACGCTCGGAACGCTCCCGCCGCTGCAGGCGATGCACACGACGCTGTGCATGGGCGCGGGCGTGAACCAGGCGCACGGGATTCAGAAGGTGCGCGGGCACGAGGTGCCGGTGGTCGCGGTGATCGGCGACTCGACCTTCACGCACTCGGGGATCACCGGCCTGGTGAACATCGCATACAACGCCGGTGTGAGCACGGTGGTGATCGTGGATAACCGCACCACCGCGATGACCGGCGGGCAGGTGCATCCGGGGATCGGCGTGACGCTGTCGGGGCTGCCCGGCCGCGAGCTTGACTTCGAGGCGCTCGCACGGGCTATCGGTGTCGAGGATGTGCGCGTGGTCGATCCCTACGAGATGGAGGCGACCGAGCAGGCGCTGCGGGAGGCGATGGATAACCCCGAGCCCTCGGTGGTCATCGCGAGGCACCCCTGCGTGCTTCAGGCGCGTGAGCGGCGACCCGCGCCGGTGCTCGACGTTGACGCGTGCATTCACTGCGGGCAGTGCATCCGCATCGGCTGCCCTGCGCTCTTCGACGCCTCTGCCGAGGGGGAGAAGACACTGCCGGAGATCAACACCGCTTTGTGCAGCGGCTGCACGATGTGCGTGCAGGTCTGCCCGGTTGACGCGCTGGTCGTTTCCGACACCGAGGAGGGAGATGCGTGATGGTTACGAATGTACTGCTCACGGGTGTCGGCGGACAGGGCATCATCACCGCGAGCACGATCCTCTCGCAGGCCTGCCGGCTCGCGGGCTGGGAGGTCAAGAAGAGCGAGGTCCACGGGATGAGCCAGCGCGGCGGAAGCGTCAACAGCTACGTGCGCTTCAGCCCCGATGAGCCGATCGCCTCGCCGCTGATCCCCGAGGGGCGGGCCGACGTGTTGATGGCCTTCGAGCCGCTCGAGGGCCTTCGGCAGATCAGGCAGGCCGCCGAGGATGCGGTGGTCATGGTCGAGGAGCGGCGGATCGTGCCGGTCACCGTCAACCTGCCGGGCTTCAGCTACCCCGAGGACGTGCTGGAGCGGCTGCGCGCGAGCGGCCGCGACGTGCGCAGCCTGCGCGCGACGGCCGCCGCCGCCGAGCTTGGCGAGCCCCGCGCGGCCAACACCGTCATGCTCGGCGCGCTCTCGACGCTGCTGGAGCTGCCCGATGACGCGTGGCGCGCGGCGATGGAACTGGTGCTCAAGCCGAATGCACTCGAGGTGAACGTCCGGGCATTCGAGGCCGGGCGGGAGCTGGCAGCAACACAGGCCGCCGGGGCATGACGGCGATCGACCCGGGACGACGTGTTGTGGTTGGCAATGCCAACTGAACGAAGGAGGCGCAGTCAATGATCTGGGACCCATTCTACGAGTGCATGGACCTTGAGGAGCGCTCGGAGCTGCAGGTGAGGCGGCTGCGGGAGACCGTGGCGCGCCTGAAGGTCAACGTACCGTGGTACCGCGATCGCCTCGCCGAGAAGGGCATTGATCCGGAGGACATTGAATCACTCGACGACCTCCGACACCTGCCCTTCACCACCAAGGAAGACCTGCGGGACAACTACCCCTTCGGGCTCTTCGCGCTCCCTCCCGACGAGTGCGTCCGCATCCACGCCTCCTCCGGCACCACCGGCAAGCCCGTCATCGCCGGGTACGCCCGCGAGGACATCGGCATCTGGGCGGAGACCATCGCCAGGACGATCGCCTGCGGCGGCGGCAGCAGCCACGACGTGCTGCACAACGCCTACGGCTACGGCCTCTTCACCGGCGGCCTCGGCCTGCACTACGGCGGGGAGTTGATGGGCTGTCTCGTCGTGCCGGTCTCGGGCGGAAACACCGAGCGACAGCTCATGCTGATGGAGGACCTCGGCAGCTCGATCCTCTGCTGCACGCCCTCCTACGCGCTGACGATCGTCGATGAGGCCGATGAACTGGGCTTCGATCTCAGCAGGGTCAACCTCAAGTCCGGTCTCTTCGGCGCCGAGCCGTGGAGTGAGGGCGCGCGAGAAAGCATCGAGGAGCGCCTCGGGCTCTCCGCGCATGACATCTACGGGCTGACCGAGATCATCGGGCCGGGCGTGGCCGCCGAGTGTGGCGCGAAGGCGGGGCTGCATGTCTTTGACGATCACTTCATCCCCGAGATCATCGACCCCGCGACCGGCGACCCCCTGCCTCCGGGCGAGAAGGGCGAGCTTGTCTTCACCTGCATCACCAAGCGCGCATTCCCCGTCATCCGCTTCCGCACGCGAGACATCACGAAGCTCGACTGCGAGATCTGCGAGTGCGGGCGGACGCAGCCGCGTATGGAGCGCATCACCGGGCGCACCGATGACATGCTCATCATTCGCGGCGTGAACGTCTTCCCGTCGCAGATAGAGGAGGTCCTGCTGAAGATGGAGGAGGTCGAGCCTCACTACCAGCTCGTGCTCACGCGCGAGGGGCGGCTGGACCACCTGCAGGTGCAGGTCGAGGTCTCACCGGCGATGTTCTCCGACGAGGTGCGCAAGCTCGAGGCAATTGAGCAGAAGATCCGGCAGCGGATCAGCTCCGCGCTTGGCATCCGCGTGGACGTCAAGCTCGTCGAGCCGAAGACGATCGAACGCTTCGCCGGCAAGGCGAAGCGAGTCATTGACCAGCGTGAGGAGGCGTGAGTGATGACCACCAGCGAACTTCTGTGCAAGCAGGTGTCGGTGTTCCTCGAGAACAAGTCGGGTCGGCTCGCGGAGGTGTGTCAGGTCCTCGGCAGGGATGACATCAACATCCGCGCGCTGTGCATCGCGGACACGTCGGACTTCGGGATTCTTCGGCTGATCGTGGACTCGCCCGACGAGGCGGTCGAGGTCCTGCAGTCAAGCGGGTTCTCGGTGGGCAGCACCGGGGTGCTGGCGCTACGCATCCCGGATCGCCCGGGCGGGCTGGGCGGCGTCCTCGGCGAGCTGGAGAAGGCCGGCGTGAACGTGGAGTACATGTACGCGTTCTTCATCACCATTGCCGGCGACGCGGTCGTGCTCTTCAAGGTGGACGACGAGGCGCTTGAGGCAACACTGTCGGTGCTGGACCGCGCGGGCGTGCCGGTCATCCCGGCGGAGGAGATTTACAAGCTGTGAGTTGAGCCGACGCGTTCACGGTCGGAGAGAGTGGTTGAGTGGAGGGAAGCGCCATGAGCAACGTGGAGTTCGTCGTGGACCGTGAGAACCTTGAGGTCGTGCAGAAGCAGGTCATTGACGCGCCGCGCGAGCGGGTCTGGGACGCGATGGTTGATCCGGCGCTGGTGCCGCAGTGGTGGGGGCCGGCGGCCCTCACGACCGGCGTCGAGCAGATGGACGTGCGCGAGGGTGGAACGTGGCGCTACGTCCAGCGCGACCGCGAGGGGCATGAGTATGCCTTCAGCGGCGTGTACCGCACCGTGGAGCCTCCAGGGCGGCTGGAGTACTCGTTCACCTATGAGGGCGAGCCGGACGACTTGATGGAGGAGACGGCAACGCTCGAGGAGCTTCCGGGCGGGCGGACCGTCCTAACCACGCGGTCGCGTTTCGCGACAGTCGAGGCCCTCGACGGAGCGGTCAGCTCCGGCATGGAGGAGGGCGCAACCGAGTCGATGGAGCGCTTCGCCGATCTCATCGAGCGGCGGTGACGG
>JBMNNW010000125.1:0-13148 GCA_050942735.1 Armatimonadota bacterium
CGATCGCGCCCGCCGTTTGTCGTCGCCGTTGTCGGCCGGAGCGACGCGTCTTCAGATGCGTCGGCCGTTGCCGTCCCCTGCCTCTTTCACCAACGACGACAGGCAGGGATGCCTGTCCTACAAACGGCAAACACCAACCAACGCCCGCCGTTGCTGTAGGGCGGGGACCTGTGCCCCGCCCGCCGTTTGCCGTCGCCGTTGCCGGCCGGAGCGACGCGTCTTCAGATGCGTCGGCCGTTGCCGTCCCCTGCCTCTTTCACCAACGACGACAGGCAGGGATGCCTGTCCTACAAACGACAACGACCAACGACTCCCCGGCGAGGGCGCCGGGGCCACAACGACAACGGCTGGGTATCGCCGTCCGCAGGGCGCGGAATCAAACGCGGCGTCCGGACACTTTCGCCCGGACGCCGCGCCATTGTAGGGCGGGGACCTGTGCCCCGCCCGCCGTTTGTAGTTCCCGGCTCCCGACGTCCGTCTCCCGCCGGGCGTCAGCCGACGTTCACCGCGAGCACGACCGCGTCGTCGCACTCGAACTCCACCGCCACGCGCGTGGTGATCGTGTAGATGTTCACCCCGCGGAGGATGTCGCGGTCGCGGTCGATACGGATGTCGCGATGGATCCCGAAGACCAGGTTCTCGCGCGGCGTCAGGAAGCCGTAGGTCAGGTCGCTCCCCTCGTGGCCTTCCACACCCGCGAGGTCGGTCGGGATACCCGGCACGCTGACGACCGGCACGCCCATGTACGGCGGCGTCTGCGCGCTGGTGAGCGCCTCGTCGCCGAGGTCGCCGGCGCGCTCGCTGAAGGTGTCGTGCCAGTCCTGCACGGCCTCGGGCGCGAAGTAGAAGCGCAGGTCGCCGTGGTTGCGCTTGTAGCGATTCGGCAGCGCGCGGTACATCGTTGCGAGGCCGGCCTTATCGAGCGTCGCGCCCTCGAGGTCCACCGTGCTCCCGTCCTCGGCGAGCTTGCGCCAGCCGTCGAGGCCCTGGAGGAACGTGTCGGCCGACTCGGTGTCGCCCTGGATCGCGAGTTCCTCGAGGTCGGTGGCGGTCTGGCGCGCCATCACGCGGATCACGGTGTCCTCGAGGTTGCCGCGCTCGATGCTGTCCTCGAGCGCCTCCATGGTGATCTCGAAGGGCGTGATGATGTCCACCGCGCTGAGGGTGACTTTCGAGAAGCCCGGCTCGCTGAGCGACGCGGGTGCGACGCCCTCGCTGCGAAGCTGGCTGACCCGGCCGGTGGTGGCGATCCTGTCGAGTTCCATGACGGCGCTGCGCATCGTCACGACGCGCGCGTCCTTGAGCATCACGGACTGGTCCATGGACATGTCCACGAACCGCTCGGCCTGCCCGGTTGAGAGCAGCCCTCCGGCGGCGAGATCGGTGGTGTCTACTGCCTTGTGGAGCATCTCTGTCTGACCCAAAGTCCAGCACTCCCTTTCACGAACTGTCATGCACTGTGTGCGGTCGTTGTCCTTTGTAGGGCCGGGACCTGTGCCCGGCCGCCGTTCGCCGTTCGCCGTTGGCCGCTCGTCGCTCGTCGCTCGTCGCTCAGAGCACTCCGCGCCACGGATCGGCGGCGTCGCTCCGCTCCTGGCCCGCCAACGCCTGTGAGGTCCCGCGCTCGGGCTGCGATGCGGTGGCCCGCTCGCGCGCCGCCTCGACCGTCTTGTTCAGCTCCGCGAGCGCCTCGCGCACCTCGACGAGCGTCTTCGCGACCTCCTCGCGCAGCTCCAACGCAGCCGCGTCGCCGTCCGCCACATCGGCCTCCCCATCGCCACTCGCGAACGGCCACAGATTCCGCGCCGCGCAGACCGCCGCCCGACCGATTCTCGCGAGCATCGCGTCGTCGTCCACGGCCTCGTCCATCACGTACTCGGCCGCCTTCGCCAGAGTCGCGAGGTAGGTGTCGGGGTTGGCGGCCTCGTCGGCGCGGCAGACCGCCACGTGGTCCAGCTCGACGTCGTCGATATGGCGCACCTGCCTGCCGAGTTCCGGATCATGCCGCCAGAACGCCTTCGTGACGCGGCCGCCGACGCTCAGGCCGTAGCGTCGCCCGCCCGCGACCTTCTCGAAGAGCCGCCGCGAGCGCGGGTTGCCGCCGTCGAGCCGTCCGGCCACGCGGAACTGGTCGTTGTCCACCCACGCCTCCTCCACGGTGCCGAGTTCGTCCAGCGGCCCGGACCGGTGTGAGGGCAGCAGGTCCAGCCCTGTCTGCGTGGCCATCTTCCGGATCGCGTTGGGTGTCATTCGTTCGTGCTGCCGATCGAGGCGGGTCGAGGATGCGACGCCCTCGAAGCGCATCTCGCCGTCCGCATCCTTCCAGACCTTCGCCAGCGGCACGGTCAGGTCGAACTCGCCGTGCTCAACCGTCGCCATCAACGCACCTCCTGTCGCGCCTTCCAACCTCTCAGGACGTGAATCGTGTCGGTTATGCGCCGTTCGTGGGGCAGGCGCAGCTCCGGGAGCTGACCCTGCCCGCCCGTCGTTTGTAGGGCCGGGACCTGTGCCCGGCCCCGCCGTTGCCGTCCGCCCTCCCCGCATACCAACGGAGACAGGCAGGGATGCCTGTCCTACAAACGACGAAGACCAACGACTCCCCGGCGGGGGCGCCGGGGCCACAACGACAACGGCTCGGCGGGGCACAGGTCCCCGCCCTGCAACGGCTCGGCGGGGCACAGGTCCCCGCCCTGCAACGGCTCGGCGGGGCGCGGAGACGCGCCTGCAACGTCGCCCCTCACAGACCCTGCCGGGCCCTGATTTCCTCCGGGGTCCAGACACCGATCTCCGCGTAGATTCTCGCGATCTCCGCCTGCTGCAGCTCCTCACCCAGGTCCATCTCGCGGAAGCGGAACTGCCAGTCGCCGATCCCCATCTGCTCGCGAATCATCCGGTTGATCCGGAACTCGATCCGCCGCTGCTCAGGCCGCACCACCTGCTCGCGGAAAGTCTTGTCCTGGTCCTTGCTGTTGGAAAGGTTCGCGTTCTCCACGATCGTGATCTTACTCGGCGGCACGCGGTGGACCATCAGGATCTCGTCGCGATTGGCGCGCCGAAAGTCGAGGAAGCCCGCGTCCTCCCCCTGCGGCTTTGAGAGCGGTTCGAGGCGAAGCTCCGTCCCGTTGTCGGGCACCTCAAGCACCAGCGTCCTGTGCGCCTGCCCCTTGATCTCGCTCTCCATGAAGCGCCGGATCTGCTGCAGCAGCTCGCGCGACATCTGCCCGCCCTGGCAGATCACCGCCATCCGCGGCACCGCGTTGTGCTCGAAGAAGCTCACGTTGTACTCCGCCGCCGCCCGGTCACCCGCGATCGCCGAGATCGCCGGGAGCACATCCGGGACGCCGTAGTAGGTCGATTGCGGCGTGTACTTGCGCAGGTGCATGATCTCATTCTGCGACTCATCAGCGTCGGGATCGGGCACCGGCTCGCCACCGAGGTTCCGGAACTGCCGCTTTCGGCCGTCGCGAATCTGCACAAAGCCGCGCCGGTCGCAGCGCACGCGCACGGTCGTCGCCGGGACGTGGTAGAAGCCATCGATATCCCCGGCGGCGTTGCGCGTCACCTCGATGTAGCCGTTCCCGACCGTCTCCACGTCCGTCCAGACCGCGCGCATCATCCCCGTGAAGGTCATCTCCGGATTGCACGAGTCGAAGAGGCGTTCGAGCCGCGCCCGGTTCTGCTCGCAGGCCCCCGAGCCAATCGGCATGAAGCGATGCCCAAGGCCCACGATGTTGGTGGTCTTCGCATCCACGCAGCTCTTGTGCGTCGAGTTGATCTCGTAGAGTTCGGCGAGCGCGGTGAGCGAGTAGGGCGGCTCCCGGACCTCTCCGCTGTCATACGCGCCGCGCCACCCGTCCTCAGGCAGTTGCCGGCTCGCGCCCGCGGACGCGTCCTCGCCCACGATGTGCGCCTTCATCAGGCTGTCGGTCATTGTGCACCTCCGTACACGGAAGCGGAGCGGCCCGAAGGACGCCCCGTGGTGTGGTTGAACGGCCGGGAAACGGGAAACGGAAACGGCGGGCGGGAAACGGGAAACGGGAAACGGGAAACGGAAGACGGAAACGGAAACGGAAACGGCGGACGTCAGCCGTTGTCGTTGTGGCCCCGGCGCCCTCGCCGGGGAGTCGTTGGTCGTTGTCGTTTGTAGGACAGGCATCCCTGCCTGTCGCCGTTGGCGGAAGGGGGAAGGGACGACAACGGCGGGCGGGCAAGGAAGCCCCCTCCTGAACGGCAACGACAACGTCAACGGCGGGCGGGGCACAGGTCCTCGCCCTACAGCAACGGCGGGCGGGCGTTGGTTGGTGTTTGTCGTTTGTAGGACAGGCATCCCTGCCTGTCGCCGTTGGTGGAAGGGGCAAGGGACGACAACGGCGGGCGGGCAAGGTCAGCTTTCTGAGCTGCGCCCGGCCCTCCTGAACGGCAACGACAACGGCAACGCCCGTCGCCCGTCGCCTGTCGCTCAGACGATCCGGCCGGTGACCTCGCCGACGCGCCAGCCCCGCACCGCCTCACTCACCGCGCCCGCCACCGCATCCGCCACGTCCTTCGAACCACCCCGGCGATGATCGACCTTCGTCCCGCCGAGCAACTCGAGGCCCTTGAGTTCGCGCAGAAGCGGCTCATAGCGGTACCAGCGCACGCGGCCCTCATTGAGCATCCCCTTGAGCGTCTCATAGGCCTCCATGTCGCGGTCAACCGAGACCAGCTCCACCGAGAAGCCCATGCTCGTGAGGATCTGGCGGCTGTCGGCGCTCTGGTAGCCGTCGAAACTCACCTGCGCCACCGAGCAGCCCCGTGCGCGCAGACGGCAAATCAGCTCGCGGATCCGCGCGATCTCGATCTCACCATCAGGCGGCGGCTCGATCCGCAGCATCAGATCCACCACCGCCACCGGCCCGCCTCGGGCGTGTTCGAGATGCGCCATCGCGACTCCGCAGGCGTCCTTCTTGAGCGCCAGGTCCACGTGGATGTACCGCGGCGAGCGCGTCTCGGGCCGCCAGTCTTCGAGCAGCCGCCCGCGCTCATCTGCAGGCAGCTGCAGCGCCGGGTCGATTGCGCGCTCAAGCACCGTGGCGTCGCGGAAGAACGGCTCGAACGCCTCGGCCGGTCGCGCGCCGAGGTCGCGCATCGCCCGCAGCGGGTTGCGCGTGAACTCCGGCTCGAACTCGACGGGAATCTGCAGGCCGTCGCACTCGAAGGTCTGCCCGCAGAACGCCTCGGGCGGCTTCATCTCCCACGTGGCGCGGCGGAGGGCGTAGATGTAGTCGAAACGCGTCGCCTCCTCCAACTTGCGCTCGAGGAAGTCGCCCCGGTGCCTCGGCGATGAGATCATGATCAGCAGGCCGCGATCGAGAAAGCGGCTGCGGATTCGCCGCTGCAGGGCGTTGTAGATCTCCTCGGCGGCATCCACGCGCCCGCCGTCGGCCTCGAGCAGCCACGCGGCCTCGTCGATCACCGCGCCGAGTACGTTGTAGCCCAGCGGGTAGGTCTCCGCGGAGTTGCCGCTGATGACCACGACGTCCTTTGGGAAGCGCAGCTCGCGGCTGAGCATCTTCGGTTTGTATCGCTTGAACCACGGCGAGCGCTGGATGCGGCTGAGTATCTCGCCGAAGACCACGCGCCTCGCCTGGTCGCCGTTGGTTGACATGTTCATGAAGCAGATGGTGCTGCCGGTGCCGAGTCCGAAGTGGCGCTGGGGCTCCTTGAGACAGAGCGTGCGGTGCAGCATGTATGTGACCGCGAGGCTGGCCGCGTATGATTTGCCCGCGCCGATGCCCCAGCAGAGCGCGGCCTCCTGGTAGTCGCCCTCGAAGATCTCCTCGAGGACGTCCACGATCGCGGGGTATGCCTCGTCGGCGAGTCCGAGATACTCCGGCGCCTCGATGAACCGCCTGATCGGGGCCGGCTGCTCCTCGTACGTCTCACGCCTCTGGCTGCACATGAGACCGCCTCCGGTCTGTGGTTGTGGATGCGGTCGGTGTGCATATTCATCGCGTTGCGGACAGTCCGGCGGAGGAACGCATTTCGTTGCCCCTCATTAATATACAAACCGGAGCACCCTTCCGTGGTATATGATTTTCGCGGATTCGGCCTGATTTCACGAAAGTTTCAGGTTCCGGCAATGTAAGCGCCATACCCACGCCGGAGAAGCGGGCTGCGCATGCTCCTCACAGGGAGTTCACAGCATGCTATCTGGAGGGAGACCTGAGGTGCAGTTGAGTGTGAGAAGAGGGGCGGCTGGTATAGTTTTTTCACCTCCGACCCGAACCGCCGCGGGGAAGGGGATCGGCCGGTTCGGACGTCCTGCCCGCAAGCGCTCTCCGGGAGGTCGGAGGGACAGAGGCATGACAGGGAGATTGGCAATGCCCGGCTGGGCACGACGGCACCTGGGATTTGTTCTGGCCCTCGCCATCGCCCTCGCGGTGGTGCTGCGCATGGCGCCCGGCGAGGACGAGGGGATGGTGCTTGCGTCGTCTGATGAGTATCTCCCGGTCGCCGCGGCCATCGGCCTCTCCGACACGATCCCCGCGGACGCGACGCTCGCCACGTGGGTGAACTCCGGTCTTTACACGATCAGCCTCGGCGTTCTCTCGGTTTTCTCGCCCGGCACATCGGCCGTGGACGTGGGCGCGGCGTTTATTCTCGACCCCGACGGCTTCTGCGCGCTCGCGCATTTCGCCGGGCTGGCCGCGAGCGTGCTCTGCGTCTACTTTGTCTACCTGCTGGTCTCCCGGCTGCTCGACCCGGTCGCGGGGGTGGCCGCGGCGTATATGCTCGCGGTTCACCCGACCGCGGTGGCGTTCACCTCCGGGATCGGCTCGGGCGCGTTCTGCCTGCTCTTTGTCCTGTGCGGGCTGCTGATTGCGACGCGCTCGGAGCGGCGCGCGCTGCGGACGCGGGAGTTGGCGGCGATCGGGATCGCGCTGGGCCTGGCGCTCGACAGCATCCCGGCGGCGGCGGTGCTGCTGCTGCTGGTCATCGGCGCGGCCGTGCGGGAGACGCCGCGCGAGGCCCGGGGACGCCTCGCCGGGAAGCTGGGGCTCACGGTGGCCTGCTTCGCCGCCGCGGCCGCCGCTGTGATGCCGGGCGCCGCCCCGCTGATTGAGACGGCGTGGCTGATCGTCGTGAGCACGCTGATCATCGGCGCGCTGGTGATCGCGCGGCATGCGCTGCAGTCGCTGCGGGAGATCGTCGCGGCCCCGACGTATTCCTCGATCGTGCTGTCGCTGGGGCTGATCGTCGGCGTGATCGCGGTGATGAACGCCCGGCCGACGCCGCCGGCGGAGTCGGAGGGTGACGCGCGCTCACAGGCGGCGGCGTGGATGGTCAGGAGTCTGCCGAGCGACAGCGTGATCGTCGTGCACCCGGACCTCGCCGACGCGATCGTACTGCCGCGTAACGCGGAGAGCTGGCGGCGGGAGTTCCGAGGCAGCGAGGGCGGCTCGGAGGCCGCCCGGCTCTACGCGCTGGCGGCGGCGAAGGCGGCCTTGCAGCTCCCCGGCCCGCACTTCGATGTCATCGTCCGCCCTCCGGTGGTGGCGCTCCGCGGGAGAGCCGCGGGGGCCGATCTGCCCCCGGAGGTCCACTTCCTGGCGCTCCCCGATGAACTCGCGCCGGGCGAGCTGGCGCCGCCGGGTGAGCTGTGGCTGGTGGCGCGTTTCCGCTCAACGGAGCCGGGAAGTCCCGGTGTCGCGATCTGGGGGACGCAGGCATCTCCCGACGCCGAGTCGATCCACGTCGAGTGGCTGATCAGCGACGCGGAGCGGATGGCGCTGCGCGCCGGGAGCCTCGGCGCTCACTGACGCGAGTCGGGCCGAGCGGCGAGAGCCTGCGGCTCCGCGCGACGAACCTCCGCGGGGCGAAGGGCCGCGACGTGCGTCCGTCGAACTACCCCCCACGTCCATGCCATCCCCGCTTCGGGAGGATTCCGATGGCCGATCTGACTGCGCCGCGCCTGGACCGCTGGTACAGCTACGACGAACTCACCGACTATCTGCGCCACGTTGAGAGCGCCTGCCCGGAGCTGTGCCGGCTGCAGAACCTCGGCAGCAGCCCGGAGGGGCGTGAGATCTGGATGCTGGAGGTTGCCGACTTCGCCGCGGGCGACACCGGCGCGCGACCGGCCTACCTCTCCCACGCGAACATTCACGCGAAGGAGCTGGCGGGCACGAACTCCTCGCTGAAGCTCGTGTGGGACCTGCTGACGAACTCGACGAGCGCGAAGGCGGAGGAGATCGACACGCACGCGCTGCTGCGGGAGGTGGTCTTCTACGTGATCCCGCGGCTGAACCCGGACGGGGCGGAGTTCGCGCTGACCACGGGCGGTGAGATCCGCAGCCGGAACGAGGAGATTCGGGAGCCCAACTGCCTCTACCAGCACGACGTGGACGGTGACGGCGCGATCGTGGACATGCGGATCGAGCGGCCGGACGGTCAGTGGAAGTGTTCGCCGGACGACCCGCGCGTGATGATTCCGCGGGAGACCTCGGACCGGGAGGGGACGTTCTACGCGATCTACCCCGAGGGGCTGATCGAGGACTGGGACGGCGGGGAGTTCCGCCGCTGCGCGCGCAGCCATGATTTCAACCGCAACTGGCCCGCGAACTGGCACCAGGAGCACGAGCAGGGCGGCGCGGGGGACTTCCCGTTCTCCGAGCCCGAGATGCGGGCGCTGGCGGATTTCGTCTACGAGCATCACAACATCTTCGGCATCCTCGGCTTCCACTGCGGCTCATCGGCGATCCTGATGCCGCCGAGCACCGGGAGCCTCGAGGAGATCGCCCCGGCGGACCTGAGTGTCTTCCGCGAGCTTGGTGAGCGGGCGGCGGAGTTGACCGGCCTGACACTGCTGCCGACGATCGAGTACCGCTCGGCCGACCAGCCGCCGGCGTCGCTCAAGGGCCACTCGGCGGACTGGGGCTACCGGCACATGGGCCTCTTTCACTTCGAGGTGGAGCAGGGGAACGTGTATAACGCCGCCGGGGTGAAGACGGAGGACTTCTTCGCGGCGGGCTCAGACCGGCGAAGCGTCTTTTTGCACGACGCGATGCGCTACCACGACGCGCACCCCGAGCAGGAGATGTTCGTGGACTGGCATGAGGTGGAGCACCCGCAGCTTGGGCGGGTGGAGATCGGCGGGTGGAAGAAGTACTGGATGATCAACCCGTCGTTCGAGACGCTTCGCGAGTGGATAGCGCCGGGGTCGGCGCGGTTTATCATCGAGTACGCGACCCTGCGGCCGCAGCTTCAGATCAGTGAGCTGGTGGTGGAGGCGGTGGGAGAAGGCGTGCATCGCGTTCGGGCGCGGGTGACGAACGCGGGGGGCTTCCCAACGAACATCAGCGGGCGTGGCCTGCAACTGCGGGCGCTCAAGCCGGTGGCGGTGGACCTGCTGCTGCCGGAGGGGGCGGAGCTGCTCTCGAACGTGCGCTACCGCGAGATCGGCCACCTCGCGGCTCATGGGCGCTCGGGGGAGCTGGAGTGGTTCGTGCGCTGTGAGCCGGGCGAGGAGCTGACGGTGCGGGCGCGGTCGCAGAAGGCGGGCGTGGCGGAGCGGACGGCGCGCTGCTGAGGGCGCGCGACCGCGCCCTCGGGTCGCCTCGCTGCAGGCGGTGGCATGGCGCGCGGACATCGGCCGCGGGCCTCAGGCCTCGTATGCTGCGAGAGCCTCGGGCAGGACCATCTCCGGCGTGACGTCCGTCAGGCAGCGAGGGTTCTCACAGCGGCGGTCACGACACGGCCGACACTCGATGCCCTCGGCGAAGACCGTGCGCGCGTTCGGCCCCTTCGGCCCGTTGCGCACCGGGGTCGGCCCTACGATGCACGCCAGGGCTGTCCCGACCGCGAAGGCCATGTGCGCGAGGCCGCTCTCGCCGCCGACGAAGAGATCGATGCGCTGGAGGAATGCCGCCGCCTCGCGCATGGTCGTCTTCCCCGCGAAGGCGATGGCCGGGCGCTTCATCCGCGCGGCGAGGGCCTCGGCCCGCTCGCGTTCGGCGGCCGATCCGGGTATGATGATCTGCGCATCGAGCTGCTCCACGAGCAGGTCTCCGAGCCGCACCCAGTAGTCGGCGGGCCAGTTCTTGCGCTCCTCGGCCGTGAAGGGCGCGATCGCGACCACGGGCCGGGAGCCGTCGAGATTCTCGGCGGCGTACAACTCATCGACCGGGCCGAAGTCATCGTCCGCGAGGGAGATCTCGGGCACATAGTCATCGCGGCTGGCGCCGAGCGGCTCGCACAGTTCGAGGTAGCGCTGGGAGATGTACGTCTGATCCCAGCGCTCGGGGATGATGTGATTGTAGGCGAAATCGGCGACCTCGCGGGCCTCCTCCTTGCCGATGCGCCAGGGGGCGCCGGTCATCCAGGTCGCGCAGGCGCTCTTGAGGAGGCCCTGCGGATCGATCGCGACGGTGAACTGCCCCGCTTTGATGCGCCACCAGGCCTCCAGCAGGTCGCCGGGCGTGAGGTTGCGGTGCGGGACGGGGATGATCTCGTCAAGGTGGGGATTGTGTTCGAGCAGCGAGGCGAAGGGCGTCTGCGCCAGCCACGTGATATGCGCATCGGGCCGGGCGGCCTTGATCGCGCGGGGAAGTGGCGTCGTCTGGATCAGGTCTCCCATCGCGGACATACGAACGATGAGAACGCGCTCGGCCATCCGGCTCCCTCCAGGCTTACGGCGAAACGAACGGGAAGTGTGATTGTTGGCGATGGACAGCTTCAGGTACGACTGCAGGCTCTTCAACGGCTACAAGCCCTGCCGCTACGACAGCGAATGTAAGAGCTGCGAGCACTACGCTCCGAAGGGTGCCCGGGTACTCGTGCTGAGAGTGACTCAACTGGGCAATATTGTCAAGTCCACGCCGATCCTGCATGCGCTGCACCGCCGCTACGACGATCCGTGGGTCACATGGGTCTGCAGCGCGGTGGCCGCGCCGATGCTGCGGGGGAACCCGCTCGTCAACGAGGTGATCGAGTGGTCGTGGGAGGCGGTGCCGCTCCTGCAGGCCCGCAGCTTCGACCTGGTGCTGAGCCTCGAAGCGAATGCAGCCGAGGCGGCGCTGGGGCAGAGCATCCGGACGGATCAGCGCCTCGGCTTCGGGATCCACGAGTCGGGCAGCCTGATACCGGTGAACGAGCAGTCGGTCGCGTACGTCTCGCTGAGCCTCTCGGACCGCCTGCGGTTCGAGGAGAATCAGAAGACGCTCGCGGAGCTGTGCTTCGAGCTGGTGGGCGTTCCCTACGCGGGCGAGGAGTACATCCTCTGTCCCTCGGAGGATGATCTGGCGTATGCCCGCGGGCTGCTGGCGCGCCTCGGCGTGGAGCCCGAGCGCGAGGCGGTGATCGGCCTCGCCACCGGTGGCGACACGCAGCGCTTCCCGAACAAGGACTGGCCGATCGAGCACTTCGGGCGGCTGGCGCGCATCCTGAGCGAGCGGACGGACGCGAAGGTGCTGCTGCTGGGCGGCCCGATGGAGCGGGAGCTCAATGCGCGGCTGGCGGCGGAGCTTGGCGACGCGGTCATCGACACGGGCTGCGACCACGCGATGATGCAGTTCGCGGCGCTGATGTCGCTGTGCGACGTCTCGGTGAGCGCCGACTCGTTCGTCTTCCATGTGGCGGTGGCGATGAAGACGCACGTGGTGGGGCTCTTCGGGCCGACACCGCCGCAGGAGATGGCGATCTTCGGCCGGGGGCGGAAGCTGGTGACGGAGATGGACTGCGCGCCGTGTTACATCCGGCGGCCGGAGGACTGCCCGCACGATGTCGCGTGCATGTGGGGGCTGACGCCCGAGACGGTCGCGGAGGCGACGCTCGAAGTGCTTGCAGAGGCGCGGCGAGAAGGCGCGTGAGGGGCGGGCGGCGAAGGGCCGGGGGACGATCGCGAGCGCGCCGGGGGCGGAGCACCGACGAGGCGGCGGCGCAGGCGCAGGAGTGTGTGCCACGGAAGGACGCCGGTACGCCGTACGAGCAAAAGGGAGGCTCATCACGATGAAACTTGGTCTGCTGACGTTCAACATGGCCGCTGAGTGGGATCTCGACGAGATCATCGAGAAGTGCGTCGATCTCGGCTTCGAGGGGTTGGAGTTCCGCACTCAGCGCGACCACGCGCACGGCGTGGAGATCGACCTGAGCGCGGAGGAGCGCGAGCAGGTGCGGAAGAAGTTCGAGGACGCCGGTCTGGCGATCTGCGGAATCAGCACCGGCTGCGCGTTCGACGCGATCGACCCCGACGAACTGGAGGCGAGCATCTCGGAGGCGCGCGCGCACCTCGACCTCGCCGCGGACCTCAACGCGGGCGGCGTGAAGGTCTACGGGAACAAGGCGCATGTGGATGAGGGCGTGCCGCGGGAGGAGACCATCGAGCAGATCGGCGCCTCACTCGCGGGCCTGTCGGAGTACGCGGAGAGCCTCGGTGTGCAGGTGCGCTTTGAGATGCACGGCGACTTCACCTCGCCGGAGGACTGCAATCGGATCATGGAGCTTGCGGGCGACGGCCCGGGGATCTGCCTGATCTACAACTGCAACAACGCGCATGACGTGGACGAGAACGGCTCGATCGAGTGGAGCTACCGGGCGGTGGCCGATCGGGTCGGCCATGTGCATCTGCACGACCTCGCCGACCCGGCGTTCCCCTACCTCGAACTGGTGCGACTGCTCAGCGCCGACCGCTTCGACGGCTGGTGCACCGGCGAGCTGCCCGACAGCCCGGACCGCGAGCGGGTGCTGCAGTACTTCGTGGAGCTGTGGAGGGCGTACGTGACGATCGCGGAGCTGGAGTAGCAGTCGCCGGGAAGCGCCGACGGGAAACGGGAAACGGGAAGCGGGAACGGAAACGGAAACGGAAACGGAGACGGAGACGACAGACGGCGGACGTCAGCCGTTGTCGTTGTGGCCCCGGCGCCCTCGCCGGGGAGTCGTTGGTCGTTGGTCGTTGGTCGTTGGTCGTTGTCGTTGTCGTTGGTCGTTGTCGTTTGTGGGACAGGCATCCCTGCCTGTCGCCGTTGGGGGAAGGGGCAAGGGACGGCAACTGCCGACGCATCTGAAGATGCGTCGCTCCGAACGACATGACGGCAACCGCGCCGTCAGCCGTTGTCGTTGTGGCCCCGGCGCCCTCGCCGGGGAGTCGTTGGTCGTTGGCCGTTGGTCGT
>JBMNNW010000038.1:0-40060 GCA_050942735.1 Armatimonadota bacterium
GCCCTCCCGAATGTGAGTTTCTGATTCAAACCCACCTTCCGGGAACAACGGGCAGCTCCCTTTAATCCCCCCAACCCTTAATCGTTGATACGGAGCCTCCTTCAAATGCCAAACGGCTCGTACTGCGGCTCGTCGGGCCGCGGCAGACGCTCCTCGACCGGCAGCAGCGCCGGGAAGCTCATGTGCGGCTCGGTCTGATACCAGTAGGCCGTCGAGGAGTAGTCGTTGCTGAGATTGTTCCCGTGGCCGTGCTCGATGCTCACGAGGATCGACTCGCGGAAGTGCACCGGGTCCTCAATGTGAAAGCGGTAGACGGAGTTCTTCCCCTTCCACGGCCACTTCTCGGTGCCGGAGTAGAGCGTCAGGCCGTGATAGGGCGCGCTGAACTCCTGCCGCGGGCAGTAGGCGGTGTTGAAGTAGTCCTCGGTTCCCGTCCCGTGCAGCGAGGGCGGGAAGGACTCGCCGTCGATGAAGATCATGTCATCGCCCTCGCCGTACCAGTCGTTCTTGTCGCGGGCGAAGCAGTCGATGTTGAGGTTGCAGCCAACGTAATGCCCCCGACCCTTCGCTTCGAGGATCACGTAGTTGCCCGCGCCGTCGAGATTCTGGATGTCGAGGCGCTGCCTGTCGATCTCCTCGCGTGAGAGGCCCTCCTCGGGCTCCCATCCATCGGTGGGGTTCTCGCGCCGCCACTGCGCGTGGAGGTAGGCGACGTCATCGCCGGGAGGCTGCTCGTACAGCTCGTGATCGAGGTAGAAGTAGAGGCAGAAATCCCTGTCACACTCGGACTGCACCTCGAACCTCGCGCCCTCGGCGAACGGCATCGGGAAGTAGCAGTTGAAGCCCTTGCCGTCCTGCGGCGACATGGTCAGCGGCAGCGAGGTGAAGTTCTTGCGGAGGCCGTGGCCGATGCCGAAGAAGTCGCCGATCGGCACCTCGATGGACGGCTCGCTCTCGCCATCCCACCACGCGCGCAGGATGATTCTGCGCGGGAAAGCGGGCTCACTTGAGCCGATCGTCATCCAGATGTGCTTGATGCAGCCCGGCCCGTCGATCTCGCCGAGCGTCTTCGTCTCGCCCGGCTCGAAGAGCCAATAGTCGTGGTTGCGGCCGTCGGTGTTGTAGCTTGAGATGCGCCTGCTGCGCGCGTCGCGCAGCACCGGCAGCGTCGCGAGCGCTCCGTGGCCCATGAGCATGAGCTATCACCCTCCCGTGATATTCTGAATGCAAACGAGTCTTCGCCGCGCGGGCCGCGAAACCTGCCGGAGAAGATGCCCTCTGCCGTGCGAACGACGTCCTCTGCCGTGCGAACGACGTCCTCTGCCGTGCGAGGGGCGCCCTTTGCCGCGCGAGGGGCGCCCTCTGCCGTGCGAAGCACTTCCTCTGCCGTGCCAGGGGCGCCCTTTGCCGTGCGAGGGGCGCCCTCTGCCGTGCGAAGCACTTCCTCTGCCGTGCCAGGGGCGCCCTCTGCCGTGTAAGCCGTTGCTGTTGTGGCCCCGGCGCCCTCGCCGGGGGCGGCGCGCAGCGCCGCTGTCGTTGACCGAACACCCCCGGCGAGGGCGCCGGGCCCACAAAGACCACGACCGACGGCAACGACAGAAGGCCCCTCTCCCCCACCCGGCGAAATCTCGCCCTCGAGTTCAACCGCCGGCCAGGAGGCCTTCCGCCATGAACGTTATCCTCATCATCACCGACACCATGCGCCGCGACCACCTCGGGCTCTACGGCTCAGAGCGCGTCCAGACGCCCAACCTCGACCGCCTCGCGCAGCAATCCTGCGTGTTCGAGAACGCATACGCCGCGAGCTTCCCCACCGTGCCCAACCGCATGGACATCATGACCGGCCGCTTCACCTTCATCGAGGCCGGATGGCAGCCGCTTCCGCAGGACGCCACCGTCATCTCCGAGGTCCTCGGCGCGGCCGGCTACACCACGATGCTCGTCGCCGACACCCCGCATATCCTCGCCAACGCCTACGGCTACGACCGCGGCTTCTCCGGCTGGGAGTGGATCCGCGGGCAGGAGAACGATCGCTGGCGCACCGCGCCCGCCGACCCGGAACTCCCCGCCTCGCCCGAGAAGCTGCGCAACCCGGAGGTCGTCAGGCAGCACCTGCGTAACACCTCGCATTGGCATGGCGAGGACGACAGGTTCTGCGCGCGGACGATGCGGGCGGCGGGCGAGTGGCTGGCGGAAAACGCGGATCGCGACTTCTTCCTCTACGTGGACACCTTCGATCCGCATGAGCCGTGGGATGCGCCGCAGAGTTACATCGACCGCTACGATCCCGGCTACGAGGGCGAGCGCGTGACCTACCCGGTCTACGGAAAGTGCGACTACATGTCCGAGCGCGAGCTTGAGCACATGCGCGCGCTCTACGCCGCGGAGGTCACGCTCGTGGACGCGCAGGTCGGGAAGCTGCTCGACCGCGTGGAGAACCTGGGCCTCGCGGATGACACCGCGATCATCTACACGACGGACCACGGGTTCTTCCACGGTGAGCACGGCTGGACGGGCAAGTCATTCATCGGCGAGGGCGGCTACCGAGACATGCCGCTCTACTCGGAGGTCGCGCGCATCCCGCTCATGATCCGTCTGCCCGGAGGTCCGCGCGGTGAGCGGCGGAGGTGCTTCGCGCAGCCGCCCGACATCATGCCGACGATCCTCGATCTGATGGGCGTGGAGACGCCCGAGACGGTGCAGGGCATCTCGCTGGTGCCGGTGATGAGCGGCGGTCGCGACCACACGAGGCCGCTGGCGATCAGCACCCCGTCGCTTGCGCTGGCGCCCAGCGGAGGGCGGCCGACGACGATCGTGGAGGGCGACTGGGCGCTGGTGTACTACGGCGCGCCCGACGGGCCGCTGATGGACAGCCTGACGCGGAACGTGGACGATATCCCGCGGCGGGCGATCGGCGCGCCCGAGCGCGTGCCGGTTCCGGAGCTTTACGACCTCACGCACGATCCGGCGCAGAAGTACAACGTGTATGAGGAGAACCGGGATATCGCGGTGAAGCTGCACGCCGACCACGTGCATTTCATGGAGGCACTGGGGATGGACGAGCGCTATCTCGGCCAGCGGCGACAGCTTCAGTCCGACACAATCCTCGGCGGGCTCTTCGATCAGGAGTTGGGGTGATATCAGTCGGCGGCTTCCTTTGGTCTATCGCAACTGTCCACCTTGGGGCGAATGTGCTTGTGGTACAGCTCAGACAGGTCTAGACCGTCCTTCTCCGCATTGATCAGATCGACGCACTTCTGACTGTACTTCCAAAGCGTGCTGCTTCTGTAGTCGACAGCTTGGCTTAGGTCTTCGTCGTCGTAGACCCCCAATTCCCGCATGACCGCTGTGAGTGGGTTGCTCTTGATGCCAGTGAGTCCTTCAACGTCGCGGAAGGTGAATGGGAAATCGTCTAGCTTATTCACCCGTGCAATGATGTTGGCTCCGGTGGGGACCTCATCTTCGTCAAGGACCCGGGCAGAGATATCTGCCTCATCATCAGGCCCCGCGAGCTGCAATTTGGCCCCCGCGGGTGCATGGACGATTGTCTGAAGATTCTGCAGTATCTCGTGTCGTTGTTGTTTCAAGATACGTTCGGCGAAGCTCCGCAAGTCCTCAGGCAAAGCCGGTTCGCTTTTTGCACCATGCCTGAAGTAGACCGTTCCTTCAGCAAATGCTCTTTTCGGTTTCTTCGGATTAGATGAAGGGTATTCACCGGGACTGGTGAACGGGACCGGAACATGAACTTCCGCTACGCGAAGAACGGCTAGATCAAAACCGCCCATGGTGTCTGGTCGAATACCACATTGAATCACTTGGGTGCTGGTGTACTTGCTGAGCTTATCCGTCACTTGCGCCGGGTCAACCGTAAGTAAGGGCGTAACGTCCGCCTGGCTGGGCGTCCCATCGTCGCAGACACCAACCACGATGGTCCCCCCACCACTGTTGGCCATCGCAACGATGTCCTTGATGAGTTCGCACCAGTCGCCTGTCTCGCCTGGATCGAAGCTCTCCTTGAAGTCCAGTTCAGCTGACTCTTCGCGTCCACTGAACAATGATGCGGTCTGGTCGCCAGTCATGGGCACCCCTCACCACTGAACAGTTTTCGTACGTCCGTTCGCTGATCGTATAGAAATATTACACGGAGAGCGACACCAAAGCAAGTATGCTATACTACCGTCATACTCCCACGCGGCGCGGTAGACAGCCCGCCATGTGATACGAGGCATCGGAGTCAGGCGGTTAGGGCAGCTTGGCGCCTTCTTGCTCAACGCCGTTACGAGCCAACGGATGTAGGAATTACACGTGTCGCCACAAACGTCACTGCCAGTGAGAGGAAGACGGTTAGATGACCATGCCCCCCACAACCACCTCGGACTGGCCTGACCGAATCGACCGAATCCACGACGTCGGCTGCTCCGACTGGCTCACGGCTGCGTGGATCGCGATGTTGCTCAGACAGGGCATCGTGCCCGAAGAGCACGCGTCCGATGTCGCCCGCGTGACGCTCGAAATGCTCGACGATGACATCGTGACCTGGCGCGAGGGATACTTCTACCGCCGCCAGGAGTGGCTCATCGAGCGCCTCGGCGAGGAGGCGGGGGGCAGCCTTATGGTCGGTCGGACGGTGCCGCCGGGGGAGCAGATGCTGCAGGTGCGCTGGCAGCTCATGAAGTGCGTCTGCCAGATCCTGGACATGCAGGACGCGCTGCTGGACGCCGCGGAGGAGTACGCGGACGCGATCATGCCCGGCTACACCCACACCCGCCACGCCCAGCCCACCACCTTCGGCCACTACCTGCTCTCGGTGCTCGACGCCGTCGTTCGCAGCGCGGAGATCGTCGATTCCGGTTATCACTACATGAACCTCAATGAGATGGGCGCCGGCGCGCTGGCAGGCACCAGCTTTCCGATCGATCGTGACCTGGTGAGCCGCTACCTCGGGATGGACGGGCTGATCGAGAACGCCAACGACGCGGTGAGCTACACCGACGGCTATCTCGTGGTCGTCTGCGGACTGGTCAACGTCGCGAACGCGGTCAGTCGGATGGCGACCGATCTGGCCTACTGGTCGGGCGACGAGTTCGGCTTCCTTGAGATGGGAACCCACGGCGTCAGCTTCATGATGCCTCAGAAGACCACGAATCCCAACAGCCTGGAGCGCGTCCGGCTCTACTCGGGGCAGATGATCGGAGCCCTCACCAGCGTCGCGGTCGCCGGCCTTCGCGAACCGCAGGCGGACACTCATGCCATGCTGCACCTCGAGGACGCGACGCTGCAGGCGATCGAATTGGCCGGCCGGGTATTTCCCGAGGTGACGAAGGAGATGCAGCGCATGGAGGTCGATCGCGAGCGGATGCGGGCTGTCGTGGAGGACTCCTACATCGCGTCCACCGAGCTCGCGAACCAGTTTGTCCGCGAGTACGGGGTGGACTACCGGACCGGGCACGAGATCATCAAGCGCTTCGTCCGCGCCTCGGAAGGGGCGGGGGTCCCGGCCTCGCAGGCCCGTGCAGAGATGCTGGAAGAGGTGGCCGAGGAGGTTCTCGGCAGAAGGCTGGGGATCACGGACGAGCGCCTGCGCGAGCTGCTGGACCCGGCGCACTTCATCGAGGTCACGGACAGCAAGGGCGGAGTGGCCCCGGCGGAGATGGCTCGGATGATCGCCGACCGGCAGGAGAGGCTGGAGACGGCGCGGAACCGCCATCTGGCGCGGATCGAGACGCTGGAACAGGCGCAGGCGCGGATGGTCGCGGACCTGCAGACGGTGTGAAGAGCGGTGAGGGCATCTGTGGGGACGCATTCGGCGCTACCGCGCCGACCCTCGCGAGGGCGCGAGGGCCACAACGACAACGGCTGACGACAGGCGGGGCACAGGTCCCCGCCCTACAGAAACGGCGCGGCGTCTGTCGTTTGTAGGGCGCGGCGTCTGTCGTTTATAGGGCGCGGCGTCTGTCGTTTGCAGGGCGCGGCGCGGCTCCCCGCCCTGCAGAAACGACGGCGACCTCCGAGGTTCCCCTCTTGCCAATTCCCAATTGCCATTCCCCACCACACGCCCGATGCATCCACTTTGACTCTCCTCTCCCGCGGGCGTATAATCGGCACGTGGCCGCAGGAACCGGTCGCACCAACTCTCTGCCGTCCGGGACGCCCCTCGCGACGGCGATTCTTCGTGTTCCCCGAGGGAGGACCTACCGTGGCACGCATCAGCCGCGCTCTGGTGAGCGTTTCGGACAAGACCGGCATCGTTGACCTCTGCAGGGTACTCGTGGAGATGGACGTGCAGATCCTCTCGACCGGCGGAACCATGCGCGCGCTGCAGGACGCAGGCCTGCCCGTCACCGCCGTCGATGAATACACCGGCTTCCCCGAGATGATGGACGGCCGCGTGAAGACCCTGCATCCGAAAGTCCACGGCGGTCTGCTGGCCCTCCGGGACAACGAGCAGCATATGGCGCAGGCCGAGGCCAATGACGTGCGGATGATCGACATGGTCGTCGTCAACCTCTACCCGTTCGAGCAGACCATCGCCAAAGAGGGCGTCAGCCTCGAAGAGGCCGTCGAGCAGATCGACATCGGCGGGCCTTCGATGGTCCGCTCGGCCTCCAAGAACTTCCGCGACGTGACGATCGTGCCGGACCCGCAGTACTACGACCAGATCATCGAGGAACTCCGCGCGAACGACGGAGAGACGACCCTCGAGACGCGCAGGCAGATGGCACTGGCGGCCTTCGAGATGACCTGCCGCTACGACGCGGCGATCTCAAGCTACCTCCGCGAGCAGTTCACCGAGGAGGAGGCGGGCTTCCCGACGGTCCTCGCGCCGAAGCTGCGCAGGATCGCCGAACTGCGCTACGGCGAGAACCCGCACCAGAGCGCGGCGCTCTACCAGGACCTCGGAGCGAATGAACCGGGGGTGGCGGGAGCGATCCAGCTTCACGGAAAGGAACTGAGCTTCAACAACTACCTCGACCTTACCGCGGCTCTGGAGTCGGCGCGCGACTTCGAGGACCCGACGGCGATCATCATCAAGCACCTCAACCCCTGCGGCGCGGCGTCGGCCGAGACGCTGGCGCAGGCGTTCGAGGATGCGTACACCGCCGACCCGGTCTCCGCGTTCGGCTCGGTGCTGGGCTTCAACCGCGTGGTGGACGCCGAGACCGCGGACGCGATCTTCAACAGCGACTGGCTCGAGGAGGTCGTCAAGCCGCGCTTCTATGCGGAGAGCGGGCTGACCGATCTGACGATCATCGGCGCATTCGTGGAGGCGATCATCGCGCCGGGCTACGACCACGACGCGCTGGAGATCCTCAAGGGCAGGTCGAAGAACATGCGGATCATGCTGCTGGAGGACTTCGCCCCGGCGAGTCGAGCGAGGGACCTCGACATGCGCGCGATCCCGGGCGGGATGCTGGTACAGGAGCGCGACTACTCGGCGGTCATGCCCGAGGACTGGCGGATCGTGACCGAGGCGCAGCCGACCGACGAGCAGATCCGCTCGATGACGTTCGCCGACCGGATCGCCAAGCACGTGAAGTCAAACGCGATCGTGCTGGTGCAGGGCACGCACCTGGTGGGCTGCGGCGCCGGGCAGATGAGCCGCGTGGACAGTTCGATCATCGCGGCGAGGAAGGCCGGCGACCGGGCCGCGGGGGCGGTGCTGGCTTCTGACGCGATGTTCCCGGCGCGCGACGGGCTCGATGAGGCGGCGGCGACGGGCTGCTCGGCGATCATCCAGCCCGGCGGCTCACGGCGCGATGACGAGGTCATCGAGGCGGCGAACGAGCACGGCATCCCGATGGTCATGACGGGGATGCGGCACTTCTGGCATTGAGCGACAGTCGGGCCGATGGCGGACATCAGAGTTCGGTGCTTGTTTCGACGGGCGTCGTCTCGAAGGATATGCAATCATGAGACTCATCGCAGCATATCAGGTGCGGGGCGGTCCGGGTACGCGCCCCGCTTTCCACTGAGTCCGCTCAGGCGGGCTCCCGGGAGGCGGGGACGCAGCGCAGGGCCCGACGACTCCGTCACGCTCAGCACATAACGAAGCCGCGAGCCGACTCACCCGGCAGGCTTCTTCATGGAGGTCCACACAGATCATGAGCATCATGACCCGCACACTTCAGCAGGCCGACCCGGAAGTTGCCGAGATCATCCACAACGAACTCAAGCGTCAGCAGGAGACGCTGATGCTGATCCCCTCTGAGAACTACGCCTCGCGAGCCACGATGGCCGTCACCGGCTCGGTGATGACCAACAAATACACGGAGGGCTATCCCGGAAAGCGCTACTACAACGGATGCATCTACTACGACGAGATCGAGAACCTCGCGATCGACCGCGCGAAGGCGCTCTTCCGTGCCGACCACGCAAACGTCCAGCCGCACACCGGCTCGACCGCGAACATGGCGGCGTATTTCGCGATGCTCGAGCCGGGCGACAGGATCCTCGCGATGAAACTCGAGCACGGCGGCCACCTCACACACGGGCACAGCGTGAACTTCAGCGGCAAGCTCTACGACGCGAACTTCTACGGTCTCTCCGAGGACACCGACCAACTCGACTACGACGAGGTCCGCGCGCGGGCACACGACGTGAAGCCGAAGCTGATCGTCTGCGGAGCGAGCGCCTATCCGCGCGTGATCGACTTCCGGCAGTTCCGCGAGATCGCCGACGAGGTCGGAGCGCTGCTACTCGCGGATATCGCGCACATCGCCGGCCTCGTGGCGGCAGGTGCGCACCCCGACCCGGTGCCGGTCTGCGACGTGGTCACCTCGACCACGCACAAGACCCTGCGCGGCCCGCGCAGCGCGTTTATCCTCTCCACGAAGGAGTGGGCGCGAGAGATCGACCGCGCCGTCTTCCCCGGGCTGCAGGGTGGCGCGCAGATGCATGTGGTCGCCGCCAAGGCCGTCGCGTTCAAGGAGGCGCAAAGCCTCTTCTTCCGCGAGTACCAGCGGCAGATCATGCGCAACGCCCAGGCGCTGGCGAACTCGCTGCTGGAGGAGGGCTTCAGGCTCGTGACCGGCGGGACGGACAACCACCTGATGCTCGTCGATCTGCGCAACAAGGAGATCACCGGGCGCGATGCGGCGAATCTGATGGAGGAAGCGGGGATGGTCGTGAACAAGAACGCCATCCCGGGTGACCCGCTGCCGCCGAACGAGACGAGCGGCATCCGGCCGGGCACACCCGGTCTGACGACGCGGGGGATGCAGGAGCCGGAGATGGATCAGATCGGGAAGATGATCGCGCGCGTGATTCATGAGGGCCGGGACAGCGAGAAGGTCCTCGCTGAGGTGCGCGCGCAGGTCCGAGAGCTGTGTGAGGCATTCCCGATCTACGAGCACCTCGAGTGAGGCCGATCTGAGACACGATGGAGCGAAGCCCCCTTCGACCTCGCCCGTCGGAGGGGGCTTTCAGCTATCGCCGCCCGCGACGAGGGGGGCGCGGCCTTGAGAGCGCGCAGTGACCGGGCGGACCAGCCGGGATGACGTGTGCACAGTGGAGACTGGGCCAATGTATGAGAAGCTCGCTCGGAAGATGCGCGATAATCCGCAGCTTGTTGCTTTCCTGCTGGCGGTCTTCGCGCTGGGCGTGGGCAACGGAATCTTCCAGACCACGTACAACAACTACCTCGACGACGTCTTCGAGATCAGCGCGACGGCGCGGGGCGCGCTGGAGTTCCCGCGCGAACTGCCGGGCTTCCTCGTGGCGCTGCTCGCGGGTGCGCTCTTCTTCATCGTGGAGAACCGCGTCGCCGCCCTGGCGTCGATCTTCACGGGCGTCGGGATGATCGGCCTCGGGATGACTGACAGTTGGAACCAGATGCTGCTGTTCACGGTCATCTGGAGCGTCGGCCAGCACGTCGAGATGCCGATGCGTAGCGCCATCGCGATGCAGCTTGGCACGAGCAGGCAGCACGGGCGGCGGCTGGGGCAGGCGTCGGCGGCACGGGTGGGGGCGAACGTCATCGGCGCGGGCGCGGTCTGGCTGGTGATCTCGGGCATGGGGCATAACTACCTGCTCATCTTCACCATCGGCGGGCTGGTCTCAGCCGTCGGCGGGCTCTTCTACCTCCGCATGAAGGCGCAGAAGCAGGAGCGCCCGCGCGGCAAGCTCGTGGTCAAGCGCAGGTACTCGTTGTACTACGCCCTGTGCGCGCTCTACGGCGCCCGCAAGCAGGTGTTCATCACCTTCGCTCCGTGGGTGCTGGTGACGATCTACGGCGAGCCCGCCTCGACCTTTGCGAAGCTCTGGATCGTGGCCTCGGTGATCGGCGTGTTCTTCCAGCAGGGCCTCGGCGATCTGATCGACTCGTGGGGAGAGCGCCGGGTGCTGATGGTCGATGGCGCGGTCGTGATGCTGCTGTGCCTCGGGTATGCGTTCGCGAATGATCTCGGCCTCCCGCAGGGCTGGCCGGTGTGGGTGCTCTACGGCTGCTACGTAATGGACCAGATGCTGCTGGGCGTGGAGAACGCGCGCAGCTCATACCTGGCGAAGATCGCGGCTCAGCCCGAGGACCTCTCACCGTCACTGGCGATGGGCATTACGCTCAATCACACGATCTCGATGCTGGTGCCCTTCATCGGCGGCAAGTACCTCTGGGACGTCTACGGCTACGAGTCGGTGTTCATCGCGGCCGCCGCACTCTCGATCGTGACGATCATCGCCGCGAGCCGCGTCCGCACACCAGAACGCGACGGCCGCGACGGGACCGATGAGATCATCGAGAAGCTCGACGACGCCGCCAGCGTCTCGGAGAAGTGGGATGGAGAGGAGACCGAGGGTGGACTACGCGCAGGCGAGTGAGTGGCTGCTGAAGCTGACGAACCCCGAGCGAACCGGGCTGACCCGGCGCTTCGGCAGGCGGATGAACCTCGACGCGACGTGGCGGCTCATGGAGCTTCTGGGCAACCCGCACGAGCAGATCCACGCAGTGCATATCGCGGGAACCAAGGGCAAGGGCTCAGTCGCGGCGATGATCGAGTCGGTGCTGCGGACCGCGGACTACCGCACGGGCCTCTTCACCTCACCGCACCTCGTCTCGTGGCGTGAGCGCATCCGGATCGACGGGCGATGCATCAGCGAGCAACAGGTGGCGGATCTCGCCGAGGAGGTGCGGCCGGCGGTCGAGCAGGTTGAGGCCGAGGGGCTGCGAGGGCCGAGCTTCTTCGAGGCCCTGACCGCGATGGGGATGCTGGCTTTCTCACGCGAGGGGCTGGACGTCTGCGTGCTGGAAACCGGGCTGGGCGGGCGGCTGGACGCCACGAACGTTGTGACGCCGGCGCTGTCGATCATCACGACACTCGGTCTCGATCACACGAGTGTGCTGGGCGACACGCTGCCCGAGATCGCCACGCAGAAAGCCGGGATCATCAAGCCGGACGTGCCCGTGGTGGTGGCGCCGCAGCCGGAGAGCATCGAGCGGCTGATGCGCCGGAAAGCTGCGAGCGTTCAGGCGCCGATCACTTTCGCGACGGCGTTCACGCTGCTGGAGTGCAGACCGCTGTCGCCCGATGAGTCCGCGCCGGGCGAGCTTCCGCGGATCGGCGAGCGCGTCGCGGGCGAGTTCGGTGGCGTGGCGTTCGAGGCGTCGCTGCCTCTGTCGGGCAGGCACCAGGCGGTCAATGCCGCGGTCGCCGGGCGGGCGTGTGAGATGCTGCGGACGCAGGGGATGCGGCTGCCGCTGGAGAGCTTCACGCGGGGGCTGGAGGAGATGTACTGGCCGGCGCGGGTGGAGCTGGTGGGGACACACCCGTGGGAGGTCATCGACTGCGCGCACAACCAGGCGTCCGCGAGGGCGCTGATGAATGCGCTGAGCCGACATCTGCAGTACGATCGCATGATCCTCGTGCTGGGCGCCTCGAAGGACAAGCCGGTGGAGGCGATGGCGCAGGAGCTTGCGTCTGCCGACCACGCGATCCTCACCGAGGCGTCGCTGCTGCGGGCGCTTCCGGTGGAGCACCTCGCGGAGCGAACCGCCTCGGCGTGGCGCTCATTCGAGACGATCATCGCGCCCACCGAGGCGCTGGATCGGGCGCGGGAGCTTGCCGGCCCTCGGGACTTGATCTGCGTCACCGGATCGGTCTTCGTCGTTGGAGAGCTGATGGAGGAGGGGCGATTCTCCACCCGGCTGTGCGGCCTCTGAAGACGGCGCGACCAGGCCTACCCCCGCGTTCTCCGGAGCACCCCCTCGCCCCCGGTCGTGAAGCGTTCTCCATCTCGCGAAAGAATCTTCATTTAAATGTTCCCGACAGGTTGACTCGAGGATTCGCGGGGTGTATACTTGACCCAGACAGATAGAAGTTTGTTCAGGTTTGGCCCGTGAGCCTGCGCAAACCAGCATCCGAAGCAGCTTTTGCGGCCCGACATCGCAGCAGCGTTCGCCTCCAGATCAGCACCCCGGGCTGATTCGGTCGGGTCACACGCGCCGCCAGGATGCAGTTTCCATCGCAGCCCTTACCACGGGTGGAGCGTGGAGAGGACAGGTCGCCGCTCGGCGACCTGTCCTTTTTTTGTTAAATTGTGCATCCACGAGGAAGGGATCTCCCCGAGCGCGAGGAACTGAATTGCCACGTTGATGCCACTATCATGAGCTGGCCTTGAGAAAGCGGGGCTTCTTTCATGGCCGATCCAGTGCTGTCGGGTCGGACTCGTTGCCCTCACATGGCTCTCAGTCTGCTCCTCCTCGCGCTGATGCCGGCGGCGAAAGACGCGCTGGCCGCCGAACCGCATGCGCTCGTCTCCGCCGGTGGGCTGGGCGGCCTGCTGTCGGCTCCACTGCCGGGCACGCGGGCCCGTGACGACGCGCAGTTGGCGGCCTCGCTCGAACGGGCGCTGGTGGGGTTTGATGGGGTCGAGCGCGCCACCGTCATCATCTCCCGATCCCCCGAGGCCGTCGCGTCATCTCTCCACGTCGCCCTGCAGTTGACGCTTGCGCCCGACTTCGCCCCCACTCCCGCGTGGGTGGAGACGCTGTGCGGCTTCGTGTTGCGCATCATCCCCCACCTCGACCGGGGCGGTCTCACGATCGTGGAGAGCACCGGCCGAACACTCTACGACGCCGGTGACACCCGGCTGCCACCCGCCCCGACTCCCGCCATCGGCGTGATCGACGAGACCTTTCACTTCGAGCCGTGGTGGCTGTGGGCCGCCGCCGGTGCCGGCTTCACGCTGGTGATCGCGGGCGCAGCCGTCCAGCGCTTTGCCCGCCGCGATCCTGCGCCGGAGGCGGTGGTGGCAACGCCGGGCCCCCTGGACTTCCTTGAGGCGGTGCCGGTGGAGCACGTCGCCGGGGTGCTCGCCGATGAGCGGCGGGAGGTGGTCGGCGCGGTGCTGGCCCTTGCGCCTGAGCCGGTCGCGGCCGCCCTCCGTGATCAGATGGCAGAGCGCCCCGGGGTTCCGATCGCGCCTGAGCATCCCGATCCTCGAATGACGGCGGCGCTTGCGACGGCACTGCGCGGGAGGCTGATGACCGGATGAGCGGCGGTGGCCGCCGGATCATCAAGCGTGAGGAACTCGAGTGCCGGCGGCCTCGCGTCGCGCCCGAGAGCGCAGCAGATAGTCACCCTCAGGTGGCGGGTGCGCCCGCGGCCGAGCCGGCTCCGGAGCAGGGCGCCTCTGCGGAGGTCGATCGCATGAGGCGGCTCGTGCAGGCGATGCTTGCCGGCTTCGCCCGGCAGCGGCGCGAGCTTCTGATGGAACTGCAGCCCTACGTCGTCCGCATCGCGGTGGAGGTGGCCCGCCGGATCGTGCGCCGCGAGCTTCAGACGGACCCGGGCCTCACCGCGAGGACGGTCGGTGCCGCGCTCGATCAGATCGCGACGGCCTCAGAGACCCGGGTCCGGGTGCACCCGCTTGATGCTCGCCTGCTGAAGTCAACGATCCGGGAGATCGTCCCTGCGCCCGACGAAGCGGCTTCACTGCAGATCATCCCGGATGGCTCGATCGAGCGCGGCGGGTGCGTTGTTGAGAGCGACCGGGGGATCGTCGATGCGCGGCTGCAGACGCAGTTCGAGGAGATGCAGGGGAGGCTGCTCGACGGGCTGGAGGAGACGCGCTCGCGAGGGAGCGACCCCGGATGACACCTCAGGGCGGGCCGCAGTGGGTGGAGTCGCTGCTGGAGATCGCTCGGGCGGCGCCGACGATCAGGCGCTGCGGGACGGTGGCTGAGGTCGTGGGGCTGACGATCGAATCACGTGGCCCGGCCTGTCGCATCGGCGAGGTCTGCAGTATCTCGCGCGGTCCCGACCGCCAGCCGGTGATCGCGGAGGTCTGCGGCTTCCGCGACGATCGAGTGCTGATGCTGCCGGTGGGGCGGTCGGATGAGATTGCGCCGGGGGCGCGGGTGACCGCGCTTGGTGACGATCTGCGCGTGCCGGTGGGTCCCGGGCTGCTCGGCAGAGTCGTGGGCGCGACGGGCCGCCCGTTGGACGACGGCGGACCGATCCGCGCGGTGGAGCGTCGCTCGACCCGGGCCTGCGCGCCCGCGCCCATGACGCGTGGCCGGATGTCCGAGCCGCTGTGGGTGGGAGTGCGGGCGGTGGACGGTCTGCTCACCTGCGCGAAGGGGCAGCGGCTGGGCATCTTCGCGGGCGCGGGCGTGGGCAAGAGCGTGTTGCTGGGCATGATGGCGCGGAATACCTCGGCCGACGTGACGATCATCGGCCTCGTCGGCGAGCGCGGGCGCGAGGTGCTGCACTTCGTGCGCGAGTACCTTGGGGAGAGCCTGCGACACTGCGTGGTGGTCGTTGCCACGTCCGACGAGCCGCCACTGGCGAGGCTCAAGGCCGGCCTCACCGCGACCACGATCGCGGAGTACTTCCGCGACCAGGGGATGGACGTGCTTCTGCTGATGGACTCGCTGACGCGACTGGCGAGAGCGCAGCGCGAGGTGGGGCTCTCCTCGGGCGAGGTGCCGACGACGCGCGGGCACCCACCGTCGGTCTTCACGATGCTCCCCGAGCTGCTCGAGCGCGCGGGGGCCGGTGCGCGGGGAACGATCACCGGCCTTTACACGGTGCTGGTTGAGGCGGACGACATGAACGAGCCGATCGCGGACGCGGTTCGCGCCACCCTGGACGGACACATCGTGCTCTCACGCGAGCTGGCGAACCGGAATCACTACCCGGCGGTCGCGGTGACGCAGAGCACCTCACGGCTGATGCGCGACGTTGTTGCGCCGGAGCATTACGAGGCGGCCTCACGCTTCCGCGAGCTGATGGCCGCGTATGAGGATGCGCGCGACCTGATCAGCATCGGGGCGTACGAGGCCGGCACGAACGCGCTTGTTGATCGCGCGGTGGAGCTGCTGGGCCCGATGCGCGTGTTTGCCCGGCAGTCTCCGGAGGACCGGACGCCGCCCGATGAATGCGTGAGGAGACTCACTGAGTTGGTGGCAGACGATGCCGGCTGACAGCCCCGCGCGGCTCGAACGAGTGCTGGCTCATCGCAGGAGCGAGGAAGAGCTGGCGCAGCGGCGTGCGGCGCGCGCGCTGCAGGCGGTGGCGTCCGCTCACGAGCGCCTGCGACGGCTCACTGAGGAGCTGGCCGCATGCCGCGAATGCGGGCAACCAGGGGTGCGCGCGGTGGGCTGCCTGATCGACGCACACCACTGTGCCGACCGGCTCCGCCGGTCCGCTGACCGGCAGCGCCATGAGCTGGAGAGCGCGCGCGCAGAGCTTGCCGGTGCTCGGGAGGCGGTGGCGGAGGCCGGACGGCGGCGGCTGGCCGTGGAGCGGCTGGTAGATGCGCGGACGTTGTGCGCGCGGGACCGCGAGCAGAGGTCGGCTCAGACGGACCTCGACGAGAGCAGCCGACTGCGCGTGCTGCTGGAGGGAGACTGACTGCGTTGATTGAGGCTGCCGGGAAAGTCGTGAAGTTCCACCCGCCACCGGTCGAGCAGTTGACCGCTGAGGAGTGCCGCCTTCTGCGCGCGACCCTCGGGGAGGTCCTGGGTTCGTGGCAGGGAGCCGCGGAGATCGGACTGCGGGTCACGGAGGTGCGGCGGTGTGATGAAGCCTCGGCGATGGCGCAGCCCGGCGGCGTATGCTTCAGCGCTGCGACGCCATCAGTGCATCTCTGTCTGTCACCCGAAGGCGCCGCCTGCCTGCTGTGCGTGATCCTCGGCGCGCCGATCCCGGAGACGCCTCAGACACGCCTGAGCGGGATCGACCGTGCACTTCTGCACGCCTGGGCGCAGCGGGCGTTGCCCGAGCTGGCAGGCGCCCTCGGAGCCGGGCCCGCGGGAGAGGTTCTGCGCACCACCCGTCCGCCTCACGGGCGCGGACCGGCCGTGCTGGTGGAGATGCAGTCCGCCGGGCAGAGCCACGCGGGATTCATCGTGCTCCCGGTGGAGTTGGTGCGAAGGCGGGAGGTCGCGGACGGCGGCACGCTCGGGGATCACCCGCATCTGCTGCACCAGGCGCACCTTCAACTGAGGGCCACGATCCCGACGGAGGCAGTCCCGCTGAGGGATCTGCTGGCGCTGGAGAGCGGCGACGTGCTCCTGCTGGGATCGAAGGCTGCCGTCCGGGCGGAGTTGACGGCGGGGAGCAGCGTGATCGCGAAGGGCCGTCCCGGAGCCCGCGCCGGGATGCGCGCAGTTCGGCTCAAGGGGGGCGCACTGACAGACGGTGATGACAGGTCGGGAGAGACTTCTGATGGCTTCTGAGCAGGACGATCGGCGGATGGACGTGACTGACGGCCTGACTGTGCTGCATGGCGCCTCACTGAGCGCGCTCGGCGACCTCGCGCTGCCGGTGCAGGTGCGGATCGGGTCGGCGTCGATGACCGTGCGCGAACTCCTCGAGCTGGCGAGCGGAGCGGTGGTCGTGCTTGACCGGCGGGTGGATGACCCGGTCGATGTGCTGATCGGAGACCGGATGGTTGCGCGCGGGGAGTTGGTCTCGGTCGATGATGAGATGGGCGTGCGGATCACTGAGATCGTCGGCGCCTCGGAGGGTGAGCGATGAGCACCCCGCTCCGAGCGCTGACGGCTCTCGCGGTGCTCGCCAGCGGCGCCCCGGCTGCGTGGGCGCAGACTGAGGACCTGGCGCGACGCAGTCCGTGGGGGCTGCTGGCACAGGCGCTGCTGAGCCTGGCGGTGGTCGTCGGCGTCATCTACCTCTTGTACTTCGGCCTGCGGCGGATCGGCGGGGGCCGCCTTGCGCCTGATACTGAGGGGCCGATGCGGGTGCTGCAGCAGCGTCACCTCGGCGGCGACCGATGGCTCTACCTCGTGGAGATCGAGGGCAGACGACTGGTGCTCGGCGGCGCGGAGGGGCAGATCGCGGCGATCGTCGAGTTGGACGCTCAACCGCGCAACGCGGGGGGAGAGCGGCTCGATGAGATCTGACCGCCTCACCGGAGCGATCGCTGCCGTCGCCCTCCTGATCGCCGCAGATCCCACCGCGGCGCAGGAGCCGGTGGTGGGGCTCGCGACGGGCGAGGGAGGCGATGGCGGGTATATCCGACTGCTGCTGCTCTTCGCCTCAGTCTCCCTGGCTCCGGCGATCCTCGCGGTGATCACCTCCTTCGCCCGGATCATCGTCGTGCTGCTCTTCCTGCGCGCAGGGATCGGCGCCCAGGAAATACCTCCCACCTACGTGCTCATCGGCCTCGCGATCCTGATCACGATCGTCGCGATGCTCCCGACTCTCCAGCCGCTGTGGGATGAGGCAGCCGGGCCGCTGATGGCCGGAGAGATCGACCTCCCCACCGCCGCGGAGCGAGCCGAGGAGCCGATGCGGGCCTCGCTGGCGGGGCAGGTGCGGCCGGAGGACCTTGCGCTGATGGTCGAGCTGTCGGAGACGGACGCGCCGGACGCCGCCTTCGACGCTCCGCTGAGCGTGCTGGCGGCGGCATTCGCCATCAGCGAGCTTCGGGCCGCGTTCCTGATCGGCTTCGTGATCTACCTTCCCTTCGTCATCATCGACCTCGTCGTCGGCGCCACGCTGGCGTCGGTGGGGATGGTCTCACTTCCTGCGCCACTGCTCTCCCTGCCCTTCAAGATACTGCTCTTCGTGATGGTTGACGGCTGGGCGCTGCTGACCGAGGCGCTCATGGCGACGATCCGGTGAACACGCGGAGGTGACCGGCCACGCACGCACTCGCGCTCTTCGAGCTGGCACAACGCGCGCTGCTGCTGGCGCTTTACGTGGCGCTGCCCATGCTCGCCGCCGCGCTTACCGCCGGGCTCGCGGCCTCCGCCGTGCAGTCTGCGCTGCGGCAGAGCGACCCGACGGTGTCCGTGGTTCCGCGAATCCTCGCGGCGGGAGGCGCGCTGCTGGTCTTCGGCGGCTGGATGGTGGCGATGCTCGGCGGATTCTGGCTCGACCTGTGGACGGCTCTCCCGGAGATGCTGAGATGAAGCCCCGACCGAGGACCGCTCAAGGATGCCGCGCTCGCGCCGACCAGTGCCTCGGACAGGGAGGCGGCTGACGGTGCACGAGGCGCTCGCGCAGATACCCGCCGTGGGGCTGGTCTTCGCGCGCTGCGGCGGCATGATGGCGGTGATCCCGCCGCTGAATGTACGTGGCTTCCCGCTGCCGCTGCGTCCAGGGATCGCATTTGTGCTCGCCCTCGCGCTGCTCCCCGCGGCGGAGATGGCAGAGGGCCTCGGCGCCCTTCATCCTGCCATGTACCTCGCGCTTGTGATCCGGGAGGCCACGCTGGGAGCGGCCGTCGGCCTCGCGGCGGCGCTGGTGTACTGGGGCTTTCTGATCGCCGGGCAGTTGCTCGACACGGTGCTGGGAGCGCACACCGCCCCGGCGCGGGCGCAGGGGCGCGGCCCACTCGCGAGCCTGGTCTACCTCCTCGCCGGAGCAGCACTCGTCGCGTCGGACGGCCACCACTGGCTCCTGGCGGCGCTGGCACGGGGGATGCAGACGTTGCCGATCGGCGGCGCATGGTCGCCCGCGGGCCTGCCGGGGCTGCTGGACGCCGCCGCGGTGATGCTCTGGACGGGGGTGGCGATCGCAGCGCCGGTGCTCGCGGCGATCTACGTCGCCGAGGTTGCGCTGGCCTCATTCGATCGCATCGCACCGGGCCTCGGGCTCGCGGAGGCCGGCCCCGCGATTCGCTGGACAAGCGGGCTGCTTGGCCTTCTCGTCATTTCTCCGCTGCTGTCGGCGGTGGTGACCGATCAGGGAATGCGGGCCGCGCAGGCGATCGAGGCGGCATTCAGACTCCTCGCGGGATGAGGTGCATCACCGTGGCCGATGAGGCAAGGCGCCACCCTCCCAGCGAACGCAAGCTCGCCCGTCTGCGGCTCGCCGGGTCAACGCCTGCGAGTCCGGCGCTGGTCGCCGCGGCGGTGATCGCGATGGCCGCGCTGCTGCTGACACTGGCCGGTCCGGCGGTCGCGTCGTGGATGGCCGGATGGGTGCGACGGGCGCTGCTCGTCGCCGCCGGTTCGGACGCCGCGCTTGAGTTCGCCCGGAGCGTAGCATGGCAGGGCATATTGCTCACAGGCGGCATCGGCATTCTCATGCTTTCGACGGCGCTGCTTGCGCAGGCGGCGCAGGTCGGTCGGCGACTGAGCGCGGCGCCTGCAGAGCCCGGCCGACGGGAGGCCACGCCGGAAGGTGGCACGGGCGCGTGGCTGGGAGCACGGGCGGTCCTGCTGATTGCGCTGGCGGTGCCGACCGTCGCGGCCGCCGTCCGTGGCGTCCTGCTCGAGAGCGCGGACACATCCAACGCGCAGAACCCGCCGGACGTGTTCGTGATGGCTGCGCAGTCCGTGGGACCGCCGCTTCTGATCATGCTGCTGGCCGCGGCCGTGCTTGATGCGGTCGCGTCGCGAGTCGCGTGGTTTCGCGCGGCCTCGATGACGCGACGCGAGGTCGAGGAGGAGATCCGCGAGACAGAGGGACACCCGCTTACGCGGGAGCGACGCGCCGTGACGGCCAGGAGGCGCAGGAATGCGTAGCCCGCTGACGCTCACAACCGCGCGGTCGATCGCGACGGGTGGCGTGCAGATCGCACCTCAGTTGCTCGCTGCCACCGTGGCGGCGGCGGCGCTGCTCGCTCTGCTGCTGCCGCTCCCGGCGCTGCTGGTCGATCTGCTGCTGGCATTGAGCCTCGGCGCGGCGGCGGGCCTGCTGGTGGTCGCGCTCGCGACAGCCGATCCGCTCGAACTCACCTCCATCCCCCCGCTGCTGGTGCTGGCGGGGCTGGCGAGGATCGTTCTGTGCCTCTCCGTGGGCCGTCTGATCCTCATCGGAGGAGAGGCCGGGACGCTGGTCCCGACGCTCGGATCGGCATCCTCCGGAGGCGACGCGATCACGGGCTTCGGCGTTCTCGTGATACTCGGCGTCGTTCAGATCGTGATGATCACCTCGGGCGTCGGGCGCATGGCTGAGGTCGCGGCACGCTTTGCGCTCGACGCGATGCCGGGGAAGCAGATGGGCATTGACACCGCCGTCGGAGCCGGGCAGATGTCTGCGCGGGATGCTCAGGCCGAGGTCCGCAGACTCGAGCGCGAGGCGAACTTCTACGGCGCGATGGACGGGGCCGGACGGCTGCTGCGCGGCGAGGCGGTCGCGACCATCGCCATCGTGGTACTGACCGCCGTCGCCGCGATGACCCGAGGCGTGACCGCGGACGGCGCGCTCATCGGGGCGGCGGCTCACTACGTGATGCTGGCGACCGGACAGGGCCTCGTCACGCTGCTGCCCGCGCTGATCATGTCGGCCGCGGCGGCGGTGATGGTCTCGCGCTCGACAGGAGCCCGGTCGCTGGCGGAGGAGGTCGGCTCACAGGTATTCATCGGCCCGTGGCCGCTCATCGCGGGCGCCATCGCCCTGATCGGGCTGGGCCTCTTCCCCGGCGTGGCGAAGCTGCCGACGCTGCTGGGAGGCGCTGTGCTGGTGGTGGCCGCGTGGTGGGCGAGCCGGCTCAGTGCGAGCGAACCGACCGGATCCCCGGGCCCGACGGCCGCGCAGCAGCGCGCCTCCGCGTTGACGGTCGAGCTGGGGATGGGCCTGCTCGATCTGCTTGAGGGGCCGGAGAGCCTGATGGCGCTGCTGCCCGAACTGCGACACGGCGCGTCGGAGGAGCTTGGCTTCGAGCTTCCACCGGTCGTGGTCAGAGACTCGCTCGGGCTTGGGGCGACCGAGTACACGGTGGTCTTTCGCGCCGCGGTGCTGGCGCGGGGGCGCGTGCGCCCCGGCCGGACACTGGCCGTCGCCCCACGCGCGGGCGCAACCCCTGACATGGGCGCGCCCGCCGAGCTGCCCGACGGCCGCGACGGCGTGTGGGTGGACCGCGAGGAGGCCGAGGAGCTGGCGGAGATTGGCCTGCTGCTGATGACCCCGCGTGAGGCACTCATCGAACACCTGGCGCTGGCAATCAACACGCACGCCGCCGACCTCTTCGACCTCGAGCGGGCCGCGACTCTCCTCGCTCAACTGAGGCAAACGCACCCGGCGCTTGTGGCGGCCGCGGAGACGGCGGGCCTCGATGCCGCTCTGCTGCGCCGAGTGTGCGCGGAGCTGCTCAGGGGCGGGATCCCGCTGCGCGACCCGGTGACCATCGTCGAGGCCGTGACCGAGGCGCTCCCCGAACTGAGGGACCCCGAGCAGCTCGCGCTGCGCGTCCGCCCGAGGCTGGCGGGGATGATCTCCGATTACCTCGCGGTGGACGGCCGCATCAGGGCGGTGGCGCTGTCTCCGCCACTGCAGGAGGAGCTCGCCGATGCCGCCTGTCACGACGAGTACCGGACGGTCGCGGCGATGATGCCTCAGCGCTCGGCGGCATGGATCGCGCTTCTCGACCAGGTCGGCGCCGAACACGGCTGGGGACGGCCCCTTGCGGTGATCGCGGAACCGGGTTCGCTCCTCCCCCTTCAGTCGCTCTGCCGGCGGTGCGCCGGCCGCATGGTAGCCGTCCGCGCCATCGACCTGTCCCAGCAGGTTGAGCTGGAGTACGTGGTGAGGCTCGAGCCCGATCAACTCGCTTAAGCCGGGCGAGATTCGGCCGATGAATCCCCTGAGGTGATAGGCTTGGTAGCGGAGCGATGTCCCGAGACATCTCCGGCACTCAACGAAGCACAACGCGAGGGGGTCATTCTCGAACACGTGGGGCTGGTGAAGTACATCGTCGGCCGGGTCTCGGTCCGACTGCCCGACAGCGTCGATCGTGAGGATCTGGAGAGCGCGGGGATCGTGGGGCTGATCAAGGCGGCCGACCGCTATGAGCCCGGGCGCGGCGTGAAGTTCGCAACATACGCAAGTTCAGTGATCCGTGGCGAGGTGATGGAGCTTCTGCGGTCGCGCGACTGGGCGCCGCGGAGTGTGCGGAAGCGCTACCGCGACCTCGAGACCGCCATCGCGCAACTCCAGCGCCAACTCGGCCGCCAGCCGAGCGAGGAGGAGATCTGTCAGAGGCTCAGAGTGTCGCTCGCCGAGTACCAGGAACTGCTGTCGCTGACCTCCTCGCTGGCCGTCTCCTCGCTCGAGGAGATGATGGAGCTCGACGAGACCCTGCAGGTCGATCAGACGGCGCTGCCCGGCGAGCCGAGTTCACGCGCGGAGGACCCGGCCGAGATCATCGACCGCCAGGCGCTCCATGATCTGCTCGCGAGAGCCGTCGAAGGGCTACCCGAGCGCGACAGGATCGTCATCGGCCTTTACTACCAGGATGAACTGACGCTCAGAGAGATCGGCGAGGTGCTGGATGTCACCGAATCGCGCGTATGCCAGATTCATACCCAGGCCATCGCGCGCCTGCGCACAACCGTGAAGTCTATGCTCGAGGAGTGAACATATTCCGACCCCCTCGCGTCACAATAGATGCCCTTCATGGGCTCATACTGGACCGGCAAGCGCCCCGTCACCCTCCCGGCGGGGCGTTTGCTTGCCCGAAGAGGCGTGTGTTATAATTCCCGGTGGTGAGCAGGACACGACAGGCACGCGACCACGGGAAAAGGCGAGAGAGCTGACGAGAGGACACAGGCCGCCGGACGCGGATCGAGGGACACCCGCGGCGCACACGCGCGCCGTCCGCTTCGGGCGGAGGGTGGTTTTCGCGTGCGCGCTGGCTGTCGCACTCGCCGCCGCGGGGGGACGGGCTGAGGCGCAGCGCGTCGCGGCCTCCTTCGACGCCGATGAGGTCGAGTTCTCGTTCGACCGCAGACTCGTCACACTACGCGGAGACGCGCACATCTTCAGCCAGGTCGTCGATGACCCCTCGCGCTACGTGCGCATTGAGGCCGACCTGATCGAGGGCGACCTCTCTCGCGGGTGGTTCGAGATGGTCGGGAGCATCCACATCCGGACGCCTCAGGGCGCGATGAGGGGCGAGGCGGCGTGGTACGATGCCCGCACCGCACAGTACTCGCTGCGGCGAGCCGGGATCATGATCCCGCTCGGCGAGGGCGAGCCGCCGGCGGTCACCTGCGGCTTCGCCTACGCGCAGGAGATCGCCACTGAAGACGAGATCATTTACATTACGAAGGGCCGCTTCACCACCTGCAGCAGGCCCAACCCGCACTACTCGCTGCGGGCCGACCGGTTCCGCTGGAACCCTGAGACGCAGGAGGTCGTCGTCTACGGAGGCTCGGTGAAGCTCTACGGGCTGGAGATCCCGGTGCTGCCGAAGATCCCTTACTCATTCGCACAAAACGACACCGACCTGCCGAGCCTGTGGCCCTTCCCGACATACACAAGCCGCGACGGTCTGCGGCTCGGCTGGAGCTTCAACGTCGGCGCTCCGATGGGGAATCCGAGCACCCGCGTGAGCCTTCTGTGGCGGCAGCTCCGACCGCTCCATGCATCAAGCTGGACGCACTATCAGATCAACGAGAACCTGGGAGCGCGACTCCGACTGGGCCTCCAGGAGGATGTCCGTCAGGACATTGAGCGGATCGTACCCGTGGATCGCTTCCCGGAGCTTGGCCTCGAGGGCCACTGGCCGCTGTGGGGTGACGGCTACCGGCTGGAGACCGACCTTTCGGCCGGACACTACCTCCAGCGCCGCGAGGGCGGTCTGGCCCCGGTGAGCGAGGACCGGCTCCGGCTGCAGGCGCGGTTGGTGGGCAATCCGGCAGGCGTCTACGAGCCGGGACAGACGTGGTGGTGGATCGATGCGTCGGAGGCGCTCTACGGCAACGGTGGCCACTACGCCGCGCTTGGGGCCGCCGTCGGCGGTGCGGTGAAGCCCGCAGACTGGCTCGCGGTCAACGCGGAACTCCGGCGCTGGGAGACGGGAGGCGCCACGCCATTCGTCTGGGATGACGTGGATATCAGGACGGAGCTTGAGGCGAATCTGCGGCTCAATGTCACCGATGCGTGGCAGGTCCGAGCGGGTGGGCGCTACGATCTCGAGCACGGAGCGCTCCGCACATGGGACGCTCAACTGCGGCGTCGGGAACACTGCCTGACGTGGAAGGTCAGTTACTCTGACATCAGCGACAACTTCATGATTGGAGTCGAGGTCAACGGTCTTTTCGGCAACGATGAGCCGCCTGATGACGGCTGCCCTGAGGACGGCCCGGCCGGCTACCGGGAGGTCTTCGGGCGGCACGAGGAGGCGGTGAGCCCGGCGGACGACGACGCGCCGGCCGGGCGGCAGTTCCAGACGCACTCCGAAGCAGACACAGCCAGTGAGGCGATGGAAACACCGTGATAGTATCACTGATCAAGCGTGTATTCGGCCAAAATGAGCGCGCGCTCGCGGCACTCCAGCCGTGCGTGGATCAGATCAACGAGCTTGAGCCCGAGATCGAGCGGCTCAGCGATGACGATTTGCGCGCGCGGACGGAGGCGTTCAGGGAGCGCGTGCAGGAGCACGTGAGGCCCTTCCATGACGAACTCGACCGCCTCAAGCGCGAGCGCGGGCAGATGGTCGGCAGCGACGAGCGCCAGCGCAAGGAGTACGAGATCGAGCGCGCTGAGACCACGCTCAAGCAAGAGACGAAGGCCATCCTCGACGAGCTGCTCGTCGAGGCATTCGCTGTGGCGCGCGAGGGATCAAAGAGAGTCCTTGGCATGCGCCCGTTCGATGTGCAGCTCATCGGTGGCATGGTCCTGCACGAGGGCAGAGTCGCCGAGATGAAGACCGGTGAGGGTAAGACCCTCACCGCCACGCTGCCCATGTACCTCAACGCCCTCACGGGGCGCGGCGTGCACCTCGTCACCACCAACGACTTCCTTGTGCGCTGGCAGGCCGAGTGGATGGGCAAGCTCTTCGAGTTCCTCGGGCTGACCGTCGGGCATATCCAGCACGGGATGCGCTCCGAAGAGCGGCGGGCGATGTACACCCGCGACGTGACCTACGTCGAGAACTCCGAACTCGGCTTCGACTACCTGCGCGACAACATGGCGGGCAACCCCGAGCGGCTGGTGCTGCGCGACCTTTACTTCGCGATCATTGACGAGGTTGACAGCATCCTGATCGATGAGGCGCGCACGCCACTTATCATCTCCGGCACTCCGGAGCAGTCCGAGCAGTTCTACGAGGAGATCGAACGCATCGTCAGACGCCTGAAGGGCACGCGCGAGCAGCCGGAGGAGGGGCCGGACGGGAGGAAGATCGAGCCAGACGCGGATTTCTGGGTCGATGAGAAATTCCACCAGGTGACGCTGACCGAGGAGGGCCAGTCGAAGGTCGAGAAGGCCCTGCGCATCGACAACCTCGAACACCCCGAGTACATCGAGATCAAGCATCACATTCAGAACTCACTGAAGGCCCACGGCCTCTACCACCGCGATCACGACTACGTGATCAAAGATGGCGAGGTCATGATCGTTGACGAGTTCACCGGACACCTCCAGCCCGGTCGCCGCTACTCCGACGGCCTCCACCAGGCCATCGAGGCCAAGGAGGGCGTGCGCATCCAGCAGGCCCGGCAGACCGTCGCGAGCATCACCTACCAGAACTTCTTCAAGCTCTACGACAAGCTCGCGGGGATGACCGGTACCGCGAAGACAGAGGAGGACGAGTTCCGCAGCACCTACGGGATGCCCGTCGTAATGATTCCGACGAACCGGCCTGTGGTCCGGGAGGATCACCCCGACGTGGTGTACAAGACCGAGGAGGCGAAGTACCGCGGCGTTGTTGATGAGATCATCGACTGCTACGTGCGCGAGCAGCCGGTGCTGGTCGGCTCGCGTTCGGTGGAGGTCTCTGAGCTGATCGGTGCGCGGCTGACGCCCGAGCGCCTGAGCCTGCACGCGATGGCGCGGCTGGGGCAGTTCGAACTGCACGACGGCCTGGCGGATGTGAGCAAGGACCAGCGCGAGGAGCTGCTCGAGACGCTCCGCGCCCCGATCCCGCAGATCCGCCGCAGCGAGGTCGTCAGGGCCCTCCGCGAGCTTGGCCTCAAGCCCGAGCCGCTGGAGCGGGAGAACCTCGAGCGGCTGCTGCAGATCATCGGGACGGCCGAGGATGAGCGAGCCGAGGAGGAGCACGAGCACTTCCTCGAGCGGCTCGAAAACGCCATCGGCCAGGGAATCCCGCACAACATCCTCAACGCCAAGCAGCATGAACGTGAGGGGCAGATCATCGCCGACGCCGGTCGGGCCGGCGCGGTCACGATCGCGACGAACATGGCCGGTCGCGGCGTTGACATCGTACTCGGCGGCGCGAGCGATGAGGGCGAGCGGAACGAGGAGCAGTACAAGCGGGTCAAACAGATCGGCGGCCTGCACATCCTCGGCTCCGAGCGCCATGAGAGCAGGCGGATCGACAACCAGCTTCGCGGCCGCTCCGGCCGCCAGGGGGATCCGGGCTCATCACGCTTCTACGTCTCGCTCGAGGATGAACTGATGCGGCTCTTCGCGCCCGACCGCTTCGGGATGCTCATGGGCGGGTGGCCGGAGGAGGAGGCAATCGAGGCGAGGCTGGTGTCGAAGTCGATCGAGAACGCGCAGGAGAAGGTCGAGGCGCGGAACTTCGACATCCGCAAGAACACCCTCAAGTACGACGACGTGATGAACGTGCAGCGCGCGCTGATCTACGAGCAGCGCCGTCGCGTGCTGGAGGGTGAGGACCTGCGCGAGCCGGTGCTGGAGATGGTGGACAGCGTGGTCGAGCACAGGGTGGACACCTTCGGCGACCCCGAGCTGCCGGCGCGATGGGCGAATCAGATCGAGGACGCGTTCATGGAGCTGGAGCGCGGCGAGGATGAGATCACGGAGGAGAGCGTTGCGCGGATGCTGCGCAACACCGAGATCCCGGGGATCGAGAACGCGCTTCCGGCGGCTGATCTGCTGGAGTTGGACCCCTTCGAGCGCCGCAACAACGTCGAGCAGATCTGCCAGGGCATCTGGCTTCGGCGCTACCACATGTCGCTTGACGAGGGCGTCCCGGGGCTGAGCGCCGCGGTGGAGATCGAGGAACTCGCCGACGGCAACCGCGAGCGGCAGAAGGAGCTGGCGAAAGAGCGGGCGCGCGAGATCTACCGGCGCAAGGAAGAGGCCGTCGGCGCGGAGCTGATGCGCGAGATCGAGCGCTCATGGCTGCTGCGGATCATCGACCGGCGCTGGATGCAGCACCTCAAGGACATGGACTTCCTGCGTGAGGGTATCCACCTGCGCGCCTACGGCCAGCATGACCCGGTGATCGAGTACACCCGGGAGGCGCACACGCTCTTCGAGGCGCTGCTGCAGAGTCTCGCCGAGGACCTCACCCAGGCGGTGCTGCTGACTGAGGTCGCGACTGAGCGGCACGACGTGTCCGTGCAGGGCATGGAGGCAGGTCAGGCGCAGGCGCCCGACGCGGCGCAGTTGGAGGCGCAGCAGGCCGGCGAGTCGGTTGAGACGCCGATGACGCAGGCGGCCGACCAGATGACCGAACGCGGGCACACATACGTTGCCGGGGATGAGCCGGGCCGCAACGACCCCTGCCCGTGTGGCAGCGGACTGAAGTACAAGCAGTGCTGCATCGACAAAGCGGGCGTCCCGCGGGGGTAGGTCAGACGCGGGCGAAGAGCGTAGTTCGTGCCGGCGATCACGGATAGGAGCAGATGCAAATGCTGTCGGAGCTGATGGAGGAAGCGAGTTCACTGGAGGAACAGGTAAACACCGCCTGGGATCGTCTTTGACCTCGCTTCACGCGAGGAGCAGTTGCAGCTTCTGATCAAGGAGACCGAGGATCCGGACTTCTGGAACGATCCTGAGTCGGCACAGAAGCACATGCAGCAGATGACGCTGGTGAAGGACGTCGTCGAGCCGTGGCGCGAGCTGCGCGAGAGTGTGCAGGATCTCGCTGTACTCGCCGAGCTTGGCGTAGAGGAGGACGACGAGAGCGTTGAAGACGAGATCGAGCGCGAGTTGCGTCAGGCGAAGCACAGCTTCCAGCGGCTCGAACTGCTCGCGATGCTCGCGGGCAAGTACGACGCGAACGACGCGATCGTGATGATCACAGCCGGCGCGGGCGGAACTGAGGCCTGCGACTGGGCGTCAATACTCTTTGACATGTACCACTTCTGGGCGGAGGCGCACAACTACGCCGTCGAGGTCGTCTCGTCGGTCGGTGGCGACCAGGCCGGCTACCGCAACATCACCTTCCAGGTGAAGGGCCCGTGGGCCTACGGGTACCTGCGCGCCGAGGCGGGCGTGCATCGCCTGGTGCGCATCTCGCCCTTCGACTCGTCGAAGCGCCGACACACGAGCTTCGCCTCGGTGGACGTGATGCCCGAGGTGGGCGAGGACGCGGACATCGAGATCGACCCGACCGACCTGAAGGTGGATACCTACCGCTCCTCGGGCGCGGGTGGCCAGCACGTGAACAAGACCGACAGCGCCGTTCGCATCACGCATATCCCGACAGGGATCGTGGTGCAGTGTCAGAACGAGCGCAGCCAGCACCAGAACCGTCACACCTGCATGACACTGCTCCGCTCCCGCCTGCTCGAGCGGAGGATGCGGGAGCGCGAGGCGGAGGTTGCCGCGCTGCGCGGCGAGCGCAAGGGCATCGACTTCGGCAGTCAGATTCGCTCGTATGTAATGCAGCCCTACCGGATGGTGAAGGATCATCGGACGGACGTGGAAGCAGGTGATGTGGACGGCGTATTGCACGGCGAACTCGACCAGTTCATCCGTCCCTACCTTCTGCAGTTCGCCGGACAGAGGGGTGACGACGAATGACTACCAGCACAGGACGCACCGCAGCCGTGGCGCTTGCCGTCGCAGTAGCGGTCATGCTCGTTGCCGGGAGTGCGTTCGCCGGAACGACCGCCGCTGAGCTGACGTCCGCCAACGCCCAGCGGGCGGAGACATCATTCGGCGATCTCGCCACCGATGCGCTCGTGGCCACCACCAGCACGACCATCGCGCTGGTGCCCGCGGTCTCGTTCAAGAGCGGCACGATCCCGTCAGGCCCGGTCACGCGGGCGAACGTGTCCGAGTTGCTGACCCAGCCGACCGAGACGTGGGCGGTCGTCTCGCTCAGCGACGCTCAACTGCGCGCGACTCTCGAGCGCAGCGTCTCACGCGCGCCCCAGCCCAACGCGGGCTTCCTCCAGGTCTCGGGAATCTCGATGACCTACGACCCGAACCTTCCGCGGAACTCGCGGATCGTCAACCTGACGGTCAGTGGCGCGGACGTGCAGACAGATCAGAACTACGAGGTCGCGATGCCGCTGTCGCTCGCCAAGGGCGGCTCGGGATACTTCACGATCTTCGGTGAAGGCGACATCGTGCGCACCGGCTCCACCGAACTGGCGGACGCGATCGTCAACTACGTGGAGCAGCGCGGAACAGTCAGTTACACCGGCCAGGGCCGGATCACACCGGCAAACGGCGGGTAACGAGGCAGGCAAAAAACGAGGGCGCCGGCGAGTGGCGGCGTCATACGATGAGGGCCGGGCACGCGGATACGATGCGCGCCCGGCCCTGCTGTGTTCTCACGATCGCCGACCGCGGTATGGAGCGCAATACGCGCGCGGCAGGCCCGCCGCTTACTCGCCCGACGGCAGCAGCTTGCTCTGCGTGTCAACGAACATCTCGAGGAACACGCCCGCGGCGCCGTGGCCACCGGTCATCTGCGCAGGCACCGTCACCTGCATGCTCACCTGCGTCTTCTCCATCGACGCGAGTGTGCGCCCTGCGTCGAAGTCGAACCACGTGCGCGTCTGCACACTCGTGAAGCCGTCCATGTTCAGCGCGGTGGCAAGCTCGCCCAGCGCCGATGACTGCATCGCGGTCTCACTGTCGAGGCGCGCGCAGGTCACGCCGTCGATCTCGATGTTCCCGTCGTACTTCGTGAAGATCTCCAGCGGCGCAGTCTGCCCCCGCAGCTCCACCTCCGCCGCGTTGCCCTTCCACTCATCGCCCGGCTTCACGGCCTCCTCGGGGAAAGCCGCGACCTTCTGCCCGAGGATCATCCGGTTGAGGTCGAAGCCGCCGGTGAGCAGCTTCGCCATCTGCTCATTCCACGGAGACTGCACATCCCGCTGGTTGACAGTTTGCACCAGCTCGATGTTGAGGATCTCGCCCCGCGGGCTCATTGTCGTTCGCATCGAGATGTCCTGCTGCGGCGGCGGGACCGGACTGCCCGCGACGGAGACGGCCAACTCGGCGATGTCCACCTCGGTGACCATGATGAAATTGCCGTCCTCGTCGATCTCCTCGACCTTCATCATCACGTACATCACGCCACTCATCGCGACGGCCTGCGCCTGCCCCATCACGTGGACCGAGCCCACCCCGTCAACCTTCGTCTCATAGGTAAGCGTCTCGCCCTCCTCGTAGTTGAACCGCAGCAGGATACTCTCCTGCGGCGGCACGGTCTCGTCCACCATCGGTGCGTCCTGAGCGATGCATGGCAGCGCCACGAAGCCCACCATGCACGCCACGACCACAAGCAGCCGTCCCGAACGCATGTCAGATCACCTCATCATGTGTGCGCTGCTCTGCGAGTAACATCCTCAAGGCGCCCCTTCATCAGCATCCACGTCTCACGCGCTCCGCGCACCTGCGCCTCCGTCACCTCGCGCGGGCTGTAGGTCGCGAGTACATAGGCACGGGTCAGGCGCTCGGCGGCGCGGTCCGGCAGCTCCAACTGCGGAGGAAGAGAGTGCAGGAACTCCAGCGCCGTCTGGTCGTCGCGGCGCTCATGCCCCCCACGGGCGGCGTATACCTGGAACGCGCGGTACACGTACCGGACGACCTCGGCGGGAGCCAGTCCGTCGGCCAGGCCCCGATCGAAGATATTGACAAACGGATCGTCCGGAAGGTTCATTCCGCGCGACGAGATTCGCACCGGCAGTCCCAATCCGGCAAGCCACCCCACCAGTCTCCGCAGCGCCCGAGCCGCGGCTCGGGCGGCGTAGACGGGAACCATCGCGAGGTGCCTGAGGCCCTCCAGCACCTGCCGCCGCCAGACCCACAGATAGTACGCGATCGCCAGTGCCGCCGCCAGCATGAGCAGGACCATCAGCAGCCACGCAATCCCCGAGGGCGGCTCGAAGCGCGACGGAGCGGGTTCCTCGCGCGCAACCACGCGCTCGACCTCCTCGGCCCCAGTCTCGCCCTCAGCGGCTCCCTCACCCTCGCCCTGGTCCTCACCGCCCGCGGAGCCGACCTGCCCCTCCTCGGCTCCGGCGCCCTCATCGCCCTCGTCTCCCCCCTCGGAGGCAACGGGCGCGCCCTCCTCTGCCTCGCGAAGGCCCTCACCCCGCTCGTCACCCCCACCGGGACCCTCCTGCCCGCCCCGCGGCCCCTCGCCCTCCGGGCCGAGCCCCTGCGCGGGCCCCTCCTCCATCCCCGGCCGCTCCGAGTCGGTCAGCCAGTCGGGAAGCTGCACGAACCGCGGCTGCCCCTCAGGGGTCGGCGAGCGGGGCATCTGCGCGGAGAACACAACGATCAGCACCGTCACGATCAGGCTCGCGACGATCCACGCGGGCGTCACCGCGGGCGCGAGGGAGATCCCCCGCCGCCGAACCTGCATCCGCAGCGCAGAGAGATTCGTCAACGCCAGCAGCAGCAGCGCGAAGAGCACGTAGGCGGACATGCACCAGAACGCGGTGCGGGCGTGCGCGCCCTGCCCGCCGATGGTCCTCTGCCCCACCGCGAAGAGCACCAGCGCCGCCAGCGAGACCCACAGCACCAGCCGGCCCGGATGACGAGGGCGAACACCCGCGTGGTCGATCTCCGAGTCCGGAGCGCGCGCGTCAGGGTCGGGATACTGCCACTCGTCTGCCAGCAGCGTGAAGAAGCCGCCCTCAAGCTGCGTCTCGACGTTCTCCTCGAGCGTGGCCTCGCGCGTGACAGCGCTCGCCGCCCACCAGACGACGCCCACCAGCGACCAGTTGAAGAGCAGCGCCAGCAGGTTCGAGTCGTTCGCGCCACCGTAGAACGACCCGGCGTGGCCGGTGTACACCCACACGAACACGAACATCGCGAGGCCCAGCAGCGCCGAGTAGTACCCCGCGATCGCCGCACCGCCGTACTTCGTGCGGATGCGCGCGATGCCGATGGTTGCAAGCAGAAACCAGAAGACGACCCAGCGCAGAGGCCCGACAGCATACTCCCCCGCGAGTGTCGCCCGCACCTCGATGAGGTAGTAAAGGAGACTCCCCAGCAGCCCGAACACACAGACCGGGATCGCCACCTCGGTCAGCCAGTCGAACCGCGGCAGCGGCTCGCGCCCGCCATCCTGCTCCGGTGGCGGATGCGACTCTCGCGGGCCCTCCGCGATCTCATTCTCGCGCGGCTCTGAGGATGATGGCACTTCGGTCTGCTCCTTCGGGGCTCACGGCCGAGCCGACTACAGGCCGACGGCGCCCAACTCCGCCTCGCTCCTCACGTGGATCGGCCGGATACCCTCCGCCTCAAGCATACCCCGCGCCGTGGCGAAGTTCGCCTCGTTGTTGATGATCATCACCGCGACCGTGAAGCCGGAGTTGCGCATCTCGACCAGCCGCGGCAGCAGCTCCCGCGAGACCCCCGGCACGATCGCCAGCGCCGTCGCCTCCCGCGGCCACGTCTCATACTCCTCATCGATCAGTTCGCTGAAGCTCAGTGCATCGGTCATGCGCAGCCGTGCCAGGGAGCGGAGCATCAGTCGCAGGTTGTGCTCGCCGCGCCGCACCGGGATGCGCACCGGTGTCAGGCGATCGGTCTGTTCGCGCTCGGCGAGAAGCTGGTATATCCGCGGCCGCGTCGGGGCGGTGAGGCGCTCCGTCTCCTCCGGCATCACATCCGAGGCGTCTCCGCCGTTGGTGACCAGGCCGACCTGCTGGCGGCGGTCGGCGATGTGTGAGGCGATCGACGCAGCGGCGGTCACGGCGAGTTCGGAGCGCTCGCGGTCGCCGTCCCACGCCGCGCGGCTGAAGTCGAGGATGATGTTCGCGCCGATGAGCGTGGAATACTCGTACACGCGCGAGTGCAGCGTCCCGGTGCGGGCGGTGGCCTTCCAGTGGATGCGACGCAGCGGATCGCCGGTGCGGTACTCGCGCACTCCCGCGAGCCGCGTCGGGTCCTCCACGAGCCTGCGCTTCACCACCGTCTCCCCCATCGGCCTCGACGTCGGGATGGCATACTGCGCAAGCGGGACGATCTTCGGGTACACCGTGACGTAGCTTGCGGCCTCGCCGGTGGCGAAGCGGCGGTTGAGACCGAAGAAGTCGCCGGTCTCGAAGAGCGTTGGGCCGATCCGGAAGTACCCCCTGCGCGTGCACCGCAGGCGGTACTGCAGGCGCGTGGAGGCGAAGGGCATCAGCAGCACCGCGCGCGCCCATGTCCCGGCCGCCTCAAGTCCGCGCGGGAGGATGTCTTCGGCAACCACCCAGATGGTCGGCAGCGCCTTCCGGTTGCGCACCGCCACCGTGACGAGCAGGTCCTCGCCGATCTCGAGGTCCCGGGCGGTGATGTGGCGCTCTGTCTCAAGCCGATCGAGGGCCGTGTACGTCATCGCGTACGCGGTGAGACTGACCGCGCCCAGCGCGTAAAGCGCGAAGGCGAAGAAGCTCAGTTGCATGATCACCGCGGCGAAGAGAAAGCCCGCCGCCGCGACCAGCAGGATGATCCGCTGCCAGTTGATCGCGCGCGTCATCGCGGACCGGTCCCCCTCTGCGTCTCACCCCGCGCCGGTGTGCCGCCTGCCGTCAGGGCACGCTGCTCTGCCCCGAACTACCCCTCGCTGGCGATCTGCACGTCGGTGATCCGGATGCTCGGCAGGATCAGCCCCGGCTCCTCGCGGTAGTCGCTGGAGATCGCGTCGATGTTGCCGAGCAGCTCCGCCCCCGTGCTGCCGATCAGCGTGGTCGAGATCGGCGCGGCGCACTCGCCGTTCTGAATGCGGAAGCCGAAGTCCAGCGTCGTGGAGACCTCGCCCGTCACGGCGTTCGGCGAGATCCCCGCGTAGGCCACGTAAATGCCGTCATCGATCTCGGCGATCAACTCGGCCTCGGTCTTCTCCCCCGGCTGAATCTGCAGGTTGCTCGAGCTGATCCCCACGGACGAGGAGTATCCGCCGCGAGAGGCGTGGCCCGTGGGCTCGACGCCGGCCTTGAAGGCGGTGTACGAGTTGTGCAGATAGGTGGTCAGCACTCCCTCGTCGATGAGTGCGCGCGGCTGTCGCGCAACGCCCTCCCCGTCGTACTCCGACGAGCGCAACCCGGCCGGCACCAGCGGCTCCTCGCGCACGGTGAGCACCGGAGAGGCGATCTGCTCTCCCTCGCGCCCGACCAGCCACCTGCGGTTGCGCTGCACGCCCTCGGCATCCGCGGCGCCGATCACCGAGCCGATCAGACTCATCGTCGCGAGCGGCCCCAGCACCAGCGGCACGCGCGCGGTCGGCACCGGCCGCGAGCCGAGCTGCCGCAGCGCCTCCCGGGCGGCCTTCTCCCCGATGCTGTCGATCTCAAGATCGGCCATCCGCCGCGCCATGTCCTGCTCGAAATACGTCCCGATGTCATTGCCCCGCGCGACGATCACGAAGAAGCTCAGCCCCGCGGAGCTTGCCCGCTTGCTGATCGCGACGCCGGTCGAGCTGGCGAGGGCCGACTGGCCCCAGCCCGCCCCCGCCCCGCCCTGCACGATCGCATCCGCGGCGACCGACTGCGCCTCCTCGATCCCGCGCAGGCACCAGTCCACGAACGCGCCCGCGTCAAGACCCGCCATCTCCTCGTCGAAAAGCTCCGGGACCGGCGCGACCTCAGTCGGATCGGGCAGGCGGACGAAGTCCGGGTCGGAGTGCGCCGCCCGAGCCATCGCCACCGCGCGCTCCCCGATCTCCCGAGCGTCGCCGAGGCTGAGTTGCTGCACGGTCGCGAAGCCCTGGCCACCGTTCACGTACGCGCGGACGGACAGGCCCTGATCGCGGATCGTCGCGCAGTAGTTGATGCTGGACTTCTCCACCTCGACCGACACCTCTGTGGAGTCCGAGCAGTACGCGTCGCAGTAGTCGGCCCCGGCCGCCTGTGCCGCCTCGACCGCGGCCTGTGCAAGATCAAGCAACTCGCTCATCACTGGTCACTCCCCGTCTGCTGCTGGCCGCCCACGACGACGTCCCGGATGCGCAGGTAAGGCCCACCGGCATCCACCGGCACGCCCTGCCCGCCCTTGCCGCACGTTCCGCCGAGATCGAAGCTCACCTCACTGCCAACCGCATCCACGCGCGAGAGCATCTCAAGCGTCAGCCCCGCGAATGACGCGTTCCGGAAGTGCCGACCAAGCTTGCCGTCCTTGATCTCCCACGCGTTCTCGACATTGCATGTGAACTGCCCCCGCGCGGTGAACACGTAGCCCCAGTACCCGCCCCTGAGCAGCAGGCCATCCTTCGTGTCCGCGATCATATCCTCGAGGCTCGCGTCACCCCCGTCGATGAAAGTGTTGCTCATCCTCACGAGCGGCTCACTCTGATGATCCTCCGCGCGGGCGCATCCGTTGGGCTCCACGCCGAGCCGCGCGGCCGTCTCCAGGCTGTGAAGATAGCCCACCAGCACACCCTCGCGCACAATGTCGTGCCGACGCGCCGGGACGCCCTCGTGATCGTAGATGAACGAGCCGTTGAGCCCCTCAAGCGTGGGGTCGTCCGCGATCGTCACCAGCTCCGAGCAGACCTGCTCGCCCTCGCGACCGGCGAGGATCGACTCGCCCGCCCAGACCGCATCGGCCTCCGCGTTGTGCCCGAACGCCTCGTGCGCAAGCAGGCCACACACGCGCGGATCGATGATCACGTCGAACGTGCCCGCCGGCGCAGGGACCGCGCCGAGCAGCGCCAGCGCCCGGTCCGCGACGCTCCCGGCCCACTCGCCGGGATCGATCGCCGTGACGATCTCGTACCCGCCGGGCCGCGCCTCGCTCTCATTCGCGAACTGGCGCACATCGCCGCTCTGCGCCGTCGCTGCGAGCCGCACCGAGCAGCGCATCGAATGCTGCTCGATGTACGTCCCGAAGGTGTTCGCGATGATCAGCGTCCCCGCACTGTCGGCGTAGCTGGCCTGCGAGCTTACGATGCGGTCGTCACGCTCGCGCGCGACCTGCTCGATCTCAAAGATCCGCTGCACCCGATCCGCAAGCGGCACCTCGCGCGGATCGATCTCCGCCTGAGCCTCCACGGTGGCCTCGACCGGCTCGACCTCGGCCACCACACCGGGCTCACTGACCCAGCCCGCGGCCGCCTTCGTCATCGACAGCGCGTCATCAAGGCAGCGGCCCAGCTCCTCGGCCGTGACGGTGTTGGTCGGCGCGAAACCCCATGCGCCATCGACCAGCACGCGAAGGCCCGCTCCGGAACGAGATGCCGACGCGACCCTGTCCGCCTGCCCGTCCTCGACCGTCACGGATGTGCTCTCGCCTTCGCGCACCCGCAGATCGGCGAAGCTCGCGCCTCGCCGCTTCGCTTCATTCAGGATATCCTCAATCAACTCACGCATCACAGCTCTCCCCGGCTCGACGTGATATTGCGCGCGCGCGGCGGGCGCAGCCCCTCAACCGCGCGCGCTCATCGCGAGGGTGTAAAGACGGTACCACACGGGGGACAGCACCAGGTCATACTCCCCAATGTATTCAATGTACCGAGCGTTGAATCCTCTCTTGAAGCGGTTGAGCCCACCCAGCTTCCCGACCGGCTCACCGTCCACTTCCTGCGACACGCCCCGAAAGTCATACGCCGCGCAGCCCTGCTCTCGCGCCCACAGCATGATCTCCCAGTGCAGGCGATGGTTGGGCATGTGCGTGTAATGCTCGGGATCTGAGCCGCCGTAGACGTAGACGGCCTCGCCGCCCATGATGAAGACCAGCACGCCCGCGACGATCTCGCCCTCAAACTCCGCCACGAACACCTTCGCGAGGCCATCCTCGACCAGCAGATCGTGGATGCGCTCGAAGTACTCGTAGCCTCGAACGCGGAACTCGTCACGCTCGGCGGTGTCTTCGAGCAGCGCGTAGAACGCCGGGAGGTCGTCGCGAGTGCCCTGTCGGACCTCGATCCCCCGTCGCTCGGCGAGGCGGATGTTGTAACGCCACTTCTTGTGAAAGCCCGCCATGATCTCGTCGGGCTCAGGCGTCAGGTCGGTCTTCATGACGTAGCGGGGCTGCGTCCCGCCGAGGTCGGGATCGTCGTCACCGGTGAACACGAAGCCCGACGCCTCGATCATCGCGGTGACCTCACTCCGCCCGGCCGGGACACACGGGTCGATCTTCAGCGCGATCCCGCCCCGCTCCCTCGCGACGGCGCTGATCTCACCGAGCAGGCGCTCGAAGAGCCCTTCGTCCGACCAGTCGAGCACCGGGCCCCGGGGCGCGTAGAGCAACGAGCGTCCCACGTGCGGCACCGGGCGGCGGAGCACCATCGCGCCCGCGATGATCTCGCCGCCATCCTCCAGCGCCACGACCATCGGCTCCCAGCCGGTGGCGGACTTCAACTCACCCCACTGCCAGCTCTGCATCACCGACGGGTACTCGGATGCGCGTACGAAGTCGTTCCAGTCCTCGCGCCGGGATTCATCGAGCAGCATGGGGAGAAACCAGACCTCTCTCGTCGTCGATCCCCGCGGAGTGCGGCGTCTCAGTCGTTGCCGTCGGCGTTCGCGGGAGTGTCGTCTTCGGCACCCTCGGTGCCGGGCTCGGGCAGCAGCGTCTGGATGTTCGCGGTCTCGCCATCACCGTACTTCATCATGGCGGCCTTGATGATGCTCGCGGCCACCGGACCGGCCGCCTCGCTCCCCGAGCCACCCTCGGTCACAAGCACCGCAACGGCGAAGCGCGGGTCCTCGTAGGGCGCGTAGCAGACGAACCACGCGTGGGTGCGCTTGTTCGGCTCGAACTGCGCCGAGCCCGTCTTGCCGGCGGCGCTGAAGCCGATCTCCGCGAGCCCGCGCGCGGTGCCGCCGTCGCCGGTGACGGCCCGTCTCATCCCCTGCCTGACAGTCTCGAGATGGTCGGGGTCACACTCGATCTCGTTGACGACCTTCGCCCGGAAGAGCGTTGCCCCCCGGTGGAGGTAGTCAGGCCACTCCACCTTGCGCACCAGTTGCGGGGAGATGACATTCCCTCCGTTGGCGAGCGCGGCCGTCATCACCGCCATCTGCAGCGGCGTCACGCGCAGGAAGCTCTGCCCCATCACGAACTGCAGCGTGTCACCGGTGTACCAATCCTCGTCGAGATTGTCGGCCTTCCACTCACGGTCGGGGACACGCCCGCTGACCTCGCCCGGCAGCCCGCAGTTGGTGGACTGCCCCATCCCGAACAGGCGCGCGTAGGCGGCGATCGTGTCGGAGGTGAGCCCGGCCTTGCGGACCAGGTCGTAGAAGTACACGTCACAGGACTCGGCAATCCCCTCCCACATATTCAGCGCGCCACCGTGGTTCTTCCAGCACTTGAAAATATGCGGCGGGTTGCCGACGCTGATCTGCCCGCGACACTCGAAACGCTGCTCCGGAGAGATCCCGGTGGTCTCCAGCGCCGCCAGCGCGCTGACCATCTTGAAGATCGAGCCGGGCGGGTAGGTCCCGGCGATGGCCTTGTTGAGGAACGGATGCCGCGGGTCCTCGCTGAGCTGCCGGAAACGCACGCCGGGGATCCCGCTGACCCACTCGTTCGGATCAACCGCCGGCTCCGAGGCCATCGCGAGCACCTCGCCGGTGCGCACGTCCATCAGCACCGCCGCTCCGGTCAGACGGCTGCCGATCGCCGCCTCAAGCGCGCTCTCGGCCACCTGCTGCAGCTCCGCGTCGATGGTGAGGTAGACGCCCGCGCCCTGTTGCGGCACACGCTCCTCGCGGATCAGGCGCAGCGGGCGGTTGAACCTGTCCACCTCCCAGACAAGCATCCCCCGGCGTCCCTGAAGAATGGGCGTGGCAGGATCGGCTGCAGTGTCCAGCTCGTAGGCCGCCTCGATCCCCGCTTTCCCGAAGATCGAGTCGGCGCGGTACACCGGATCGGTCCGCCACGGTTCCGAGATCCACGGCGTCTCTGATGGCTCCCCCACGGCGCGGTGCTCCAGATCCCGCCACTGCCGGAACTCCTCGCTGCTGATCGCCCGGGCGTAGCCCAGCACATGAGAGGCGAGCTTCCCGTAGGGGTAGTGCCGCTTGTACTGCTGCTTGACGCTCACGCCCGGCAACTCGCTGCTGCGCTCCTCGATCTGGGCAACGAGTTCGAAGGGCAGGTCCTCGGCGAATCCGGCGAGGGACGTCGGCGTGAAGCGCGCGGTGACGCACACGGTGTCGAGCGCCTGGCGCACGTCCGAGGTGCTTACGTCACGCTCGCGCAGGACGCTTGCGAGGAATGTGATGATCTCCTCGCGCGCCTCCGTCTCCGACTCAAGCGGAAGCTCCGCCGGAGTGATCATGATGCACCAGCTCGGCCGGTTCTCCGCGAGCACCCGGCCCTGGCGGTCGTAGATCAGCCCGCGCGGCGCGGGCGTACTGACGACGGTTGTGCGGTTCTGCAGCGCCTTCTCGCGGTAGTCCACCCACTGGGTGAGCTGCAGCACCCACAATCGGCCTGTCAGCATGATCAGCAGGACGCCGATGAACAGGCCGATTGTCTTGAGTCTGAGGTCAAAGCCGCTCAAAGCGCCCTCACCTGTCCTGGAGATCTCACGTCGGTGCTCCCGCTCGCGAATGACCGAGCGGCGAGGAACGTGTCGCCACGCTGCG
>JBMNNW010000160.1:0-8149 GCA_050942735.1 Armatimonadota bacterium
GGTCGTGCCTACTGCTGCGCCTCAGTCGCCGCACCGCCACCATTCGCCGGCTGGGGGGCGGGCGGCGGCGCAGGCTGTGGCTCCGGTTGAGGCTCGGGGCGCGGTTCCGGGGCCGGCTCCGGTCTCGGAGCGGGAGATGAGCCGCTGTGCGCGGTGCACCGCCCGGGGCCCTCGCCCGCCGGGAAGCTGCGCTCGACGGTGTCCGGGCAGTAGGGCCCGGCCGCCTGGCCGGACTGAGCGCAGACCGTCACGGTCACCGACCGACCTGCGGGCGCCTGACCTCCGCCGGATGACTGCGACGGCTGCGGACGATCGGGTGTGCTCGGACGGCGCGCCTCACCGTGGATCGTGCAGCGACCGGGCGCGGACTCGCCGGGGCCCAGCGAGCGCTCGACTGTGTCGGGGCAGTGCGGACCGGCGATCCCGCCCGAGCTTGAGCAGACCGTGATGCGACGCGTGGTCTGAGTGACCTCCTCGCGGCGCTGCTCTTCCTTCTCCTTCTCCTCCTCATCCTTCTCATCCGTCTGCTCGCCCCTGCGGCTCGCGGTCACGCCGCTGCCCTCAGGGTACTTGCCGTTGAGGCCGAGTATCTCCGTGGCCTGACTGACGAAATCGCGCCACACCGGGCCGGCGAAGCCACCGCCCGTCGCGCCGCGCATCGGCTTGTTGTTGTCATTACCAACCCAGACCGCGCATGAAAGGTCGGGCGTAATCCCCACCCACCACGCGTCCTTGCTGTCCTGCGTTGTTCCGGTCTTGCCCGCGCAGGCCAGCCCGGGAATGCTCGCGCGCCGTCCCGTCCCGTTGGTCACCACATAGCGCAGACACTGAATCATGCTGATCGCGGCGGGCGCGGTAAGCACACGCTCCTGGTTCGGAGCGCGGTACTCGATCAGCTCGCCCGTGTAGTCGCGAATCGTGTGGTAGACCCGCATGTCCGGCCGCCAGCCGCCCGAGGCGAATGACGCGAACCCCAGCGCCTGCTCCAGCGGCGACAGCTCAGAGACGCCCAGCGCCAGCGACGGATACGGGGCCAGCCGCTCCTCCGGGACATTGAGGATGCGCGAGGCATACCGGCGCGCCTTGTTGATGCCCACCGCTCGGATCACGCGCACCGCAACGAGGTTCACGGATTGACCGAGCGCGTTCTTGAGTGTGTAGTTGCCGCCCTGACCGGGGGAGTAGTTCTTCGGCGACCAGTTCCCGATCGTGAGCGGACCGCCGCTGAAAACCGAGCTGGGGCTGTAGCCCGACTCGAACGCGGCCGCGAACAGGTAGGGCTTGAATGACGATCCCGGCTGACGGCCGAACTGCGGCGGACCGGGATGCGCGCGATTGTACTGGATCTCTTCCCAATCGCCCACCCCGCCGACCATCGCCAGCACGTCGCCGCTCTGCACGCTCACGCAGGCCAGCGCGCCCTGCCCCACCGGCGCCGCCCACAGATTCCGGTTCTTCCGCAACGTCTCAATCTGCGCGGTCAGCGTCTCCTCGGCTATCTTCTGCAGCCGCATGTCGAGTGTCGTGTAGATCCGCAGACCGCCCTTGTCGATGGCGTCGTACCCGTAGCGCGGGTCATCCCGCAACTGCCGGATCACCAGGTTCGTGAAGTGATGGGCGCGGAACACCGCCACGCCACGCTCCTGCAGCGGCGCCAACCGGCTCTGAATCTGCTCGTCGTGCGCCTCGTCCATCTCCTCGGGCGTGATGTATCCAAGCTCGGCCATCTTGCTCAGGACCACGAACCGCCGCTGCTTCGTCCGCGCGGCATCGGTGTACGGCGAGTAGTGCAGCGGGCGGCGAGGCAGTCCCGCCAGCAGCGCCGCCTCCCCCAGCGTCAGGTCCTCGACGTCCTTATCGAAGAACGTCTCCGCCGCCGACTGCACCCCGTAGGCGCCGTGCCCGTAGTACACCTCATTGAGGTACATCTCGAGGATCTCGTCCTTCGCGAACTTCTGCTCGAACTGCAACGCGAGCAGTATCTCCTTGAGCTTGCGGTCGAAGGTCCTCTCCTGCGTGAGCCAGACGTTCTTGACAAGCTGCTGGGTGATGGTCGATCCGCCCTGTGCGATGCCGCCGCGACGGAGATTCACTTTCGCCGCGCGGATGATCCCCTCGGGGTCGATTCCACGGTGCTTGCGGAAGCGCTCGTCCTCGATCGCGATCGTCGCGTCGCGAAGGTACACCGGCATACGCGACAGCTCAACCGGCGTGCGATCCTCCTTCGCGATGCGAGCGAGGAGCGTGTGGGTCACCGTGCCATCCTTATGCCGCTCGGTGGAGTAGATCTCTGTGGCGCCGGGAGGGCGATAGGCGGTGAAGTCGATGTCCTCGGGCAGCACCGCCAGCACGCTCCGGTAGCCCCCGTACACGAAACCCGCGAGGCCGAAGGCTCCCACGAAGATCATGGCGTTCAACACCCTGAAGACGCGCAGAACCCGGCGCATCAGGCTTCTCTTTTGCTTCGTGCGATTTCTCATGATGATTGCTCTCCGCCCGGAGGCAGTGATGCGGCACGATCACACTCCCGCGCCTGGCCGCCCGGTTGACAGTACTGACGCACCTGCCCGCCATCAGGTTCCGGCTTCACCGGGCGTGTCCGGCACGACGGGCCTCGATGAGCATCCGCGCGTGGCGATCGCACAGCCCCGACTCCTCGGACAGATGGGCCGTGAAAAGCTCATCGTGCGTCCGCGCCCGATGCAGCGGACAGCTCGGATCGTCGCAGCTCCCCTCCCCGAGCCAGCGGCGGAACACCGCCTGCAGGGCGTGACCCACCGCCACCCGCGTGACGCGCGTGTCACCATGGCCGAGCGTCTCGTCGGCGTAGCGCCCGTCAAGGTCCTCGGCGGCATCATCCATCCCGAAGGCCAGCAACTGCGCGCGCCGGAAGGTGTACTCGCGCGGCAGCTCCGGCACCTCGACGAATCCGGTCGTGGAGATGACGGTCGGCTGCCCGTGCTGCATGATCTGCAGCCTCAGCAACGGCTCTCCCGCCTGAAAGCGGCCGATCGCCTGCGTGATGTGGACGATATGGAGATGGCTCTCGCCGCGCTCTTCCTCGAGCAGCAGCGGCCCCATGACGTCCTGAAGCGGCCCGGCGAGGTAGACGACGCCGAGGTCGCGGTCCTCTGGAGTCAGCGGCGCCATCTCGTCACGCAGCGCGGGGCTGACGAGGTTGTGCACCTCCCGCTCCTCCAGCCGCGCGGCGATCTCCCCGGTCAGCACATCCACCTGCGACGGGTCGAACCGCCCGAGGTGATAGGTGAAGAAGTCCGTGCGCGTGTGGACCTGCACCTCCGGGAGCAGTTCGGCCAGGTACTGCGCGACCACACCGATATTCAGGCCGATCGCGTCGGGCGCATCGTATATGTAGATCGCATCGAGCGTATCAATCATGGGTGGTCAGTCGCCCGTCATCGGTCGCATGTCGCCGGAACCGCCACGGCTACCTCGGGATCGCGACGAACTCTCGGATGCGCAGTTCGAACGCGGTGTTGCTGAATGCCGGCTGGAGGACGAGGGCGGTGTCGGCCCCGCCGCCCGTGCCCGCGATCGAGATGGCCTCGCAGTCCATGTTGAGCATGCCCGCATCGGCGGCCATCAACGCACACTCGACGGCCACCTTCGTCCCCTGGCTGATCGTGTAGTAGGTGCGGGCGATGATCTCCGCGGCGGCCACCCCGCCGATGCTGCCGACGGCGCCGTCGATGCCGCCCAGCAGCGTGTGCGTCCCGGTGAGCACCTCAACGCCGCGCTCCCGGCACTGCGCGATGATCTCCTCATCGGGCGGGCAGTATCTGTCCCAGTGGCCGGCCGAGAGCGTCACTGCGACGACCCGACCGCCGAAACGCTCCGCCGCCTCCAGCGCGGTCTGTCCGGTGCTGGTCGCGACGACCATCTGGTCGATCCCCAGGGTCGCCGCGCGTTCGACGGCAGCGTCCAGCGTGGCATGGGTATTGCGTGGACCGGGTTCGGAAAAGACCAGTGTCTGCAGTTTCTCGGAGCGATCCATGACACAGCTCCCTCGGAGTGCATGGGTGTGTGGGGGGAATCATACCGCGTTCGGGCGGAGAAGACAAGGAGGCCGGGCGCCGCCGCCTGAGCGCTCGGCTTCATTGACGCTGCGTTGTTGCTGTGGTATATTTCATGTACGTTCAGCATCCCCTCACAGAGGCGTACGAAGACCTCAGACAAGGCAGGCTTGATGGGCTCCGCGCTCGCCGAACAGGCGATGGCAACGTTCCTCGGTATGCGCCCCCTGGATCTTCTGGTGGCGGTGCTGGACATTCTGATCGTCTCATACATCATCTACCGGGGCCTGCTGCTTCTGCAGGGCACCCGCGGTGGCTCTGTCATCAAGGGCCTGCTCGTCGTCCTCTTCCTGCTGTGGATCAGCTCCGGACTCCCCACGCTCAACTGGATCCTGCGCCAACTGGTGCTGCCCGGCGTGATCGCGCTGGTGGTGATCTTCCAGCCCGAACTGCGCACGGCGCTGGAGCGTCTGGGCAGATCGGGGTTACTGGGCTTCAGCGTCACGCGGGTGGAGGCGGGCACCACCCAGCGGGTCATCAATGAGATCGTTGATGCCGCCGAGGAGATGTCCAACCGGCGCATCGGGGCGCTGATCGTCCTGCAGCGGGACAACGGGCTGATGGATATCACCCGCACCGGCAAGACGCTCAACGCCCGAGTGTCGGTGGACGCGCTGGTCACGATCTTCTACCCCAACACCCCGCTGCATGACGGCGCCGTGGTGATTCGCGACGACGTGATCGTCGCCGCAGGCTGCGTCCTGCCTCACTCCGAGCAGCCCGGGCTGTCCGTCGCCACCGGGATGCGCCACCGCGCCGCGCTGGGGCTGTCGGAGCGCACCGACGCCGCCTGCGTGGTCGTCTCCGAGGAGACCGGGGCGATCTCTCTGGCTCTCGAGGGGAATCTCGCACCGGATCTCGAGAGGACGGAGCTTGCCGAGCGGATGAACCGCCTCTTCGAGAGACCCGATGAACGAGCGCGCCTGTTGTTCTGGCGCAGATAGGAGCACGGGGCCACATGGCCGGCCGACGCGTACGAAACTGGCTGCGCGACACCTTCGTGGAGAACTGGCCCGTCAAGCTCCTGTCCCTCATCGTGGCTACCATCCTCTGGCTCCACGTGCTCGGGACGGAGGACCCGCAGAGCACGCAGGCGGTCACTGTGGCGGTGGTGCCCGTCAACGAGCCCGAGGGGCTCAAGACCATCGGCATCACCCCCGCCACCGTGGAGCTGCGGCTGCGAGGGCGTGAGAGCGCGCTGGCGCAGGCACAGGTGGGGCGCATCCGGATGGAGGCGAACCTGCGCAGCGCCGCGGTGGGCGAGAACCAGGTGCCGCTGCGGGTGTCCGGAGTGCCGCTGAGCCTCGCGGTGGTTCCCGGGCACCCAAACACCGCGACGGTGCAGTTGGACAACATCATTGAGCGCCAGCGGCCCGTCCAGGATATCGTTCGGGGCGAGCCCGCGCGTGGCTTCGTCATCGAGCAGATAGCAGTTGATCCCGAGGAGGTCACCGTGAGGGGCGCGACCAGCGTGGTCCGCGAGGTCGCGCGCGCCGTGGTCGTCGTGGATGTGTCCGGCATCAACCAGTCGGCTCCTTTCAGCGTGCAGGTCGAGGCGCGCGACAACCGCAACGTGGCGGTCTCGGATGTCACATTCGAGCCGAGGACCGTGACCGTGACGGTCACGGTGCGCGAGCTGAACGTGAAGTATGTGCCCGTCCGACCGGTCCTTGGGAACCCGCCGGCGGGTTACAGCGTCACCGCGGTGCGCACCGAGCCGCAGATCGTGACGGTGACCAGTGAGGACGACCTTTCCGAGGTCCGGTCGGTCCCGACGCTGCCGGTGGATATCTCCGGTCTGCGCGGGAGCAAAGATTACTCAGTCTCACTGAACGTGCCGCCGGGGCTTCGCGTGGAGGGGCCTGCTTCGGTGCAGGTGATCGTAACGACACAGCGGACCGGCGCGGTCGGTTCCGAACCGCTTGCCCCGGAGCCGGTCGCTCCGGATGAGACCGACGACGACCCGTCCGGCGGGGAGGACAATGACAGGTCGCCGGAGAATCAGAACGGTGAGCGGCCGCCGGGGGAGGATGGCCGTGACCGCGGCGCCGATGCCGATGACGATGCGGATCGGCCCGCTGCCCAACAGAACAACAGCGCGACAACGCCGACGCCGGGCAACGGCGACGGCACATAATCTGATGTACATGATGTACATTCCGAAAGGGAGAGCAGTCAATGTGTGGGATCGTCGGGTACATAGGCAGGCGACAGGCCACTGACGTCTGTGTGGCGGGGCTCAAGCGCCTTGAATACCGCGGTTATGACTCGGCCGGGATCGCCGTTGTGCAGGATGGCGATCTTGAGGTCGTCAAGGTCGTGGGCAAGCTGTCGGGGCTGGCGGAGGCTCTTGCAGAGCAGCCGCTGGAGGGCACGCTGGGCATCGGTCACACCCGCTGGGCGACCCATGGCAAGCCCTCGAAGGTCAACTCCCATCCGCACACCTCGATGAACGGCCGCATCGCCCTGGTTCACAACGGGATCATCGAGAACTACGCCGAGCTTCGTGACAACCTCGAGGCCGAGGGCTTCAAGTTCGTCTCCGAGACCGACACTGAGGTCATCGTGCACCTCGTCGACAAGTACTACGAGGGCGATCTCGCCGCCGCATTCCGGCGCGCGGTCGAAGATCTCGAGGGCGCATTCGCGGTCGGCATCGTCTCCGCCGATCATCCCGACCAGATGATCGCAGCCCGCCGTTTCTCACCGCTCGTCGTCGGCATCGGCGATGGCGAAAACTTCATCGCCTCCGACATGGGCGCGGTCCGCGAGTGGACCGACCAGGTCTACGTCATCGACGACGACGAGATGGCCGTCATCAAGCGGGACGGCATCGAACTGACCGACCTTCAGGGCAACCCGGTGGACCGCGAGCCTTACACGATCCCCTGGCCCGCAGACGCCGCGCAGAAGGGCGGACACAAGCACTTCATGCACAAGGAGATCCACGAGCAGCCCCAGGCGATGCGCGAGTGCCTCCTGGGCCGCCTCTCCGACCCGGAGAAGGGCATCACGCTCGAGGGTCTGAACATGACCGAAGATGAGATCAGGGGGCTGCGCAAGATCGTCTTCACCGCCTGCGGCACGGCCTATCACGCCGGCCTCGTCGGGCGCTTCCTGATGGAGAAGCTCGCCCGCATCCCGTCCGAGTGTGACCTCGCCGCCGAGCTGCGGGCGCGTGATCCGGTCGTGCTTGAGGACACGCTGGCGATCATCGTCAGCCAGTCGGGCGAGACCGCCGACACGCTCGTGGCGCTGCGCGAACTCAGGGAGAAGGGCGCGAAGGTCGTCTCCGTCGTCAACGTGGTTGACAGCTCGATCGCCCGCGAGTCCGACGGCGTGGTCTACATCCAGGCCGGCCCGGAGATCGGTGTGGCCTCCACCAAGGCATACACCCTGCAGATCCTCACGATCGCGCTGATCGCCGCACACTTCGCGGACGTCCGCGGCGGCGCGAGCGAGCATGAGCTGATCGAGCTTCGCCGCGCGATGCTCGGACTCCCCGAGCAGGCGCAGCAGCTCCTCGACCGCGAGGACGACGTCAAGGAAGTCGCGGCGAAGTACTACGAAGCACCCGACGCGCTCTACCTCGGCCGCGGCGTGAACCTCCCCTCGGCGATGGAGGGTGCGCTCAAGCTCAAGGAGATCTCGTACATCCATGCCGAGGGCTACTCGGCCGGTGAGATGAAGCACGGACCGATCGCGCTGGTGGAGCCGAGCCTCTTCACTGTGGCCATCGCAGTGAAGGGCGATGTCTACGACAAGATGATCGGCAATATCCAGGAGATCAAGGCGCGGTCAGGCCCGGTGATCGGCCTCGCGTTCGACGGCGACACCGAGATCCCGCGGCAGGCCGATGACGTGCTGTGGGTGCCCGAATGCCCTGAGTTGCTCACACCCGTCACCGTGGCGATTCCGCTGCAGATCCTCGCCTATCACATCGCGGACATGCTCGATCGCGAGATCGACCAGCCGCGCAACCTCGCGAAGACCGTCACGGTCGAGTAACTCGAAAGTGACGCCCGGCGGCGGCGCCCGCCGCCCGGCGCCGCCGC
>JBMNNW010000209.1:0-2500 GCA_050942735.1 Armatimonadota bacterium
GAGCAGCCCTACTCAGCCGACGCGACGCGGTACCTCGCACCCGCGCTCGCGCATCTTGCCGCGAGAGGTGGCACAGGGAGGCTGGAGGGCACGCTGCGCACGCGGGCGGCGCTGGCGCTGCAGGGGCTGCTGGCGTATGACCGCCCGAAGGAGGGCTTCGGAGCGGCGATGTGGGCCGGTGCAGTGGCGAGCCTCGGCCATGCGGTCGGTGAGCCTGCGGGCGCGCAGGCGGCGGCAGGGGCGGTCAAAGGACTGCTCAGCCGCATGTTGCGGGACGGTCCGGGGGCGATCCACAGCCCGACTTTCGATGCCCTCCGCATCGGGGGTCTCCGCCTGGCGCTGCAGTTTGCCGCCGATGAGGCCGCCGCGGTGGAGGCGCGGGCGGCACTGGAGATCTGCTACGCCGACATGCTTCAGCGCTACGATCCCGCGACCGCAATGATCGCCGGCGCGATCGGCTCGCCCTACCCGTCGGAGTATCTCGGGACGACCGGCGTCGCGCAGTATCTGCTGGCGTGCGACCTGCCCTCGGCGCTGGCCCGGACGCGGTCGGTCTCACCGCTGGCGATGTACTTCGCGCTGTCGGAATACGCGCTGACCCCGCAACTCATGGCGCTGGCGGAACGAGACGGGCAGGGGATTGAAGTCCGAACTCGGGTTCCGGCGCCCGCCGACAGCGAGGCCGCGGAGGCGATGAGTACCTGCACATGGGTCGCGGATGGAATGAGCCTCGGGACGATGAGCGGCCGCGTGGAGGCCGCGACGATCCCGGTGATGGCGACCTCCGACCTGCCTGAGAGGCCGACGACGTATCTTCACGTGTTCGGTGGGCCGGCGACAGTGCAGAGCGCGCAGACAGGTGGCCTGGCGCTCTGCAGCTTCAACTTCGACGGCGTGGGCGTCGGTCAGCGGGTGAGGGTGGGCGTCCAGGGGATGCTGGGCAGGCGCGATCAGATCGATCGGGTGCTTGTAGGCAGGCACGAGTGGATCGGCGACCCCGAGGCGGTCGGGCAGAACACGGTGGTGGCGGTCCGGCGCGGCAACACCTACGTGGGCATCAAGATCCTCGGCGTGACCGGGCATGAGGCCAGTCCCGTCTCGATCAAGCCCGGCGCGATCGAGTGGCTTCGCGAGGGCAACATGGACTCGCTGATGCTGAAGGTCTTCGGGCGCAGGGCGGGCTACCCGCTGCAGGAGCCGGTCTACGACGTGCGCGTGGGGATCCTGATCGAGGTCGCCCCCACCTCACGGTTCGCGAACCTGGAGGCGTTCTCCGAGCATGTGTCGCAGCGGCGAGTGGCGCAGAGCACCTCGCAGAAGCGGATGCGGGTGGATCACCTCGACCCGAGGCAGCAGATCCCCGGGCGGCATGACATGCGGTCAATGGCGGAGATGAGGTTCGCGAGGTTCCTCTATCACGAGATGGCCCTGCGGGATGAGAGGCTGCCGTTGGGCCTGACTGAGGAACTGATGCGCAATGAACTGATCTCGCGGACCCTGCCGGTGGAACTGCCTGAGGACTATCTGTGGGCGTCCCCCGCGCTGACACTGCAGCGGGGAGGCGAGGTGCTGATCGGGCCCGCGCCGACGCCGGAGCCCGAGCAGGCGGGCGAGCCGGAGCCGACCGAGGAGACCGAGCAGTAGGCTCGGCGACGGGGAGCGGACAGCAAGGAGCACGCCCGGCATCCGGGCGTGCTCCAGTCAGTTTTGCCCCTCTGCGCTCTACCTGAAGATCGGGGGGGCGGGGGGCTGGAGGCCGCTGTCGCTGTCATCGACCGGCGGCGGGGGTGGGGGCGGAGTTGTCCCGTTGTCGGGCGGGGTGGGAACGACGCCGCCATCGGACGGCGCCCCGTCGCCATCGACCGGGCCGACGTAGGGCAGACTGTCGCCGCCATCACAGCCGGGCAGGATGAGCACCAGGGCGAACAAGAGGGCCAGTACGAGACAGACGCTTTTCACTGTCGGACTCTCCTCGCTGTAGCCGGTCAGATCCGTCGGAAGACGGTTCGCCAGCCATGCCGGATATCCTCCACGACCACATGGTATCAGTCGATCGCCTCGCTGTCCAGTCCCTCCGCACGATCATCGCATCCAGGTATCCGCCAGATGTAGACCGTCAGAAGCAGCAGGCACAGGGCCATGTCAACTCCGGTTATGTGTGTCAGCAGGTGTTCCATCGCGTGAAGTCTCCTCTCGAACGTCAGTTCGCAGTGTAGTGCATTCGAACAAACGTGTCAAGGCGATGGAGCACATTCTGCGCAGCCCCCAGGCCGCGTTCATGACGCGCCCCAAACGGCACCTCCCCCGCCCGAGCACACGATGCTCGGGCCCATCGCTTTGAGCCAGACGCCAGCTCTGATGGGAGGGGGAGGTCGTTCACATTGCCTGTCTGCCGATCGGAGTGGCTTTTGCCCAAACAACTGTGACCTCCCCCGTCCGGGGGATGTTGTTTTTCGAGCAGATCTGGGGGAGAGCGGGCGGGGGGCGGGGGGCCCCCCCC
>JBMNNW010000130.1:0-12093 GCA_050942735.1 Armatimonadota bacterium
GACCGCCGAAGTGAATGCGGCGAATCAGGTGGGGCGGACGCCCTCGGGGTTGGCGCTGAGTTCACGCTTGAGGACTTTCCCCATGGTGTTGCGCGGGAGGCAGTCGGTGAAGATCACCCGCGAGGGGACCGAGTAGTCAACGATGCGATCGGCGCACCACTCGCGGATCTGCTGCTCGGTGAGCGGCGAGCCATCGGTGACGACCGCGACGGCGACCATCTCGCCCCTGCGCGGATGGGGGAGGCCGAAGACCGCGCACTCGCGGACACCCGGAAGCGCGTTGATGACCTTCTCAACCATCGGCGGATAGACGTTGTGCCCGCTGGTGATGATCATCTCCTGGCAGCGCCCGGCGTGGAAGAGATAGCCCTCGTCATCGACCTGGCCGAGGTCGCCGGTCTCGAACCAGCCATCGATGAACGCCTCGGCGGTGGCCTCGGGGCGGCCGCGATACTCTCTGAAGAGGTTCGGCCCGCGGACGCGGATGCGGCCGACGGTGTTGGCGGGGAGGTCATTGCACTCGTCGTCAACGATTCGCATCTCGATGCCGGTCAGCGGGATCCCGCACGAGCCCTCGAGGGAGGAGACGCCGAGCGGAAGGCTGGTGATGACATGCGATTCGGTCATGCCGTAACGATTCGTGATCGGGCGGCCGAGGATGCTCTCAAGCTCGGGAAGCACCTCCGGGCGGATCGGCGCGGAGCCGCAGGTGAAGAGCCTCACGCGACCCAGTTGTGGCGCCATCTCGCGGAAGAAGTCATGATCGAGCCAGGAGTAGTAGAAGGTCGGGATCGCGAAGAGCACGGTGCAGTCGCAGAGCGCCTCGAGCGTGCGGCGCGGGTGGAAGCTGCGCTGTACGACCATCTCCGCGCCGGAGAGCAGCATCATGTGCGAGCAGAATGAGAGGCCGTGAATGTGATAGAAGGGAAGGCAGTTGAGGAGTCGGTCCTCCGGGCCGATCTGCCAGGTGTCGCGCAGGGCGGTGACAGCGGCGGCGAGGTTGTCGTGGCAGTGCAGCACGGCCTTCGGGCGGCCGGTGGTGCCCGATGAGTACAGGATGAATGCCGGGTCGGTGGGGGAGATCTCGTGCTCGGGCAGCTCGGCCTCTCCAGCAGAGAGCACCTGCTCGATGTCGATGATCCCGCGCAGGGAGGGCTGGTCTGCGCCCGCCGCGTCCACGCAGTTGCGCCCTGCGCCGTCTGTCAGCGCGAGTGCAGCGCCGCTGTCGCCGAGGTAGTAGCACATCTCCGGCTCGGTGAAGCGGTCGTTGAGTGGCAGCGCGATCGCGCCCATGAGCATCGCGGCAAGGTCGGCGAGCAGCAGCGCGCGCTTGTCGGAGGTGTAGAGTGCGAGCACCTCGCCCGGCCGCAGCCCCTCTGCCTGCAGCAGCCGGATGACGCCGCCGATGCGGCGGGCGAGATCGGCGTAGGTGAGCTGCTCCTCGGGGAACGAGATCGCGGGGCGCGCGGCGTTGTCGTCAAGTGATGCGCGCAGCAAGTCGGCGTAGCAGACGGTCATGCTGAGGGTCTCTCCTCACTTCTTCGCGTACGGCATCAGCGGCACGGGGGCAGTTTCGTTACGAAGGACGGATTGCCCTCCCCCGCGGTGATCGGGAGGGTGCGCGGGAGGTCATCGGCCGACCCGCGGGAAATGGTTGGAGAGCCCTGACAGCCACGAAGCCGGAACGCACAGGAGGACCTGCGATGCCGACCTCGACAGCCGTTGCACTGCTTGCGACGATGCTCATCATCAGCAGCTCGCTGCTCACCGCTCCAGCCCACGCTGCGGAGTACTACCTCTCGCCCGAGGGCGATGACGCGGCCGCGGGTGACCGTGACAATCCGTGGCAGAGCCTTGCGAAGGCGAACGAGACGCTCCAGCCGGGTGACACCGCGATATTTCTGCCCGGGGAGTATGCGGGCCAGATCGCTCCGGCCGGCAGCGGGACCGCCGACGCGCCGATCACCTACCGCTCGGCAGAGCCGCGAGCGGCGCGGCTGGTCCCCGGCGAGGACGGGGACGTCATCCGCCTCGACGGCCAGGAGCGGATCACGATCGCCGACTTTCATGTTGACGGACAGAACCGCGCCAACTGGGCGACGGTCACCAACTGCCGCCATGTCACGATCAGCGGCTGTGAGATGCGGCGCAATCCGCGGACGATGCTGATCTTCGGCTCCTCGCAGGTGCGGCTGCTTGACAACATGTTCAGCGCGGATCGGCTGCGCGGCGACATGCTGCACATCCGCGACTGCAATGAGGTGCTCTTCGAGGGCAACTCGACCACGCGGGTGGGGCACTGCCCGCTGCGGATTCACAACTGCTTCAACGTGGCGGTGCGCGCGAACGTCTTCCGCTGCGAGTGGGGGCGCAACTACGAGTTCTGGAACAGCGGCCGGCTGCTGATCGAGCGCAACATCGTGACGCGGGCCCGTGACAGCGCCGGATCGGCCGACAGCCGCGCCAAGAACCTTTACGATGACAGCATCTTCCGGCAGAATCTCGTCTTCGGGAATCTGCACACACCGCTGAACTCGGGCAGCTACATCTGGAGCGGCGCCGAGTCGGCCAGCCCGATGTGGCGAGACCCGTTCGTGACCGTGAACTCGCGCTTCTATCACAACACGATCACCGACAACCTCGGCCACGGCTGGGAGCTTAACGGGATCAATGTCAGCTCCAACGTGTTCAAGAACAACATCTTCTACCGCAACGACTACGCGGGCGGCGGGACGCAGATCCTGCGCGGCGACGGCATCAGCCGCGACAATCGCTTCGTCAGCAATATTCTGCGGGCCGCTGAGCCGGGAGGCCCGGTCGTGCGGTACGGCAGCAACTACTGGACGGCCGAGGAGGCCAACCGCAGCACCTCAACGGTCGGTGACTTCTGGTCGGAGTTCCACCGGAACATCGACGCCGATCCGGCGTTCGTAGATGAGGAGAACCGCGACTACCGCCTCACGGCCGGGAGCCCGGCGATCGACGCCGGGACGCCGCTGACGTGGGCGATGGGCTCGGGGACGGGCCGCGAGCTTCCGGTCGGCGACGGGCGCTGGTTCTACGACGGCTTCGGGATCGAGGGCGAAGAAGGTGACATCATCGCGATCGGCTCCGGTGACACCATCGCGCAGATCGAGCGTGTGGAGCTGCGTTACTACCAGCCCGCGATCCTGCACCTCGACCGCGAGGTTACGTGGGAGAACGGGATGCCGGTGAGCCTGCCGTGGGCCGGCGACGCGCCCGACATCGGCGCCCTCGAGCACGGCGCGAGCCACCCGACGCAGATGATGGCGCTGGCGCGACCGGCGGCGGTGGAGCCCGGTCAGCCGGTGAGCTTCTCGCTCGACACCTTCGGCAAGCAGGTCGAGTCGGTGACGTGGGACTTCGAGGACGGAACGTTCTCGAGCGAGATGGAGCCGACGCACACATTCGGGCAGTCGGGTCACTACGGCGTGACTGCTCGCGCGACGTTCGCGGATGGTCGGCGCGGTGTGGCGGCGGTGTTCGTGTACGTGCCCACGCGGCTCGATCCGCAGGCGCCGCTGGTGGAGGTGGACTTCGAGGACGCGGGCCAGGGTGAGACGTGGGGGTATTACTTCAAGTTCTACCGTGGCCACCAGACGAACGCGACGCACGTCGAACGCCCGGACGGTGAGGGCAAGTGCATGCGCATCTTCTACGATGCGAACAAGGCCAATCAGACCGCGGGACAGATCGCGCCGGGGGCGTGGGACATCGACCGCTACCCGATCGTGCGCTTCGACTACCGCATCCCCGCGGGGGTGCCGGTGGCGATCGAGGTGACGCCCTTCGGGGCTCCGGGGCGCCCGGGCGGGTTCATCCTCGGCGGCACCGAGACGCGGGCCACGCGCCACGAGGACCTCGACGCGTACCCGCTGATCGATGACGGGCAGTGGCACACGATCACGCTCGACGTGCGGCGCGTCCGCGAGGTGTATCCGGAGCTGCAGCATCTGCGGCAGTTCATGTTTTACATGAACTGGCGGGAGGACGCCGGTCAGGAGATGTGGTTCGACGAGTTCGAGATCCTGCCGGAGTGAGCGAGCGGTCCGGGCCCGGCCTGGGCGGCGCGCGATCGACCGGCAGTGAGAAGAGGGTCGATGGTAATGAGGCATGCGTATCTGACGGCTCTGTGTGTCGGAGCATCCATCCTGCTGCTGGTGGCGATGGCGGCTGAGCGTCCGGTCGAGGGGCAGGAGACGTTGCGCGCGTTCCCGGGGGCGGAGGGCTTCGGCGCCTTCTCCGTTGGCGGGCGCGGAGGTCGGGTGCTTGCGGTGACCACGCTCGAGGACTACCGTCCCGGCACCGACGAGCCGATCGAAGGGAGCCTGCGGGCGGCGGTGACCGCGGAGGGGCCGCGGACGGTGGTCTTCCGTGTCTCGGGGATCATCGACCTGAAGGCCCCGCTGTCGATCACCGAGCCTTACCTGACGATCGCCGGGCAGACCGCGCCGGGTGATGGCATCTGCCTGCGGAACTACTCGACATCGGTCAGCGGCACCCACGATATCATCATCCGGCACATGCGCTTTCGGCCGGGCGATCAGATCGGGCGGCAGCGCATCGCGGATGGTGCTGAGGGCTGGGAGACCGACGGGCTGGCGGTCGGGAGAAGCCGCAACGTAATCATCGACCACTGCTCGGCAAGCTGGGGCAATGATGAGGTGCTCTCGGTGGCGCACTGGCACGAGGACGAGTACCCGCTGGACAACATCACCGTGCAGTGGACGCTTATCACCGAGGCGCTGCACAACTCCACCCATCCGAAGGGGCCGCACGGCTACGGGTCGATCTTCGGTGGACACACCACCGGCTTCCATGCGCGCATCACCATGCACAACTGCCTCTACGCGCACAACTACCTGCGGAACCCGCACTTCGCGGGCGACCGGGAGGGGAACGCGCCGGGCTCTCTGGGCGACTTTCGCAATAACGTGATCTACGACTGGGGGCGGCTGGCCGCGCACAACGGTGGCCCGCAGTACACCAGCGTCAACTTCATCGGCAACTACCTCAAGCCGGGGCCCTCGACGCGGGAGGATCAGCGGACGGTCGGCCTGACCCCGGGCAGCGAGAACGGGCGGTTTTACCTCGAGGGCAACCACCTCACCAGCCTGCCTGAGGCCGATGAGGACAACTGGGCGATGGCGAACACGCAGCGCGGTTTCACGCGGCTGGAGGAACCCCTGGAGGCTCCGCCGGTGCCGACGGTGGATGCGCACACCGCCTGCGAGCAGGTGCTCGCGCGATCGGGCGCCTGGCCGCGGGATGCGGTGGATGCGCGCGTGGTGGAGCAGGTTCGCGGGGGCACCGGCCGGATCATCGACTCGCCCGACGATGTCGGCGGCTGGCCGACCTACGCGAGCGTCGAGCCTCCGCTCGACAGCGATGGTGACGGGATGCCCGACGCCTGGGAGACCGAGCGCGGTCTCGACCCCGGCGACCCCGCGGACGCTCACTCCGACCGCACCGGCGACGGATACACCAACCTCGAGGAGTACCTCCACTGGGCCCACGAGCAGGTGGTCACCGCGCGGTGAGCGGCGCTTCCGGCAGGGATGTCCTCCCTGGCCTCGAAGGCAGAGGTGACGCTTCGCGATGAGCACGTCCGCCGGACCTCGCGCGGACCGCTCATGGACGCGGGATCTTCGGAGGTGCGATGATGCTGAGGAAGACGCTGGTTCTGTGTGCGATCCCCCTGCTGATGACGGTGGCGATGGCCGCCGCGGACGCGACGGTCGATGTATACGTCAATGACGCGCAACTGCGCCTTGATCCACCCGCGCGGAATCACGATGGCGAGACCTACGTTCCGCTGCGCGCGGTGGTTGAGGTCGTCGGCGGCGAGGTGACGTGGGACGCGGCCTCCCGGGCCGCGACGGTCACGATCGGCGCCGACGTATTCAGCTTCGACGCGGCGGATGGTCTCTTCGTGGACGGGCGGATGCTGGTGCCGCTGCGGGCGCTTCACCACAGCCCGGGCATCACCATCGCGTGGAACGCCGATAAGCAGCGTGTCCAGGTGACGCTGCCGGGCAGGCCGCTGGCGGGGCGCGTCATGGCGATCCTCGTCGAGGAGGGCTTCCACGATCAGGAGCTTGATGTGCCGAGGCAGCAGGTTGAGGCGGCCGGCGCGCGGACGGTGCTGGTGGGCTCAGAGGCCGGCGCCGTCTACGAGGACTACCGCGGGCAGCAGTTCATCGTGACCGCCGACATGGCGGCGCGGGACGCGAGCGCCGAGCAGTTCGACGCGCTGCTCATCCCCGGCGGCCAGGCCCCTGCGATCATGCGCGAGAACGAGGAGATGCTGCGGCTGGTGCGGGAGTTCGACGCGGCGAAGAAGCCCATCGCGGCGATCTGCCACGGGCCGTGGGTGCTCGTCTCAGCGGGCGTGGTCGAGGGGCGCGAGATGACCTGCGTGAGCGGCATCGCCGATGACCTCAGAGAGGCCGGCGCTGAGTACCGCGACGAGGCGGTCGTGGTGGACGGGCACCTGATCACCTCGCGGGTGCCGCGCGACCTCGAGGCGTTCTCCACGGCGATCATCGAGGCTCTCTCGGCCCCGCAGGGCTGATCTGCGCGGACGGGCAGTCGCGAAGCGCGGCTCAGTCGTCGGCGGCGAGCCACGCGAGAACGTTCGTGAAGAGCCGCGCCGCCTTCTGCCCGTCCATCTCCCCCTCCGCCGCGACCGTCCCGATGGCGTAGCGGCACGGTGAGGGCTGGATGACGATCACCGCGCCCTCGCCGAAACGCCCCTCCACGATCGAGGGCCGCCCGCTCACGTCGGTGGCGAGCACATTCCACGCCTCATTCGCCTCGATGATCGTGTCATACGAGATCATCCCCGCCAGCGAGTCGATCTGACCGGGGCTTGTGAAGATCGGGTGCTCGGGGACGACGATCTCCCCGAGCGAGCCGCTGTCGTTGCTCAGCACCAGTGGGTGGGGCAGGTAGCTCTGCTGGTAGCTCGAGTCCTGGATCTGCACCAGCGCCACTCGCCCACCCGCGTGGATGAAGTCGAGCAGGCGTGAGGGGGCGTCGCGCAGGCCGCCGTAGTTCTTCTCATGCGCCTCGGAGCCGACGATCAGCCCCCCGTATGCCGACAGCGTCTCGGCGCTGAGATCATCCAGGGCGGGCAGCTCGACGCCGAGGACGCGCAGGGCCTGCCCGGTCGGGTCATCCGGCCCGCCCACGTAGCCGACACCCTCGCCGGGCTCGACGGCTCGTGGTTCGCGGAAGGTCGCGGTCGTCTCCCCGGACCACTCGCCCGCGGTGTACCTCACCGTGACCGTGCTTCCGGTCGGAGGCTGTCCCGCCAGGCGGAACGCGGGGCTGGAGGTGTTCCCGCGCGCGATCTCCCACGCGACGGCCGCCGGCTCGGCGCTCACACCCTCGGGAAGCTCGACGATCTCCGCGGCGGCCTGCAGCGGCTGGAGCGACGAGTACATGACGTTGAGCGCGAACTCGACCGGAGCGTCGTCCGCGAGGTAGATGTCCGGTGCGAGGCGCACCTGCGGCTCGCGCGGAGGCGTGGGCGTCAGCTCGCGGACCCCCATCCGCGCGAGTGCGCTCAGGGCGTAGGGCGGCTGGCGGATCGCGCCCGCGAAGCCCTTCCCGTGGCCGGAGCCACTGCCCTCGAGGATTCGCTGGGCCAGCACGCGCTCGACCATCTCGCGGTAGCGCTCATCGCCGGTGTACTCGTAGGCGCGGGCGAGCCCTCGGGTGACGCGCAGCTCCGCGCTGCCGCGCTGCCCGGTGTAATTCGGGCACTGCGCGTAGGCGAATGTGCCGGTCTCCTCGTGGTACATGATCGCGTGCAGCCAGTCGGCGAAGCCGAGCAGTGCGGTCCGATTGCGCTCGCTCGGCTCGATGTCATCCATCATCCCGAGGGCCGCCATCACAACGCCGCCCATGAAGCTTTTCCCGCCCATGTGCCTCGGTGTGTGCGTGCACTCCCCGATGGGGTGCAGCGGACTGCCCGTGCCCGGATCGGCCTTCGACGCGATGTTCAGCGTGAAGAGCCGCGCGGCGTTGAGGTGGTAGGGGTTGCCCCGCACGTTGTACGACCCCAGAACGCCGATGGTCATCCAGCCGTAGTTTCGGTGCAGCCACTGCTCGAGCGTGCGGGCGTAGGGCCCAGCCATCCAGTTCGCGACCAACTCGGCGGCGTCGCCGAAGCGGCGGTCGCCGGTGAGGGCGTAGGCGGTGTACGTCCCCTGCGTCCACATGTGCCCGGAGTTCCAGAGGCCGTCCACGAACCACGCCGTTACGCCCTCGGGGCGTGGCAGGCCGTAGCCGCCGGTGTGATTGAGCGCGTGCTCCTTGTGAATGCCCAGGATGTCCGACCGGGCGGACGTGGTGATGATGTCGATGTCCGCGCTGTGGCGGGCGGCCAGCAGCGCCTGGCGCAGGAAACGCATCTGTCCGGTGCGCGCGAAATGCAGACTCAGCCCCCAGTGAAGGTCGTACTCGTGGTTGCCCCAGTTCACGCCGCGCTCGCCGTACCAGTCGCCGTAGTTCATCCAACTGTACCAGCGCCCCGCCTCGACCTTGCTCTCGTAGTCGTCGAGCGATTCGTTGGCGAAGCGATCGAACTCATCGAAAAAGCCCGACTCCTGCGGCTGAACCCGCCCGAACGCGCCTGATGCGCAGTAGTGTTCGGGACCCGCGGTCAGCAGGGCGAGGCTCTGCCACGCCTCATCGACCGTGGCCGCGCCCTCCGCGCCGACGTCGCCGAAGTAGAGCAGAAGCTCGGTGCTCGGCGCGGTTCCTGAGGGGATCTGATATGCGCCGTCGCGGAACCAGTAGTAATTGCGCGTGAGCATCATCACATCGTCCTGGTGCTCAACGTAGCTGCCCTCGGGAAGCCGCGGGAACATCTCGACGCCGATGGCGCCCGGCTCGACGCTGAAGCCCTTCGGGTACAACTCCCGGAAGTCGCGGATGCCGACCGAGACCGACCGCGCGCCGTCGGAGACGGTCGCGAGCGCGGCGGCCGCGCCATCGTGCTCCTCGCGCGCGCCGTCACGCTCGGTGGCGTAGCGGTCCACGTCCTCCTGCACCCAGCGGCCCGCCTCCGCCGCCTGCCCCTCAAAGCCGAGGCTCAGCGGGAGCGTGAAGCTGCTGAACGCGGTCAGGTTGGGCGGGCGGCCCGAGTCGCCCTCGTCGGCGATGAGGCTGACCACCGTCGGGATGCCCTCGAAGCCGCGGTAGAAGTACATTCGCACGCGGTAGCTCATCAGCTTGCCCGACTCGCCGGTGAGCGGGCCCTCCGCGACGACCACCGTGCGCACCGGCGTCGCCTCCTCGACCTCGAGGCGCGTCGCGGGAGCGCCTGCCGAGCTGAAGCGCCGGCCCTCGTCGTCGATCAGCACGAGGCCCTCGCCGCCGTCGCGCACCAGCAACTCGTCCTCTGCGAAGACGCCGTCTCGGTTGAGATCGACGATCACCTCGCCCGGCGGGGAGAAGCGCTCGCGTGAGAGCGCCACCTGCAATACGTCGGTGGTGATGCGCAGGCCATCCGCGCTCTCCTCCACGCTGATGCCGTCCGCGACCTGCGGGCTCTGCACCTGCGCGCCGAACTCCAGCGTGTACGCCGGTCCCGCGTCCGGCTCGCTCAGCAGGCTCACCAGCAGCCACTTCACGCTGCCGTCGCCCCACCAGCCGAGTTCGTGGAAGCCCGCGGCGACCTCTCGGCCGTCCGCGTCAAGCAGCCTCGCGTGCTCGGCTGAGGAGAGCTGGCCCTCCGCGATCGGGATGCCGCCGTAGACCGGCCACGCCGGGCGGCGGCCGTCCATCATGTCACTGACCTGCAGCGCCACGCGGGCGCGCTCCACTCCGCAGCGCTCCGGGCGCAGCCGATCCGCGGTGAAGGTCAGCGTCTCCGAGCGGATCTCCTCGGTGCCCTCCGTCGCCAGCACCTGCGCTGAGTACGTCGCTCCGCGCAGCAGGCCGGTCAGCGTGATGCGGTGGTTGTACGTGGTGGTGTCGCCCTCCTCGCGCCGGTTGAGCGCCTCGGGGCGCATCCCCCACTCGACGGTCGCGCGCACCGGCCGATCTGTCACGAACACCACGTCCACGTCAACGCGATCGCCGCTCTGATCCGGATCGCACCAGGTGTCGAGGTGCATGATTCGCAGCGCGCCCGGCGCGGGCAGGGCGCGGGTCAGGAACACCTCGCAGATGCGGAAGTCCTGCGCGGACTCGGGGGCCGCAAGCTCGATCTGCGCGCCGCGGGTGAGCGTGACGGGCCGTCGCGTGCTGAAGAGGTGCATGTCTCCATCATCGTAGGCGGCGACAAAGCGCGCGAGCTCCTCACCGCCGACGCGCACCGCGACCTCCTCGCGCGCGGCGGCGCTGTCCTGCAGCAGCGCGTTGATATGATACTCTCCGGCCACCGGGCTGCTCCACCGCGCGGTTGAGTTCGACAGTCGCGGCTCCAGAGCCCGGTTGATCCGGTCCATCCCGCGCACCTGTGCGTCCTCGGCCTCGAGCATCACGGCATTGAGGTCACTCAGCACTTCGCGCCAGCCGAGCCAGCGGTCGCGCGCGAGCGTGTTCTCAGAGAGGAACTGCGAGAGATTGCCGGGTGGGGGCATCGGGATCTCCTGACGTCCGGGTCCGTGGACATCGAGCCAGCCGAAGCTGCTGCTGACACCGGAGACGTCGCGCAGTTGCGCGAGTCCGCGGACTCGGAAGAGCGTGTTGCCCTGCTCGGTGTGATTGAACGCATTGTCCATCGACAGGTAGACGCGTTTACCGTCAACGAAGCCGCGTGCACGGCGGTCGCGGCCGACCACGTCGGCATTGTTGATGACCACCTCGAAGCTCGCGCCACGGCAGACCAGGCGCACGTCTGCGCCGCCCTCACCCAGCGGCCGCCCGGTGGACGCGTCGTAGTCCGCGTCGATGTAAAGCATCACCTGCGCGCCCAGTTCAGAGAAGTCGTGGGTGAAGTCAACCCGCCAGACCCAGCGGTCCTGCGCGACGTTGCCGAAGTACACCCGCTCCATCACCGGGCGACGCCGCCCATCGACCAGCTCCGCGGCCTGCTCCTGCGCGTCCGCGTTCTCGTGGATCAGGTGCAGCGTGTCGACACGCTCGGGGTCCATCCCGATCACGAGTTCGGCATCGTCGGGGATGCCGTCGCCGTCGCGGTCGGGCAGGTCGGTCTCAAGCTCGGCCACCGGCGCGAGCGGGGGCGTGTCGGCGATGCAGATGAGCGGCAGGATCAGCGCGCAGACGATCAGACCGACGGTGAGGGACATTCGCATGATTCAACTCTCCCTGGATGTCAGAGCGTACGCAGCAATATCAGGCGCGATCCGCTCTCTCGGACGCGCCGCCGCACAACCCACCCCGGCCGCCGGTCGCAGCCGGCGGCGTCGCTTCAGCCATGCCGTCGCTTCGCCTCAGGCCTCTTCAGTCGCCAACCAGGCTCAGGTCGTAGCTGAGCAGGCGTGGCCCGGAGGCGAAGTACAACCGGTTGTCCACGATCGTGATGCCCGAACTGATGGACAGGCCTGGACGGGCGATCTCGCGATGCGCGCAGGTGCCCGGCTCGAAGCGCGCGATCGCCTGGCGGAAGATCACGTAGATCGCCCCGGCGGGGCCGATTGCCATCGTCCGCGGCGCCTGGCTGCCGGTGACTCCGCCGTAGACGCTCACGTCCTCATCGTGAACGAACTCGCCGCTCTCGGGATCGAAGGCGAAGAAGCGGCTGTCGCTGGTCAACCCGTAGACGATCCCGTCGTCGGCGACGATAAGATCGCGCACCGCGGCTGTGCGCGGATCGATCGTCCACCAGTCCGTCATCCGCTTCGTCTCCCAGTCGATGCGGTAGAGCATCGCGTCGGTCGCGACTCCGCTCCCGCCGGTGGACGCGCTCGTGGTCGTCCCGACGATCACGTCACCGCCGGGGAGCGCGGCCATCGCGTAGGGCCCCTGGTCGGGGAGCAGGTCGTCGCGATCCAGCACGATCTCATCTCCGGTCTCGGTGTCGTAGATCAGGATCGCGCCGCCGACGAGTACGCGCGCGGCCATCCCGCCCATCAGCACATGGCGGCCGTCGGG
>JBMNNW010000051.1:0-33303 GCA_050942735.1 Armatimonadota bacterium
TGCCGTAGCGATCGATCGCGTCGCCTCCGCCGTGCAGGTGGCGCGGGTTCTCGCTGCGGGTGATGTGCTCGTCGTCGTAGGGCTCCGCCGGGTCGTACTCGATCAGCGAGCCTGAGCTGTAGACCGCGCCGTAGAGCTTCTCACCCTGCCGCACCCACTGGTTGACATGCCCGCCGTGGCCGCCGAGGCCGCGGTTGTGCAGTTCTCCGGTGGACGGGTCGAAATCCCAGATGCGCAGCGGAACGCCGGTTGCCCCGTAGATCTTCCCGTCCGGTCCGTCCACCATCGAGTAGACCGGCACGCCCGTGCTCTCGTAGTCGAACTCCACCAGGCGCGGCTCGTCGGCATCCGCGTCGAGGATCCGCAGCTTTCGATCGGGCGCTTCCACGCCCGCGATGCGCGAGCCGTCGGGGAAGTCGCGGTGCTGCGTCGGGATCGCGCTGACCGGCGGCCCGTCGATCGGCTCAGCCTCACCGGCGGCGAGTCGGTGCCAGCTCCATCCCGGCGCATTGGCGTAGACCTCGCCGTCGGTTCCGATCCAGACCGTGCCCTGCCCGCGCGTCCGCTGCTCCTGCGCGATGAAGTGCACGACCTCACCGGTCTCGGTGTTCACGCCCGCCACCTGGGCCAGCGCCTGGCCGATCCCGCCGTAGACCCAGCCGTGGCGGTCCACCGCCAGCGGGCGGAGGTACTGCGGCCAGTTCTCCTCGCTGATTGCTCCGTGGTTGGCGAACTCGTCGGTGGCCGGGTTGTATGAGACCACGTGCGCGCCGGGGAAGATCCCTCCGTAGATCACACCGTCCTCGTCCATCGTATACGACAGCGCCATCCGGTCCGGGATCTCGCCGACCCGCCGAACCTCGCGCGTCTCCACGTCGATCTCAAGGAGCCACGTCCCGAGCGTGTCGTAGATCACGTTCCGCTCGGGGACGAAGAAGGTCAGGAACGCACCCCACCCGCCGATCCCCGGCCGGATCTGCTCCGTCTCACCGGTCTCGGCGTCGATGAAGAGATACGACGTGTTCCCTCCGGTCCACAGCTTGATGAACACGATGCGATTTCCATCCGCATCGACGGTCGCGTGCGTGCTGTCGCCCCACGTCGCCCTGCCGACCGGCGCGACGAGCCCGTGGTCCGCGAAACCCTCCGGCAACTCCTGCGCGTCTGCCGCCGGCGCTGCAACCGTCGCCGCCATCGCAATCACCGCGAGTGCCGTCATGAGACCGAATGAACGCCTGAATGCTGAGAACATACCATCACCCCAGGTCACCAGTATCCGCGAGTCGGTCAACGTACTATCCTACTTCGGCGGGAGTGCCAGCAGTCCCCACTTGCCCAGTTCGATGCGTTCACCCGCCGTGCATTGCTTCTGAAACACCGTCACCGCGTTCGCGGCGATGCCGCCGAAGAGGACGAACTCGGGCACCGCCGCCCGCTCGAAGCCCTGCCGCAGCAGCGCAAGCTCGAGCGTGTCGCTGTTGCGCTCTGCGATCGGCGTGAGCACCCAGACCACCCCGTCGCCCTGCACCGCGGCGCTGATGCTCGCGATGCTCCCCCGGGCGAAGCGCGCCCCGGCGAGCGCCTCCGGGAGCGCCTCGACCTCGTACTCCCGGTCGGTGAAGATCCGCGCGCCCATCTCCAGCGTCGCCCACTGCTGCCCCTCGCCGGGCGCGACCTCGGCCGCGGGCTCCCGCCGCAGCGGCGCCGCGTCCGCGTGGTCCGCCAGCTTCACCTCGCGGCCCCGCGGCTCGCCGGTCGCCTGGTTGACCTCGACGACGAGGCGCGCCCTGTCGGAGACGGACTCACCGGCGCGCACGTCGTCCTCGGTGAAAGTCGCCATCAGGATCTGCTTGTCGCCGTAGCGCGAGTAGTCGTAGATGACGTAGATGGTCCCGTCGTCGGCCTGCGTGCCGTCCGGGTAGGAGACGCCGCTGCGCTCGTCGAGCAGCAGCCCGCCCTGCCAGGTGCGCCCATCGTCATCCGAGAGATACGCCGTCAGGTGCGAGCGGGTGCGGCCGTCGGGGGGCGAGTGCTTCACGAGTATCAGGTTGCCGGAGTTGAGTCGGCGGATGTAGAACCGCGCGGTCGAAATGTGCGGGATCCATGACTGCCGGCCCTCCGACCACGTCCGCCCGCCATCCTGCGAGAAGCTCTCGCCGATGCCGTAACTCGCTCGCGCCAGCAGCCAGAGACTCCCGTCCTCGCGCTCGATGAGCATGTGCTCGTCGCAGCGCCTCTGCGGGATGTCCACGCCGCCGCGGTACCGCCACGTCTCACCCTGGTCGGTGGAGACGATCACGTTCGAGCCGCTGCCGTCCTCTGACTCGCGCAGGTACTCCGCCTCCACCCGCGGCGTGTTCGACCAGATCGCCGCGGGCAGCAACCACTCGCCGTTCGACAGCGCCAGCGGCTTGTTCATCATGATCCCGTCGGCCAGCCGCCGCGGCTCCGACCACTGCGGCTCCTCATCGCCGGGGTTCTCCGTGACGATCGCCCAGACGCCCGCGCGGCCGTCCCAGAGCTGCCACGCCTGCGCCCAGAACAACCACATTCGCCCGAGCGGATCGACCCACAGCGTCGGATCGAACGCCCGGACCCGGCCCGGCGGATCGACGACCAGCCTCACGTCCGACCACGTCTCACCGTCATCGCCGCTGGTGCTGAGCATCACGTAGTTCTCCGGCCCCTCGCCCGGGCCGCCGCCGTACCACGTCGCCCAGAGGCGGCCGTTGGGGGCGCGCTCGATCCCCGGGATGCCCTGGAAGGTGCGGGTCTCCGGCGCGTAGTCCGGCCCCGGGTCGAGGATCACCGGCGGCGTCTGCAGCGCCGGGTCGTCTGCGGCGTTACGTGCTTCATCGTGCATTCGTGTTTCCTCCTGTGCGTGAAGGCTCCCCGCGGCGGCGCACAGCAGCAGCGCGAGGCAGGTGAGGATCGTGGCTGTCGCGCGGGTCAATCTCATTGCTCGACCATCCCGAGATCGTAGCTGAGCAGCCGGGGGCCGCTCGCGAAGTAGAGTCGCCCGTCCGCGATGGTGACGCCGGCGCTGATGGCCCGCCCCGGCCGCACGACCTCCCGGTGCTCGAAGGTCCCCGGTTCGATCCGGGCGATGGCGTCGCGGAAGAGCACGTAGATGCCCCCGTCCGGGCCGATCGCCATCGTGCGAGGCGCCTGGCCACCGGTCACGGGTCCGTAGTCGCCGACGGTCTCCTCGTGCACGAACTCCCCGTTCTCCGGGTCAAAGACGAAGAGGCGGTTGTCGGAGGTCAGGCCGTAGACCAGCCCGTCCTCGGGCACGATCAGGTCGCGGACGGCCGCGGTCCTCGGCTCGATCGTCCACCGCTCTGTCAGCGTCTTCGTCTCCCAGTCGATCCGGTAGATCATCGCGTCGGTGGCGACCGTCTCCCCGGCGGTGGGCGCGGATATGGTCGTGCCGACGATCAGGTCGCCGTTGGGCAGCGCGGCCATCGAGTTGATGCCCTGGTCGGCGATCAGGTCGTCGCGGCCGAGCACCGTCTCCTCGCCGCCGACCGTGTCATAGATGACCATCCCTCCGCCCACGTAGACGCGCGCGGCATTGCCGCCGATGATCACGTGCCGCCCGTCGGGGTGCGCGAGCATCGCCGCGGGCCGCCCGTAGAGATCCCGCGCCTCGCCGCCGCCGTGCAGGTGCCGCGGGTTCGTGCTTTCCTCGATCTGCGAGTCGTCGTAGGGCTGGCTCGGGTCGTACTCTATGAGCGAGCCGGAACTGTACACGGCGCCGTAGAGCAGATCCCCCTGCCGCACCCACTGGTTCACGTGGCCGCCGTGGCTGCCGAGGCCGCCGTCCTGCATCTCGCCGGTCTCCGGGTCAAACTGCCAGATGCGCAGCGGCAGGCCGGTCGCCCCGTAGACCTTCCCGTCAGGGCCCGCGACCATCGAGTAAATCCCGAGGCCGGGGCTGTCGTAGTCGAACGACAGCTCCCGCGGCTCGTCGGCACCCGCCTCCCTGATGCGCAGCACGCGGTTGGGGACATCAACGCGCATGTTGCTCACCAGCCGGGAGCCGTCGGGGAAGAGCAGGCTGTCCACCGACACCCGCTCGGCGGTCGGCTCCTCGATGGCGGTCGCCTCTCCGCCCGAGAGCCTGTGCCAGCTCCAGCCGGGCGCGGTCGCGTAGACGTTCCCGTCGGTTCCGCGCCATACGTTCCCCTGGCCGTTCTGACGCTGATCCTGCGAAATGTACTGCCGCGTCTCGCCGGTCGCGAGGTTCAGCCCCGCCACCTGTGCCTCGGCCTGGCCGATCCCGCCGTAGATCCAGCCCTCGCTGTCCACTGCGATCGGGCGGAGGTACTGATTCCAGCCCTCCTCGTTGACCGCTCCGTGGTTCGTGAACTCCCCGCTCGTCGGATCGTAGGCGACGATCGTGGCGCTCGAAAAGATGCCGCCGTAGATCACGCCGTCGTCGTCAGAGGTAAACGAGAGCGCCATGCCCCTGGGGATCTCGCCCACGCGACGAATCTCCCGGGTGGCGAGGTCGATCTCGATGAACGATGTTCCCATCGTGTCGTAGATTGCGTTGTGCTCGGGGGAGTGGTGCACGAGGTATGCCCCGATTCCGCCGATTCCGGGCGAGATCTGCTCGGTCTCGCCGGTCTCCGCGTCCACGAAGAGGTAGGTCGTATTCCCGCCGGCCCAGAGCTTGATGAAGACAGTATTGCCGCCGTCGGCCTCCTCATACGCGACGACCCCGCCCCATGCGGGCATCCCCACCGGGGCGGCGATTCCGTGATCAACGACACCCTCGGGAAGCTCCTGGGCTCCGGCGAGCCCGGTCGTCAGCATGAGGGCGCAGATCGTCACCGCGATCGGTGTCAGGGTTGATGACAATGAGCTGAGCATCAGAACCACTCCGTTCGACGGGGTTGTCCACGGCACAGGGACATGCGACCCTGAACTGCATATTCTCCTCCGCGCAACGCGGGACCTACCTGCCTCCGGATGCTCCGACCCGACCCTGCATGGAGGAGAGACCGGTGAGACCGGGAAATACTCATCAACGCACCCCAACGACGCGTATTCGAGCGGCCCGCTGGTGCGCCGTGAGGAGAGAAAGCAATGGCCCGGAAGCTTCTGCCCTGTCAGCTGTCACTGATACTGATGCTCAGCGCGACCGCGGTGTTCGCGCAGGCGAACCCGGAGGCCGTCGCGCAGGTCATGGCCGGTGAGATCGAGGAGGCACAGGCCTCGTGGTGGGGCTTCGACGAGGAGGACGCCACCGAGAGCCTGCAGGCCGCTGTCAACTCGGGCGTCCCGCGTCTGATCGTCGAGAACATGGGCAGCCCGTGGATCGTCAGCCCGATCTTCCTGGTCAGCAACCAGGAGATCATCTTCGCGGAGGGCTGCGAGATCCTCGCGAAGCGCGGCGAGTACGTCGAGCCGAAGGACGCGATGATCAACATCCTCTCGGTGGAGAACGTGACCCTCAGCGGCTACGGGGCCACGATGCGCATGTGGCGCGATGACTACGACGACCCCGACCAGTACGTCAAAGCCGAGTGGCGCCATGTCATCAACATGCGCGGCTCCAGCGACATCAACATCTTCGGTCTGCTGCTCACCGAGAGCGGCGGCGACGGCATCTACCTCGGCGCGGGCCCCGAGTCGACGACCAACACCAACGTGCATATCAAGGACGTCGTGTGCGACCGCAACTACCGCCAGGGGATCAGCGTGATCACCGCCGAGAACCTGCTCATCGAGGACACCGTGATGAGCAACACCGGCGGGACCGCACCGCAGGCGGGCATCGACTTCGAGCCCAACAGCGCGCGGGAGAAGCTCGTGAACGTCGTGATGCGCAACTGCCTCACCGAGAACAACATGGGCGGCGGCTACGTGTTCTACATCCCGAACCTGCACGCCAGCTCCGACGACGTCTCAATCCGCATTGAGAACTGCCGCTCGGTCAACGACCGCGGCGCCAGCATGCATATCACCACCGGCAACACCGAAGAGCGCGCCGTCGGCGGCCTGCTCGAGTTCGTTGACTGCGAGTTCATCGACGGGCAGTTTAACGGTGTGCTGATCCGCGACAAGCCCATCGACGGCGCGGAGGTTCGTCTTGCGAACTGCTCGATCATCAACGCCGCGGTCGATCGCGAGCATGTCTCGCCGGTGACCTTCATCGCCCGCCCCGACACCGTCCGCGATGTCGGCGGCGTACACTTTGAGAACGTGCTCATCCGCGACGAGATGGACCGCACCCCGATGGCCCGCCACAGCCACGAGCTGGGCGTCAACGTCCACGGCATCACCGGCTCGATCGTGCTCGAGCGCGGCGGCGAGCGCACGCCTCTGACCCTCACCGAGGACCTCGTCTCCTCGTGGATGCCGGTGCACGTGGTGCCCGACCTGCCGCGGATCTCGCTCGATGACGTGAGCCTCGCGCCGGTGCACGCAGGCGGTCCGGCGGAGGCGTACTCATTCGCGGGCTTCAACCTGCGCCGGGATCTCACGCCGGTCGTCTACGCGGAGGCCGGTGACCAGGTGAGCATGACCATCGGCTATCAGCAGGTCGTGCGGCTGACGGGCGACACGATGCCGGTGACCTTCGTCGCGCCCTCAGGCGCGGAGATCGAGGCGGGTGAGGTGCCCTTCCAGCAGGAGCGGGTGATCTCATTCGTCGCGCCCGAGACGGGCGTCTATCGTGTCATCGCCACGCCCGATCGCAATCAGATGCACATCAACGCCAGCACACACCCGGTGAACCTCTCCACCGAGCACGCGCCCGTGCAGTTCTACAACACCACCGGCGAGCTGTTCTTCCACGTGCCCGCGGGGACGGAGGAGTTCGGCGTGGTGGTCGCCGGAGAGGGCTCGGGCGAGGCCGTGAAGATCGGCGTCTTCGACCCGGCCGGTGCGCTGGTCGAGGAGCGCGACAACGTGACGGCCGCGCAGATGATCCACGTTGAGCTTGACGCACCCTCGCCGGGCGCGACGTGGCGGCTCGAACTCTCGCGGCCCAGTGACGTCGGGTTCGAGGATTACACGCTCGAACTGCGGGGCATCCCGCCGCTGCTGGCGCCCTCACCGGAGGCCGCGCTCGCACCGCGTTGAACCCGTCGCCCTCAGGATCGGGCGTCGGCGAACTCGAAGGCGTAAAGGTCGGCATTGCGGAGGCTGAAGAGCACGCGCACCGCGCGGCCCCGCAATGCCGACAGATCCGAGCCTCCGCGCCAGTTCAGGGTCGCGTCCACCCTGTCACCGCTGAACGGGACGCTGTCGTCGCCCTCCGGATCATCCTCGAAGCGAGCGCCCCACCCCAGGCTCCGCGGCTCGACCCGCCCGTCTGGGAATGTGATGGTGCGTGACCGCAGCGAATCGCCCATCGAGAAGCCGGGGATGACGCGTCCGGTCTCGGCGTCGCGAAGCTCCGCCCGGATCTCCCCGCCCTCGGCCCGCGCGTTGATGCGCAGGTTCGAGCCGCCGACCACCACCGGGCGGGTCAGGATCACACCCGGCTGCTCGCCCCCGTGGTAGGACGCGAAGCCGTCGAGCCGCAGCTTCGCCAGGTAGACCGCTCCGTTCGGGCGGCCCTCGACCGCCAGCCCCGCCTCCTGCAGCAGCGCCAGACCGACGTGGCTGAAGCGAGAGCCGTAGTAGTAGAACCACAGCTCGTCGCCCCGTCGCACCGGTGCGCAGGCGTGGATCGCGCCATTGTCGTAGATCGCGGGATCGTCACACGCCGAGAGCGGGATGAAAGGCTCGCGGCGGTGAGGCCGGCGCCAGTCGCGCAGGTCACGGCTCCACGCCAGGCCCGGCCAGAGCAGCCCGTCCTGATTGTGACCGTCGGGCCGTCCGGGGTACTGCCAGAAGCCACACTGATGGAACATGACCGGCAGCGCGAGGTAGAATCCCTCGTAGCGGAAGACCGGCATGTTGTACACGTCGGTCCACGAGTGATCGGGATCGACGAACATGGGCGACAGCAGCGAGTCGTCGGCGAGGTGTCGCTCGATCGCCTCCGCTCCCGCGGCACGCTCGCGGAAGTCGGCGTGGAAGGCGACCTCCGGATCCGTCCACTCGAGGCCGTCGGGACTCGTGGACACCGAGACCGTTCGGCCGTACTCCGGCACCGCGAAGGGCGCCCCGCCGTGCCTGCCGCCACGCTTGACCGTCGCGATGAACACGCCCCCCTCGCCATCGTACCCGAGCCGGTACTCGTCGTCGCTCGGGATGCCGGGGTGGTCTTCGTGGAAGCGCCAGCTCAGACCATCGTCCGACTCCAGCGGCTTGAGCCTGCCGCCCACACGCGTGAGGGCGAGGTAGCGCGCCGGTCCCGCACCTTCACGATCCGGCCGGCACAGCACCAGCCGCCGCTCCTTCCGGTCGGCCTCAAAGCCGAGATTCACGAGGTTGCTCCGCGCTCCGCCCTCGGCCTCCGCCGGCCCGAGCGCCGGGCGGCTCCACTCGATGCCGTCATCGGAGCGCGCGTGGAGCGGCTGCAACTCCTCTCCGCCGATGTACCACATCCGCCAGCCGTCGCCGTCCTCGGCGGGGAGCGGTGGATTCCAGATGTGCAGGCGAGGCTGCTCCAGCGGGCCCTCCGGCGCGAGGACCGGCGGTCCGTGCTTGACCGCCTGATACCACCGTCTCTCCACGCCCTCCCGCAGTTCGATGACGCCGTCGTCGATGAACAGGTGCTTCATCGCGCACACTCCCCTTCGACCTGCCTGTCCCGCCCGGCATGACGCCCGTGTCTCCGGTCAGAAACCCATCGGTCCGCGGCAGTAGCCCATCGACCATCGCCAGGTGTTGAATGTGTGCTGCTGCGCCTGCCGCAGCGTCTCCTGCACGACGAATGAGCGGGTCATCTGCGTCCGGACATCATCGTCCCCGTCGGCCGCCGCGGGCTGCTGCGTCACGCCGGTCTGCCCGGCCTGCGCCTCCGTGAGCCCGGCGATGATCGCCCGCGCCTGATCCTCCTGTTCGTCACCGCTCGTCCTCAGCGCATGGCGCAACACGCCCCAGACACCGGGCGCGGTGAGGACCTGGCCGCGCTGCTCCGCCGACAGTTCCGGCCACGCGGCGATCAGTTGTCCGCGGATCTCGCCGACCGCGTCGGGCCGGATCGCGTCGATGCCCGCGTCGGGCCGGTCCTGAAGAAGCTCGGAGAGGGCGATCAGCTCGGCGTACGCCTGCGCCGCGGCTGCGGTCAGCGGCGGCTCTCCGGCGGCGACGAACCGGCCGGCCGCCTCGAGCCGCTCCCGGACGATCGCGACGACTGGGTCGTTCGGGTCGCTCTCGTTGAGCCACTCACGCAGCGCGCCGTGCAGATCGCGCTGCAGTTCGTCGAGCTGCTCCTGGTCGAGGGACATCAGGTGCCGGGCCAGCGGCGGGTACATCGCCAGCTCCTCCTGCAGCTCGTCGTCCCAGTCTCGGGTGAGCGCGCGAACGATCATCTGCTCGCTCTCGAGGTTCAGCGGCTCCCCCAGCGAGAACTCGAGTATGAAGAGGAACGCGCCGGTGATCTCCCGCGCTTCAACCGTCAGTTCGGCGACCTCGCCGCCCGCGGGCGGCTGAGATGCGTCGCCGAGGCTGACCGACCCGATCACCGCCTGCAGCAGCTCGACGGCCTCTGCGCGGTCATACCCGGCCGCCGGGGCCGAGTGGGAGAACCACAGAGCCTGCCGGGATGCATGTTCGACCAAAACAACGACATCCCCCGCCTGCGGGACGCCCTCCTCGGTGAACCCAACCTCCGCATACGCGGCGTTGCCGCCGTCGTCGTCGCGCCAGTTCGTGGCCGTCAGGCCCGGATTCGCCGCGGCCAGCAGACCCACCATCCGCAGCGCGTGTTCCCGCGCGCTCTGCCCGCGCTGATAGGGGATGGCGATGATGGCGATCTGCCGCCCGTCACCGGACTCAATGAGGACAGCCGAATCCTGCTCGTTGACGTCCCACCCGGCAGGGTGGTGAAGCGAGAACGATCCGTCGGCCGCGACGAACTTCTCCCAACCATCCGCGCAGGCCATCGCGGCGATGCACAGCACCCCCGCGAGCACCATCGTGTACACGCGTCGGTTCATCTCGAGTGATCCGCCTCCTGGTTCGCGCCACCTCCGCACGGAGGCGCGCTGATGCCCGCGGTATTTCCACCCGGGAGAGGATCACTCCTGCCCGATCGGTGGAAGCTTGCTGCGAACTCAGGGACCGATCACCACCTCGTCAAGCTCGAACCACTGGCCTTCCTTCACGTCCTCGCGTGGCGTCCCGTGGAAGCGCAGGCCCTCGATCCGTGTGATGTCCGGGTAGCGCTCGCGGATGAGCCGCGCGTCGAACTCCAGCTCGTGCCACTGCTCATCGTCGATCAGCACGTGGTCGGTCACCACCTCGGCCTCGGACGGCCGTGCCGCCGGGCTCGCCGCCACACAGACGCGGCGGGTCGATGCGCCGGGGACGGCGAACGCGCGCAGATAGAGCGCCACCGGTGTGCCCGCGCCGACGCGGTAGCGGATGCGGACGGTCGTGTCTCGGTCGATGTCCCAGCGCGGCGGGTGCGTCCAGCAGGGCAGCCGGCCGCCGTCGGAGGGCGCGTGGACGCGCAGCAAGCCCCCGCCTGCGTCATCGAGGACCCGCTCCCACGCCGCAGGGGCCGGGCGGTAGGTCTGCCAGAGCCACCACCAGTTCTCGTCACCGCGATCGAAGGTGCTGTGCACGAGCGGCTGATCTGCCGCGCGCGGCGTTTCGACCCACGCATACCCGACCGCGACATGCCGATGCCCGTCGGTGTCCGTCACGGTCACGTGGACCGGGTAGTCGTAGTCCTCGGCGTACGCGTGCGTCACCTCAGGTCCCTCTGCGATCGTGTCATCGCCCAGACGCCACAGATAGCCGGCCGGCTCGATCTCCCCGCGCACGACCGCCCGCAGCGTCACGGTCTCTCCAGGCACCGCTTCGAAGGGCTCCGCGACGATCTGCACGCTGTCATATCCGCCCTCACCGTGCTCGTACGCGCCGATGTCGGGCGCCTCGCCCGACCACGGCAGGCTCACAGGATCGCCGTCCTGCCAGTTGAGCGCGCGGTCGAGCGTCAGCGTGGAGGCGTCGTAATCCTTCGAGACCACCCGTGCGCGCTGCCCGGCGCTGCCGATGGCGATCAGATCGCCCAACTCGCCCTCGATCCCGAAGCCGTCGTAGAAGGGGTAGACGTCATCGACGGCGATCGTCTCGCCCTCACCGGCTCCGACGGCGCGGGCCAGCGGGGCTCCCGCGTCGATGAGCGGGCTGTCGGCGACGAGCGCGTGGTCGTGCAACTCAGGCCGCACGAAGCCGGGCGTCACGTCGAGGTTGCCCATGTACTGGTCGGGGAAGCGTTCCTGCGCCTCGGCGACCGTCAGCGCCAGGTCCTCACCGTGGCGGTAGTCGTTGATGACCGCGCGGCCGGGCGCGTCTCCGGTCAGGACGTTGTTGACCATCAGAAAGAAGTCCGGGTGCTCGCGGCCCACCAGCATGATCTGCCGGTGCGCGCCGTGCGGGTCGTTGCCGGAGAAGATGTTGTTCATGAACACCACGTTGTCAACGCGATCTGCGAACGCGTCCCCGCGGGTCTGAACCTGGTAGCCGTAGAGCGGATTGCCGTCAAAGACGTTGTGATAGAGGCGCACGTTGCGGAAGTACAGGTCATCGCCCCACGGGGAGCTGACGATCGGCGCGCCGAAGTTGCGGAAGACGCGGTTGAAGCGGAAGATGCAGTTGTCCCACATGAACTGCGCCATCGCGTCGGCCGAGCGGCCGCTGTTGACCGAGTGCGCGATGATATTGCCCTCGAAGAGTATGTCATCGGTGTTAAAGTGCTCGCCGTGGCGTCCCCATGCGCCATGGAGGATGTTGCCGCGGACGACCACCTGGCGGTTGGAGCCGGTGGGGTAGAACTGCAGCGGCGAGTGCCCCGCGCGGCTGATCGCGCTGCCCTCGATTATAGCCCGCGTGGATTCGCCCACCCGGAACATGTTTCCGCCCTGGTAGCGCTGGATGATCGAGTTGCTCACCCGCACCTGGTCGCAGCCGGTGATATACATCGGCATCCCGCCGGCGCCGTCTTCCATCCGGCAGTCGTCGATCTCCACGTAGGAGCAGTTCTCGACCAGCATCCAGCGGCTCCGGGCCGGGTCGGGCCGCACCGTCATCCCCTCCAGCCGCACATGCGAGCGGTCTCTGAGCACCACGGCGTAGGAATCATCGCCGCTGCCGATCAGCACCGCCTGCCTGCGCGGCTCGGCGCGGAAGACGATCGGCGCCTCTGCCGTTCCGCTCGCAACCGGCTGCAGTGTGCCCGGGTAGCGACCGGGCAGCAGCGTGACGGTATCTCCGGCCTCCGCGGCCTCGCCCGCCCTCTCCAGCGTCCGCCACGGCGCTTCGCGTGTCCCTGCGTTCGCGTCATCACCATCGGGTGAGAGGAAGTACTCCGCGCCGTGTCCGATCTGGCAGGTCAGTGCCAGCCCCAGCACGGCGATGCAGATGCTCTGAAGGTTCATCACTCCAACGCCTCCCCGGTTCAGTCTTCGGACAGAGTGGATCGGCTCCCGATCAGTTTCTCCGCCGGCCGATCACATTCCTTGCTCCTTCCGTCGCGACTGAAGGACTGCGCATCGGGGCGTCGAACCGACACCTTCGCGGCGCCGGTCGCGGCCGCGATCGTGGAGCATCCGAGACAGCCGCGCACAAGGAGAATTCAGATGAGCGCAGCAACGACCATCGGCTGGGCGTCACGAGACATCACCCCCGACCGCCCCGTCTCCCTGCGGGGGCTTTTCAACCTTCGGATCGCCACGAGGGTACGGGACCCGCTGACACTGACGGCGCTCGCCATCGAGAGCGGTGACGAGCAGACCGTCTTCGTCTCCATGGACGCCTGCGCGGTCAACGAGGAGGTGCTTGAGGCGGTCCGTGAGGCGCTCCGCGAGCGACTTCCCGAGTTCGACCCGGACAGACTCATCGCGAGCGCAACGCACACCCACACCGCGCCCTTCTCCGGCGGTGGCGTGGGGCTGCAGAATGAGGAGGACTACCTCGAGGAGATCCTCGCGAAGTACCCTGATTACATGACCATCGCGGAGTACACCGAACTGGTCGTCGAGGCGATGGTCTCCGCGGTCTGCGAGGCGTGGCAGTCGCGCAGTGCAGGCTCTCTCGGCTGGGGCTACTCCTACGCGGTGGTGGGCGAGAACCGCCGGGTGCGCTACTTCGACGGGCGCTCTCAGATGTACGGCAGCACGAGCGCGCCGGATTTCTCGCACATCGAGGGTCACGTCGATCACAGCGTCAACCTGCTCTTCACCTGGGACACGGACGGGAACCTCACGGGCATGATCGTGAACGTCGCCTGCCCCTCACAGGCGAACGAGGGCGGGCAGGACTACATCTCCGCCGACTACTGGCATGACGTCCGCGAGGAGATCCGCAGGCGGCACGGGGAGGGCGTCTTCGTGCTCGCGCAGTGCTCCGCCGCGGGCGACCAGACGCCCCACCGGCTCATCGGCACACGCGCCGAGGAGCGGATGCTCAAGCTCAAGTACGACGACACGCTGAACAAGAGCGACAACCGGGGCCTGCGGCTGGACATCGCGCGCCGAGTAGCAGATGCGGTGGATGACGCCGAGCCCCCCGCGCGCAGGGACCGGCGCGAGAGCGTCACGCTCAGGCACAGGCTGCTGCGGCTTGACCTGCCACACTGGGACGTCACCGACGAGCAGTACGAAGCGGTGCAGCAGCAGATGGCCGAGCATCGAGAGCGGCTCGAGGAACTCGGCGATGCCGATCGACTCAGCAAGGAGTACACCTCGCTGCGGTCGCGGATAGGCTGGTGTATGCGCGCCGCCGACCGCTACGAGGAGCCGCTGGAGAGCGTGCCGGTCGAGGTGGGCGTGGTGCGGATCGATGACGTCGCCTTCGTCACCGCGCCCTTTGAGTACTACCTCGACTTCGGCGACCGCATCAAGGGGCGCAGCGAGGCGGTGCAGACCTTCGTGGTGCAGCTTGCCGGGGGCGGCAGCTACCTCGCGACGGAGCGGGCGGCGAGCGGCTCGAGCTACGGGGCGGTCCCGTCGAGCTGCCGCGTCTCTCCCGAGGGCGGAGAGGTTATCGTGGACGAGGCCGTGACGACCATCAGCGAGATGTTCGCCGGCCGGTAGGTTGCCGACGCATCGGACTGCCGTCATCCGCCTCCGCGGGACTTGACGAACGCGCCCCGACCGGGGACAATAGGGGGGAATAATTCGATCATCGGTGCAGTACCCTCTACCCCGGAAAGGTGGATCATGTCCATCGTGCGTCAGAAGCTACGAAGATTCGGCCACGCCATCGCGCTGCTTTTCCGAAAGTATCTCGTGGCGGGTATCATAGCTGTCATCCCCATCTGGGTGACGTGGCTGCTGTTGGAGTTCCTTTTTCGGCTCCTGAGCAGCCGCGGCGCCCCCATCGTCAATGAAATGGCACGAACCGTCGCGCCGTGGTACCCGGGCCTGGCGGTATGGCTGGAGCAGCCGTGGTTCCAGTCGGTGCTTGCGGTCGTGCTCATGATCGCGGGCCTCGCCACGCTCGGCTGGCTGACCACCCGGGTCGCCGGTCAGCGCCTGCTTGCGTTCTTCGACTCGCTGGTTGAGCGGATCCCGGTCGTGAAGATGGTCTACGGCGGGGTCAAGCAGCTTATCAACTCCATGCAGGCGCGCCCCGACGGCGTGCAGCGCGTGGTGCTGATCGACTTCCCGTCGCCCGAGATGAAGACGGTGGGGCTTGTCACCCGCACCTTCGAGGACGCCGACACCGGCCGGAAGCTCGCCGCCGTCTACGTTCCGACCACGCCCAACCCGACCTCCGGCTACCTCGAGATCGTGCCGGTCGAGAGGATCACCTCGACCTCATGGACGGTCGATGAGGCGATGAATTTCATCATCTCGGGCGGAACCGTCTCGCCGCGACGGATGAACTTCGACCGGGGAGTGCCCTCCGCCGATATATCGGGGGAAATGCCTCCCGAGGAAGTGGAGGAGGCCGCAGGGGAGGCTCTCTGACACAGCGGGGACGCGGCCCAGACAGATTCGAACAGCGCGCCACCGGCCGGCTTCGTGCCGGTCTGTGGCGCTTGCACTGTACGCGCATGGCCGGCCGCAGTTCCGGCAAATCGAGCCATGAGGAAGGGCAAGTGGTGCTCGACTGGGAAACCTCCCACCGTGCGCTGCAATCGTGGCGATGCAATCGGGAGGTCATCGTGATATGAACCGGACGCGCGGGATCATGCTTGTGATGGTGCTGGCGGGCCTGACCGGACTGGCCGGAGCCGCAGGCGCCGTGACGCTTGTCACTGATGGTGTGCCGGCGGCGGTCATACTGATCGCGGATGAGACGTCGGAGACGACCCAACTGGCCGTGGACGAGCTGAACTACTGGATCGCGCGGATCACCGGGACGGCGCTGCCGGTGGTGGCGCACGGAGAGTGGGACGGCGAGGGTGTTGTGGTCGCGGTCGGCCCGAGTGCGTTCATGGAGGCGCGCGGGATCGATGTCTCCGAACTCGGCCCCGAGGGCGCGACGGTCGTCGCGACGGATGAGTACGTCGCGCTGCTCGGGCGCGACGACGCTCCGGTGGAGACGGTGACGTGGCGCGGAACGTACTACGCGGTGATGGAGCTGGTGGGGCGCGCCTTCGGCGCGCGCGTGATCTGGCCCGGAGAACTGGGCGAGGTCTATCAGACGCGCGCCACGCTCGAGGTTCCCGAGGGAAGCTGGACGTGGGAGACGCCGCTGGTGGTCCGGCGCTCGCTGCGTAACACCTACTCCGAGCGGGCGCTGGAGACACGCCAGGCCACGCTCGACGAGATCGGCATGCAGATCGCTCCGGAGACGTGGGAGAGCCACACGGCGGACACGGAGACCTGGCTGCGCCGCCAGCGGATGGGCAGCCCCTCGCACATCTCGTTCGGGCACTCGTTCACCACCTGGTGGGATCGCTACAGCGAGCAGCACCCGGAGTGGTTCGCGATGCGGCCCAACGGAGAGCGGCCCGAGACCGGCGGCAGGGGGACGAAGCTGTGTGTCAGCAACCCGGAGCTGCGACAGGCGATCTTCGACGAATGGTACGCCGCATGGCAGGAGAACCCGCGGGTGAACAACGTGCTGCGGGCCTGCCCGAATGACAGCCGTGGGTACTGCACCTGTGAGAACTGCCGGGCGTGGGATGGGCCGGGACAGGACGAGCTGAGCGCGGCGGAGATATACTCCAGCCCCGAGGCGGTGCTTAGCGACCGCTACGCGCGCTTCTGGAGCGACCTCGCCGAGCGCGTGACGGCCGTAGACCCCGACGCCGTCGTCACCGGCTACGCCTACCGCAGCTACCAGCGGCCGCCGGTGGAGGCGACCGTGCACCCGTCGGTGCTGCTGGGCTACGTGGGCGGGGAGGGCTTCTACCCGCACGAGGACCACATCCGCGGCGAGTGGCAGCGCTGGGCGGAGGCGGGCGCGAGCCTGCAATGGCGGCCGAACCTGCTGCACTGCGGGCACGGCGCGCCCTACCTCTTCGCACGGGCGCTGGGCGAGGACTTCAAGTTCCTGCACCAGCACAACATGGTGGGGACGGACTTCGACTCGCTGGCCGGCGCGTGGGCGACGCAGGGGCCGAACTACTACGTCCTCGCCGAGCTTCATTCGCGTCCGGATGCCGAGATCGAGGACCTGCTGGGCGAGTTCTGGGCGGCCTTCGGGCCGGCCACCGGCGAGGTCGCGGCGTACTTCGACTACTGGGAGCGCGTGACCGAGGACGGTCCGGCGCTGCTGCTGGAGCTTGCGGGCGGGACTCACCGCCGCACGTGGGGGCAGTGGTTCCCGGGCTTCATCGAACTGGTCCCGCACCTTTACACCGACGAGGTGCTCGACGCGGGCGAGGCGCTGCTGGAGCAGGCGGAGGCCGCGGTCGCGGGCGGTGACGCGCGGGAGGTTGCGCGAGTGGCCTTCCTGCGCGCCGGCTTCGATCACACCCGCCTGATGGCCACGGCCCTGCGCGAGGCGCAGCTCCTGCAGGCCGATGACCCGGCGGGCGATCGGGAGCGGCTGGAGCAGGCGCGGGCGGCGCTGCGCGCGTTCCGGGAGGCCCACGCGGACAGTATCGCCATCCCGGTGCACAACATGACCGCGCGGGAGTTGACGTACACGCAGATCCGGCCGCTGTGGATCGACGGGCAGTGACGAGGAGGCACCACCGTGAACTGCGTACGCCCGATCGTTGCAGCCGTGCTGCTGGCACTGCTCGTCCAGCCTGCTCTCGCCGACCGACAGATCGAGGTGCCCGTGCTTCCGGTCGAGCCGGAGCTGCGTGGCGACCTCTCCTGCCCGGCGTGGGTGACTGCCGCGACCGCGGACGGATTCCGCATCCTTGGCGGCCAGGAGGCTGCTGACGCGCAGACGACCGTGCGTGTGCTTGCGTCACGCGAGGCGCTTTTCGTCGGCTTCGTCTGCCACGAGCCGGCGATGGATGAGCTTGTCTCGACGATGACCGGGCGCAACGCGCAGGTCTGGGCGGACGACGCGGTGGATCTGATGGTGGGCCCGACGGGCGCGGCGTGGATGTACCACCTGATCGTCAACCCCGAGGGGGCGCTCTGGGACGGGCTGCACGGCGCGGCGAACGTCGGGGGAAACGTGGACCTTGAGGGCGTTGAGATCGCAACCGCGCGGGGTGCGGACCGGTGGAGCTGCGAGATGCGGCTGCCCTTCGCGGCGCTCGGCGCGGTGGCGCGGCCGGGTGAGGTCTGGAGCGTGAACTTCGGCCGCGAGCGCAAGGCCGGCAGCGGTGGGATCAGCTCATGGGCGACGAGCGAGGGATTCACCGATCCTGAGACGCTGGGGACGATGCTGCTGATCGGCGAGGGAGCGCCCGAGCGCCTGACGATTCTCTCGCGCGGCGGCGTGGCTGCGGCGTATAACGATCGCGGGCTGAACGTCTTCGAGGTGCGCGCGGAGGCCCCCGCGAACCGCGACCTGCAGGTGAGACTGACCGTCGGCACCGAGGACGAGTCGGTGGCCACGCGGCCCTTCACGGTGGCGGCCGGTGAGACCGAGGACCTTGCGCTGGCGTATGAGGTCCCCGCCGCGGAGGAGACGCTGCTGAGCTTCTCGGCGGCGGTGGACGGCGCGGAGGCGTACGCGACGACGGTGCGGGCGCTGCCGGCGGCCTCGCCCGAGCCGCGCACATGGGTCGTGGAGGATCCGCTCTTCCGCGAGCTGCTGGGCGAGGAGCCGCCGGGGCTGGCGCGCGACGGCGCGCTGATGTGGACGCACCTTTTCAACGCGAGGGTGCTGCGGGCCACCGCGGTGCGCTTCGGCATTGAGTACGTCTACGAGGACGCGTTCGGCACGTTCGCGGAGAACTCGCTCATCCCGCTCGGCGGCAGCGCGGCGGGGGAGCGGGGGGAGTTCTACGAGAGGTTCGGCATCAAGTATCTGTCGTATCTCCGGGCCCCCCGAGATGCCGCGTGGGTCCTCGATCCCGACGCGCTCGAGGCGTACTTCGAGGCAACCGAGTTGCTTGTGAGCGAGCCGCACCCGCACCTGTGGGGCGTCTTCGCGGGTGATGAGGTGGAGGAGCAGGCGCTCGGCCAGGGGATGGACCTGATGGCCGATCCGCCGGAGGGATATGACTTCATCCACGAGGCGAACGCGGATGTGATGGAGCGCTTCGGCGGCGGGAAGTGGGGGATCCCCGTCGGCAGAAACGATCGCAACCCCTACCGCAACATCGCGTACTACCGGTGGATCAACGAGCAGATGCGCCTGCGCGCGGAGCGGCTGCGCGAGGTGGTCCACGCACACGATCCGTCGCTGCCGATCGTGGGGACCGACCCGATCGGCGGTGTCCACGGCTATGAGTTCAGCCGCCAGGGGCAGTACTACGACATCTTCACCCATCAGTACCTGCCGCGCGGGAAGCGCTGGCGGCAGTACCTGGGCTTCCTCACGAAGGTTCTCGCCGACCTGACCGGGAGCGAGGTCTGGCCGTGCGTTCACGTTGAGAACTACGCCTTCGCCACCACGCCCGAGGAGGCCGTGGAGGAGATGAGCCAGGTCATCCGCAACGGCGGGCACGGCTTCCACCTCTACATGCCGGACACGAAGTTCGGCAGCAGGGCGGTGGGGGACACGCGGGTGACGTCGTTCGGCTCCCCGCGCCGCCATCACACGGTGATGAACGTGGTGAAGATGACCACGCGGATGCCGCGGCCGGTCTACCCGGAGACCGGGCGGGCCGCGGTGTTCTACAACGACACCGCGATTCAGAGCGACGGCTACCGCGCCGGGCGCACGTCGTGGTATCTCACTGAGGCGTGTTACACATTCCTCGGACCGATCGCCCGGTCGTGGTTCAGCTTCATCGACGTAGGCGGCGTGCTCGACGACCCGCGCCCACTGATCGAGCGCTTCGATCTGATCTGGATCCCGACCGCGCCCTACCAGCAGCCCGAGGTCGTTGACGCCTTCGAGCAGTTCGTGCGCGACGGCGGGACGCTCATCTGCGGCGACCCGGGCGCTTTCGGCAATGACACGATCGGCGAGGACACCTCGCAGCGCCGGGCGGACATCTTCGGCGTAGAGGTCGGCGAGCGGATTGAAGCGTCGGGGATCGTTCCCGCCAGAACTTGGATCGGATGGGATGGGGCGGCGCTGAGCCTGCCGTCAGCGGCTTACGAACTTAAGCCCGTGGGCGATGTGATCTCCGCGCTGGCGTACTACGACGACGGCTCGGCCGCCGTGACGGTCCATCGCCTGGGCGATGGTGCGGCGATCCTGTGGGGCGCGAACCCCTTCCAGTTCGCCGCCAACGAGGACGAGCAATGGCGGGCGCTCTTCACCGACCTGGCTGAGATGCTCGGGATGCCGACCGGCCTCGATATCTGGCGCTTCCGGTACCCCGACAGCGTCATCTGGCGCGAGCAGACCGCCTCGGGGAAGTGCCTGACGAACAACCGCGTGCTCTGGCAGGAGGAGGTCCCGCGCTTCCCTGACAACCTCGACACCGGCGGGAGCTACCGCTACTCGGTCGCGCCGGACGCGATCCCCGAGTCGGTGGCGGGCGAGGAGCCGATCGAGTTCGCGCGGGGAAACCTCACCGACCGGCACACGTCAATTCATGATGAGAAGACCGAGGCGGCGTGGTATGAGCTCTACAAGACGCGCGACGATCGCTGGATCGTCGGCTGGGAGACGACGGAGCCGGTCTCGGTGACCTTTGACTTCGAGGGCCTCTTCACCGTCAACCAGCTTCGACTCTGGTACATGCACCACGGGCCGCAGGTCAGTGTGGAGGGCAGCGAGGACGGAGCGCACTGGACGCCGCTGGGCGGCAACTCCGGCCCGGACGCGGGGGCGGATGTGCGCGAGATGCTCGCGACCCTGCGGCACGACCTGCCCGTGCGCTACGTGCGCGCGATCTTCGCGGAGAGGCCCGATGACGCCCGGCTGACGCTGGTCGAGGCCGAGGTCTGGGGGCGGCCGATGGAGTGATCGGCAGCCCGGGGACCACGAGAGACACGACCTACGCGCTCTCAGATACTGCAAGGCAGACTGATCTGATGCGAGTACTGCCGCACCGAGGGTGATTCTGATGAGGAACGCACTGGTCCTGATCATGGCCGTCGCGCTGCTGGCGGCGTCTTCACCGGCGCTGCTGGCGCAGGACGACGCGCAGATGACACATGACGAGCTGGTCGAGTACCTCGGCGTCCACCCGGACTTCGAGGAGTACCTCCACGAGGTGCCGCTCGACGTCGGTGAACGGAGAAATGAATCACCGCACCCGCAACGCCTGCTGGTCGGGCACGTCGCGGAGAACCGCTTCGTGATCAAGGTCGAGTTCGCGGAGGATTACCCGCGTGAGAACGTGGTGCTGCATATCTACGCGGACATCGATGACGATGAGACAACCGGGCGCGAGGGATCGACCAGCTACAACGGCACCGACATGATGTACTCGTTCGTCGATGCGCGCAACGATCCGCGCTTCTTCAACCGCGACGTACGCGCATACCAGCACTACCCGGTGCGCGGCACGGTCGTGGGCAACGCAGTGTACGTCTGCGACGACCTGCACCCGAACGTGGTGGACGGGCAGACCCACTTCCGACTGCGCTTGCTGAGCCACCTCCGCAGCGAGGCGGGCGTGTCGCACTCGACCTCGTGGGCGTACGTGAACGTTCCGCTGTCGGCGGATCGCGAGCTGCCACGGCTGCCGATGCCGGAGGCCGCGGGCTTCGGCCATCTGACCATGCCGAACTTCGCGGAGCTTTCGCACAGCATCTGGCAGGCGGAGGGGACGGTGCGTCTCCGCCCCGACGATGCGGAGATCACCGGCTTCATACCGCTGATGAACGATGACTTCGACGGCGTCGGCGCGGAGGGAGAGTCGGTCCGGTGGCGCTCGCCGGTGGCGGGTAGCTATCACGTCGGCCTGGTGCTCAGCGGCGGCCCCGAGGGACTGCAGCGCACCCGTCGCACCCTCCAGGCGCGCGAGGAGGCCGGTGAGCGGCCGGATTCGACCTTCGGCATCTCGGGCGTCGACGTGCTGGTGGGGGGCGAGACCATCGGGACGGTCGTCGGGCATGACGGCTCGGGCCAGGTCGTGCACTTCAGCGAAGAGCCGGTCGCACTGGAGCGCGGCACTCCGATCGAGGTGCGCAGCGCCGAGCACAGCGGCGCGGTCGTCTTCAGCGACGTGCATCTGACCCGCGAGCCGCCCACCGTGCCTCCGCTGCACGTGGAGAACCTCAGCGCGTGGCACCTGCCCGATGAGCCGGGCGAGGTGCCCGGGCGCATCATGGTCGCGTGGACGACCAACCGGCCGACCACGGCGACGGTGAGCTACCGCACGACCCCGCAGGGGCAGTCGGGGGAACTTGAGGGGCGCGGGCTGGTCAACAGTCACTACGTGATGCTGCCCACCGACGTTGCGGGCGACGTCTGGCAGCTTGAGATCGACTGCGCGGAGGCCGATCAGCAGGACTTCCAGGCCCAGCGGACAAGCGCGCAGTACACGGTCCATCGCGACCGCGCCGCGCATCTCACCGCGCACGGCGAGCCGGCCGCGGTCAGTGGCGAGCGGCTCAGCATCAACCTGTCGGTGGCCGAGCCGACCGGCGCGGCGCGCACGAACTGGCCCGTCCGCTCGGGCGTGCCGCTGCCCGAAGGCGTGCTGAGCGACCCGTCGGCGGTGCGGCTGCTGGATGCGACCGGCGCTGAGGTGCCCGTGCAGACGCAGGCGACCTCGTGGTGGCCGGACGGGCTCTCGGTGCGCTGGCTGCTGGTGGACTTCGCGGCCACGACCACCGCCGGCGAGCCGGCGCAGTATACGCTGGAGGTGAATGCGCAGCCGGCCATGAGCCCCGAGCAGCCGGTCACGGTGACGGCGGGCGCGCCTGAGGGCGACGGCCCGCACCCGATCGGCCTTGCGACCGCGCCTATCGAGGTGAACACCGGGCCGCTGACCTGGCGGCTGAGCGAGGGCGGCTTCGCGCCCTTCGCCGACGTGACCGTCAACGGCAGGCAGGCTCCGCCGCCCGCCGCGGGCGCGGGCGGTTTCGAGCTGACCGACGCCGAGGGCAGGCTCTTCAGCTCCGCGCTGGAGGCGCCCGAGGAGATCCTCGTCGAGCAGAGCGGGCCGCAGCGCGCGACACTGCGCGTCGCCGGCCGCCTCGTGAACGAGGATGGCGAGGCGTACATGCGCTACCTCTGCCGGCTGCACTTCCACGCCGGAAGCCCGGCGGTGCGCACGGTCTTCACGCTGGAGAACGACGCCTTCGAGCCGGACATGAACCTGATTGAGAGCCTGCGGCTGACGGTGCCCGCCGAGATCGCCGACGCGCAACTGAGCGTCGGCGGCGACGGGGAGGCCTTGGCGATGGCCGCCGACGGGCGCCTGCTGCAGGACGAGGACTTCCGCTTCACACTCGGCGATCACGAGGGGCACCGCGCGGACGGCTGGCTGCTCGTGGCGGGCCAGGACGGCTCGCTTGCGGTCGCGGTGCGCGACTTCTGGCAGCTCTACCCGAAGGGCTTCAGCGCGAGCGCCGACGGGGTGACGCTGGAGCTTCTGCCGGCGCTGCCGGAGGATATCTACGCGGATGCGGACGAGGACGCACTGACGCAGTGGTACTTCTGGGCGGACGGGGGCAGGTATAAGTTCCGCAGCGGGATACGTCTGAGCACCGAGTTCGCTGTGGACTACGCCGCGCAGATTGAGGCGGGGTCGCCCGCGCGCTATCAGGCCGGCGACTGGTGGAGCGAGCCGCTCTTCGCGGCCTGCACGCCGGAGCATTACTCCAACACCGGCGTGTTGGACACGATCATCCCGCGCCACGAGGACCGCTTCGAGCGCTACGAGCGCAGCCTTGACAGCGCGTTCGCGGACTTCGCGGCCCGGCGTGAGAGCGAGCGGGAGTTCGGCTTCATCAACTACGGCGACTGGTTCGGCGAGCGCACATGGAACTGGGGCAACAACGAGTATGACACCACGTGGTCGCTTGCGGTCAACTTCCTGCGCACCGGCAACCGCGAGATGCTCGACCAGGCGATCATCTCTGCCGCGCACAGCGCCGACGTGGATACGATCCATCACGCCTCGGATCCCAATCGCATCGGATACCAGTACACCCACTGCATCGGGCACACCGCGATGTACTTCCCGAGCGACTGGAAGGGCATGGGCGGCTTCAACACCCACTCCGGTCAGCGCGGCGGGCATATCTGGTCGCAGGGGCTCTTCACCGCCTACGCGTTGACCGGCGAGGAGCGGCTGCTCGAGAGCGGGCGGACGATCACCGACATGCTCGCACATTACACCACCGACTTCCGCTACGGCGCGGAGCGCACGGTCGGCTGGCCGATGGTCGCGGTCGTGTCAGGCTATGAATTCGACGCGAATCCCTTCTACCTCAACGGCGCGAAGCTGATGGCCGACATCGTCATCTGGAGTCAGCACCCCGAGCGTGGCCTCTGGGGCCACTGGATCGACGGCAACGAGTGCGACCACGCGCCGCGCTGCTGGGGCTCGAAGCCCTTCATGACCGGGGTGCTGCTGCGCGCGCTGAAGATGTACGACCTCGCACAGCCTCGCGAGGACACGCGCGAGACGCTCCACGACAGCGTCGCGTTCCTCTTCGGGGAGATGTTCGTCGAGGAGGGGGAGCGACCGGGCTTCGTGTACTCAAGCTGCCGCAACCCGAACTACTCGCAGACCGGCAGCTCCGGCCGCCTGAGTCTGATCGGCCCCGGCCTCGCGTACTCGGTCCTGATCGACCCTGAGCAGCGACACCGCGAGATGCTGGAGTACGCCGCCGATCTTTACTTCAACCGGTCCGGCGTGAGCAGCTTCGGAAAGAGCTTCACCCAGGGCACGTGCTTCCTTCCCACGGTGATGCACGACCTCGCGGAGCTTGGGATCAGCGAGTTCCCCGCCGAGCCGCTGCACGGTGAGATGGAGCTTCGCGTTCCGGGTGCGCCGCTGGAGGTTGGGGAGTGGGCGGAGGCCGTCGCGGTCCTGCGCGCGCCCCGCGACCGTCCCGTGACGGGGCTGGTGCGGCTCGAACCGGCCGAGGGGATGACGGTGGAGCCTGAGACGCTGCGTCTGACCGCCGATGAGGGAAGGCTCGGTGAGGCCCCCTTTCGCCTCCGGTTGGGCGCGCTGACAGGGTTCGACGCATACGCGGGCGCTCAGCCGATGCGCGCTCGCTTCCTTGGTGACGGCCTCGACGTCCAGGCCCGGCTCTATGTCGGCGTCAGGACCGATCCGCTGGGCGAGGACCTTGTGGTGCAGGCGGCGGACTTCATCGAGGAGGAGGGCGGCGAAGTGCAGGTGCGCGAAGACAAGGTCGGCCACGTGGGCACGAGCATCTCGCACTGGGACGACCGCGGCCACCGGCTCACGTGGGAGATCGAGGCGCCGCGCGACGGCGACTACCTGCTGGTGCTGCGCTACTGCACGGGCTCCGACGTCCAGCGGCGCGTCGAGGTGCATGGGGTGCGGACGATCGACCAGCGCTTCCCTGGAACCGGCGGCTGGGCGGCGACGACCGATGACTGGCAGCATCGCGCGCTGCTGGAGAACGACGGCGGCCCGGTGGTCCTCAACCTCAGGGCCGGCACGTACCGGGTGACGATGACGAACCTGTGCGGCAACGGGATGAACCTCGACTACCTCGCGCTGCTTCCCTTCGGAGTGGGCGACTGAGCCGGGAGAGGCTTCCGAACCGCGAAGAGAGCGAGGACGGCGCCGCCGCCGTCCTCGCCTCACCCATGACAGGGACGCTCAACACCGACCATCACGGAGGGGCGGGTCATCACGATGCGAATCATCGACGCGCACATCCACTTGAGCAACATGCTCAAACCCTACACCGAGCAGGACCTGCTTGACGACCTCGCGGAGGCGGGCGCCGACGGGGCGGTCGTCTTCGCGCAGCCGTCGGACATCTACCGCGAGATCGACGACCAGGAGCATCGGATGCGGGCGAACCGCTACTGCCTCGAGGCGGCGGCGAAGCGCGAGCACTGGCACGCGTTCTACTTCGCGTGGAACGACTACACGATCACCGAAGACTTCGACGAGTACGTCGGGATCAAGTGGCACCGGCATCCCGATGAGCCGCAGTACGACTACCAGTCGGCGGCCTGCGAGCGCTTCATCGAGGTGATCCGGGGCCGCAACCTGCCCACGATCATCGAGGAGGAGTTCGGGCACACGGTGGCGCTGATCGAACGCCTCGACCCCGCGCCGGTCATCCTGCCACACTGCGGCCGGCTTAACGGCGGCATCGAAATGATGGACCGCTTCTTCGATGACGATCGCATCCTCTTCGACACATCCGTGACGCCGCTGCCGGGGATCGAGCATATCCTCGACAACGTCGGGCCCGAGCGCCTCATCTTCGGCTCGGACGTCTCCGGGACGTCGCTGCCCTTCCACAACTTCCCGGCCGTCGAGCTGGAGAAGGTTCTGAAGCTCGATCTGGCCGAAGGCGAGATGCAGATGGTGCTGTCGGGGAACATTGAGCGACTGATCGCGGCGGTGGATTGAAGTCCCGGCCGCGGGCAGTGTGCAGGTGTCGGCCTCTGTGTCAGAACGGTCGGCCGGTCAGGCGACTGAGGTAACGCCTATCCATGTCACGTTGATCGGCCCGCGGAGACGTGCGTGACGCACAGTCCACAGCCCGCGGCAGAGGCGTTTCCCCTGTCGCGCTTCGTGTCTCCCAGACGCGCGCTTCATTCCGGCGTGATCTGCCGGAAGCTCATGTCATCGAAGAACGCGTAGTCACCGGGTCGCTGGCTCTGCACCGACAGGCCAAGCACCGCGCGGTACGCACCGTCCGGGACACGGAGGAACGCGCCGCGACGCACCCAGCCGTCCGTCTCACCCGGCTGCAGTTCGCTCATGACGCTGGGTGCGTCATGCCACGCCCCCGCGGCATCCTGCCACTGCACGTTGATCCGGGTGGCCGTGCCCTCGCTGACGCGGGCGCGGATGTAGCCTGAGACCACGTAGTGCTCACCCGGCTCCACGTCGATGCGCTGGAGGAATGAGCAGGCGGTCGCGCCGGTGACCTTCACGCTGCGCTTCCCCGTTCGTGCGTCCTCCTCCGTCCAGAGCATCTCCGCAGTGGTCCCCGGGCGGATCCAGCGGCTCCACCCCGGCGGCGTGTTCTCCGAGGTCCAGTTGAGCGCCGCCGGCACCTCATCGACCGCCGCCTCGCCCTCCTCGAAGCTCCCGTTGACGATGCGCTCGACGAGCCGGTCGGGCTCCTCGTGGACCATCAGCACCGCGCTGACCGTCTGCGCGACCTCGGTGCCCTCATACTGCGCGGCCAGTTCCCGGACGCGGTCGGCGGTCTCACCACCCTCGACGGCCGCGTAGTCGAGCACGCTCAGAAGCGCCTCCATCTGCCCGCGGTCGCTCTGAAACAGCAGGTTCTCAGAGATATTCTGCAGCGCCGGGTTCTGCGGGAAGACCTCGTTGGCCAGCCGATCGCGCTCCCTCCCCAGCACCATCGCCCGCTCGATGCGGTCGAGCCTCGCGAGCGCCTCGGCCTCATCGTCCAGCGGCTCCTGCGCGAGGGCCGCGACCTGGTAGCAGAGCGCCGAGGCCTCGTAGAAGCTGAACGCGTCGAGGAGGGTCTGCACGCGCGCCTGCTGGGCGTCGGTCTCGGTCAGGGCGAGGGCCTGCTCGAGCCACCCCCGACACTGCGCCAGCTCCTCCTCGGTGACTTCGAGCAGGTAGCTCGGCTCGCGCCGGTGGGGGAGATACTGACCGGGAATGCGGAACCACGGCGAGTCGAGGATCCGCCGCGTCCAGAAGTCCTCCCAGTGCGCGTAGTAGTTCGCCAGCAGCGGGGCGGCCTGCTCGCCGCCGCAGGCCACGTACCACTCCTGCAGCAGATCATCCACGCTCCGGTCCGGGTCCCACTGGAGCTTGAAGGCGACGTAGAGCTTCGGCCCCTCACCCCAGTTGGGGTAGGCCTCGGCGTAGAGCGCCTGCACGGAGTTGTCGCGCCCGAAGCGGTAGTAGTCGGCCATGTGGTGGAACCACACGCGCGGAAGCTGGTAGGGCCGGCCGTAGATGTAATCGTACCAGCCCACCGTCGGGCTCTTCTCAGCCCAGTCGCGGGTCAACTGCTTCCCGTGCTCCTCGATCTCGGGGTGGATCCACTTCATACGGTCGTAGGTCATGTAGGGGATGATGTGCGGATGCAGGTCGAAGCCCTCCGGCGGCTCGATCACGTTGATGTACGCGAGCAGCCCGAAGAACTTGTCCGGGTGGTGCTCCAGCACCCCCTCGACCACCTCGTTGCACCACTCGTAGTACAACTCGGAGTAGTCGAGCAGGCCGAGGAAGTTTTCCTTTCCTGTGAGCTTCGCCATGCAGTCGTCGCACCGGCAGAAGTTGCGGTTGTCGTTGACGCCCAGCGAGTAGGACGTCCGCGACGGGTCCTCGTCGAAGTACGCGGTGATGACACGCACGGCCTCCTCGACGCTGCCCTCGGCGGTGAAGCAGGGCTGCCAGCCCTCGCGCTGTGTGGGCAGGAAGCGCTCGCCGTTGATGATCGGGAAGAACTCAGGGTGGGTCTGCGGGTAGGTCTCCCAGTTGAAGAGCATGCGCAGGTTGTGGTGGAACTGCACCCGCCCGTGCATGCGGTTGCGGCGCGCCCACTCGGTCTGCGCCGAGCCGCGAAAGCCGCTCATCTGCCGGGAGAAGAACGTAGGCTCGGAGCGCACCGGCTCGATCGGCACCGCGATGACATCATGCGTGGGCACATGCGTCCCGTCCGGCCCCGGCAGCACCCATCGCACGCCGACGTAGCGCTCGAGGAAATCGCAGACACCGAACTCCGTCCCCCACGGTCCCGCGCCAAGAATCACGATCGTGGACGCGTCGGGGAAGGCGATGTCGAACCCGTCGGTGTCGAGCTCGGCCTGATCGATGCCCGCGGCCTCGGCCACCGCCGTGTTGCCGACGTGAATCGTCGGGCCCGCGTCCGGCGGCTCAGTCACGATCGGCAGCGTTGCGCCGGAGGACTGCTCGATGTATGAGACGAGCATCTCCGCGGCGGCAGTGACCTGTCCGGGCGCATCCTCCGTGACGACGACGGCCGCCAGCGGCTCGCCGTCGCGAACGATCTCGATGGCCTGCTGCGCGAAGACGGGTGCGGCGACGAGTGTGAGGACGACGGCGACAATCACTCTGCGCATGGCGTTCCTCCCTGACCTTTGGTGAGCACCTCTTCTGCTCAACGCACACCCTGACCTTCCCTCCCGTGGCGTGATCGCCTGGTTCGAACGCCGTCGCGGGCGGCTCGCCCGCGCTTCGCGGGATGCGTCGAGTTCTTGACGCGCACTCTTATTGTAGTGTATCATCGACGGGCGAGACACTCTGATAACACCCTCGCTCCGGCCGACGTGCCGGGGCGGGAAGGAGCACGCAATGATCGACCCACATGGCGGCACGCTCGTTAATCGCATCCTCACCGGAGAAGCCCTCGACGCGGCGGTTGCGAGGGCGGCGGAGCTTCCGAAACTGATGGTCCCCGAGGAGATCGCCGGCGACGCCCGCAACCTCGCGCGCGGCGTCTTCAGCCCGCTCGACGGCTTCGTCGGCCGCGAGCAGTTTGAGGGCATCGTCAACGACGAGCGCCTCCCCGACGGCACCATCTACACGATCCCGATCTTCCTCACCGTCGATGACGCCGACGCGGTCGCCGAGGGCGACGAGGTCGTGCTCTGCTCGCAGGCGGCCCCGGACAAACCCGTGGCGCTGATGAGCGTCGAGGAGGTCTTCGCGTGGGATAAGGCCGCCGCCGAGTCGGTTTTCGGCACCGCCGACATGGCGCACCCCGGTGTGGCGGGATACCACGCTCGCGGTGATTACATCGTCGGCGGGCCTGTCGATCTGATCGACAACGATCGCGGCCCCTTCGCGCAGGTCAATCTCTTCCCGGCCGAGACGCGCGAGTTCTTCGAGTCGCGCGGCTGGCGCACGGTCTGCGCCTTCCAGACGCGCAACGTCCCGCACGCGGGCCACGAGGACCTGCAGAAGACCGTCCTCGGCCTCTGCGACGGGCTGATGATCCAGCCGATCATCGGCAAGAAGAAGTCCGGAGACTTCCAGGATGCCGTCATCATCGCGGCCTACGAGGCGCTGATCGGCAGCTACTTCCATCCTGACCGCGTCTTCCTCAACATTCTCCCGACCGAGATGCGCTACGCCGGCCCGAAGGAAGCGATCTTCCACGGCATCATGCGCAAGAACTACGGTTGCACGCACATCATCATCGGGCGCGACCACGCCGGAGTGGGCAACTACTACGGCGAGGAGGAGGCCATCGAGAAGTTCGAGGCGATGGCCGGCGAACTCGGGATCCTGCCGATCACGATCCGCGGCGACTTCTGGTACTGCTGCACCTGTGGCCGCGTGGCGAGCAACCGCACCTGCCCCCACGAGGGCGAGACCTGCCTGTCATTCTCGGGCACCGAGATCCGCACGATGATCGTCGATGGCACCCCGCCCCGCCCGGAGATAATGCGGACCGAGGTCTTTGAGATCATCCGGCAGTTCGACCAGCCTTTCGTTCAGTAGGCCCGCTTTCGACGGAAAAGAGGAGAATACGATGGAGTCTGGAATCGTCATATGGTTCACCGGCGTACCCGCGTCCGGCAAGTCAACGCTGGCGACGGGAGTGCAGAAGCGTCTCCAGACGCTGGACCTTCCGGTGGAGAATCTCGACGCCGACGAGGTGCGGGCCAACCTGAGCCCGAACCTCGGGTACACCGAAGAGGGTCGGGATGAGAACACCAAGCGCCTCGCGTGGTTTGCCGACAAGCTCGCCTCCTACGGCGTGAACGTGGTTATCGCCGCGGTCGCATCGCGGCGGGCCTACCGCGACCGCGCGCGTGAGTGGTGCGAGAAGTTCGTCGAGGTCTACGTGGACACGCCCCTTGAGGTCTGCCAGGAGCGCGACCCCAAGGGCCTCTACGCCCGCGCCGCCCGCGGCGAGGTCAATGACATCGCCGGAATGCATCAGCCCTACGAGGCGCCGCTGAATGCCGAGGTCCATGTGAAGACGGCCGAAAGCTCGATCGACGAGTGCGTCGACGCCGTGATGGCGAAGCTGCGCGAGCTGGGCTATCTCTCCGCGCGAGCACAGGAGGCCGCAGAGTAAGCATGCTGAGCTGGTTCCGCCGCACCCCGGAGCGCAGGGCGCTGGTCATCGGCCTCGACGGAGTGCCGCACTCCCTGCTGACGGAGCTGATCGATGGCGGTGAGGTCCCGAACCTCGCCGCCATCGCCCGCTCCGGCGAGCTGCGTCGCGCCCACTCCACACAGCCCACCGTCTCATGCGCCGCGTGGACCTCGTTCGTGACCGGCGTGAACCCCGGTGCGCACGGCGTCTTCGGCTTCGTGGACCGCGAGCCCGGCTCGTATCAGCAGTACATCACCGGGACGCGCTACGTCCGCTCGCCGCAGCTCTGGCAGACGCTCAGCGAGCGCGACCGCCGCGTCATCATCATGAATGTCCCGGTGACGACGCCGCCGCCGAAGGTGAACGGACTGCTCGTGAGCGGCTTCCTCGCGCCGTCGCTCGATGGCGCGACCTATCCGGCTGACCTGCAGAAGCGGCTCGAACGCCACGGCTACCGCATCGACATCGACCCGTGGAGGGCCCGCGAGTCGCTCGACCTGCTCTTCGACGACCTCCACGCCACTCTCGACGGCCGCGTCGCCGCGGCGAAGGATCTGCTCGCGAACGAGCGGTGGGACTACGCGATGGTGCACATCATGGGCACCGATCGCGTCAACCACTTCGTCTGGGGGAAGTGGGCCGACCGCGACGAGCAGTACGCCCCGCGCTTCCTCGACTATTACCGGCGCGTGGACGCCGCGGTGGGGGAGATCGCACAGGCGGCCGGGGATGACTCCGAGCTTCTGATCCTCAGCGACCACGGCTTCACGAAGACGCTGCACGAGATCAACATCGACGCGTGGCTGCGGGAGCGCGGCTACCTGAATGCGCCGATGGCCGATGATGCGCGGATCAGCGACGTCGATGAGAGCACCCGCGTCTTCTCGATGACCCCCGGGCGCATATACATCAACCAGCGCGGCCGCGAGCCGCGCGGCAGCATCGAGCCGGGGGAGCAGTACGAGGCCCTGCGCGAGGAGGTGGCGGCCGGGCTGATGGAGCTGACCGCTCCCGGCGGCGACCAGCCCGTGCTCGAGCGTGTCGCCAGGCGCGAGGAGCTGTGGAAGGGCGCGGCCCTTGGCGCGGCCCCTGACCTGCTCGCGATCCCGCGCGACGGCTATGACCTCAAGAGCAGCCTCGGCAGCGCCGATCTCTTCACGTCAAGCCCCATCAGCGGGATGCACACCTTCGATGACGCCTTCTGGCTGATCCGCGGACGGAGATTCGCCGAGGGCACTCCGCGGGTAATGGACGGCGCACCGACGGTCCTGAGCCTGCTCGACGAGAACCTGCCGCCGCACTATGAGGGCCGTCCGATGGTCTGACTGCAGCGTCCGACGGATGCCGCGCGAACCTGCTACTGCGCGTCCTCCTCGATCGGCCGCCGGATCAGCGCCGCGGTCGGGCACGCATCCACACACACCCCGCATCGCAGGCAGTCCGGATGGCTGATCTCCCCCTCGCCCATGTACTGCCGAACCGGGATGTCCATCGGGCAGACCCGCTCACAGAGCCCGCAGTCGCGGCATTCATCGGCCTGAGTGAGGATCCTCGCGCGGCTCGGCGTCCGCGTGGCGGCCCTGTCCACGAGATGCTGCATCGTTCCCATCGGGCAGACCGCGCACCACGCCCGGTGCTGGCTGACCAGCGCCAGGAAGATCGCGCCGAGCGTCGTAATCAGGCAGAGCCGCACGAATACCGCCCCGATCAGCCCGTAGACGCCGCCTGCGACCGCATCGGCGTTCGCGACCGGGATATTCGCCAGCGACCACGCGAATGCGCTCATCAGCAGCACGAGGATCGTCGCGCGCAGAGTCAGGCTCCGCGCCCACCCGGGGAACTGCCGGCCGGGGGAGAGGCGGCTGACTATGATGTCGAGAAACGCCCCGCGCGGGCAGAGGTTCCCACACCAGTAGCGGCCGCGAAAGACCGACAGCCCGAGCAGCGTGAGCATCATCACCGCGGCGACGAGGCCCAGCGGCGGGTAGAACAGCCCCCCGACCACCACCGCGACCAGCACGCCTATGGCGATGTTCCGCCACGTCTCGATTGCCGCGCTCCGCGTGCTGACTGCCTGCATCACTGCGCCACCTCTGTCTGAGACTGCGGCTTCGATGTCTTCTGGAGCCCCGCCCCGCTCCATCACGCCCTCATTCATTGCCGGCAAGGGCTTCGTTCCTCCACCCGCTTTGACCTGCTCGGAAGCACTTTCAGCAGCAGGCAAGTGGGCGACCTCCCCGGCGAGGGGGGAAAATGAGCCCTAAGAATATGATCGTGTAGAAGTTTTTTTGAGGCAATCTTGAGGTTCGCGAGTGCAGTCTATGGGAGCGCGAAAAGTCAAGGGCCCCTTGCTCTCCCGATCATCGTGAGGTATTCTTGAGGTTGGCGAGAGCTTATACCGAGACAGATTTGTGCCTGTAGGAAGTTTGACAGCAGCATCGGTTTTAGTTTGGTGAGCGATTGAGTTGTCGGTTAGGTGTGTTCGGGTGAATGGTCAGTGTGCGGGGTCTACGGTGGTGGTCGGCCCTCGCAGTGGCGCATTGCCTCGAGCAAACGC
>JBMNNW010000127.1:0-12703 GCA_050942735.1 Armatimonadota bacterium
GGCGAAACCTTCGAGGGCCCGATTGAGGCCGAGCTGCACGTGCCGCGCGCCACCGGCGGCGTCGGCCACGGCCCGGCGGCGGGGCCGATCTTCTTCCGCTCGATCGTGCAGATGCCGGATGGCTCGCTGCTGGCGACGTTCTACGGGTGGTTCGAGGGCGACGAGTCGCCGGTGCCTGGCCAGCCGCGGTCGTTCCGCTACCGCACCTGGCTGATGCGCTCGGAGGATCGCGGCCGGCACTGGACCTACCACGCCACCGTGGGGTATGATCCCGAGGTCGGGACCGAGGGCTTCTGCGAGCCGGTCATGAGGCTGCTGCCCGACGGCCCGGCGGGCTCGCCCGCCCTGATCTGCCTGCTGCGCACCGGCGGTGACAACCGGCCCTACCACCTCGACAATCCGCTGATGGTCGCGTGGTCGGAGGACGGCGGCCTGACGTGGAGTGAGCCGGTGCGCACCGGCTTCGAGGGCGTGGCGCCCGACCTCGTCGTGATGGACGACGGCACACTCGCCTGCACCACCGGCCGCCCCGGCGCGTGGCTGCTGCTCAGCGACGATGGCGGCAGGACGTGGACCGACGCATTCAGCATCAACGCCGAGCGCTACTCCGGCTACACCGGCGCCTGTGAGGTGGAGCCGGGGGTGCTGCTGATCGGCTACGGCGCGATGGACCGGATGAACCCGGAGACCGGCGAGCGAGAGAACTCCCTTCGTGCGATCCGAGCGACGGTGCGGCGGCCTCAGTAGCAGAGGCCGGCCGCCTCTGTCGTGCGGGTCTGCGTGAGCACAGGGGCGGAGCCGCCGCGGGCGGCGTCGGCCGCAACACATCAGACCACAGGAGGCGAAGAGGTCCAATGGACACGCACGGGTGTTACATGAGCGAGCGCGAGGGGCGACGTGAGGCCGACGCGGAAGCGGCCGTCAAGCAGGCGTATGAGAGGAACGTCAAGTTCGTCCGACTCTGGTTCACCGACGTGCTGGGCTTTCTCAAGAGCTTCGCGATCACCGTGGAGAACCTCGAGGAGGCGATCAGGAGCGGCCGCGGCTTCGATGGATCGTCGATCCAGGGCTTCGCGCGAATCGACGAGTCGGACATGATCGCGATGCCCGACCCGAGCACCTTCTCGATCCTCCCCTGGCGAGGCTCCGAGACCCCGGTGGGTCGCATGTTCTGCGACATCCAGCACCCGGACGGGCGCCCCTACGAGTTCGACCCGCGCTACGTGCTCCGCAAGAACCTTCGCCGCGCCGAGGAGATGGGCCTGATCTGCTACGTGGGCCCGGAGCTTGAGTACTTCTACTTCCGCTCGCCGAAGGGCCCGATCGAGACTCTCGATGAGGGGGGGTACTTCGACCTTACGCCACTCGACGTCGCCTCCGACCTGCGCCGCGACACCGTGCTTACGCTGCAGGAGATGGGCGTGAAGGTTGATTACAGCCATCACGAGGTGGCGCCCAGCCAGCATGAGATCGACCTCGACTACACCGACGCGCTGACGATGGCCGACCAGGCGATGACCTACCGGTTCGTGGTCAAGGAGGTCGCGCTGCAGCACAACGTCTACGCCACGTTCATGCCCAAGCCGCTCGCCAACGAGAACGGCTCGGGGATGCATGTGCACATGTCGCTGTTCCGCGGCGACGAGAACATCTTCTTCGACGCCGACGACGAGCACGGCCTCTCGATGGACTGCAAGCATTTCATCGCAGGGATGCTCGAGCACGCGCGTGAGATCACGATGGTCACGAACCAGTGGGTCAACTCGTACAAGCGGCTCGTCCCCGGCTACGAGGCCCCGGTCTACCTCTCGTGGGCGCTGCGCAACCGCTCGGACCTGATCCGCATCCCCGGCTACGAGCCGGGCAACCCGCGGGCCACGCGGCTTGAATACCGCGCTCCCGACCCGGCGTGCAACCCCTACCTGGCCTTCGCGGCGATGCTCGCGGCCGGGCTTGAGGGGATGGAGAAGAAGTATGAGCCGCGCGCGCCGGTGGAGGCGAACTGCTACGAGATGTCACCTGAGGAGCGCTCCGAGCGCGGCATCGGCTCTCTCCCGGCAAGCCTCGGCGAGGCGATCATTCACGCCGAGCGCAGCGACGTGCTCCGCCGCGCGCTTGGCGAGGAGCTGCATGAGAAGTTGCTGGAGAACAAGCGCATCGAGGTCGATCGCTACAGGCTGCAGGTCACAAGCTGGGAGTTGGAGGAGTACCTGCCGGTGCTGTGACGACCAACGCCTGTTCGGAGCTGGTGCGTGGAGGTGAGAGCGGGGTCCACGGAGAAGGTGTCGCCAGGACGGGAGGCGGAAGCCTTTGCAGTTCAGAATCGGGATGGGCGCCGCGATGGCGTCCGCACGAAAGGACTGATGGACGTGAGGACATGGCAGGCCGTCGCAGCCGTGGTGATCGTATCGCTCATCGCCTGTGGAGCAGCCGTGGCGGAGCCCACGCTGAACGGATTCACCGGGTTGTTCACGATACCGACCGCGGACACGCTGGATCAGGGCGTGTTCAACGTGGGCCTCAACAGCGGTGAACTGCAGGACTGGGACGACTGGAACTACTACGCCAACTTCGGCGTGGGCAGCGAGACCGAGGTCGGCGTGCTGGCCGGTGACAGTGACACGCTGCTTAGTCTCAAGCGCAGCCTGACCACAGAGAACGGCGGGCCGAGCATCGCCGCCGGTGTCTTCGATGTCACCGACAGCGTCGAGACGACCGTCTACGTCGTCGCGAGCTGGCAGCAGGGCCGCAGCGTCGGGACGGTCGAGGGGCGCGAGGTCAACCTGCTCGACATCCACGCGGGCTTTGCCGCGGGCATGATCCAGGACTTCTTCGCGGGCCTGAACCTCCGCTTCGGGCCGCACATGCAGATCATGGGCGAGTGGGCCGACGATGACTTCAACATCGCCGTCCGCTTCTCCCCCACGCGGAATGTCACGGTTGACGCCGGCTTCCTCGACATGGACGACATCGCCGCGAACGTGAGCTATCAGAGCACGTTCTGAGCGAGACCGCCTGATGGCACCTCAACGGGGCCTCCCGCACGGGAGGCCCCGTCTTCGCGTACGAGGGCCCGGCGGCCCGCACGGCGAATACTCCCGCGCGCAACCCATCCCATGTGACGGAGGCCCGCCGGTGCGCGCGCGGAAAGCGATCATCGCGCTGATCATCATCGCCCTCCCGGTGGGCTTCATGTACCGGACTCTCCTGCTCGGGCAGCCGCTCGCTCGCGATGACGCGGCGCTGATGGTCTACCCGTTCTTCCACGCGCTCGACGAGCAACTCGCGCAGGGGCAGCTCTACCTGTGGGAGCCGCGGCAGATCTGCGGCCTTCCGGCGATGGCGCGGGGCGAGGTCGGCAGCCTCTACCCGCCACACCTGCTGCTCGCGTGGCTGCTGCCGTGGATCAGCGCGCTGCACGCGAGCTACTGGCTGCACCTGGCGCTGGGGGCGGCGGGCGTCTGGTGGGCCGCGCGGAACCTCGGCGCATCCCGAGGGGCCTCACTGGTGGGCGGCGCGGCCTACGCATTCAGCGGCTATCAGATCGCGCACCTCGTGCATTACGCCCACATCATCGGCGCGGCGTGGGTTCCCCTGATGCTGGCCGTCCTGCAGACGGCCCTGGAGCGCAACCGCCCGCGGTGGTGGGCGCTTCTGGCGGTCGCCGCGGCGATGGCGTTCGCGGGCAGTCACCCGCAGGTCTTCGTGATGGCGGTGACGGTCTGCGCGCTGTGGGTATTGTTCGGGTTCGACTGGCGTCCCGAGCTTGCGCGCCTGTGGCGGCCCGAGGAGGCCTCCGATGAGCCCGGGCGCATCATGCCGCTTCTGCTGGTAGTGGCCGTCGCCGGGATGCTGGCGGCGCCACAGCTTCTGCCCACCTCAGACCTCGCCGCCGCGCAGGGCAAGATCACCTCCGCCGATGTCGAGGCGGCGGTCGAGCGGATCGCGTCATATCCCTTCCGCGCCACGGACCTCGTGCGGGTGTTGCTCCCGAACTTCTTCGGGACCGTGCACAGCAACATCATCGGCGGCGGCCCCGGCTGGCATGAGACGAATCCGTTCACCGGAGCGACCCCGCTGCTGCTGGGGATCGCAGGCGCGATCGCGGCCTTCAGGCGACGAGGATGGGCCTTCTGCGTGGCGACGTTCGTCGTCGGCGCGGCGCTGATGCCCGCTGAGGGCAACCCGATCCACGCGGCGCTGGCGAGGCTGCCCGTCCTCGGCGGCTTCCGCGCGTGGGGTCGATGGATGGTGCTGCCGATCCTCTCGCTCTCACTGCTCTCCGCCCTCGCCATCACGCACCTGCCGGTGGCGACGCAGAAGCTCCGGCGCGGCGCGGGGAGGACGGTCGCTGTCCTCGCGGGATCGATCGTCTCGATCGCGACGATCCTCTGGCTGGTCTTCGGCGTGGACCGCGACGGCCGCCTGTGGCTGCCCGGGCAGGGCGGGGACTTCCCGCTTGAGGTCGCGGCCGACGCGATGCTCAACTGCGTAACGAGTTGGGAGCCGCTGCTGCTGGTGGGCGCGGCGCTGATCACCTGGATCGTCGCGGCCCGGCTCAGCGGCGGGAGCCCCGCGCGGACGGGCGCGATACTGGCGCTGCTGCTGGCCGTGAGCGCCCCGCAGTGGTATCTGTGGCAGCAGACGAACCTGACGGTTCCGCGCGCGTTCTACGCCGAGCCGCCCGCGACCGTCGCCGCGGTCGTGGAGCCGGGCCGCACGGTGACCCTCGCGCCGCAACTTATCACGCCGGCGTGGCAGCCCCCCGGAGCGAACTGGCAGGAGCGGATGATGGCCGAGCGCGCGCTGCTCACCCCCGCCCTCGGCACCATCTGGGGCGTCGAATACGCGGGCGGCTACCTCCAGGGCCTGAGCACACCCGCCGCCGCCGACGCCTGGCACGCCTCGCATCACTACGCGGTGCAGGTCTTCGCGGGCGGCGGCGAAGGCGATCCGCGGGCATTCCCGCGATTCGGCACGCCGCTGCAGCGGATGAAGCGCATGCACAGGCTCGCGGCGGTCGGGCACATCGTCACCACCGGCGAGATCGACGACCCCGATCTCGTGCTCACCCTCGAGGGCCTTGTGAACGTGTACTCCTACGCAGAGCCGCACGCGCGCTGGTGGCTGGCGCGTGAGACTGTCGCCGTCCCCGACCCCGCGGCGCAGCTTGAGGCGATCAAGCTCCGTGGCTTCGACCCCGACCGCCAGGTGATCGTCGATCGTGAGATCACGCTCGAGGGTGACCCGACCGAGGAGGCCGGAAGCGTTCAGCCGATGAGTGAGACCGCGACCCGCCTGAGGCTGCGCGTGAGCTGCCCCGAGCCGCGGGTGCTGGTGGTCGCGGACGCGTGGTATGCGGGCTGGAGCGTGACGGTGGACGGGGAGCCGGCGGAGCTTCTGCGGGCGAACTACGCCTTCCGCGGGGTGGTTCTGCCCGCGGGCGAGCATGATGTGACCTTCAGCTTCCGCCCGGCGACGTGGCTGGTCGCGCTGCCGATGTTCGGGGTGGGGCTGCTGGTGGTGCTTGCGCTGGCGCTCTGGCCGACGCGCGAGCCGCCCCGGGAGGGGCTGACGCCGCCGTGGGGCCGCCGATGACGATCACGCTGAGGGCGCGTCAGTGAGCGCAATCGCCGACATTTAGGAGGGCACAGAGATGACCGCGACCGCCATCACCAACGCGCGACTGATCGACGGGACCGCCGCTGAGCCGCTCGAAGACGCCACGCTCATCATCCGCGACGAGTGCATCGAGGCCGTCGGACCGTCCGGGGAGGTCGCGGTTCCCGATGACGCGCGCATCATCGACGCCGACGGCATGACGCTGCTGCCGGGGCTGATCGACGCGCATATGCACGTGGGCACCGGCTACGGGCCGATCCGGCGGCTCCAGGACTGCCTGCTCCGCGGCACCACCACGGTCGCGGACGTCACCGGCGGCCCGAGCGCGGTGAAGCTGCGCGAGGCCATCGAGGCCGGCATCGTCCGCGGCTGCGCGCGCTATCATGTCGGCTGCGTGGTCGGCTGCACCTTCGGCCACCTGCGGCGGGACGACGAGCACGTCGCGGGCGTGGAGGCCGACGGCCCGTGGGAGGTCCGGCGCGGCGTCCGGCAGATGGTCGAGGCGGGCGCGGACTTCATCAAGACCGCCGCCTCCGGGGGCTTTCAGTGGGCCGATGAGAGCGTCGCGCACCGCAATTACACGCAGGAGGAGCTGGACGCGCTGGCCGATGAGGCGCACGCGTGGCACCGGAAGGTCTCCGTGCACGCGCACACCCAGCCGGGGATCGGGATGGCGATCCGCGCGGGCATCGACATGATCCACCACGGCTCATACATCGATGACGAGGGCCTGCGCGACCTGCGCGAGGCGGGCCTGCACTTCGTCCCGACCCTCTACATCACCAGCGAACGCTCGTACTCGAACGAGGGCCGGCCTCCGCACATGGCGGAGCGGATGCGCGACGCCCACGGACCACATCGAGAGGGCGTGGCGCGGGCGATTGAGATGGGCGTTCCGATCGCGGTCGGCACCGATGGCGGGCCGGGCTCGGCGCAGTTCGAGTTGCAGGAGCTTGTCGCCTGCGGGATGTCGCCGATGCAGGCGATCGAGGCTGGGACGCGCGTGGCGGCGGAGGCGCTTGGCATCGAGGGGCTGACGGGGACCCTGGAGCCTGGAAAGCGCGCTGACCTGCAGATCGTGCGCGGCGACCCGCTCAGCGACATCGCGCTCCTCGAGGACGCCGACCGGATCGCGCTGGTGCTCAGGGATGGGAAGGCGCCGCTGGTGGAGATGGAGATCGGGTAGCGCGGGCGCGGGAGGGATCCTCCCTGCGCCCGTTCTCTCCCATTCTGCAGACACCACGCGTCTGCCTGCGGCGCTCGCATCAGCCCTCCTCGCCGATCTCCGGCTTGAAGAAGAACCGATTCATGAACTCCATGTCGGCACACGGCTCAAGCATCTCCGCCGTTCGGGCGTCAACCTCGCGCAGAAGAAGGCGAAGCACGCGGTCATTGTCAAGCGGAGGACGTACGGCACGCACTTGCCATGCGGGGCCTTCGCCCTCGGTGCGAGGGTGGCTGAGCATAAGGGTGACGCTGAACTCCACCTCATCCATGTCAATTGCTGCGGTATCCTCTATCAGCGCCCGAACTGAAGTGAGCGCCTGCTCCTGAGAGATGGCGACATCCTCCTCACCGTAATCCAGAGCTGGCCGCGATCTGAAAAGGGTCACCTGCCGTGTCTGTGGCGACACACCGACCTGTAGCAAATCGCCCGTCTCTACTCCCCCCTCCCGTCCATGCCACAGGAAGCGAAAGGATGATGATACGCGAGGCGGCTCGCTTACCCAGGCCAGCTTCAGGGTGTCCAGAGGACGGGGAAAGCGTTCGGCAGCGAATTCCCGTGCGATCGCCTCGGCTTCGTCACGCGTCAGCGCAATCTCGCGGGTCGGACGTCGCGAGGATGGGTCGGGGTCTTGCACACGTGCGGAGTAGAAGTCTACGTAGAGTCGTTCGACGTCGATCTCGAACCAATGATCCCACGCCGTACCGTCAGCGGCCTCGGTCGTCACGTGGAAATCGTACGTCGGGCGTCCGGTAAACGCGGCTTCCGAACGCCGGATACTCACAGCATCGAGATCGGTCGTGATCCGCAGGTCGTCGGGCACGAAAGCCCTCACAATCTCGGCGACGCCGTGCGGAAGGCCCAGCTGCGTCCGTGTCGTCGGCCGCTCGGGTCCCTCCTGCGCCATCACCGCCACAGCCACGAGGCCTGCCATGGCGATCGTCGCGACAACTGCACTCCGGCGCTGCATCGAACCACCTCGCTCTTTACCTGTTCAGTGGCGCGCGAAGGTCTGTGCGTTGGGTCCCGGAGCGAGCAGCGACGGAGAGACCGTGTGCGACCACTCCTTCCAGAAGTCGGTGCCCCGCTGGTAACGTGGGCGTTGCCGACGATCAGTCCTACTGCTGTGGCTGGCCGTCGTCGGCGAAACAGTAGACCGCGCCGAGTCCAACTCCGACCAGCGAGCCATCGCCGGGAAGCATGATGTTGCGGATTCCGTTGGGCACTTCCCATCGGAACAGCTCCCGCCCGTCCTCCAGCTCGTAGCAGAGCAGCATCGGTCCGTCCCCGAGATACACGCGCCCATCCGCGTCAATCACAGGTGTGGTCTCGAAACCGGGGAACCCGAGCGCATGTGGGAGCCCGACGCGCCAGAGGGGACTCCCGTCGGCAACCGACCAGCACGATAGCGTTCCGTCCAGTGTGACCACCACTGCCCGCTCCCCCGAGACCGCCAGTGCCAGGGTCAGATAGCCCGTCAGTTCCTGCGACCAAAGCAGGTCCCCGCTGCTGCCGTCGAGGCACGTGAGGAACCCACGACCACGTCCCGCGTGTCTTTCGGTTCTTCCCCAGAGAATCCTGTTCTGGCTGTCCACTACAGGTGACGTCGGGATACACGGCGTATCCACTTCGTACTTCCAACGCACTTGCCCATCAGCCATGGAGAGCGCGAGCAGCGCGTCGGAGGCAATCAGCGCATCGCCGGATCTGGTGATCGCCGGCACACTCAGGCGCATCGGTGGCTCATCCGTGTACTCGTCCGCTGGCCAAGTCCACCGGATCGTAAAATCATCTCCGGCAACCGCATGTAGCGCCGCATACTGCGAGATAAGCACCGGGTTCTGGGGCACGACAAGGAGGCCGGAGAACCAGCCCTCACGCACGTGTCCCAGCCCGGTAGTCTCTGCGATGATCTCACCGGTGCCGGAATCCAACGCGCGGAGCGCGCCGTTCGAGGTTGCTGCAAGCACGACGCCATCGCCGGTCGCGAGCCCCGTTACAGAACTCTCCATGCGCTGCACCCAACGTTCTTGTCCGTTACGTAGATCCAGCGCGTGTACTGCCCCGCCTCTCACTTCGTGAACTCCGAGGTAGACGGCTCCGGTCGCGTCAGCCACGAGCGGCGCAGTGACCCCTGAACGCAACTCGTGCACCCAGCGCAGGTTCGGCGCGGTAGGTCCTGGCACTGCGCTGCTGCCCGTGGCGTGGCGGTCGCCCCTTGGCTGGGTCCATGCCACGGCCCCCCCCTGTGCGGCGCAGAATGGCGTCCCATACGCAGCCGCCAGCCCGATCACCAGGAACGCGCGGACGAAAAAGCCGTAGCTTCTCATCGTACTCCCGCCCCTCGCACGGTATCTATGCACTCCACACAGAACTCACAGTACGTGCTCGACAGATCAGCCTTATAGTCCATCAGACAACCATGAGCCTCAGGAAACGTGGGACCGTACTGTTCATGATCAAAGGGGTGCGACAACACGGCCGGATGGTCGTCGTCGGACACCTCAGCGCGGACACCCATGAAGTGCCCGAGTTCATGGGCCGCGGTTCGGCCTGGGTCGACTCCGGGGGCCAGGCAGTTCTCGACGAAGACGAAGCTCATATGCTGGTCGACGGGGGTCATCCCCTGGGGTCGATGATGAGCCAGTTCCGCGCGTTGGCAGACTCCGATGTAGACATGGTCATCCTCCCCGGCCGGCGGATGCCAGGCCCACACCTGCCGGTACTCTGTGGCCCTCCCGAAGTCGTCCAGGAGCCCTGGGTTCGCGAGCTTTGGCAATCTCAGCGTGTCTCCCACCGGCACCCAGTCGGTGAAGCAGCCTCCGTTGTACTGCTCCCCCTCTACGGTTACCTCGACGCCGTTCCAATGCGACAGGTCACCGTAGGCTGCATCTAGGCCGTCTGTCCAAGCCGCAGGCAGCTGCCACACCCCGTCCGCGACTCGGGCTACGTAGCTCTTGGGTGTGCCAAACGGGAAGACCATCCGGTAGTATCCCCACTCCAGAGGTTGTTCCACCGTAATGCTCTCCTGTCCAACGGCCGAGACAGTGAGTTCCTCCCCTGCCCGAGTCTCCTCTGAGTGGTAGCCGAAGATGACAACCGTGTCTCCCACGGAGAACGCGTCCGGATCGGCCACGGTGATCTCGGTGTCTTCTGGGAGCGCATCGGCGTTCAGTTCGGAGCCCGCTTTGCACATCTCTCCAATCGTGTAGTACTTCCGCGCCCACGCCACCAGCAGGTGCCCATTGCCGCCGTCGAACACTTCCATCGCGTCCGCAAGGGTCGGCGCCGTCTCGATGCAGCCCACGACGACGTAGCTGTCGCCCGCCATCTGATCGGTGATCGTCAGTTCCGTGGTGACTTCCGCGTACCGGTCCTCTCCCACTTCCACGAGCACAGCCGTTGCTTCCACGGGGCTGACCTGGCCCGGCCCTCCGGCAGTGTCCTGACCCCACCTCTGCGGGTCCGTCCAGATGTCATCCCAGTCCTCGGGATCAGAGACGTAGGGTGACATGTCAGGCGGGTCGAACACCGCAAGATGCACGGTGCGGCCGGCGAGTTCCCTGTCGAAGCGTACGGTGACCGTCACCCGACCGTCCGCGCTCTGCTCGTCAAGCGGATAGCGCGGCGGGGCTCCGGGGGGCGGGTTCTCAGGGTCGTGGAGCGTTGAGATCATCACCGCACCGCGTGGGGACGTCGTTCCCAGGCCGTTGTGAACGGGATTGGTCCCCTTCGGCACCGCCGGTTTGGGCTGGCCGTCGCGGTTGAGGGCGCCGTCCTCGGCCGTCTCCGTCGCCAGCACAACACAGGCGAGCGGGCCGATCGGATCGCCGTTCGCATCGAACTCCACGCCGGTGAGCGTCTCGACGTCGCTCCAGTTCGTGCCTGCATCCACCGTCTGGCCGGTCAGCGAGCCGAGCGGCTCAAGGTCCGGGCCGTGGGACCTGAGGTCCACATCCGCCGCCTCGCGGTTGAGTGTGTACCTGGCAAGAACTGTCAGCGTCCCCGCCTGCGCGTCCTACCAGACCTCGTAGAACTCCCCCGCGCGGCATCAGGGCTGGTTGTCGGTAGCGGGCGAGTTGATGTAGACCGCATCGTCAGCACGCGAGTACTCCGCGCTCCATCCCGTGATCAGTTCGATCGCCTCCAGCGGCAGATAGAACACCTCCGCCTCGAGGAGCGGGACCCAGCGCAGTCTGGCTTCCTCCTCGTCTATCCTGTAACCGCGTTCGCCCGCGGTGAACTTCCAGGTGGAGCCGTCGTACTCCACTGTCATCTGGTCGGCGGCGGTTCGCTCGACGCTCCCCTGCCATATGGAGCTTTCGAGGTAGTTCACCGCGAGATGAGCCACGCCGCCTCGCGTGAGAGGAGGAAAGCTCGGTCGGTAGAACAGCCTGCCATTAAGATAGATGGCAGGACGTCTGAGACCTGGCGCCATTCCGTCCACAAAGAAAATCTCACCTGTCCGCGCGTCGAGATTGATGACCATTAGTCCATTGTCATACACCAACGGACCGCCCGGCTCGCTGGATACTCTCAGCACGACCGTCCGATTCAGGCGCTGCACTCCGGCATCGTCATCAGTCACGAAGTAGTATTTTCTCAGCCATTCAGCACGAGGAAAAAGCTCGGGATCCAGATCTATTATCTCAACACGTGGGGTGTTCTCGACGAACGTTGCGGCATGCTCCTTGCATTGCTCGGGGGAGATCAGGGGCGCGGCATCTACTCGTAGCTCAGCACGGCGTGTATGAAAGCCATGCACGGTACCGCTATCAAGTGCGACGTGGATTCGCGCGGAATTGCTGGTGAAGACGACATCGTCAGCTATCGCCTGCAGCCAGAACCTAGGATTGTCCTCGTACACCATTACTGCGGGCTCCAGGAACTGAAGGTGTTCACTGATGAAGTCACGCGCAACACGTACGTAGAGCTCGCGCGCTGTCGGATCTTCAGTCACATCACCCCTCGAGGGGAATTCGGTATCCCTCCACGACGCGAAATGGCCCATATACGCGTCCAGCCGGAACTCGTGCCGCCCATCGCCGGAGGTCACGCGGTAGTAGACCGGAAACGCGCCGGACGCAGACTCGTGGCGCCCCACCTCCCACTCTTCGACGCGAAGACCGAGCCCCTCGGCCCACTCGGCAGCCCTGGCGAGCGCTTCCTCCTCTGTCACCATCGCGGGGATGCCGCCCCGGTCCTCCACCGGGGCGGATTGGCCCACATGGATCGACGCCGCAATCACCAGCAACGCGGAGAGCACACCAATAACAGGCATCGGCACGACTGTCCGCATACTCATCATCCTCTCACAGATCGCGCGATACTACGGGCCGCCGGTGTGATCGCTCGTTTTACCTTTCTTGCGCCTCGGAAGGTTGCCCAACAAGGAATTCCGCCACCATACAACCGTCATAGTTGCGGCGACCAGATCTGCATGGTGTACCGATCGATCTCGTAGTTGTCCGCCACCACAAAGAATTCGTTGGTATCTGGGTCGAGGCCGTCGGATATAAGGAGCATGACCTCCAGCAGGGCGCTGTCGATGCTGTTCGTCTCCTCCCAGAATCCAACTACGGCATCCTGCGCGCATTGCCTCACCTGGTCTGGAGGATACGTGGAGCCCACCGGGACCACCCACTGATACTGCTGGAAATGAGTCCAGAACTCTTCGCCATAAATGTGGCCAAGTTTCGCATGCATCGTCCGATTGAAGCCGACGGCGTGGTTCACGCCCACCGTATTCTTTAGGTAACTACTCACCTTGTGGTATCAGGTGCGTTGTAGGAGGAGGTTCTCGTCAATAGAGGGACCGACGGCGTCGGTGAGCGTTTCGAGGGCAGCATGGCCATG
>JBMNNW010000140.1:0-10594 GCA_050942735.1 Armatimonadota bacterium
GGCTCGGTCGGGAAGGGCTCGCCGACCTCGCGCTGGTAGATCTCCTTCTCCAACTCGACGACGCGCTTGAGGCCCTCGGCGGAGACGTCGGTGTCTTCCTTGACGCCCTCTTCCTTCTTGACCTGCCTGAGGGCCTCCTCGAACATCTCACGGTGCGCGCCCTTGACGACGTCGGCGAACATCATGATGAAGCGCCGGTACGCGTCATAGACGAAGCGCTCATCGCCGGTGAGTTCAATCATGCCCGCGGCCACGTCGTCGTTCATGCCGAGGTTCAGAACCGTGTCCATCATGCCCGGCATCGAGAACTTCGAGCCGGAGCGAACCGAGAGAAGCAACGGGTTCTCGGTGGAGCCGAACTCCTTGCCTACCTGCTCCTCGAGATCAGAGATCGCCTCTGCGATCTCCTCCTCAAGACCGTCGGGAAGCTGCATGTTGTTGTCGATGTAGTTGATGCAACTGTCGGTGTCGATGGTGAAGCCTGAAGGAACCGGGATGCCCGAGTTGGTCATGAGCATCAGGTTTGCGCCCTTGCCGCCGAGCAGATCTCTCAACTCGCGGTTCTGCGTCTTCAGTTCCTCGATGATCGGGTCCGCGTCCTCGCTGAAGAGAAACACGTGCTTATCAAGAGCCATGTGGTGCCGTCCTCCCTGTCATTTGGCGCCAATTGGTAGCGTCCGGTAGTTGTGATGGGTCCGGTCTATGTGAAACCCCTCTGCATCCACGGGGCAGCGTGTGGACCGCCGCGTCACAGGTCGTTGAGTGGCCGCACGCGTTCGGAGTGAACCAGACGCGCGTAGCGGTCACGGTCGTCCTTCGGCACGGGCCTTTGGGAAACGTCCAGCACCTCATACTCCGCAATCTGCATCCCGATCTGCACGCGAATGCGATTGCCGGGTGATACGGCGGTGCTGGGTTTGGCTGTCTTCCCGTCCACCTGCACGTTGCCCTCGTCAGAGAGGCGTTTTGCGAGGGTGCGACGCTTGACGATGCCGACGTTCTTGAGGTACTTGTCCAGTCGCATGTCCGGGCGTAACTCCGAGCGCGTCGCCTGCTCTCAAGCACTACCTTCGGCGCCCGCGCCTGGAAACCTCCTGCCCTACGCCTCCTCCGCCTTCGCTCTCTCCCAAAGCTCGTCCATCTCTTCAAGGTTCATCTCGCGGAGCCCCTCGCCTCCGCCCGCCTGCCGCTCCACCGCACGGAAGCGCCGGCTAAAGCGCTCGTTGGCGCGCCGCAGCGCCCCCTCCGGTTCCACGTCCAGGAACCGCGCAAGGTTCACCACCGCAAAGAGCAGATCGCCGATCTCGTCCTCCACAGCATCGCCGTCGGCCTCGTCAACCTCGCGAAGCTCCTCCTCCACCTTCGCACGAGGGCCGGAGATCTCGTCCCAGTCGAAGCCCACACGGGCTGCGCGCTTTTGCAGCTTGTGCGCGCGCTGCAGAGCCGGGAGGGCGGGGGGGATGCCGTCAACCGCCGACTCGCGCTCCTGGTAGCCCTCTTCCTCCCGCTTGAGCGTCTCCCAGCGGTCGATGACCTCATCGGGCGTGTCGGCGATCGAGTTGGAGAAGACGTGCGGATGTCTGCGCTTGAGCTTCGTGACGATCTTCGCGCAGACGTCCTCGATGTCAAAATCCCCGCGCTCGGAGGCAAGCTGGGCGTGAAAGACGACCTGTAGCAGCACATCGCCAAGCTCATCGCACAGCCGCTGCCAGTCCCCCTCCTCGATCGCCTCCAACGCCTCATAGGCTTCCTCAAGCATGTAAGGACGCAGGGAGCGATGCGTCTGCTCCCTGTCCCATGGGCAGCCCTCGGGTGCGCGCAGACGCGCCATCACCCTGACCAGATCGTCGAAGCGCTCCATCTATGCTCCCGCGAGGCGCGCGGCCCCGCTGCTGAATATGTCTCTCGTCAACACTCACCGAGCCGCGTTGGCTCAGTGGTCGCAGTTCTCGTCATGGACATGACCGGTCTCGAGACCCTCAACGCCGAACTGCGGGATGTCCCGCTGCGTGGTCGTGTAGACCTCATTGAGCCGCTGGAAGCGCGGATCGATGATGTTGACGTTGGTCTTCTCGATCTGCTCCTGGAGGATATCGCTCAGCGAGTGGGCGTGCGCCATCCGGTACTGCTCGTCGATCATGTCACGATCGGTCTCGAAGGACGCGTCGCGCCCCTGCTTCCGGTCGCGCACCCGGAGAATCACCCAACTGCCGCCGACCTCGATCGGGTCGCTGACCTCACCGACGGGAAGGTTCTGCGCCACCTGCTGGATCTCCGGCTGCGTGATCGCCTCGATCGGCAGCTCCGGGCGCTCGCCACCGCTCTCCCGCGTACCGGCCAGTGAGTAGCGGCTGGCGAGATCAGCGAAGCTGGCCGTGCCGGCCTGCAGTTCCCGGAGGACCTCGTCGGCATCCTCCCGGTTCGCCACGACGATCTCGCTCATCGAGACCATCGCGGGCTGGCGGAACCGCTCGCGATGCTCCTCGAAGAACTCATTGAGCTGCTCCTCGGTCGGGTCGATCCCGTGCAGTGCCAGCTTCCGCGCCAGCACCATGATCCGAACCTCGTTCTCCCACTCCTCCTGGGAGAGATCGTTGGCGGCGAGGAACTGCTGGAACTGCTCCTCGGTCCCGTACTCCGCCTTCGTCTGCTCGATCTCCTCGGCGAGTTCCTCGTCGGTGACCTCGAGGCCGCGCTCCTGCGCAGCGAGGCGGAGCAACTCACGGTCGATCATGCTGCGGAGCACGTTGTCGCCCGCGGTCTGAATCAGCCGATCGCTCAGTTCGTTCTCAGTTATCTTCAGGCCGTTCACGGTAGCCACAGGCCGATTCCCACAGCCCGCGATCATCGCAATCACAACCACCGCGACCACGGCAATAAGCACGTTTCGGTATGTCAACAGCATGCGCCCCTTTCGTCGGTCTCCGGGGAGGCAGAACGATGATGAGTCCGCGTGAAGTATAGCACATCGAGCGAGTGGAGACAAAGGGTCGATCGGTCCCGTCGGCATCAGAATCTGCGCGCCTCATCGGCGTCCACACGCCATGCCCGGACGCCGGTGCCGGCCGCGCTTGCAGGTGCCGACCTCCCCACATACCTGGCTCGCCCCGGGCCGCGAGGCGCCGTCGCCCTGAGAGGGGTTCCCTCGCCCGCGAAGCGCCCTCGCGGGCGTTCGCAGGGGTCACCTTTCGCGTCGCTATAAGCCTCCTGTTTCCCGTATAAGCGCTTTCAGGCCCCCGCAGGTTCCCAATCCTCGTACCAGAAACTGATGACCGGCGGATAGACCTCCGCGGCGACCTCCGTCAGCCGTCGCTGCGCGCGCTCTTCGTCGCTGTACACGCTCGTGCTGAGCATCAGCGAGAGCCCGCCGGCGCCCTGCGGACCGGTCTGCACCGCCCATGCGTGCTCGGTGTAGTCCAGCGACGTCCCGCCCTTGTGCGCGAAGATGAACAGCACCAGGTGCGCATGGTCTCCGCGTTCGGCGCGCATCAGACGCCCGAGAACCGGCTTGTCGTGCGGAAGATCGCTCTCGATGGGGACGATCGCGTCCCGCTCCCACACCACCTGCCAGCCCGCCGCCGGGTAGCACTGCGCCGGGGAGTGCACTGTCCGCCAGCTTCCACCGTAGATGACGTTGAGGGTCACCGCGTCGGGCGGCTCGCCGTAGGCGATGGTCGTCATGGTGTCGGCCTCGAGGTAGGCCTGCACGCCCTCATCGCCGGGCAGCACCTCGCCCTTCATGCCGCCGACCTGCATCGGCACTGCCGTCAGGTCCACCTCATACGCGGTGCCTGAGGGGCGCGCGTCGCGCACCATCGGCGTCAGGAGGACGCCGGCGAGCAGAATCGCGGCCGCTACCAGATGTCCTCGCGCATTCGATCGCATTTCAGCAGCCTCGCCATGATGAACAGGCCTATCAGAGCCAGCACAAAGACCATCAGGCCTGAGAGCGTGTGGAAGAATCCCTCGGCCGCCTCCGAGCCGAAGGCGCGTCCGAGTATGAGCGTGAAGGTGATGCGCGTCGCATTCGCCGCCAGCGCAATCGGCGCTCCGGCGATGAACAGCAGCACGCGCTTCCAGACCGGGCCGCGGGCGAGATAGGCGAAGAGCGCCGCGAGCGCGCTCATCGCGATCGTTGACTTCAGCCCGCTGCAGGCCTGCGCCACCTCGAATGTGTAGTCCGGGATGCGGATCGTCGTGCCCGCCTGCTCCACCGGCATCCCCACCATCGCCACCGAGCGCGCGGCGACGGTCGCCGCGTGGGTCTGCAGCGGGTTCGAGAACTGCGTCACCAGCAGCCGGTCCACCGGCACCATGAACATGAGAAACGCCACCGGGAAGAGCACGACCCTCGCCCGCCCCCAGCCCCACAGCAGGATGATCAGCCCACCGATGACCATCACCATCGCGAAGCCCTGGATAAAGTTCACGTCAAGGTAGACCGCGGCGAGGAAGAACACCATCCCCGGCAGTAGCAGCCCCAGTCCCCACAGTTCGCGCCCGCCGGCCGCCTCGATGAACTCCCTGCGGCGGCTGTAGATCAGATATGCGGAGATCAGCGGGATGAGCGGTCCGTGTCCGTAGTAATCGCTCTTCATCCACACCGCCCACATCCAGTTCATATATGACCAGAAGCAGGCGACAAGGAGCACGACGACCAGCGCCGTCAGCGGCGTGAAGAGCGCGGAGCGCTCGCCGGTTGGGGCCTGCTCGTCGGTTGCGGGGGGATGACCGGTCGCGTCGTCCATCTACCGCTCCTGTGTGCGCCGCTTCCGTCGCACGCGACGTGACGTGCGACTGGAATGGCGGCCTCGATTCTTCCGTTGCATCATGTAGGCTGCGACCCCCGCGGCCGCACCGACGACCATGACTCCGAGAATGAGCAGCAGTGTCTGGCCGTGGCGGGCCAGGAAGCCGCCGAACCGCGCCAGCAGCTCCCCGACACCGCTTGCCGCCAGCCCGAGGCGCTCGCCGATCTGCGAGGGCATCGACTCGTGCCGGTCCACCGCCAGCGTCGCGAAGGTCGTGACCAGTCCGTAGGCGAGGATCGCCAGCACGACCGCCGCGGCCGCGCCGAATCCGGCGTAGCGGAGCAATTCCCGCCGCCTCGCCGCGCTGCTCTTGGTCTTCCTGGCGACCCGCGCGCTCTGAGACCAGTCAGCCCCGCAGTTTGAGCAGGTCGGCTCATTGACGGGTATCTGCCAGCCGCAGAAGCACCTGCGGTACGCGCCTCGGCGGCAAACCGGGCAGGAGCGCACCCCCTCAGGCACCTCGGCGCCACAGTTGTGGCAGATCAGGTGCGGCTCGTCGCGTCGGGCTTCGTCTGAATCGGCCGCGGTGCGCCCGTTCTCAGCCGCCTCGCGCCGCCGACTATCGGGTTCCTTCATCTGTCGCTTCCCCCACAGACACCTGTCGTCTCATCAGTATCCACCGGCCGTCACCGAGGCGCGCCGCGATCGTGAAGCCCAGGACCTCCGCGTCGCCCTGCTGCGCGCGCACCCACGCGTTCGCCCACATCTCCATCCGCTCGCTCGCGGCCATCCGCGCCACCGTCGGGCTGAGAAGCAGCCAGTTGAACCGGCCCACCCGCTCCTCCATGCGACGCAGGTCCGCCTCCGTCTGCGGCAGCCACACCGCGTCGCGACCGGCCATCCAGGCGACCGTCCAAGGCGCGTCCGTGAGCACCGGGCCGTCCACCATCTGCTGCAACTGTGTCATCGCCTGCTCCAGCGGCGTCTCGCCCGTCACGCCGGCCGGCTCATCGGGCGTGATCGCCGTCACGAACGGCTGCAGATGCAGCAACAGCAGCAGGCCCACCGCAACTGTCAGCCACCGTATCCGCGGCCTCGGCTCAAGCGCCTGTGTCCTCGCATCGAGCAGCCGCCAGAAGAACGCGACCGCGAGGATCGTCATGAATCCGCCCAGCGGCGCGATCAGACGCGGTGACGCGATGAAGAACGCCAGCACCACCGACACGACGACAAGCAGTCCGTAGAGAAGATAGCGTAACCGTTCGAGGCGGTCATCACCGAGCCGCACGAGTATCCCCACCAGAAAGAACGGTGCGACGAAGAGACCGGCGAGCCCGTGGAAGGAGCCGTAGAACGTATTCAGCCCGCCGCGTATCTTCTCGAAGATCGCGCGCGGGTTCGAGGCGGCGAAGGCGAGGTAGCTCGGCGCATCCGCGGCGTACTGCCGGTAGATCGTGTTCGCCGGGTAGGCGCGTGTCTGGCCCGGAAGCTCATGCCAGCGCAGTGTGAAGAACGGGTTGCCCGCAACCGCGTAGTTGCGGTAGAGCCACGGCGCCGCGACGATGGCCATGACTGCGATGAAGACACCCACGCGGGCCAGACGGCGTTCGGGCTTCATGATTATCAGATACGCCACCGCGGGGATCAGCGCGCCGAGCCATACGTACTTGGTAAGGTAGATCAGGCCCATCATCACCGCCGCCGCGGCCACCCAGAGCAGCTCGCGCTTCTCGCTGCCGGCCGCGCAGTGAAGCAGCAGCAGCATCGCCGTCACCAGCAGCGTGAGCAGCGACGCCTCGAGGCCGGAGACCGCGTAGCCGAGGTTGGCGAGGTGTGTGCCGAAGATCAGCGTGCCCAGCACGGCGGTCCGCCAGTCGAAGAGCCTCACCGCCAGCGTGAACAGGACCGGGATCGTCAGCAGAAACGCCAGGCCTGAGGCGTGTGAGACCGCGCGGTCGTTCTCGCCGAGCGCCCGCATCATCATCGAGATCATCCCGATGTGCAGCGGGGGATAGGTCAGGTCGATGTGGTTCTCAACGCTCGTCTCGTAGGTGAGGCCGAGGGGCTTGATGAAGCTGGTGGTGAAGCCCTCGCCGCGCGCGAGATTGCGGGCGATCTGCGCGTAGTCAATCGCGTTGACGTCGCTGAGCTGGTCGAAGCGACTGACGTTGAAGACCAGGTAGACCATCGCGATGAATGTGAAGAGCAATCCCACAATAAGGACTTTCCGCCGTAGTTCCCGGCGGACCTCATCCGGACGCATGGCCACAGCTCCCTCACTTGCGCCTCGCCAGACCACCGTGAGTGTAGCATATCCCCCGTGCATGGGCAAGCCGGGCCGAGGCGCGGGTGTGACCGAATAATGTAGGTGCGGCAACGACGGCCTCCCCCGCCCTCATACACGACATTCGGGGGAAAGCGCTCAGATTGCCTCTCTGCCGACTGGTGTGGCCCCTGCGATGACAATTGTGTTCCCCTCTTCACTCCCTCCCCCGCCAGACGCATGTCGTGTATGCGTCCAGGGAGAGGGGCTAACCCCGAGCGCAGCGAGCGGGTCGGGGTGAGGCCGACGTGACCCGCCGGCGCCGGCAACCTACACAATACGGTCAGCCCCGCCCCCCCCGGAGTTTGACACGCAATATCCCCGCGTGGTACATTCTGCACAGCCACGGCAGTCCTCGACGCCGCGCGCCCGGCGGGGCCATCCCCCGCGTCGGCGCGGCCGAGCGGCGGCCGTGAACGTTTTCGGGCGGACGCGACTCAGGCGTTGCACAGGGAGCATAGCGGGAATGCGGGCACCCACCACAGAACTCAGCCGCGACCTCGGTCTCTTCGACATCACGATGGTCGGCGTCGCCGCGATGATCGGCGCCGGCGTCTTCGTGCTGACCGGCATCGCAGCCGGGGAGGCCGGGCCCGCGCTGATCGTCGCCTTCGCGCTCAACGGCGTCGTCACCCTGCTGACCGCGATGGTCTACGCGGAGCTTGGCTCGGCCATCCCCGAGGCGGGCGGCGGGTACCTGTGGGTCCGCCAGGGGCTTCCGGGCAGCAACGCGTTCTTCGCCGGCTGGATGAGCTGGTTCGCCCACGCCGTCGCGGGCAGCCTTTACGCCCTCGGCTTCGCGGCGTACTTCGTGGAGATGCTGCGTATCACCGGCGCCGCGCGGGTCGTGGAGATCGCCCCGGGCGTTGAGAGACTGGCATTCGGCTCGGTGATGATCCCCGCCTCCATCACGGAGAAGGCGGTCGCGGTCGCGATCGCGCTTCTGCTCATCTACATCAACTACAAGGGCGCGTCGGAGACGGGGCTGGCGGGCAACATAGTGACGGTCGGCAAGGTCATCATCATCGGCCTTTTCGTCATCAGCGGTGTCGCCGCCGTGATCGGCAGCCCCGAGCGGCTGCAGTCGTTCCAGCCGTTCGCCCCGGGGGGATGGGGCGGGATCTTCGCCGCGATGGGCCTGACCTACATCGCCTATGAGGGCTACGAGGTCATCGTTCAGACCGGCGAGGAGGTCAAGGACCCACGCCGCAACGTGCCCAAGGCGGTCTTCCTCGCGCTGCTGATCGTCGTGCCGCTCTACATTCTCGTGGGCTTCTGCATGATCGGCGCGGTCGTCCCGCCCACCGGCGAAGAGAGCTACCTGTGGCTGGGGCAGGCCGGTGAGCTTGGGCTGCTGCGCGCCGCCGAGCAGTTCATGCCTTTCGGGACGATCCTGATGCTGGCGGGCGCGCTCTTCTCCACCACCAGCGCCCTCAACGCCACCACCTACTCGTCCACTCGCGTCTCATTCGCGATGGGCCGCGACCGGAACCTCCCGGACATCTTCGGCGCCGTCCACCCGCGGACGCGCACGCCTCACCTCGCGCTGCTGATGTCGGGCGTCCTCCTGATTGGCATGGCGGTCTTCATCCCCCGCATTGACGACGTCGCGGCAGCCGCGAACATCATGTTCATCCTGCTCTTCATGCAGGTGAACGTGGCCGTCATCACCATCCGCCGCAAGTACGGCGACAAGCTCGCCTACGGCTACCTCGTGCCATTCTTCCCGTACGTGCCGATTCTCGCGATCATCCTGCAAGTTGCCCTGGCCGCGAAGCTCTTCGACGTCTCGCCGATCGCGTGGTACGTCACACTGGGCTGGCTGGCGCTGGGCTACGGCATCTACTACTTCTACTCCTCAAAGCGCGACCGGGCCGACGAGATCACGCCGGTGCTGGTCGAGCAGCGGCTGAAGGTCGATACGGAGCGCTTCTCCGTCCTCGTGCCCATCGCCAACCCCGAGAACGCCGAGAACCTGCTGAGCGTGGCGAAGTCGATCCTCGAGACCGAGCCGGGAGAGTTGATCCTGCTGCACGTGATCACGGTACCCGACCAGCTCCCGGTGAGCGTCGGACGCGAGTTCGTCGAGGAGGTGCGGCCGCTGATGGACGAGACCGCACGGATCGCCGAGGAGATGGGCATGACGCCCAATATGCTCCTGCGCGTGGGCCACCGGCCCGCCGACGCGATCATCGACACGGTCGAGGACCACAACGTGAACTTCGTGGTGATGGGCTGGCAGGGGCGCTCCACCGACCCGCGAACGATTGTGGGCAGCAACATCGACAGGATCGTCAAGGACTCAAACGCCAACGTGGTGGTCGCGCGCGGTGATGTGAAGCTGCCGGCCGAGCGCATCCTCGTTCCGATCCAGCATCCCAGGCACGGTCACCTGATGGCCGGCCTCGCCGCGCCCATGGCGAGCCAGGAGGACGCGTACATCGAGCTTGTGCATGTCGTGAGCGAGAGCCTCAGCCCGCAGGAGCGGGCGGAGAGGGCCGCGGAGCTGCGCGAGTCGCTGCGCGACCTCGACATTGAGCCGGCCGCCGGAGTCACCAACGGCCGCAGTAAGCGGCGCTTCCGCATCCGCATCGAGGCCGGTGACGTGGCTCAGACGCTCATCGAGCGCTCGAAGGGCTTCGACCTTGTGATGATGGGCGCCTCGCGCGAGAGCTGGATCCGCCGGAAGGTCTGGGGGGACAAGACCGCCCGCGTGGCCGCGGAGATCGATGCGCCGCTGATCCTGGCGAACCTGCGCAGCGGACGGCTGAAGTTCAACGTCTCGCAGTGGTTCCAGTTCTTCTGGGACACCGAAGACGACATCGCATCGTAACGACGGGGGACGGCGAGGGATCGGCAATGTCGCTGAAGGACCTTCAGGAACACGGAATTCTGCTGCCGAAAGCGGAGTGGGGCGTCCACGACCTGCACACCTCGGTCAACGAGATGGAGCTGATCGCGTGCCTCGCCTTCGGAGCGGTGACACTCGGGATGATGTATTTCGGAGCCGGACAGACGCTCACGTTCGTCGGCATGGTGCTGTTCATCGCCTTCCTCGGGTGGATCACGCGCGTTTCAGTGAAGGGGATTGAGCTGCAGGCCGCGCAGTTTGCCGAGGAGCATGAGCAGTTCCTCGAGGAGCATCCGGAGATCGAGGAGGACGAGGCGGCGCACATGTTCGGCGACCCTGACGCTGAGGATGAGGACGAGTAGGACAGCGGCGCGAACGCATCCCTCCGCAACGACGTCCGCGGGCGCGAAGCCGCCCGGCACATGGACTTGCGCCTGACCATCCGCGAATTGCCTGAGCACGTGGAGGAGCATGCTCGCCACCCAACGGAGTCATGGTCGTCACCAGAGTGGCCACTTCCTCCCTCCGCTTGCGTTTATCCGCGACCTCGGTATAATGCATCTGAACCTCGAGCGGCCGCGTGGTCTCGTGGGCGGATAGGCCCGTCACCGCCTCCATGTTCTTTCGCACGTGGCCGCAATCACCGAGTGCGCGCGCAGACGGAGGAAG
>JBMNNW010000045.1:0-36504 GCA_050942735.1 Armatimonadota bacterium
AAATGGTTCGACGACGCGAAGGGCTACGGCTTCATCGAGCAGGACAACGGCGAGGACGTCTTCGTGCACTACACCGCCATCTCCGGCGAGGGCTACCGCAGCCTTACCGAGGGCTCTGAGGTCGAGTTCGGCACTGAGGACAGCCCGAAGGGGCCGCGAGCGGTGGATGTCGTTGTCATCAAGGCCGCGCCGACGCAGGACGACGGCGCGATGTGGTAGTTCGCGCCGCCGCCGGTGCCCGCCCATACCGATGCGTTGTAGAGGAGCCGGTGCTCCTCTAAGACTGTTCGTGCAGCGTCTCCATCATGGCATCGAAGTTCTCCAGCGGCGTGGCCGGCACGACCTGGTTCGACACCCCCACCACGATCTTCCCCCGCCGCCGCGCGACATCGAGTGCGTCGCGGGTCTCCGCCACCACGTCCTCGACCGATCCCTGGTGGAGCGTCTCTGAGGCGACGCCGCCGCACAGCCGCAGGTGCGGGAATGTGTCGCGCAGCTTCTCGAGGTGCATCTCGCAGCGGATGTCAATCTCGTAGAAGCCATCGACGCCGGAGTTGCCGAACAGGTCCTCAGCGACCGGCCAGAGGTTCCCGTCGCTGGCGAAGAAGTGCCACGTGTCATGCTCGTCGCAGCACTCCGAGACGATCTGCAGCGCCGGGAGCATGCACTGATGGAAGGCCTTCGGCCCGTAGAGCGGGCCGTTCTTGCCGGCGAAGTCGCCGCCGCCGAAGAGTATCTTCAGGCCCATCTGAGCCATCACCGGGATCGTCCTGCAGTTGATCTTCGCCCGCGCAACGAGGTAGCGGCGGACGGTCTCGGGCTCCAGCGCCATCGCCTCGAGCCAGTGGCGCTCGCGCGGGATCGACACGCCCGTGCCTGAGCCGGGGATTGCGCGGCGGTCTCCGTAGTACTCGATCGCGGCCTGCAGGTCGGGGAAGCTCTCGGGTGTGGGGGCGCTCCCGCTCTCGGCCGCCGCCTCCGACTGGTCGGCGGCGCGCCGGACGTCCTCGATCGTGGGCTCAGGCCGCTCAGCGCGATCGCATTCCTGGAAAAGCTCGGTCTCCGGATCGAAGCGCTCGACCCACCAGTAGCCGTCCTCGTCACCGAACTTGAAGGTGAACTCGTCGATGCGCGCGATCGGGTCATGGGGGTAGCGCCAGTAGGCCGGTCGGACGAGGTCGAGGTCGAGCTTCTCGGAAACCTCCAGCACGTCCGCGCGGGTGCGCTCCTCGAACTCGTCGAGCGAGCCCTCCCAGCGCGCGACGCTCTCGCGGTAGCGCTGCATGCCGTGACCGACGAACGCCTCGCGGCCGAGAACATGCGAGGCGATACGGCACGACAGCCCCGCGCAGTAGATCGGGACTCTGTCGAACTCCCGCCCCTCGAAGGTCGCCATCACGCGCTCTTTACCGGTCATCTCGTCACCTCGTGGGGTTCGTCGGTGGTTTTCTGGTTCTGCCGGGCGAACGGCGCTCCCGGGCGAAGCTCGTTGAGCTTTGGGTCCCCCGCCCTGCAGTACTACGAGGCGCGGCACAGGTCCGCGCCCTACAAGGGCGTGGCCGGGCACAGGTCCCGGCCCTACAGAAAACGTGGCCGGGCAGCAGTCGTTGTCGTTGTAGGGCGGGGACCTGTGCCCCGCCTGTCGTTTGTTGTTGCCGTCGTCGTCCTTCATTCCTCCTGTCCGGCGTGGCGCAAAGGCGTGGCGCGGCACAGGTCCGCGCCCTACAAAGGCGTGGCCGGGCACAGGTCCCGGCCCTACAAAGGCGAGGTCGCGACCGTCGCCCTCCGTTCGCCGTCGTCCTCTTAACGACGGCGACAGGCAGGGATCCCCGTCCTGCAAACGACGAATACCGGCGGATGCGGGGCGTTGTCGTCGCCGTTGCTTGCGACTTGCGACTTGCGACTTGCGACGTGCGACTTGCGACTTGCCCCCGTCACCCCTCCGACTGCGAGTTGAACACGCCCGAGACGAGGATGATCCCCGCCACGATCAGCATCGTGCCCGCCAGCTTCGGCACGGTGATCGGCTCGCGGAACAGCGCGATCGCCGCGAGCGCCGCGACCATCGGGTATGCCGCGGTGATCGGCACCACCCGCGAGGCGTCCGCGTGGCCAAGCGCGTGGTAGTACGCGACCTGCCCGATGAGTCCGGCGAGCATCGCGCTGCCGATCGCCGCGACGATGATCAGCCACGCCGGGACGGGCGTGTTGCCCTCCCCGTGGGCAGCCTCGCCCTGCGCGAACATCTCGCGGATCTCGACCAGCGCGCCCGAATGGATCGCGGCGATGGTGATGATGACCATCACGACGATCGTGCGCAGAAAAACCGCCGTCCACGACGACAGGCCCTGCTTGAGGATCTTGTCGAAGATCGGCGCCAGCCCCCACGCCAGCACCGCGATCAGCGCGTACACGAATGCGATTCGAGCCATCCGAACACTCCTTCTGCCGGGGCGTTGCCTCCGGCGATCACAGGCGATGCGCAACATCCCTCAGCGCCGGCCACGCGTCGGCGTAGGCCGCGCGAAGCTCCGCGTAGCCCTCGTGGGCGTCCTGGCGCGGCGTGAATGTCTCGCCCTCGACCACCAGCGCGTCGGTGGCCTCGCGCACATCGCGCCAGACCCCCAGCGCGACGCCGCCGAGGATCGCGCCCGCCTGGCAGCCCGACTCGCTGACGCCGAGGCGCACCACAGGCATGCCGGTGATGTCCGCCTTCAGTTGCAGCCAGGTGTCCGAGCGCGAGCCGCCGCCGGTTGCGCGGAGGCGCTCGATCGGCACTCCGGCCTCGTCAAGCGCGCGGATGTTGAGGTCGAGTTCGTAGCAGGTGCCCTCGATCAGCGCCTTCACGAGGCGCTTGCGATCGGTGTCGAGCGTCAGGCCGATGATTGCGCCTTTCGCCCTCGGGTCGAGCCACGGCGTGCCCGAGCCCGCGAAGTAGGGCAGCCACAGCAGCCCGCTGGGCCCCTCGGGCAGGTCCGAGAGGATCACGTCCCAGACGTCCATGCGGCGCATCCGCGCCTCAGCCATCGCCTTCTCGCCGAACTGATCGCGCCACCAGCGCAGCAGCGAGCCGCAGGCGTAGTTGTACGCGATCGTCGCGTACTGGTCGCGCACCACGTGGGGGTAGCAGCCGTAGTTGTGCCGGCGCATCGCATCGGTGAGCACCGGCTCGTCGAAGGCCACCGTGATGCACTCGACGGTGCCCATGCCATCCACGCACATCCCCGGCTCCACCACGCCCGCACCGAGCGCGTTCATCGGCTGGTCGTGGCCTCCCGCGACCACGACGCAGCCGGGCTCGAGGCCGACCTCGCGCGCGGTCTCGGGCGATAGATCGCCGACGATCTCGCCGGGGCCGATCGGGTCGGATAGCATCTCCTGATCGATCCCGGCCGCCTCCAGCATCTCCGCGGACCAGCCGCGTGAGTGCACGTGAAAGGCCATCGTGCGCCCGGCCAGGGAGTGATCGATGCGCGGAGTGAGGCCGAGCCTGAGGTGGATGGTGTCCGGCCAGAGAAGATACTTCCACGCCCGCCGATGGACCTTCGACATCTCGTCGCGCATCCACATGAGCTTGGGGAGTGTGAAGCTCGGGCTCAGGGGCATGCCTGTGAGCTGGAAGATGCGCTCCTCGCCGAGGGCCTCGCGCAGGCGTTCGGTCTGCGCGGTTGCGCGGGTGTCCGGGGAGACGATGGTGTTGTAGAGGAACTCCCCATCGCGCGAGACGGGCGTGAACGCCTCGCCCAGCGCGGAGATAGCGAGCGATCTGACGCCGCCGCCCGCCTGCTGCGCCGCCTCGCGGATAACGGCCTGCGCTCCCGACCAGACCTCATCGGGGCGCAGTTCAATCCAGCCGGGATTCGGGTAGACCTCCGGGTACTCGCGGTATGCGCTGCCGACGATCTCGCCCTCGGGCGAGAAGACGACGGCCTTCACGCCCGTGCTGCCCACATCCAGTCCCATGAGGCGCATAAGAGACCCTCCCGCACTGTTTTCTGACGTTCAGGAGAGGCGCTGCCCCGTTCCCGCCTCTGTCATCGGAACTCCCGAGAGGCGAGGCCGGGAACAGGTCCCGGCCCTACAAAGGCGTGGCGTGGCGCGGCACAGGTCCGCGCCCTACAAATGCGTGGCAAAGGCGTGGCGCCGCACAGGTCCGCGCCCTACAAAGGCGACGGCACAGGTCCGCGCCCTACAAAGGCGTGACCGGGCACAGGTCCGCGCCCTACAAAGGCTTGGCGCGGCACAGGTCCGCGCCCTACAAAGGCGACGGCACAGGCCGGCACGGGGGCCGGCCTCTCCAACGACTACGCCAGCCCCAGCCGCTCCTCCCACATGTCGCAGAGCATGCGGGTCTTGTCGGCGGCGATGCCGGTGTACTGCGCCGGATCGAGGATGATCTCGCGCTGGCGCGGTGTGATCTGCGCCCAGTACTCCGCAAGCTCACCGGACTCCTGCAGCAGTTCGCCCAGCGGCCGGCCGGTCTCCTGCGCCTGCAGCGTGAGCTTCCGCACGGCCTCGTGGGCGTCGGGGTGCCCGTGTGCCGCGAGCAGAATATACGCGGGCTCCGCTCCAATCATACCCTCGGTCAGGCGCAGGTTCTCACGCATCTGCTCGGCGTCGGTCACCAGCCGCCCCATGATCCTCGTCAGCCGCGCGACCGAGTTGGCCAGCCCCACGATGATCTCGGGCAAGAAGCGCTGGGAGGCGGAGTTGGAGAGGTCGCGCTGGTGCTCGGAGATCTGGTCAGAGTAGACGGTGATCATCCGCGGCATGAACTGCTTCCACATGCTCTTGACGTTCTCGAAGTTCCACGGGTTGCGCTTGTGCGGCATCGTCGAGGAGCCGACCTGCTCGGCCTCAAAGGCCTCAGCGACCTCGTTGATCTCCGTGCGCTGAAGGTTGCGCATGTCGTCGGCGAGGTTCGCCAGCACCGAGAAGCACGAGACGAGCGCGTGGATGAAGTCCGTCACGAACTCCGCCTCGACGACCTGCGTTGAGGCGGGGGAGGGCTCCAGCCCAAGCTCGGCGAGCACCTGCCGCTCGAACTGGAGCGGGTCATCGAGCATGATCGAGCTTGCGTTGTATGCGCCGACCGCGCCGGAGATCTTCCCGCGCAGGTCCTCGGCGGTGTGGCGGATTGCCTCGATGCGCCCGCCCAGCCGTGAGACGTACTCCGCGACGGTGAGGCCGAATGTGACGGGCGAGCCGTGCTGACCGTGGGTGCGGCCGACCTGCAGGGTCTCGGCCTCCCGCCGCGCAAGGTCGATGAGGATGCGTTCAAGCCCCTCGAGCATCGGCAGCAGTCCGTCGATTGCCGCGTGCTTGAAGCGCCATGCCGTCGCGGTGTCGATCACGTCGAAGCTGGTGAGGGTGAAGTGGATGTAGGGCTTGGCCTCGTCGGAGACGTAGGTCTTCATGGAGTTGACCAGTGCGCGGATGTTATGATGGATGCGCGCCTCCTCGGCGGCGACCTCCTCCGGCGTGACGGCCTCGGCGGCCGCCTCGACCTCATCGGCCACGGCCTCTGAGCAGACACCGAGGCGGGCGAGCACACGCGTCGTCGCGGCCTCGACCATCGCTTCGGAGCGCACGCGGGCGCTCTCGGTCACGTAGGGAGAGAAGATCGCCTGGAGCTTCTCATCGTAGTAGCGGAAGTCCAGCGGTGATACACAGTCGAAGCGGTCCATCGGAAAGACCTCCTGTCGTGGGACGCGCAACGCCCCGCAGGGCACCGGAGGAAGGCGTGACGGGCACGGCCTCCCGCCCCGCGCTGTCGCGCGTCCAACCTACCTGATCGTCACCATCCGCGCGTTCTCGGGCCAGGTGAGCGTGCCGTCGTAGTCCAGTTGTGTCTCAGAGCCGTCGTGGGCGTATGCGGTCGCGCTGCGCCCGGCACCGGCGACCGTGATCCGCGCGCCCGGTGTGTCACAGTAGACATAGTAGCGGTCACTCTCGCGGACGATCTCCCATGTGCCGTTGACGATCCCTACCCGTGCCATCTCGGCGCCGTTGAACGACACGACGGTGCCGCTGGCGACGGGCTCGCCAAGCGTGGTGACGGGCGCCTCGCCGGGGCCTGTGAGCGCGAAGATGGCGCGCTCGCGCTCGCCCACGTGCAGCGACTTCTCCTCGCCGGCGTTGAGCGCGATCGTGACCATCTTGAGCACCCACCGGCGCGATTCGTCGGGGCCCCGTCCGTCGAGGCTCAGCCAGGTGACCGCGCCGATCGAGCTGCTGGAGCGAACGCTCATGCGGCCGGTCGCCCGACTCGCGGTCCCCAGCGCGCCCGCGATCGCCTGGAAGGTGGGCGTGTTCACGACGATCAGTTCAGCGTCCTCGTCCCGCACGATCTCGCGGGTGTCCGAGACGAAGCGCCCGGTCTCGAGGAAGCTGTGCGAGATGCGCTCATCGTAGAGCTGTCCGAATGCGTCGAGTGTCGCGCGCAGCTTGTCCTCGGGCTGCAGCGCGTGGTAGACCCAGTTGTTCCGCCGCATGTCACGCAGGCCGAAGGCGCGTGTGCCGTCCGCGCCCCGGCCGATCGGGCGGAGGTTCGGGTCGGCGTCGATCGCGCGCAGCGAAAATCCCGGGTGCGTCGCGAGCGTCACGCGCGCGGAGGCGGGGTAGAGGGTGCCGCCGAACTCGAACGCGACGCGACCGGCGGGCGTTGTCGCGACCTGATAGCCGCTCTTCTCGGCGAGTGTCGCCTCGCGGCGGCGGTTGAGCAGGTCCTCGGCGCGCTGCTCTGCGCTGATGACGGTGCGTTCGCTCGGGTAGATCGCGCCGCTGGAGAGGCCGGAGGCGACCATCAGATCGGCCTGACCATCAAACGCCTCGCCGAAGAAGCGGCCGCGCATCGCCGCGACGTTCGCGGCCCGGTGCAGTTGAGCGAGTGTGCGCTCGCCATCGACGAAGTAGCTGTCCACTTCCGAGTACCCGACCTCGATCTGCCGACGCGCCTGTGCGATGTCGCGCTGGAGGAAGACGCGCGCGCCGATCGCCGCGAGCCCCCAGCGGGTCGGATCGCGGCTGACGTCGAAGAAGTCGAGCCGTCGCGCCTCCGGGCGGATGTCGTAGGTGAAGAGTATCATCGCGTCCACGTCATGCAGGGCGGCGTAGGCGATCGCGTCGATCATCCCGGCGGCGCGGAACTTGTTGGGCCAGCAGACTCCCCACTCGCGCATGACAAGTGGCTTGCCGACGAACGCGCTGCGGGCGAGCTTCGGAGCGAAGCTCTCGGTCGCGTCGCCCACGGGCGAGTGGTTGATGAAGTACATGGGCAACTGCCAGAGTCCGTCCTTGAGGCGCGGGTGGTCGTAGTAGTAGTTCGCGCCCATGAAGTCCAGTGACTCGTAGACCGAGCGCAGGTCGGGGGTTGACTCGAAGTCGGTCACGGCCGTGATCGGCTGCTGGACGCCGCGCTCGCGGAGGAAGCCTGTCATCTGCTCGAAGTAATCACGATGCACGGAGGCCATGAAGAGCGAGAGGTCATTGAGCCGCCCGGCCGATCCTGTCCCGGTGCCCAGCGGCGTGGCCAGCAGTCCGGGCGCGGTGGATGCGTCGTGCAGGGCGATGGTGCCCTGCTCCAGCGACTCATCGGCGGCCAGCGTGCCCTGCCCCCGCCAGTCGGTCCACGCGATCCGCAGACTCTCGGTGTCCTCGTACTTCGCGCGCAGCCAGAAATTCCAGCGCCGCTGAAGCTCGTCGCGGTAGGGCGAGAGAAGCCGGGTGCGCCGGCGCTGGGCGGCGAAGAGCCCGTTCTCATCACACAGCTCGATCATGCAGACGGTCGGGTCGTCGGCGTAGGAGAGGCCCGTCAGCGGGTTGACGTGATCGATCAGAAACGCCTTCGCGTACTGCATCTGCAGCTCGATCAGCCGCTCATTGAAGAGCGCGTAGGGCTTCGCGCCGCGGCCGAGCTGCTCGCCGGCCGGAACGCCCTCGCGCTCGTAGAAGGTGCGGAAGTCAAGCAGGTCGAGGTAGACGTAGATGCCGCGCTTGCCGCACTCGGCGATCCAGTGATCGACCGCCGAGAGCGCCTCCGGGTCGATCGGGTTGGCCGTCCCCACGCGGTCGGGGGGCAGAAGGCCCTCGACGTCGTCGATGTGGTGCAGGCGGACGAGGTTGAAGCCGGCGCGTGCGATGGCATCGACGGCCTCCCGGATGCGCTCGGGAGGCTGGAACACCGAGCCCTTGGCGACGTTGATCCCCCAGAAGCGGCCGCGGGAGCCGTCCTCGAAGTAGAAGTTCCCGTCGCGCCCGGTGAAGAGCCGACCGCGCGTGCCGCAGGGGCCCTCGAGCAGACCGCTGAAGTCCACGAGGCTGCTGTCGGGAAGGCCCGCGGCGTTGGGGTCGAGCACTGCCGGGCGCTCGCCCAGCAGTGGCGCCTGCGACTGTGCCGCCGCCCATCCGGCGCACAGCAGGATGGCGATGGCCGCGACGAGGGGAGTCATCTGTCTGCTGGTGAATGACTGCATTTCAGCGCTCAATGATAGCGGGAATCTCGACCGGAGGCAACTGCGCGCCATCGCCCCATCGCAGCGGGCGCCCTGCGGCGGATGCCGGGATCACAGGTCTCACTCCCAGCCCGGTCGGTGCACCACGTACTCGGTTGCGCAGATCCTGTCGAACTCCTCCAGCCTGTTGCTCAGCGGGCCCTCGGCTACCTCCACCACGCGCTCGACATCGCGGCCGATCTGCCGGGAGAGAGCCGTGAGGCTCTTAAACTCCCGCTCGTCGCGCAGCCAGCGCAGGAACTCGACCTTCAGCGACGTCCCGCCGAAGTCACACTGCTCCCCGATCATGTGCACCTCGACGATCCGCTCGTCGCCGCGCACGGTCGGCGCCACGCCGACGTTGATCGCCGCCGGCCGCGGCTGCGCGACGGCCTGATAGTCGCCCCCGCGTACCCTGCCGGCGAGCCCGGCGAAGACGCCGTCATGGGGCAGGATCTTCTCCGGCGGGATGCTCAGGTTGGCGGTCGGGAAACCCAGCTCGGCGCCGACACCGCGCCCGCCCACCACCGGCGCGTAGATCGCGTAGGGGCGGCCCAGCAGCGCCCCCGCCTCGTGTACCTCGCCCGCGTCGAGGAGGTTGCGGATGCGGGTGCTGCTGACGCGGTCGTCGCCGATGATCAGCGGCCTGACGATCTCAACATCGAAGTCCAGCTCTGCCCCGAGCGCCTGCAGCAGGTCGATGTCACCCTTGCCCAGGTGCCCGAAGCGGTGCGTCCTGCTGGCCGTCACCTGCACGGCGTTGATCTGCTCGACGAGAATGCGGCGCACAAAATCCTCGGGCTCCACCGTGTGAATCTCACCGGGGAACTCGAAGACGACCACGAGATCGACCCCGAGCTTGCGGAGATAATAAAGCTGCTCGTCACGCGTGGTGAGGCGCCTCCCGGGCTGGCGGACACCACCGGCGAACTCGCGCGGGCTCGGATCGAAGGTGAGGATAGCCGCCTCCGCGCCACGCTGGTGGGCGATGCTGCGCATCGCCTGGATGGTCTTCGCGTGCCCGAGATGTACGCCGTCGAAGGCACCGAGGGCCACCACCCGCGGGATGTCTGGAAGCCTGAGGTCGGGGCTCCATCGCACCTGCTTCATCTTACAACTCGTCCTCTGAAAACAGCACGCGTCGAGGTTGTATGAGCGTATTGCCGGCCTCCGTGATGATCTCGGCCACGCACAGCAGCCGCCCGCCGGTCATCACGAGGATATGTTGGCCTGCGGGCAGCAGTGACGGCGCGGGCGTCTGCATCCCGCGGCACAGACTGATCGCGGTCTCGCGATCGGCCTCGATCCTCGGCCAGTCGCTCAGCACCGTCTCGGGCGGCTGGATCATCTCACACAGCCGATCCTCGCGCATCGCCTCGGTCAGCTCGCGGCCGGTCAGCGAGTCCGCAAGCCGCTGCGCGCCGACCTGGGTGCGCACGAGAAATGACAGGTAGGCCGGGCAGCCGAGCGCCTCGCCCAGCATCGCCGCGAGGCTGCGCACGTAGGTGCCGCTGGAGCACGCGACCTCGGTCAGGACCCGCGCCCGCGAGCCGCCTTCGAAGTCGAGCAGGTCAAAGCGGTGCACCGTCACCCGCCGACTCTCGATCTCCACCGTCTCGCCCTCGCGCGCGATCTCGTAGAGCCGGCGCCCCTGGTGCCAGACCGCCGAGTACATTGGCGGAATCATCTCGACCTCGCCGGTGAGACCTTCGAGCCCCGCCCGCACCTGCTGCTCGGTGACGGACCCTGCGTCGGCCTCGGCCATCACCACGCCCTCGCCGTCGAGGGTGTCGGTGGTCAGGCCGAACGTGATCTCCGCGCGGTAGGTCTTGTCACAGCCGGTCAGGAACTCGCTCAAGCGCGTTGCGCCGCCGAGCATGATGATCATCACACCCGCGGCCGCCGGATCCAGCGTTCCGGTGTGCCCGACCCTGCGCATTCGCGTGATCCGGCGCACCCCATCCACGACGTCGTGCGAGGTCATCCCCGGCGGCTTGAGCATGTTCAGGAGGCCGTCAGGCATCAGGGGCCTCCTCGACGGCGGTTCTCAGCGCCCGCACGAGCCGCCCGGCGACCTCATCCCGATCGCCCTCGATCGTGCAGCCCGCGGCGAACATGTGCCCGCCGCCGTCGAAGCGGCGCGCCACGCTCGCAACGTCAACCGCGTTGCCCCTCAGACTCACCTGCCACACGTGCGGCTCGGTCTCCTTGATCAGCGCCGCCGCCCGAACGCCGATCGCGTCGCGGAAGGTGTCGATGATCCCCTCGGTGAGGTCCGACGAGGCCCCGGTCTGCGTGAAATCCTCGCGGCTGAGCGCCGCGATCGCGACGCCCGGCTCCGCCAGCTCCAGCGACAGGAGCGCGCGGGCCTCGAGCCTCACCGCCTCCATCGGCCGGATCGTGAAAACGCGACGGGCAAGCTCGGCGGGGTCGGCCCCGGCGGCGATCAGGTCGGCGCCGAGCCGGAGCGCCCCGGGCGAGGTGTTGGTGAAGCGGAAGCAGCCGGTGTCGGCGATCAGCGCTGAGTAGAGCGCTCCGGCCTGGTCGGCGGTCGGCGGCGTCTGTCCAAGCTCCCGCGCCACGTCCATCACGAGGACGGCCGTCGCGGCTGCGCTCGGGTCAACGAGGCGAATGTCTCCGAATGCGTCGGGGCCGCCGTGATGGTCGATGTCCACGACCGTCCCCGAGGCAAGCAGCGCGTCCTCCAGCTCGCCGAGGCGGTCGGCGCCATCGCAGTCAAGCGCTATCCCAACGTCGGCGGGCTCGGGCGGAGGGGCTGTGGAGATCGCGTCGAAGCCCGCCATGTACGCGAAGCGATCCGGTGGGGGGGTGGGGGTTGCGGCATGCACGGACTTGCCCAGCGACAGCAGCAGCGAGCGCAGCGCAAGCAGACTGCCGACCGCGTCCCCATCGGGATACTCGTGCGTGGCGATGAAGACGCTGTCCGCGTCGGTGATTGCCGCGGCGACGTCCGCCGCGGTCTCAGTCCGTGGCATTGCTGTCGGGCTCCTCGCCCTCTTGAGCGACCTGCCGCTCCTCGGCTTCCTTGCGGAGAAGCTCCTCGATGCGCTGGGCCTTCTCCGCCGTCTCGTCCAGCTCGAAGCGCAGCGTCGGCGTGTACCGAAGATCCAACCGCTCGGCGATCATGCCGCGGATATACTTCGCCGCCCGCCGGATCCCCTTGCCCGACTCGCTCTTCTGCTCCGCGTCGCCCAGTACGCTGAAGTACACCCTGGCATGCCGCAGGTCGGGCGAGATGTCCACCCCGGTGATCGTCACAAAGCCGATCAGCGGATCGTCGATATCCTTATCCACGATCCGTGCGATCTCTTCCTGAAGCTCCCTGGCCACGCTCTCCTGCCGATGGGTTGTCATCGCGCGCTCCTCCCTGGTTCACGCCGCCTCTGCCGGACGGGCATCAAAGTATCTCTGTCTCAGTTCGCTCACAGACTACGCGAGGTTCGCTCTCAATGAGGCGGAGGGCGGCGTCGAGGACGCGGTGTACGTGGGCTTCGTCGTTGGCGACGGTGGTCACCGCGAGGGTCGCCTGGTTGGCGCGGTCGGGCCCGAGGTCGGCGACCGCCACGTTGTGGCGGTTCGCCAGCCGGTCCAACAGGCTCCTGACAACGCGACGCCTGTCTTTGAGAGTCACGGCGTCGGAGATGAACAGATCGGCGCGCAGCAGCCCGACTACCGCTGTCATCGAATGCCTCCGCCCGGGCGCCACCCGCTACCGGGCGCTCTTGAAGGTGGTCTTGCGCGGCACCTCTACCTCGGCGCGGAACTCGATCTCATCGCCCTCTTCCCAGCCGCGGAACTCATTCGTGGAGATCCCGCACTCGTTCGGGGCGTCGAGCCGCCGAACCTCGTTCTCAAAATGCTTCAGCGACTCGAGAGTCCCCTCGAAGACCGTCTCTCCCTGCCGTGTGACCGTGATCTGTGCGCCGCGCTGGGCGTAGCCGTCTGTGATCACCGTGCCGGCGATCACGCCGATGCGCGAGATGCGGAATATGCGCAGTACCCGCCCGTGGCCGATGACCTTCTCCTCGAAGATCGGCTCGAGCATCCCCACCATCGCGTTCTGAATGTCCTCAAGCGCCTCGTAGATGATGTTGTAGGTGCGTATCTCTACGTGCTCGGTCTCCGCGGTCCGCTCCGCCGCGTCGCTCACGCCGACCTGGAACGCCAGGACGATGCACTCCGAGGCCATCGCGAGCAGCACATCGGACTCGTTGACCTCGCCCACGCCCGTGCTGATGATGTTGATGTCAACCTCGTCGAGCTGCTCATTCAGCTCCATCAGCGCGCTCTCGAGGGCCTGCACCGAGCCCCACACGTCCGCCTTCAGGCTCAGGTTGAGATCCTTGACTCGCAGTTCGCCCAGCTCGCGGTAGAGATCCTTCAGCGACGCCCGCGCGGTCCCCTCCATCTGCGCATCACGCCGCTGATCCTCGCGCTCGTCCGCCAGGTTGCGGGCCTCCTTGACTCCGTCAACCGCGGTCATCACCTGGCCGGCCTCCGGCACCTCCGACAGGCCGATGACCTCCACCGGGTGCCCCGGACCCATCTGCTTGACAGACTTGCCCCGCCAGTCGTTGAGCCGGCGAATCCGGCCCCACGCCGTGCCGCAGAGAACCACGTCACCGACCTTGATCTCACCGTTGCGAACCAGGATCGTCGCGATCGGCCCGCGGCTCTCATCCATCCCGGCCTCAACGACCACACCGGTGAAGTCCGCGTCCGGGTCGGCCCACAGCTCCTGGACCTCGGCCACCAGCAGGATCATCTCAAGCAGGTCGTCGAGGTTCTCCTTCTTCAGCGCCGAGACAGGGACCATGATCGTGTCCCCACCGTAGTCCTCGGCGACAAGCTCATATTCCAGCAGATCCTGCTTGACCCGGTCGGGGTTCGCGCCGGGCATGTCGATCTTGTTGATCGCGACGAGGATCGGCACATCCGCGGCCTTCGCGTGGCCGATCGCCTCGATCGTCTGCGGCATCACGCCGTCGTCGGCCGCCACGACCAGCACGACGATGTCGGCCACCTGCCCGCCCCGCGCGCGCATCTGGGTGAACGCGGCGTGACCGGGCGTGTCCACGAACACGATCCTCTGATCGCCGCGCTCGATCTCCGAGGCACCGATGTGCTGCGTGATACCACCGGCCTCGCCGTCAACGATGTTCGTCTCGCGCAGAGCGTCGAGCAGAGTGGTCTTGCCGTGATCGACGTGGCCGAGCACCGAGACCACGGGCGGCACGTCGATCGCGTTCTCGGGCCGCTCACCACGGGGGCGCCGCGCCGCCTCGGGGAGAGGAACGTACTCGTCCTCTTCCTCCTCGAGTTCTTCTTCGAGTTCGGCGAGCTGCTCCTCGAGGCTCCGGAGGCTCTCGGGCGCGGCCCACGCGGGCGCCCAGCGCCGTGCAGGCTCCTCCTCCTCGGCCTCCTCGGCTTCCTCTCCGGCCTCTTCTGCCGGCTCTTCCTCAACCTCGGCTGCCTCTTCGGCCACAACCTCGGCCTCGACAACTTCCTCTTCGGCCTCTTCCTCGACCGTCTCTGTCTCAACCGCTTCGGCCTCGGCGCGCACGCGCTCTGCCGCCGCCTCTTCCTCGGCGCGCTTACGGGCCTCCCTGGCCTGCTCCGCCAGCAGTTCCGCCGCCGCCTTCGCGGTCTCGATGTCGATGCTCGAAGCGGCGGTCGCGTCCTCAAGGCCGAGGTCACCAAGCACCTTAAGCAGCGCCTCGGTACGCAACCCAAGCTTCCTTGCAAGCTGGAAGATTCGAACCTGTTTCGCCAAAACCGACACCTCCGCGCGTCACAACTGCCTTCTCGCCTCGTGCAACCTGCCCGGCGTCCCGGGGTTAGAGCTCTATCTCGATGTTGCCCAGTTCAATGTCGTCGAGGGTGCCCTCGCCGCCGAGGAGCAGGTCTCGGATGACATCCGCCTCCGCCGCCGTCACGCTGGAGGCGTGGCTGGACACATCCATCCCCTCCTCCTGCATGATCTCCACCAGCTCGGGGCTCGGAACGTCAAGCTCCCGCGCCAGCTCGTAGACACGCACCCGTCCGGCCTCTTCCTCGGCCTCCGCGGTCTCTTCCGCGACGGCCTTCTGAGCCTCGGCCTGATACTGCGTCTGACTCTGAATATCTATCCGCCAGCCCGTAAGCTGCGCGGCCAGCCGAACATTCTGCCCACGTCGGCCGATCGCCAGTGAGAGCTGGTCATCGGGCGCTACTACGATCGAGGAGCGCTCGTCATCGCCCAGCACCACGCTCGCCACCTTCGCCGGCGAAAGCGCGCTCTTGAGGTACTCCTCCGGGGTCTCGGAGTAACGCACGATGTCGATCTTCTCGCCACGGAGTTCGTCCACGATCGACTGCACCCGCGCGCCCCGATGCCCCACGCATGCCCCGACCGGGTCGATCTGCGCATCGTTCGACAGCACCGCCACTTTCGACCGCGCACCCGCCTCGCGCGCCACCGACTTGATCTCGACGATTCCGTCGAAGACCTCCGGGACCTCCTGCTCGAAGAGACGCACGACCAGTCCCGGATGCCGCCGCGACAGAACGATCTGAGGATTGCGGGTCGTCTTGCGCACATCGAGCACGTAGAGCTTGAGCCGGTCGCCAAAGCGGAAGGTCTCGCCGGGAATCTGCTCGTTGGCGGGCAGGACCGCCTCGGTGCGCCCGATCGCTATGAATGCATTCCGCGCGTCCTTGCGCTGGACCTCGCCGGTGATCATCTCACCGACACGATGGCTGAACTCGTCGAAGACGATCTCCCGCTCCGCCTCGCGAACCCGCTGCATGACAACCTGCTTGGCCGTCTGCGCGGCGATCCGACCGAAGTCCGCCGCGTCAACTTCCCTCTCCTCGGCGTGGACGCCCGTGGTGGTGCTGCCCGCCTCGCCGTCGATCTCCTCGTCATCAACCAGAGCGCGCGCGAACATCCGGACCGTGCGCTCCTCGAAGTCAACTTCGAGCCTCACGTCGTCGCTGACGCCGTAGTGCTTGCGGTATGCGGAAGCCATCGCGGCCTCGACAGTCTCAATCAGCGCGGTCATCGGAATGTCCTTCTCACGCTGTAGCTGTTCGAGCGCGTCTATGAACTCACTATTCATTGCACTCAACCTCCTGCGGGAGGGCGACTTCAGCTCGCGTCCTCCGCCTCCCAATCGTAGACGAGGTGTGCCTCCTCTATCTCCGCCAGCGGAATTCGGAGTGTCTCGTCGCCTGCCTCGATCGTGACCGAGTCGTTCTCTACCCCGCGCAAAACCCCCGTGTCCGTCCGGCGTCCTCCCTCGTCGGTGCGATGTCGGATAGCCGCCTTCTCACCGGCGAACCGGTCGAAGTCGCCGTCGTGTGTCAGCGGGCGGTCAAACCCCGGTGATGACACGATCAGCGTGTACGAGCCCGGAATCGGGTCCAGCGTGTCCAGAAGCATCGAGAGCCGCCGACTCATCTCGCTGCAGTCATCGGCCGTGATGTCCCCGTCCTCTTTGTCAATCAGGATCGAGAGCGTCCTGCCGCCCGACTCGCCGCCGTACTTGATCTGCACCAGCTCGTAGCCGAAGTCTTCCACAAGCTCTTCGACTTCGCCCTCGATCTTTCGCACGACCGGATGCCTGCGTAGATTCATCGTCTGAGCACTCCGCGCGACCGCAGGCGGCCCCGAACTCCAGGGCCGCCCAAAACAAAGGGAGTGGGCCATCGGGCCCACTCCCAGCGAGTAATCCTGGGTTGTGGCGTGTCTACATGTGCATTATAACGTAAGCAGGGGGTGAATGCAAGGCCGTTGCGCCGTATCCGGAGGCATCTCAATCCCGGCCTGTCAGTGCATCTCCGTCAGTGTGCTCACCGTGTCGCAGCGCGCCCCGCGTGCCTTCAGCCGGCGCAGCAGGTGCGGCAGGGCCACCTCGGTCTCGTCGTAGCCGTTGTGCAGCAGCACGATTCCACCGCGGGCGAGTTTGCGATCCATCGCCTCGGCGATCGCGGGCCCCTCGCGCCCCGGGTAGTTGCCGATATTCTCCGTCCAGAAGATCGTCGTGAAGCCAGTGGCGGCGGCCGCCCGGCGCACATCGGCGTTGTAGTTCCCGCCCGGCGGTCGGAAGAGCGTCACCGTCCGGCCGGAGCCCTGCCGGATCGCCGCACGGCTCATCACCAGCTCCTGCTCGACGCCCAGCCGGCTGAGCAGCGACAGATTCGAGTGTGTGTGCGAGTGGCTGCCCAGCTCATGCCCGCGGTCGGCGATCTCCTGGACAAGCTCCGGGTACATCGCCGCCTGCTTGCCGACAAGAAAGAACGTCGCGCGGTACTCGTAGCGGTCGAGCAGATCGAGGATCCACGGCGTCATGACCGGGTGGGGACCGTCGTCGAAGGTCAGCGCGATCGCCCCCGGCTCTGACAGCACGTAGACCTCCCGCGACGGGCCGAGCGCGTCGAGCCCCAGCCCGCGGTAGCTCAGCAGCAGGTCGGTCCGGCTGCCCGGCAGCATGGGGTCGTGCGAGAAGACGTACTCGTACGACGAGACGGCGTCGGCGAAGTGCCCCCCGGCCTCAAGCGCGCGTCCGAGCAGATGTGTGTTCGTCAGCGGTGTCGCGCGGAGGGCCAGCAGCCCGCACAGCTCCTCCTGCGCGATCCGCCGCGCCGAGCGTTCCTCGGGGGCGAGGGTGCGGGCGCCGTTGAAGATCCGGAGCATAACCGAGGCGCTCGCGATGGCCTCGCCGCCGTCGAAGTACCCCTCGACACGCAGTTCGTGGACGCCGTCGGCGGCGCGGCGCGTATCAATGCTCGTGTGGAAGGGCCGCATGTTGCTCATCGCCACGAACTGATCGTCCAGCAGCACCGCGACGTGTTGCACCGCCGCGCCGTCCTCGATCTCCACGCTCAGATCAACGACCCCGCTCACCGTGCTGCCGGAGGCCGGGCGGATGATCCGCAGCCCCTCCCCGGTGCCCGCGTGCTGTGTGCCCTCCGCCCCCGCGGTGGCGGGCTCCTGCGCCTCGACCTCATGCACGGTCGCACCTGAGTGGAGGACGTGCTGAGGCGCCAGCGCCAGCCGCTGCCGGTCGTCGAGGCCGTGCGCCGCCCAGTAGTCCGCCTGCGGAGAGAGCAGCGCCGAGTCCACCGCCAGCGCGCCCGGTGTTGCGGAGAACGCCTTCGTCACCGCTCGCCCCAGCACGCGCACGGCCTCATCGTGGCGGCCGAGCGCCAGCAGGGCCCCGCCGTACGCATGTCGCGCGAGCGGGTCGGCGGGTGCCTCCTCCACCGCGGCCCTCGCATCCGCCAGCGCGCTCTCGTAGAGGCCAATCCGACAGGCGAGGTAGGCGGCGCTGGCGCGAAGCTGCGGGCGGTGTGACGGAGCGCGGCTGAGGGCCTGGCGGTACTCGATCATCGCGGTGTACGCGTCGCCCTGCAGGTAGCGGATGGCGGCCGTGCCCGCGTAGGACGCCGCCATCTCCGGCGACTGGATCGCGGCCTTCTCGAAAAGCTGATCGGCGGCCTCCAGCCTTCCCATCTGCAGCAGCGCCGCGCCCTGGCCGACCAGCGCCTCCGCGCAGGTGGCATCGACGAAGCCGGCCTGCTCGAAGTGATCGAAGGCCGCGCGCCAGTTGCCGCGGTACATCTCCTCACAGCCGGCGAGCAGATGCTCCCCGGTCCCGGCGAACGCCCCGGGCGCGGCGATCAGCAGGCTGAGCGTAAGTGCGGCGAACGTGTGGCGGAATCTCATCAGCTAAGCGTGACCTCTCCGGCGTCAAGCGCGATCTCGTGTCCGTCACCGTCGATGATAGCGAGCCGACCGTCATCCGTCCAGCCCTTCGCGCGGCCCTCGATCAGGTCCGCGCCCGATCGCGCCCTGATCGCCCGCCCCGCGAGGCAGTCATGCTCGCGCAGCGCCGCGACGATCTCCGCGCGCTCCCCTGCCATCAGGCGGTGGTGCTGATGCTCGAAGTGCGACAGCACGCTGTCCGCGAATCTGAGTCTGTCCAACTCATGCCCCAGTTCAACCGAGGCGAACGTCGCTCTGCCGCGGATGTCCTCGGGAATGTCATCTGCGCCGGCGTTGGCGTTAAGGCCGATCCCGACGGCGACGAGCCCGTTGGTTGGGCCCTCGGCGAGCACCCCCGCGACCTTGCGCCCACGGATGAGCACGTCGTTGGGCCACTTGATCGCGACCTCGCGGGCGCCGATCCGCTCAAGCGCCAGCACCGCTGAGACCGCCATCGCCGGCGCGAGCAGAGGCTCGGCGCCGGGGGGTGGGAATGCAAGCGCGGTCAGGAGGACGCAACGCCCGGGCAGATCGGTCCACGTCCGGCCGAGTCTGCCGCGCCCGGCGGTCTGCGTGTCGGCCAGCACCGCCGTCCACGGCAGCGCCTCGCGGCCGGCGAGCCGCAGGGCCTCGAGGTTCGTTGAGTCGATGCTCGCGTGATGGTACACGCGCCAGTTGCCGCGCATCGTCGGCTGAGCGGCGGGCACAGTGTTCCTCCCGGGCGATGCTGAGCATCGCAGTTGGCTGCAGGTCGGTGGGTTAGACGACCGCTTCGGGGGAGTGTTCCCGGATTCTGCGAGAATCGTGCATTGATTGGCAGGTGAGGAGGGGGGGGTATGCTGAAGCGGACTCCCGGACAGCCGCACAGGTTGGGCGAGGTGTCCGGGGGGAGAAAGCACACTGACGCAGGAGGTGGTCGTTTTGCGTATCAGCACGGTCGTCTTTCTGTCGCTGGTCCTCGTTCTGAGCGCCACGAGTGTCATGGCGCAGGACAACATCAACAACACGTGGATCGGCATGACAGGGTTGGTGATTGTTCCTACCGCCAACAGCGCCCCACCGATGGAGTTGATCGCGAGCTTCAACTACATCGACACCGACCGGGATTCCACCATCATCTGGAGTGCCATCTTCGGTCTCACAGAGAGCTTCGAAGTCGGAGTGGCCCACTTTGACAACGGGGCATCGGAGACGATCGCCAACCTCAAGTACAGCTTCAACCTGTCAGAACTGACCGGCAGGCCGACGTCGGCCGACCTTGCGCTGGGCGTGTGGGATATCGCAGATGATCTCGACCGTGCCTGGTATCTTGTGTTCACCGACGACTTCGGCGCGCAGGCCACGAACGCGCGCTGGAGCATCGGGCTTGCCGACAGCTCGGGTGGAATGCTTGACGGCATATTCGGAGGCGTCGAGTTCGCCGTCGCCGAGCAGGGTCTGCTCCAGGCGGACTACGATGGCGACGACCTCAACGTGGCCTATCGCCATCGGGTCTCCGACCGGCTGGGCGTCGGCGTCGGCATCATTGACGGTGACCTCGCGCTCAATGTTGCGGTCAACACCGGCTTCTGAGCGGGGTTGATGCTTGATCCGCCGATCGGCGGGGGCGCGTGGAGGGCAATCGATGCAGAACGTCGTTTCCACGCGCCCGCTTCCCGATTGCCGCACGAGGCGGACAGTGTTTTTGGGGGACAGCGGTGACCTGAGCCTGCCTCCATCTCCCGCCCCACGGTGGGCTGGTTGAGGTTGCCCGTCGTGCCACGGCATTCCTGCGATGTCCGTCCGGGGGCGCATCGCTGCCCGGCACATCATCTACGGCTCGAAGCGCGCGAAGTTCTGCGTTATCCAGTAGTCGCCACGGTCGTTCACCGCGATACCCACGCCGATGTGCGTGGGCCTGTCCCAGAGGATGGACGCGCGGTGATTCTCGCTCTCCATGAGGCGGGCGTGGCTTTTGTGGAGATTGTCGGGGTTGAACGACCACAGCGGGCTGGAGGCCATGCGCGCGAGATTCTCCGCGATGCAGGGAGGTTCGAAGCCGAGCATCCGTCGGAACCTGTCGGAGGGGGTGCGGGTGGCGGCGCGGGGGGAGGTATGACTGAAGTACCTCAGCGTCGCCATCTCCTCGCTGTGTCCGCGCGCGACCGCGGCGAGTTCGACGTGCGGCATCAGTGCCGGCAGACCGCGCTGCAGGCGCTCGGCGTTGACCAGGTAGACTATCAGCGCCTCACCCTCGGCGATCTCACGGGTGAGGCGGGAGTCCTCCGCGCCCGATTCGAGCAGCCCGATGAGGTGGCAGCGCGTGAAGTGCTCACGCGCGGCGGTCTCGTCACTCAGCCGCTGGTAGAGCAGGCCGAGCGATGCGTGAGGCGGAGCCCAGTCCGGCGCGAGCTTCGCCGCCTGCTCGACCTTCGAGAGCGCGCCGGCCTCGTCGCCGCGATCGAGCAGCACGCGGGCGTCGGCGAGCATCTTCTCTGCCTTCGGCGGCGCCGGGGCGGCGCTCACCACGCACGGAATGGCCAGCGCCACGATCAGCGCCGCCGGCAGCAACCGTCCGTGCAGGAGTCTGCCCACGCTCAGCCCTCCGTCGTCCTACCTGTCAGTGCCTGGCGAGCCCTCTCCGCCGCGACGACCGCCGCTCCGATCGCCACCACGATCTGCGGATCATCCGGGACCAGCAGTTCGGTATTGAGCACCTCACCGAGATCTTCGGCGATCGCCGCGTTCTTTCCGACGCCGCCGATGAGCATCACCCGCGGCTCGACGCCCACCTGCCGGACCAGCCCCGAGGTGCGGAGAGCGACCGCGCGACAAAGCCCCGCCGCCACGGCGCCCCGGTCGGTGCCGGCGGCCAGCAACCCGACGACCTCCGACTCCGCGAAGACGGTGCAGGTGCGGGCGATCTCGGCCGTCTCAGCGGCCTCGCGCGCCAGCCGCTCGAGGCCGTTCACGTCCGTCTCCAGCGCCCCCGCCATCACCTCGAGGAAGCGGCCCGTCCCCGCGGCGCAGCGGTCATTGAGCGCGAAGTCCAGCGGGTACCCCTCCGCATCAACCCGGATCGCCTTGCTGTCCTGCCCCCCGATGTCCACGACCGTGCGGGTGCGCCCGTCGATCAGGTGCGCTCCTCGGGCGGCGCAACTGATCTCCGTAACGGTCGAGTCGGCGAAATCAAGCGAATCGCGCCCGTAGCCGGTCGCAACGATCATCTGCAGGTCTTCACGTGTACACTCGGCAGCCGCGAGCGCCTGCTCAAGAGCGGATCGCCCGGCCGCGGGCGGGCGCGCGCCGCTGGGGATGCGGACGGCGGCGACCACGCGGCATCCCGATGGGTCGAGGATCACGGCCTTGGTTGCCAGTGATCCGATGTCCACTCCTGCAGTCAGCATACTCGCTCGCCAGCCGGTGGAACGTGATGCCTCGCGCGAATCAAGAGGTTCTTGCAACAATTCTATCACAACTCCGGGCCGAAGTCAACGCATACGCAACGTCGCCGCCCGTGTCGGTGGAGAGTGTGGGAGGTCGCTTTTGCGCGCTTCGCCGACGTGTAGTATACTCCGCGCAACCCCATGAACCTCGGCGATCCGCGGATGACTCTGACGGTCGCGGGCGTGATTGTCGCCGCCGCGGCGCTCTACGCCACATGGCTGCGGCTGCGCGGCCTCTCCACGCCCCGCAGGGCGCTTCTGCTTGGCCTCCGCGTCGGCCTCCTTTCATTGCTGCTGATCGCGGTGCTCAGTCCGGTGATCGAACGGCGACGGGAGGTGCCTGTCGAGCCCCTCCTGCTGATCGCGCTCGACGCCTCCCGCAGCATGACGGAGCTGCCGCTCGACGGGGAGTCGCGCTACGCAGAGGCCCTGCGGGCGCTGGAGGCGAGGCCGCTTGCGGCGGCGCTCCGCGGCGTGCAGATCGATCGGGCGCTGGTCGGCGGCGAGGTGCGTCCGGTCGAGGCGTTCCCCGAGGAGCCCGAGCCGCTGCCGGTCACCGACCTGCAGGGCGCTTTGAGCCGGCTTCTCCGCGCCCCGCGGCATCGGGCCCCGGCGGCCTGCCTTCTTGTCTCCGACGGTGCGGATGGCACGCATCGTCCGGCCGCACGCGTCGCGGAGGTCCTCGGCGCGTATGAGGTGCCGGTCTACTGCCTCGGCGTCGGGAGCCCCGAGCCTGTCCCCGACGTGAGTATCCCCGGCCTCGTCGCGCCTCAGACGGTCGTCGAGGGCGAGCGCTTCGAGTTGCGCGCGCTCGTCCGCGCCGCGGGCCTGTCTGACGAGGCGGTCGAACTGTCTCTGCGCGAGGAGCAGCGGGAGCTTGCCTCGCGAACACTTCCGGGCGGTGAGACCGAGCGGCCCGCGACCTTCGAGTTGACCGCCGGCGCCCCGGGCGCCCACCGCTACGTCCTCGAAGCTCGCTGTGAGGCGGCCGAGGCGACGGTCGCGAACAACCGGCGGAGCGTGGTGGTTCGGGTCGAGCCCGCCGAAGCGCGCATCCTGTGGATCGAGGGCGGCCCCCGCCGCGAGTTCGCGTTCCTGCGTCGCCTCCTGCTGCGCATCGAGGGCCTCGACGTGACGATCCTGCTGCGCAAGAGCGATCCCGCGGAGTTCTGGCGCGATGAGGCCGAACCCCGTCGCGCCTCGCCGGCCTCGGTGGGCGAGCTTTCCCGCTACCGCGCGGTCGTGCTCTCCAACATCGACGCGGCCGCTCTCGGCGGAGGGTTCGCCTCACGCGCGGCCGACTACGTCTCCGGCGGGGGCGCGCTGGCGATGCTCGGAGGCCCGAGCGCTTTCGGCGCGGGCGGCTGGGCCGGGACGCCCCTCGCGAGCGCGCTGCCGGTGCGCGTCTCAGCCGGGGAGGGCCTGCTGGCAGATCCGGTCTCGGTGCTGCCGACGGGCGACGGGGAGCTGTCGCGCGCACTGCGCGAGACGGGCATCGAGCGCTGGGAGCGCCTGCCTCTGCTGGACGGCATGAACGCCACCGGCGGGCCGTCTGCGGGCGCGGAGGTCGCTCTGCAGGCACAGTCGGCGGGGCCGGTCCTCGCCGCCCGCCGCTTCGGCGGAGGGCGGACCATCGCGGTGACGGTCGATGACACCTGGCGCTGGCGGCAGTCGCCGTCGGCCGATGCGCATTCACAGGCCGCGTGGGAGGCTCTCTGGACGACGGTGATCGGCCGGCTCATCGCCCCGCGCGCCGACCGGCAGGTGATGCTCGAGCTGGGGCGCGACAGCTTCGAGGCGGGCGCGCCGATCCGCGCGGACGTGCATCTCAGCGACGAGGAGATGCGACCGGTGAGCGGGGCCTCGGTGCGGCTTGAGCTGCGCGGTGTCGGCGGCGACCGGGAGGTCGTGGCCGAGGCCACGCGGACCGAGGGGGTCTACCGCGCGACGCTGCATGTGGGTGAGCCGGGCGAGCTGCGCCTGCGCGCGGTCGCCGAGCATGGGGGAGAGGCGCTCGGTGAAGACGGGCGGACTGTCGAGGTGGTTGAGCCGGTCGGCGAGTTGACGGACGCCGCAAGGCCGGAGGTGCTGGAGGCGATCGCCGCGGAGACAGGCGGGGCATACCTGCCGATCAGCCGCGTCGAGGAGATGGCGGGGCTGCTGCCGCTGGAGCCGGAGAGCGAGGCGCGCGTGGTGCATCTGCGGCCGGCACGGACGTGGTGGTTCTTCGCGCTCGTGCTCGCGGTTGCGGCGGCGGACTGGCTGCTGCGCAGGCGGTGGGGCGTGGGATGACGGGGAACTCTCGCGGGGCGCCGACGTCTGAAGTACTCACCATGCACCGACTGACGGTCGTGCTGATCCTGACGCTCGCATTCGGAGGCGCGGCCTGCCCGCAGGAGCTGGTCGGGCGGCTGAAGTACGGCGGTGGCGGCGACTGGTACGCCAACGCGACGTCGCTGCCGAATCTGCTGGAGTTCGCCCGCGCGCACACGAACCTGAAGCTGCCGCTTCGCGAGGTCACCGTGGAGCCGGGCTCGCGTGATCTGCATGGATTCGCCTGGGTCCACGCCACCGGCCACGGGCGCATCAGCTTCACCCCGGAGGAGGCGCGGAACCTGCGCGAGTACCTTCTCGGGGGTGGCTTTCTGCACGTTGATGACAACTACGGGCTCGACGAGAGCTTTCGCGAGGCGGTCCGTGTGGTCTTCCCCGACCGCGACCTGGTCGAGCTTCCCTTCTCTCACCCGATCTACCACTGCTTCTTCGAGTTCCCCGGCGGGCTGCCGAAGGTACACGAGCACCACGGCGGCCCCCCGCACGGCTACGGGATCGTGCATGAGGGCCGGGTGGTGCTCTTCTACAGCTTTAACACCGACCTCGGCAACGGCTGGGAGAGCGCGGAGGTGCACGGCAACCCCGAGGAGATCCGCGAGCAGGCGCTGCGGATGGGAACCAACCTGCTCGTCTACGCGCTGAGTAGATAGCGCGCGGGTTCGGCGGTGGCCGCCGGCGCGAGTGCTCAGCGGCGTTGGGAGGCCGCGGTCACTGTCCTGCGCTTCGCCTTCTCGCCTCCCGCTCCATCGTCGCCCTTGCGGCTTTGGGCGCCGCGCCTTATAATCGACGGGGGTGGAGAAACCAGCGCCGCGAAGATGTGTCAAAAGAGACGCCGGCCTCCGGCGGGAGCTTGAGGCTTCGTCACGCACCACTCGGTGAGGCGCACCTGCACCACGGGAGATTGAAGATATGAGCAACCGGTCGCACGTATACGCCCTTCTCACACTGCTGCTGCTCGCCGCCTTCGTCATGGTCGGCTGCGGTGGTGACAGCAAGTCCATCGTCTTTCAGAACGTGTCCGAGCGCGTTTCATGGAGCGATCAGGGCCGCATTGCATTCGCCTCATTCGGCGGGAACGGCCTTCTCTACGTGTACAGCATCAATGAGCAGGGGCGGTCACTGACGCTGCTGACGCTCGCTGACAACAGCGATCTGACCGACGAGGGCGGGCGCCATCCGGGTTACAGCCCCGACGGCTCCACGATCGTCATGTCGGCCCGGCGCGGCCAGACCCCGGCGCTCTACCTGATGAACGCCGAGCGTGGAGATCGGGACGCGATCACCCGCATCACCGATCACGCGGGCACCGGTGCAGACACCCAGCCCAGCTACGACCCCAACGGCGGCAGGATCGTATACACCTCGACCCGCCGCGACGGGAACCCCGACATCCGGATGGTCAACACCGACGGCAGCGGGCAGGTCGCCGTCATCGAGACCCCGGCCGATGAGCAGTGGGCGGTGATCTCTCCCGACGGCACGATGCTCGCGTACCAGTCCGACGCCGCGGGCAGCACCGACATCTGGGTCAAGGACATCAGCGGCCTCGGCAGCGCCGGATACGACGCCACCGACCCGGGGACGAACCTGACCGCCGACTCGCCTTTCCGCAATGAGGCGCCGTCGTGGTCACCCGACGGGACGAGGATCGCCTTTCACAGCAACCGCAACGGCGACTTCGATATCTTCATGATGAACGCCGATGGGAGCGAGCAGGTCGCCGTGACCGGCGACCCGCGCTCGGACGGCTACCCGGTGTTCAGCCCCGACGGGACCCGCCTCGCCATCACCCGTGACCGCGAGGTCTGGTCGGTGCCCGCGCAGCCGTGGGCCGACTGGCGCGATCGGGCCGATGACCTGTCAGACCGCATCACCCGCCGCTTCTGAGGATCGCGTCTTACGCATCTGAGGGCCCGGCTCCCCGGTGAGCCGGGCCCTTCCACGTCGGGCTTCGCCGGCGCGGGCGCGAAGGTCCGCGCACCCCGGCAGCGAACTCACTTCCGGCCGCGCGCACACGCATTGATCGACGCACGTCGGGAGATGGCTTTGATGACACGGTACCCGCAGCAACCGGTGCATATCACGTACCCGTGGGACGGCGATGTGCTCAACCGCCACGACGGCGAGGAGACCGACGAGGGGCTCTCGATCACCATCGAGGGGACCGCGCCCGCCGATGAGGACGTGCTCGTCGAGGGACAGCCCGCACAACGCGATGGCGCGGCCTTCAGCGCGCAGATCACGCTCACCGCGCCGCGCAGCACCATCACCGCGCAGTGCCCGTCGGGCTCGGACAGCGTGCGGCTGATCTACGACCGGCGGTCGCGGAAGCGTTACCGCTTCTCCGTCGATGACAACATCCTCTTCCTGCGTGACCTCGCGCGGGATATGCCCGCGTCACTCTTCGATCACTGGTACCTGGCGTTCTGGCGGGAGATGAACCAGCGCTTCGGAGCGAAGATCCACATCAACATCTACTACCAGTGCGAGGGCTTCATACTCCCGGAGATGCACGACTGCTGGCGCGAGGAGTGGGCGGCGAACGCCGACTGGCTCCACCTGAGCTTCCACGCGCTGCAGAACGAGCCCGCATGGATCTACCGCAACGCCCCGGCGCGCCGGATCGCGCGCGACTTCGAGATGGTCACCGATGAGATCGAGCGCTTCGCAACCCTCGAGGTCACCGGCAACACCACCACCGTGCACTGGGCGGAGGCGACGCGCGAGGGATGCATCGCCCTGCGCGAGCGCGGCATCGAGCGGCTCATCGCGCTCCCGGGCTTCCACCCCGACGGCGCGCCGAGGACCTCGTACTACCTCGACCGGCCGCAACTGCGGCGGCTCGCCGAGCGTGATGCGTGGTGGGACGCCGACACGGACATCATCTTCATCGCCTGCGACGAGGTCGTGAACTCTCACTCGCTCGAGGATGTCCCGAGGGTGCTCGACGAGCAGGAGAAGAGCCCGCACACCTGCGAGCTGATCGAACTCCTGATCCACGAGCAGTACTTCCGCGAGGAGCTGATGAACTACCAGCCCGAGGTCAAGGAGAAGGTGATCGCCTCGCTGGAGTGGGTCGCCGAGCGTGGCTACGAGCCGTGCTTCTGGGCGGACGGGCTGCTGGGTAACACGTGGGGGTAGCATCAACGGCGACGGCAAAGGCGGCAGGCACGAATGCCTGCCCCACGGGAACGACCCGGGCAGGCAGGGTCATGCAGCTCTCTGAACCGCGCCTGCCCCACGGAAACGACCGGCGGGGCACAGGTCCCCGCTCAATCACTCTGAGAGGGAAGCGCACCATGAAAGCAAGCATCATCCCGCTGCTGATCGCCACACTGACGCTCTCCTGCGTTCCGGCCTCCGCCGGCGCCACCATCGAGGTCATCCAGGACCGGGAGAGCGGACTCTACGATTGCGGCGAGATCGTCACGTTCTCCCTCCGGCTGCTCGACGCAGACGGCAACCCGATGAGCGGGGCGCTCTCGTACACCCTCACCCTCGACGGCGCGGAGCAGTTCGAGACCGGGGAGGTCGAGGTCGGCGCCGAGGCCGGCAGCGTCACCGGCACGCTCGACCGGCCCGGCGTCCTGCGCTGCAGGGCGTGGACGACCGTCGACGAGGAGCGCATCACGGGCTTCGGCGGCGCAGCCTTCGACCCCGAGCAGATCCAGCCGACCGCGACCGCCCCCGATGACTTCGACGAGTGGTGGGCCGCGCAGAGGGAGCTTCTCGCGGCGGTCCCGATGGACGCGCGGCTTGAGGAGCGCGAGGCCCCCGAGGGCGTGGCCGCGCTCTATAAGGTGTCTCTGGCGAACGTGGACGACCAGCGCGTCTCCGGCTGGCTGGCCCTCCCTGAGACGCAGCCCGCGCCTGCGGTCATCACCTTCACCGCGGCCGGTGTCAGCGGCACCAGCGCCGGCACCGCCCTCTCCTGGGCGCGGGAGGGCTTCGTCTCGATGCACATCATCCATCACAACTTCGACGTGGAGATCGACCCGGACGAGGCGGCGGCGTTGCGCGATGGAGACCTGCGCGGGTACTCGCACTTCGGCCGCGCGAGCCGCGACACGTATTATTTCCGCCCGGTCATCCTCGGCTGCGTGCGCGCGATCGACCTGCTGACCTCGCGCCCCGAGTGGGATGGCGAGCACCTCGTCGCGACCGGCTCCAGTCAGGCGGGCGGGCTGTCGCTGTGCCTCGCCGGTCTCGACGGGCGCATCACCGCCATCGCCGTCAACGTCCCGGCGCTGTGCGATCACACCGGGCTGCATGAGAACCGGCCATCAGGCTGGCCGCGGCTGATCCCCGCGGATGACCCGCACGGGCCGGTCGCGCAGGCGGCTCCCTACTTCGACGCGGTGAACTTCGCCGGGCGCTTCGATGGCGCGACGTGGATGGCGGTGGGGCTCATCGATCGCACCTGCCCGGCGATGACGGTGTACTCGGCGTACAACGTCCTCAGCGGGCCGAAGACGATGCTGGTCTTCCCGCGGATGGGCCACGCGATCCCGGCGGAGTACCGCACCGACCGCGTCGAGTGGGCGAAGCGGCAGGTGGGGCTGGAGTAAGGGCGGTCGGGACGGGTGGGCCGCGCGGTTGTGGGGCGGGGACCTGCGCCCCGCCGGGACCTGCCCGCGCCGCGCGCGCCGGCCCCTTGTATGATGTGTGTTCGGCAGCGGTCGTGCGCGGGGCGCGGCACAGGTCCGCGCCCTACAGTCGGCGGCCCCTCGACGAAGGTTCTCCGGGTGGTGGGCCCTCCACGAAGGTTCGGCAGCGGTCGTGCGCGGGGCGCGGCACAGGTCCGCGCCCTACAGTCGGCGGCCCCTCGGTTGTTTTGCGGATCGCGCGGCGGCCCCCGATGGTGTTGCCGTACCGCGCCGTCCGTCGTTCAGGAGGGGCGAGCTTCCCTGCTCGCCCAGGTCGTCTGGTCGTTGGGAGGCGTGGGCCGGGGTGGACCCTCCACGAATTTCTCGCGCGCGGGGCTACCTCCGCGAGACCTCCAGGCCCTCGCCGTCGAGGATAACGTTGACGCTCACGGCCATCCGCGCCGGGTCGCGGACGAACTGCAGGTAGTCCGCCAGTTTCTCCGCGCAGTTCACGGAGTTGTGCGCCAGCACCAGCGCCCCGGGCGCGAGGTGCGGCAGGGCAGCCTCGAGGATCTCGAGGTAGATGCCCTTGCCGCGGCCGCGGTCGCCGTCGGCGTCGAGGTAGAGCAGGTCGATCATCCCGCAGTAATCCGCCACCAGCTCGACCGCGTCCGCCGCCACGATGCGCGCGCGGCCGTTCGGCGCGAACGCCTCGACGTTCCGCCGGGCCCGCTCGGCCTCATCTGCCTTGATCTCGACGCCCACGAGGTCCTCGGGCTCATAGACCGCGCCCGGCCCCGCCCCGGCGCCCGCGTTGCAGATGAACGTGAAGCCGCAGAAGACTCCCGCCGCGATGATCCGCGCCGGCCTGCGGATCGCATTCAGCGCCCAGATGAGCCGCTCCTGGCGCGGGCTGATCGCCGTCCACGGGATCTCGAAGCTCTCCCGGGCCGCCTCGCGATGCGCCGCAAAGGCCGCGTGGTCGTAGCTCCCGCGCGGGATCACCCCCGCCTTCGTCAACGCCTCCAGCGCCTCGCCCACCACCTCGACCTCCGCCTCGATCGGCTCGAGCGCCGCGAACGGGTCGCGGGTGTCCATCACGTAGCTCTCCCAGTCGTCGGCGCGGAACTCAGATCCCGTCATCGTCTCGCTCATAGACCGGCCCTCTCGTCGATCTCATCGAGCGTGAAGCGCACGCTCAGGATGTAGGGCTCCTCGCCCTCGGTCCAGTGCCCGTAGGTCGTCGTGACGATCGTGCCGTCGTTGAGAATCTCGACCGCCGGGTAGGCGCAGTCGCGGCCCTTGAGGTTCTCCTTGAGCCGCACCCGGAACTGCCCCTCGCGCAGGTTCGCGAGGTCCTCCCACTCGCCGACCCAGCCCACCCAGTCGCCGGGGGTCGGCGTCTCGTGCGTGGTGTCGCGGAAGGAGACAAAGAGCCGCCCGTCGGGCGCGTAGACCGCCTGGTGACGGTCGCCGGTGAGCGCGCCGGGAAGCTCCACCGGCTCGCTCCACGAGTCGCCCTCGTCGTCGCTGAAGCTCACGAACGAGTTGAGCTGCCGCGAGTTCTCGCGCATCAGCATCGCGATCGTACCGCCATCGGGCGAGCGCACCAGCCCCGGCTCGCACAGGTGCGCCTCCGGGTGGCTCACGAGCGCCTCGGGCTCGCTCCAGGTGAGGCCGCCGTCCTCGCTCAGTACACGGTAGACGATGAACTGCACCGTCTCGCCCTCGTTGCGCAGGAAGCGCCCGTCGTCGTGGAAGCTCGCCATGTAACGACCGCCCTCGAGCCTCATGCAGTCGGCCATCGCCACCACGCCGCCGAACTCGCCGATCGGCTCAAGCGGCGTCCACGTGAGCCCGTCATCCTCGCAGACGGCCATGTGGACCGGGTAGAGCCCCGAGAACATGATCAGCCGCCTGACGCCCTCGGGATCGACCACGCGGTAGATCGTCGGCACCTCCTGCGAGGTGGCCCAGTTCTCCGGCGTGGGCAGCCGCTCGCTCCACGTCAGCCCCGCGTCTTCGGAGCGCTTGAGCACCACCGCGCCTCGCCCGTGGCCCTTCGGGTAGACGCAGACCATCGTCCGCCCGTCTTCGAGCAGCACGGTGGTTGGGTGGCCGAGGTACTGTCCCGGCTCGCGATCGACGATCACCTGGCGGCCGGGCTCGTCATTGAGATCGATCGTCGGGATCGAGTATCCGCGTGACACGGTCATCGTAATCACTCCGATCGGCGGATTGTGCGCACAGCCGCATGTCGCTCGGTACGCTCACGCCTCGTAGAACCACTCCACCGGAACGCTCCGCAGCTTCAGGTGCAGCAGCCGCGGGTCGCTGAAGCGCTCGTCCACCCAGTACGTCAGCAGCGCGCGGTCGTCCACGAAGGTCACGCTCGTGTACGCGAACCACAGGTCGCGCGCGGTCTCAAGATCGCGCAGGTGCTCCCAGCTTCCGCCCTCGTCGCGCGAGATCGCCGCGGTCAGCGGCGTGCGCATCTCCTCGGCCTCCGGATCGTCGCGGAAGCAGTCGTTCCAGACCATCAGCAGGTCGCCCGTGCTCGGGATGCGCGTGATCGTCGAGGGCGCGACCGGCGCGCCGACGCCCATCGGCTCGGGCTCGCTCCACGTGACGCCGCGGTCGGCTGAGTGCGAGCGGTAGATCTGCCGCAGGCTCGTGCGGATGATCATCAGCAGGCGCCCGTCACGCAGCTCCACCACCCCCGGCTCCATCGCCCCGCGCCCCGGCAGCGGCAGGAGGCTCTCGCTGCGCGTCCACGTGCGCCCCTCGTCGTCGGAGAGCCACGTGGTCGCGCTGCCGCCGCGCTCGCCGGCGCTGATGTCGCGGTGCAGCGCGGCGGGGATCACGAGGCGGCCGTCGGAGAGCTGCACGACCCGCGCGTTGTTGACCACCCAGTACCCCTCGTCGCGGGTGCAGCGGATCGGGTCGCTGAGAGTCGTCAGCTCATCGGAGGAGCGGCGCATCATCGCCTGCAGGTCGTCCGGCCCGTTCTTGCGCAGGTAGAAGAAGAGGATGTCGCCGGACGCCAGCCGCAGGAAGCTCACCGACATCACGTTCTGCAGCCCCTCGTTCTCCAGCAGCGTGAATCGTTCGCCCCACGTCTTCCCGCGGTCATGCGAGACCTTCGCCGAGATCCGCGCGGGCGCGTGGTCGGGCATCTCGGCGTCGTAGAAGTCCGACCACGCCAGCAGCAGCGTGCCGTCCCTCAGTTCGATGATGTCCGCCTCGGTGTTGCGCGGGTTGTGCGCCGTCGCCTCGGCGACGATGAAGCCGAAGTCGTCGGTCATGGTGTGTTCTTCCTCTCTCACGGGCCCTGAGTCATGGCGCTCTCGTCCGCTCCTTACACCCGCACTTCCTCGAAATCCGTCGTCGCCGGGTTGCCGGGCGCGAGCCACGCCTTCCGCAGCTCCGGGCAGATGATCGCGGCCGCGCAGGTCGTCCCGGCGTCCGGGTCGTCGGTGGGCGGGCGGCAGACCGGGTGCCTCCCCTCGCTCAGGCGCAGGCCCTCGATGAAGTGCTCCAGTGTCAGCTCGCCCACGCGCTCGCGCAGGTAGCCGTCGAGCATGCCCTCGCGGGCAATCGAATTCTCGCCCGCCTCATTGCGCGACAGCTCCGCAAGCTCCCCGTCGTGATAGTGGTTCGCATGCACCAGCAGCCCCTCGGGCATCGGCAGCGCGGTGTGCAGCGTGGCGGTCGTCTCGATGCCGGTCACCGAGCCGGAGATCGAGGCCACGTAGTAATAATGCCCCGACGCCCTCGGCGCCCACTCGATCGCCGCCCGGGCGCTCGCGTAGTCGGGCGAGCGCAGCGCCTCATGGATCATCGCCAGGTAGATCACGCCCGGAAGCGCATCCCTCGGCGCAACGTTCGTGTTGCCGACCGCGATCTGCGCCTCGCTCAGCCCGATCAGTGAGAGACAGCCGCTGGTGGTGAGCGTCACCCACGCGGGCCCATCCTCAGGTTCGCGGCGGAACACGCGCATGTGCGGCTCGGCAAAGGCGTGCATGTCCCACGTCTGCCCGACGTAGGTGAATCCGTCGGCGGTCGCGGCTCCGGTCGCGATGAAGGATGTGCACTCCTCGTCCGCAAGCTCGCCCTGCAGCACGTCGATGTAATCGGTGTATCCGTTGCCGATGAGAAGCTCATCTGCGCCCACGTCGAGCGCGTCCGCCAGCGCGATGAACTCCGCGTAGACCGCCGGCGAGTAGTCCTCGTGTGCGGGCAGGTGCTCGGCGGCCGTCTGCAGGCAGCGGTCCATCGTCAGCATCTCCCGCGTCTCCCGGCCCCTTCTCAGCGCCAGGTCGCACCGCGCGCGGATCATCTCCCGTGCCGAGTCGTAGCAGGCCTCCGCGTGCTGCCGCGCCATCTCCTCGGGTGTGCCGGTCAGTGTGATGATCTCCATCTCAGCCGTCCTCCGCTTCCCAGATGACTTCGATCGTCTCCCCCTCGGGCGGCACCGCCGTGATCCGCCAGCGGCCCTTCGAGTCATTGTCCGCCAGCACCTGCTCTGTCAGCGCGACCGCCTCCAGCACCTGCTCGTAGGGCGTGCCCGGCGCGAAGTAGTGCAGCTTTACCCGGCCGCCGTCCGAGGGCCGCTTGTAATCCCGGTTGGAGCGCTTCTGCTCGAAGCCGATGTCGGTCCAGACGTGCGGCCTGCCCAGATTCTCGGTCGCCGCCTCGATCTGATCGTCCACGTCCCACAGCCACGCGGCGAACTCCAGCTCAGTCTCCGCCGGCAGAACCGTCATCGGCAGGATGATCGCCCCGGCGATCACAATCACCCCGGTGAGCGGCAGCATCACCCGACTGACCCAGCCCTGCTCGCGGGTCAGCGCAAGGTCCATCGCCACATCCCAGTTGACCTCGCCGGTCTCAAGCCGCTCCTCCGCCTCGGGCGTCGCCATGCCCAGCCCCGCGAACTCCCAGTACGCGAAGCGTTGGGCGATCATCAGCGCGCCCATCGCCGCCACCGCGCCCGCGATCAGCCACACCGCCAGCGCCGAGCCGCCCTCAAGCAGCGCGATTCCAACGGAGGCGGGCAGGGCGCAGAGCACGAAGATGATCGGCGGCAGCCACGCCGCGCCCCGGCGCATCTCCTCGCGCCACGGCATCTCCGGCGCCCCCAGCATTACCCGCCGCGCCGCCCGCCCCATCCAGCCGAGCACCACCGCGCTGAGCACGCCGACGATCACCGCCGCGGTCATGTACTCGCTCATATCCGCCACCTCCTCCAAGCGCCCGCGTTCACGGCGTCGCTTCGCCGCTGTAGCGGGCCGCTCCTCCCGTGGGCGCGGGAAACCGCGGATAGTGGAAGGCCCTTCGCCCCCGTGCATCGAACCACCACCCGGCACCGCAACAACGCACGCGAGGGAGCCCACGATGGCTGACAGGAAGAAGGTCCTCTACGTCTGCACCGCCGGTCACACCGAGCGCGTCTTCCGGCCGGGGAAGTACGAGGAGATGTGCGAGTTGTTCGACGTCACCGAGAACAACGGAGAGAGCAACTGGGACAGTGAGGAGGTCGCGCAGCGCGCTGAGGGGATGGACGCGATCGTGACCGGCTGGGGCGCACCAGCGATGATCCCGGCGGTCTTCGAGGCCGCGTCCGATCTGAAGATCATCGCCCACTCCGCCGGCTCGGTGCACGGGCTGATCCGCGACGAGATCGCCGAGCAGTACGTCGTCCCGCGCGAGATCACCGTCTTCTCCGCCAACGGCGCGATCGCCACGAACGTCGCCGAGTCCGCGATCGGGATGCTGCTGATGACGATGCGCCAGTGGGTCCACTTCAGCAACTACATCCACGAGACCCCGCACTGGCGCAGCACCTTTTACGACCGCAACGGCCAGTTCCTGCTCGGCAGCACCGTCGGGGTGGTCTCGGCGTCGAAGGTGGGTCGGGAGGTCATCCGGCTGCTTGAGCCGTGGCACTGCGAGATACTCGTCTTCGACCCCTACCTCAGCGACCAGGATGCCGCGCAGATGGGTGTCGAGCGGGTCGAACTCAATGAACTCTTCGAACGCTCCGATCACGTCACCGTCCATGCGCCGAAGACGCCGGAGACGGAGAAGATGATCGGCGACGAGCAACTCTCGCTGCTGCGGGATGGCGCGACGCTGGTGAACACCTCTCGCGGTTCGGTCATCGACCATGACGCGCTGTTTGAGCACGCGAAGGCCCGGCGCATCCACGTCTGCCTCGACGTGACCACGCCCGAGCCGCTGGAGCCGGCGAGCCCGTTCCGGCAGCTCGACAATGTGCTCATCACCCCGCACGTTTCGGGCTCGGGGTACTACGGCTACCACCTGATCGGCGACCAGACGGTCCAGGCACTGTTGGACTGCTTCGCGGGCAGGCCGGTGGAGGGCGCGGTGCCGATGGACCGCTTCGAGACGATCGCGTAACGCAGTCGCAAGTCATCAGTCGCAGGTCGCAGGCAACGGCAACTGCAAACGGCAACGACCGTGCGGTCGTTGCCGTTTCTGTAGGGCGGGGACCTGCGCCCCGCCGGCCGTTGTCGTGGGGCAGGCATTCCTGCCCGCCTCCGTCTGCCGCGGACAAAGAACCGCGTCCGCCCGCGAAGTCCGCCGTCAGCCATTGACAAGCGCGTGTGTCCACAGCGGCCCCACGGTCAGCGCCACTGAGCCGACGACCCACGCCGAGTAATACGCCCACCGCGCACCGCCGCTCTGCAGCCTCGCCGTAATGGCGCGGTACTGCGGCCAGTCGATGCTTCTGCCGCCCAGTTCATCCCAGATCGCCTGCGCCCACACGACATTCCCCATGAACTCCGGCATCATCAGAAAGCCGATCGATCCGGCGACCGGCAGCAGCGCGGTCAGCCACGCGAGCGCGGTCGCCTTGAAGTCCCAGACGGCGTAGCCGAAGAGCGCGCTCATCACGACCACCACAACCACGAACGAGAGCAGCGCCACCAGCCATCCCCACCGAGCGCCGCGCATGAAGCGCTCGTTGCCGCCGGGGTCAGGCGCGTCCTCCAGCACGCGCAGGGAGAGATGCCGCGTGGCGAGCAACACACCGATGATCGCCGCGGTCAGGATGAGCGCGGAGGGGAACAACTCGATGACAACCTGCCCCCCTGCGTCTTCCCAGCTCATTTTGGATCACCTCAATCCCTATCCTACCCATTTGCTCAAGATTGTCAACATGATTTAGCCGGGTCCTCTCCGGCGCAGTCGTTGCGCGTCGCTCATCGCACATATTCAGGTCTGCCTGCGACGGCATCCCCTGACTGCGCCCCTGCAGGTCACGCGCCCGCGCGGCGCGAAATGCGTCACACCTTCTGATCACGCGTACCGGAGCGTTTCACGATGCCCGAACTCACCCCGACCCCGCAGGGGCCGATGACCGATGACGAGATGCGCAAAGCCTTCGGATGGGCGGAGCTTGAGCCCGCTGGCCCCGTCGTCGCCGGAAGCTGGGGGACGTGGCGGCTGATCTATCACGTCGGCGCCTACGGGATGGACGACGGCGGCACGTTGATGCTCTCTTGGCGCTTCGCCACCGACTGGGGCACTCCGCAGTTCGACGACCCCGCCGCGCCGGACTACTGCTCGCTGCAGACCGACGGCAGCGCGAGCCTGCGCGGGCGCTTCGACACCAAGGGCGGCGTGCGGCCGTGGCGCAAGTCCACCATCATCGACGTCTTCGACGACGGCCTCCGCGAGGGTGAGACGATCACGCTCACCTTCGGCGACACCTCGGGCGGCTCCCGCGGCTCGCGCGCCCAGACCTTCTGCGAGTACACCTTCGAGTGGCGCGTGCTGGTGAACCCGTTCGCCACCGGGCTGTTCATCCAGCTGCCCGATCCACCGGAGATCGAGATCGTCTCCGGCCCGGCGGAGCGCCTCATCTGCAT
>JBMNNW010000025.1:0-46324 GCA_050942735.1 Armatimonadota bacterium
CGATGACCATGATCAACCTCGCAAAGTTCATCGAGGACCACGGCTATGAGACGATCCCGCTGGGGCACCTCTCCCCGTGGCGCGCGATCGACAACGAGGGGAATCTCCGGGGGCTTTCGCGCCCGGTCGAGCCGGGTAAGCCCGCGCCCGACGTGATGGTGCACCTGCGGATCGCGGCGTTCCTCTGTGGCCTCGGTGAGATCGGCTACTCGAAGATGATGCTCACCCCGCAGTTCGGCCCGCGCCAGCGCCTCGCGGTGATGATGACCGAGGCGGAGCTTGAGCCCGACCCGATCATGGAGCCCTACCTGTGCGACCGGTGCATGCTCTGCGTGAAGGAGTGCCCCGGCGGCTGCATCCCCACCGACCGCACGGTGAAGGTCAACCTCGCCGGGCATGACGTCGAGTGGGCGGACATCGACATGAAGCGCTGCAGTGTCTACTTCCGCGCGGGCGAGATCCTCGAGGACGGCGAGAAGGGCGACTACATGCCCGGCCGCGATGATGTGGCTCCCGGCCCGTGGGCGCCGTTCTACCGCAAGCCCGCCAACGTATACACGCACGGCGAGGGGATCGCCGGATCGAAGGGCTGCACCCGCGCCTGCATGATCCACCTCGAGGAGCAGGGGAAGCTGGGCAACAAGTTCCAGACGCCCTTCCGCCGCAAGCCGCTCTGGCGCGTGGACTGGTCGGCGGAGTAAGGGGCGTTATGCAGTCGGAGAGGCCGGACCCCGTTCCGGCCTGTGCCGTCGCCGTTGGGACAGGGCGGGGATGCGCATATTCCCGCCCTGTCCTGCGTCCGCCGCTCTCGCGCCCCAACGCCGCCCCCCGAGGTTAGTGCCATGAAGTTCGCAGTCGGCTACCAGCTCCCCGGTGAGGACATGGAGCCCATCGTGGACGTCATCGAAGACTACCGCGAGCAGATCGCGGAGGTGTACTTTCCGTGGGCGGACATGCCGTCGGGCCGCGCGCCGCTGGCGACCGCGCACGGGTATACGGACTGGACCGCCCAGCGGCAGCTTGAGCGGGATCTGCTGCGCCTGCGCGAGATGGGCGTGAGGCTCGACCTGCTTTTCAACGCCGCCTGCTACGGAGGCCGGGCGATCAGCGAGTGGCTGGAGAACCAGGTGCGCTCGGTGCTCGACTACATGGAGGCGGGGGTGGGCGGGGCGGACATCGCGACCACGACCTCACCGTTCGTCGCGCGGACGATCAAGAAGTACCATCCGCAGGTCGAGGTGCGCGCGTCGATCAACATGAAGATCGGCACCATCAAGGGGATGGAGTATCTCGCCGACGTCTTCGACAGCTACCACGTCCAGCGGGAGTTCAACCGCGACCTCGACTACCTCCGCGAGCTGCGAGAGTGGGCCGACGCGAACGGAAAGAAGCTCATCATGCTGGCGAACTCCGGCTGCATGATCCACTGCTCGGGGCAGGCCTTCCATGACAACATGGTCGCGCATGAGACGGAGATCGACGAGTGCCTCAATGTGAGGGACTGGAGCGCGCACACCTGCTGGCGCTTCCTCCAGCAGCCGGCGAACCGCGTCTGCGTGCTGCAGAACACATGGGTGCGGCCCGAGGACATCCATCACTACGAGGAGCTCTTCCCGGTGGTGAAGCTGGCGACTCGGATGCACGCGCGGCCGCGGATGGTGATCGACGCGTATGTGAACCGGCGCTTCCGGGGGAACCTGCTGGACCTGATGGAGCCGGGCTTCGGCCCGGCGTTTGCGCCGGACGTCATCGACAACGAGCGTTTCCCGGAGGACTGGTTCGAGCGCACGAGCACCTGCGATCGCCGCTGCCACGCCTGCGGCTACTGCGCGGAGGTGCTGGAGCGGGCGCTGGTGAGCTTCGGGGTGTGAGGCCGCAGCCGCTGGAGAGGCCGGCCCCCGCTCACATCCCGAGATCCGCCAGGGTCTTCGTCATGTTCGCGAGGCCGTCGAGGGCGTCGGCGGCCATCTCGCGGGCGAGGCGTTGGAGGTCCTCGGCGGTGTCCACGTCGTAGCCGGGGACAAGCTGCGCGAGGCTCAAGCCGGCCCCCTCCAGCGCGGCGACCGCGTCGCCGAGCGCCTCACTCGTTCCCCAGCGAACGCGCCTGAGCAGCCCCTCGGGTATGCCGCCGCTCACACCGAGCAGGTAGTACCCGCCGTCCTCGCACGGCCCGAGCACGGCGTTGGCGTCCTCAAGCGCCTCGAACGCCTCCGCAACCCGTTCGGGCGGCATCTGGGGGCAGTCCATCCCGATGAAGACCGTCCGGTCGTCATCGGCGGGGGCGAGGTCGGCGAGCACGTTCTCGATGCGCTCGCCGAGGTCCTCGCCGCGCTGCTCGATGAGCCGCCAGTCGGCGGAGAGAGCGGGGGTGAACCAGTCCTGCCGCTCGGTGTACGCCAGCACCAGGCGCGTTTCCTGCTCGGGGAAGCGCTGCGCCAGCGATTCGCACAGGGCGATCGTGTCGTGGAGCAACGCCTCCGCCACTCGCGCTGCCGGTGCAGCGCCGAGCTGCTGCGCCAGCCGGGTCTTTGACCGGCCCGGCAGTGGGGGCGTGGCGAACAACACCAGGCGGCGTATCATCTCTCATGACACCTCCGTGGTGCCCGACCCGAGCGCCCGACCGGGCTCTCTGCCTATCTGATCCGGGACTCCCCCTGCCACATATCGGCGTTTGGTCCAAGTTTCTCCTTAAGAGGCTGCGTCACCTCGCTCAGTTTGTCGATAACCTCGGCAGGCAGGTCGAGGTTGGCCGCCGCGATGTTGTCGCGGGCCTGCTCGGGGTCGCGGATCCCGACGATCACGCTGCCCACCGCGGGCTGCTCGATCAGCCACGCAATCGCGAGGCGGTGCATCGGCTCACCGACCTCCCGGGCGATCTCGCGGATCGCGGCGATCGTCTCGAAGGTCAGCTCCTCGGCGCCCTCCTCGCCGTGACGGGCCTTTGGGCGGTCGGCGGAGAAGTGGCGGCTGCGCGCCCGGCCTTCCGGGACCTCGTCGGGTGAGGCGTACTTGCCCGCAAGCAGCCCCTGCATGATGGACGAGTAGCACAGGATCGAGATACCATTCTTCTCGCATTTGGGCGCGATCGCATATTCCACCGCGCGGAAGAGCAGCGAGTACGCGACCTGATCGACCTCCGGGTGGCCGTGCAGGAGGATGGTGTCGAGGTCGATCGGCCCCCAGTTGGAGACGCCACCCGCGCGGACCTTGCCCTCGTCGATCAGCTCCTGCATCGCGGCCCAGGTGTCCTCGAAGGGCACCTCGCGGCTCGGCCAGTGGAGCTGGTAGAGGTCGATGTAGTCCGTCTGCAGCCGCCCCAGCGACTCCTCGCAGGCCTGCTTGAGATCGTCCGGCGCGTGGCGGTTCGGCGAGGCCTTGGTGGCGATGATGACCCGGTCGCGCCTGTCGCTCAGCCCACGGCCGAGCAGTTCCTCGGACTCGCCGCCGCCGTAGCCCTCGGCGCTGTCGAAGAAGTTCAGCCCGTGGTCGATGGCCTCGTGCATCGCGTCGATCGCGTCGCGTTCGTCCTGGTCGCCCCAGAGCGCGCCTCCGGCGATCGCCCAGCAGCCGAAGCAGATGACGGGGACCTCAAGTTGGCTCGTGCCCAACGTACGTGTGCGCATGAAACCCCTCCAGCCTTGTTTGTGTGTTGTGTCGCACAGGAAGGGTAGAGCGGAGCGAGGGGGAAGTCAAGCCTCCGACCTGATCTGCTGGTTCGCCCGCGTCCCGGAAGGGACGATCATGCGACATCCGCGGGGGGATTCGTGTATGATGGTGCCCGGCGGCGGGCGCTGCGCTGCTTTGTTCGGGAGGGTGGTATGACGTCAGGGATGACCGAAGCGGATCGGCCGATGGTGACCGAAGATCGTCCGGGCCTGCGACTGAGTGCCGGGCAGTGGCTGCTGGTGGCGCTCTTCGGCCTGCTCGTGGCAGTGGGCTGTCGCGACATGCACTTCAACGCCGACACGCTGCATTACGTGGACGTGGCGCGGACGTGGATCGAGGACGGGACGCTTGCGACATGGCACCTCAATCTCACGACCGAACGCGTCCCGGCCACCGAGGTGCTCTGGCCGCCGATGTACTCGATCCTGCTTGGCGGGCCGCTGGCTCTGGGGCTCTCGCCCGAGGCGGCGACGTGGCTGATCGCGGTGCTCAGTCAGATCGCGCTCCTGTGGCTGCTCGTCGCGGTTTCGCGCAGGGTCGAGTGGGGGCTGCTGGTCGGTCTTCTGTTCGTGTACATGATGTTCGTGCACGGGATCGCCTTCAGGGCCTTCTCCGAGACTCCCTTCATCGCGCTCGTCTTCGGCGCGCTCGTGGCGATGGCCTTAGCGCTGCAGGGCGGCGGTCCGGAGGGCGGTCGCTCGCGCGCGTTGTGGCTCGGGCTGCTCGCCGGAGTGCTCGCCGCGGCCGCCGCGCTCACGCGGCATATCGGCGTGGCGCTCATCCCAACCCTCGGGCTGCTCGCGGTCGTCGGCCCGCTGCGCCATCAGGTACGCGCGTGGCGCGTCCGTGCGACCGCCCTCGCCTCGATGGTCGTCGGCTCCGCGCTGCCGCTCGGGCTGTGGTTCGCCCGCCACGCGATGCTCGGCAGCAGCGTCTTCGGCCCCGACCGTCCGCCGTCGGAGTTCACGCTCTACGAGCTGCTCATGCGCCTCGGGCACGGCGTGTACATGGACGCATCCACGCCGCTGCTCGTGCTGGCGACAGCAGTGCTCGGCTATCATCTCCTCGATCGCGATGGAGGCGACGGCCGGAGGGCCTTTGCCCTCTCTCTCGCGGGCGCGGCACTCCTCTACGCCGTCCTGCATGAGGCCGGGACGGTCGCTTCGCACGCGATGTACCGCATGGACAATCCGCCTGAGGGGCGGCAGTTCTTCCCGGGATACGTCGCCCTGCTGCTCATCCTCGCGGCTCTCCTGTCACTCGCCAGGCCGCCTGAGCGCGTGCTGAGGCGCCGATGGCCGATCCTCGCCGTGCTTGTGATCCCGTTGGCGACGGGGACGCTGATCGCCGGGAGCGTCTCACACGATCTCACCCCGGTGCGCTCGGCGGTGGATGAGTGGGTGGAGGCCAACACCGCGCCCGACGACCTGATCATCGGCTGGCGGGCGTGGCCCGTGCGTTTTCACACAGGCCGCCCTGTGCTGCAGAGCGGGATGGTCTCCGAGCCGTCAGTCTACGATGGCCCCGCCGTCGCGAGCTTCCTGCAACGCTTCGGATCACATTTCGGCGGAGCCTGGCTGCTCGTGCCGGAGGCTTCGCACGACGAGGGGGAGGTCATCGCGGATTTCCGCGCGGCGGGCCTGGAGCTTGAACGCGCGGCCGAACTCAACGTCGCCGGCCTTCGGCACTACCGGGGAGTGGAGACCATCGCGGCCTACCGCCTGACCGGCTGGCGCTGAGATCGGCGCGCCCGCCGGAGCACGGCGCGCTCCGGCGGGCGGTGGGTGATCGAACGGTGACGCGCGCGCTGGCTTAGAACGGCCCCAGCGGCTCGCCCTCGTTGACCGCCCGGCACATGCGCCGGTAGAGCGTGAAGTACTCGGTCAGCGCCTCGCCCGGCGGGATGATCTCGTCAACGCGCTGCATCTCCTCGTCGCTCAGCTCGATCTCTGCCGCGCGCAGGGCGCTCTCGACATGGCCGACCGTCCGCGGTCCGGTGATCGGCGAGGTGATCCCCGGCCGCTGCGCGCACCACGCCAGCGCGAACTCCGCCAGCGAGACCCCGCGGGCTTCCGCCAGCGGGATCAGCGCCTCGACCAGATCCAGCACCTCCGGCGCCATGCGGTTGTGCCAGTCCTCCTGCCCGACCTCCTGGAACTGGTGCCCCTCCGGGATCGCCTGGCCCTTGCGGTAGACGCCGCTGAGCACGCCGCCCGCGAGCGGCCCGAAGGGCACCAGCGCCAGCCCGTAGCGCTGCGCCGTCCAGACAAGCTCCATCTCCGCGCGGCGGTCGGTGAGGTTGTAGGGGGGCTGCTCGGCGACGACCTGCGGCCCGCCCGCGAGATCGGCCTTCCACAGCAGCTCCATGATCAGCGGCACCGGCCACTTGCTCGTCCCGATGTAGAGGATCTTCCCCTGCTTCACCAGCACGTTGAGGGTGTCCACGATCTCGTCGATCGGCGTGGTGATGTCGGTGATGTGCAGGTAGAACAGATCGATCCGGTCGGTCTGCAGCCGCCGCAGAGAGGCCTCAACCGCGCGCGTGAGGTGATAGCGGCTGGCCCCGTGATCGTTCGGTCCCCGGCCCATCCGCGCCACGGCCTTGGTGGCGAGGACCACGTCATCGCGCTTCCCGCTGGCCTGCAGCGCGCGGCCGGTGAACTCCTCCGAGACGCCGCGGCCGTAGACGTCGGCGGTGTCGATGAAGTTGATGCCGCCCTCGATGGCGGTGTCGATGATCCGGTGCGCCTCGTCCTCCTCGGTCCGTCCGCCGAAGTTCATCGTGCCGAGGCAGAGCTTCGAGACCCGCGTCCCGCTGTTGCCGAGCTGCCGATAGTCCATCGCGCTTTCCCTCCACGTATCAGTCTCGCGTTCGCCTGACTCATTCGCCGGCGCGGCATTGATGCCTTCCGGACGGAGGAATCGCGACGATGCCCGCGAACTGTGCGCCTACCGCCAAGCGACGGATCCCTGAGGGGAGCATCATGCTCAAAGCACAGGACGTGAAGGACTACGCTCTGCAGATGGGCGCCGACCTTGTGGGCATCGCGCCGATGAGCCGCTGGGAGGGCGCGCCGAAGCAGATGGACGCCCGCTACATATGCCCGGACGCGAAGTCGATGATCGCGCTTGGCTTCCGCATCCCCCGCGGGACGCTCCGCGGCGTCGAGGAGGGCACCTTCTACATCTCCTACGCCTCGATGGGCTACGCGGCGATCAACCACGTCCTCCAGCCGATGGTGCTCTGGCGCCTGACGGCGATGCTCGAGGACGCGGGCTACGAGACGATGCCGATCGCGAACAACTTTGCGTGGACGAACAGCAACAACTCCGGCCAGGACCCCGAGAAGACCGGCGTCCACAACCCGAACTTCAGCATACCCGTCGCGCCGGACAGGCCCGCCCCGGACGTCTTCCCGCACCTGCGGCTGGCCGCATACATGGCGGGGCTGGGGGAGATCGGCTGGTCGAAGATGTTCCTCTCGCCGAAACTCGGGCCGCGCCAGCGGATCGCGATCCTGCTCACCGACGCGGAGCTTGAGCCCGACCCGATCTACGACGGTCCGCCGCTGTGCGATCGCTGCATGATGTGCGCGCAGCAATGCAGCGGCGGCGCGATCCCGACCGATCAGAGCGATAGCGTGCGGATCGAGATCGACGGCCACGAGGTAGAGTGGGCGAACATCGACTACACGATCTGCAGCCGGTACTTCTGCGGCGCCGCGCCGGAGAAGAACCCGTTCATGGTCACCGAGGCGGACCGCGAGGGCTACCAGCAGCCGGTCAGCCAGGGGCAGCGCTACAAGGTCCCGCCGACGTACGGCTACGGGCGGGCGCTGGAGGGGGCGAGCGGCTGCATCCGCGCCTGCATGATCCATCTCGAGGAGCAGGGGAAGCTCGGCAACACCTTCGACGAGCCCTTCCGCCGCCGCCCGGACTGGCAGCTTCCGTGGCCGCGGAACGGCGAATAGCGGCGGCGACGACCGATCCGGCGCATCTGAAGATACGTCGCTCTGAATGACGCGCAGTTCCCGGAGGCACATCATGCTGACATCCGAAGCCGTGAAGCAGATAGCGCTGGGCGCCGGGGCCGACCTCGTCGGCATCGCGCCGATGGACCGCTGGGAGGGCGCGCCGGCGTACTCCGATGCCCGCCAGATCGCGCCGGACGCGAAGTCTATGATCGTGCTGGGCTTCCGCATCCCGCGCGGGACCCTGCGCGGCGTCGAGGAGGGCACCTTCTACATCTCGTACTCCTCGATGGGCTACGCGGCGATCAACTTCATCCTCCAGCCGATGGTCATCTGGCAGATCACCGCGGCCATCGAGGACGCGGGCTTCGAGGCGGTGCCGATCCCGAACAACTTCTCGTGGTCGAGCATCCAGATGCACTGGGCGACCGGGCTGAAGGAGGGCTGGAGCGTCCCGGTGGGGCCGGACAAGCCCGCGCCGGACGTCTTCGTGCCGCTGCGGCTCGCGGCATTCATGGCCGGGCTCGGGGAGATCGGCTGGTCGAAGATGTTCCTCTCGCCGAAGTTCGGCCCGCGCCAGCGCCTCGCCTGCATCCTCACCGACCTGCCGCTGGAGCCGGATGAGATCTACTCCGGGCCGCAACTTTGCGACCGCTGCATGGCCTGTGTCAGCGGCTGCACCGGCGGCGCGCTCAGCGCGGACGAGTCGGTGAAGCTGACCGTTGCGGGCCATGAGCTTGAGTGGGGCGCGCTCGACGAGGCGAAGTGCGGCACCTACTTCTCCGGCGGCAGCGAGGAGTACAATCCGTTCATGGTGACCGAGGAGGACCGGGAGGCCTTCCAGGCGGACCCGCGCGAGGGCTCTCCGCACACCTACAAGGTCGCCCCGACCTACGTGTACGGTCGGGCGCTGGAGGGCGCGCGCGGCTGCCTCCGCGCCTGCATGGTGCATCTCGAGGAGCAGGGGAAGCTGACGAACACGTTCGATCAGCCCTTCCGCCGCCGCCCGCAGTGGCGCCTCGACTGGCCGCGGGAGTAGGAGAGCGCTCGACAGCTCACGGTGGGTGGCCAGCGGGCAGAGTCTACCTCTCGCCCTTTCGTCCGCGCACGTGCAGGAAGTACGGTATCAGCTGGTGGTCTGCAAGGCGCGGCATACGCGCGACCGTCTCGTCATCGACGGTCGGCTCGCCGAGGCGCTCGAACGTGAAGCCCACGTCTACGAGCGTGTTCAGCCATTCGCTGATGGTTCGGCGGAAGACCGGCGTTCGGAACGGCTCCAGCCCCTCCCGCGCCGTCTCAGGCGCGGCACTGAAGGTCCACTCCAGAATCTCGCCCGCCGGGTCATCGAAGTACGCGCCGATCTCGATCGCGCAGGTGCGGCCATCCGGCCCGCGCACCTTCCGCCGGTGCGGGGTATCGAAGCACGGATGAGTGATCGAGAACTGCAGGAAGCCGCCGGGGCGCAGCACACGATAGGCCTCCGCCAGGGCGCGCCGGGTCTCCGCGAATTCCATCAGGCACATGAACGAGGTTGCGAAGTCGAAGCTCTCGTCCGCGAATGGGAGCTCAACCGCGCTGCCGACTACGAAGCGGATGCCATCGGGCCCTTCGCCGTGGATGTCGGCGGCGTGGCGGATGAATGCAGGGGAGATGTCCACCGCCGTCATCCGCCCGCACCGCTCCGCCACCAGTCGGGTGTTCGCGCCCTCCCCGCAGCCGATGTCGAGGCCGTGGAGGCCGCTGACATTCGGCAGCATCGCGACAAACTGCGGGGTGTTCATGTAGTCGCGCGAGACGTCGTAGCCCTCGCGCGCGAGTTTCGTCCATGCGTCGGCGTTGCTGTCCCAGTAGCGTCCGGCATCTCTGTGATCCAACTCAGGCACTTCCCTGCGCTGTGGGTCAGGTCCCGATCGAGCCGACTGCGTATCGCGCGGCCGCTGGCGGCACGCAATCCCACGTCTTCCCGAGCAACTCGCGCCCGGCCTTCTTCTTGTTCGTGCCGCCCCACTGCTTAAAGAAGAACGGGACGTTCGCGTCCTCCGACGCTTGCTTCAGATCGAGAACCCACTGCTCCTCCATCGGCCGGGCGCCCGGACCGGATTCGCCGCCCACGATCACCCAGTCGATGCCGGTGAGGTCCACGTCGGCGATCGGCCCTATGAGCGGCTCGAACGAGACGAAGCGCACCGCTGCGTCCACCTCGCGCAGATCATCGAGCCGGAACACGTAGTCGGCGTTCTCCACGCTCACCCCCGCCCATGCGTTCTCCGGCCAGTCGATGCTGCCGTTGAGTTGCGCCATCCGCCCGGAGCGCTTGGTGAGCACCTGAAAGATATGCTGCTCGGCCTCGCGCATGGTCTCGAAGACGCGCCGGATGAACTCCAGCGGCACGTCCCTGTGGAAGAGGTCGCTCATGGAGTTGACGAAGATGATGTGCGGGCTGGTCCACTCAAGCGGGTCGGCGAGGCAGTCCTCATGCGTGACGACCTCAAACTCGCGGGCGTACTTGGGCTGCCCCATGGCCTTGAGGCGCTTCGCCATGCGCTCCGCGTAGCAGTGATCGCACCCGGGACTGATCTTCGTGCATCCCGTCACCGGGTTCCAGGTGCAGTCGGTCCACTCAATCTTGGAGACGGCCATTGGTGTGCTGACCTCGATGCGCTTGGTTCGCAGCCAAGCGAAGGCCGCCGTACGGAAGAACTAGTATTTGCGACTAAGTAGCTGGAGTGTTTTCCTTGTGCGAGGACAGGGCTGCCGCATTTTCAATTGCTGTCATGATATCGTCGATGAGGCTGAACACCTCTCTCATCAACCCATCCAATTCCTCGGCGTCGACTGGAATTCGCGTCCCATGGGCAATCGGGTTCCGGCGTCCCAGTAATCTTTCGTTGACGAGAAGCTCCCTGTCTGCGTACTGACCCGCTTCGAGTCCCACAACCGACATCAGACGGGCCAGCACCTCATACTGAAGATTGCTCTTGGCACCGACAGGGAGATCCTCCGGCAGAGAGGGACGTTCGGCCATACCTTCCCGCATGAATTCTACGACCGGCAAGTACACAACGCACCGCTCTTGGTCAATATCCGCATCTATCATTCGTGCAGCGGACAGCGCTATCCACGGTGCCGACAGCTGACTGTGGCTCGTACGGTCTACGGTCACTTGGTACCTGACGAATTCCAGGTAAGCGCACAGCGCTTCACGGACGAAGCCTTCCCAGTGGGCATACAGCATCGTGACGCCTGCCCTGCACAATGCTGCTTCCTCTAGTGCTCCTGTCGAAGCGTGCGCGTGACGCAGTAGGGTGGTAACTTCCTGGCGTCGCCAACGGCGCTCCGTTCGGATCTTCTCGCTGAGGTCGTCAAATGTCCTAGTTGGCACCCCCAAACAACCTCCTCCCGAGCGGAAGCAGCGCCGCGAGTCGGGTAGAGCCTCGCACCCCAGCTCCTGATCGTTCGTTGAATGTCTCGTCTGTCCAGAGCGACTTGACCTTCTCTCGGATTCCGTCGGTGTCGCCCGCATACTCTCCGTTTTTGCAGTTGGCACCAATTCCCATAGCGATTGCTTCATACCCGGACAGAGTAAAGGGTCCGGCCCAATCATCCTTGTTTGGATCCCAGCGTTTGAAGCTGTCCTCCCCCAATTGCTGCTGCAGAATACGGAATGTTGCTGTGAACGCGTCCTCTTCCTGTTGAAGGCCCTGCGGGTCCTCGTCATGCAGGCCAGCGATTTCGAGCATACGCTTCGTCAGGTACTCGCCGACATCTATACCCGTCAGCGTGTCCGGATCAGCAGTGCGGAAGACCATGAAGCGGAGCACTAGCTCCAGGTCGTACTGCTCATCGGTCTGACGTTCCGTGATCGGAACGCACTCCTCGAAATCCCTAGATTTCGCCAGCCGTCGAAGCAGCCGGTACAGCTCGGGGTTTTCCAAGGTAAGTATGCAGTTCCTCAATTCCTGATCTGTAAGCCGCGTGCCACCGGTGTTCAGTCTCTGAAAAAGGTCATATTTGGTCTCCTCATCGCTTTCGGCTTTTACGAGTATGACGCCGATCTTCTCTCGCTTGAACTTCAGGCGCATGGCCTCCGTGAATGCCCTATCGGGCTGTTCCGCATCCTCCCAAACGATACCGTCGAAGGCCGGCAGATAGTCGGTCTCCCCGAGAACCAGAGCGTCCTCAAGACTATCATCCTCGTCTCTGAGTATGCCGACAAACTTGAAAATCGTTGCGAGTCGCTGCAGGCCGTCGATTACGTCCAAGACACCATCATCCCGTTGTGCCACGAATATCGGAGGTATGGGTATACCGAGCACAATTGATTCAATCAGCCGCGTCTTCTGGAGGTCTTGCCAGCGGTAGAAGCGCTGAAACTCAGGATGAATGTCAATCTCTTCGAGCTTGTACATGTTGATAAGCTCACCGATAGACATCGGATAGCTATCAGTGAAGATCGACCGTGACTTGTCGCTGATTTGCTCCTCTAGTTCGCGAGGCAAGGCAGTGACCCCCAGAATGATTATTGTTTGCGCATTTGTCGTATTCGTCCCTTCCCGTGACGCCTCCTCCCTCGGTATCACCTCGGGAGGGAATGACCAGGTCTGGTCTCTCCCGCGTCTGCAGTCCCTACAACAACCCCGCCTTCTTCATCGCCTGCTGGGCGGCGTCGACGGTGATCGTTCGCGCTTGCGCATCCTCCCGAGGCGCCTGGCTCAGGAAGTGCGGCCGCCTCCCGCCGGTCATTCCCCCCTTGCCCCGCCGAATCCCTCCTCGCGGAAGGTATCCCCGCTTTCGCGGCGAAGCACCTCCGCAGTACGCACGCATCGACAGGAGGGTCCAATAACCATGACACCCATCAAGCAGTCCGTCTGCTGGGGAGTCGTCGCCCCGGCCGGAGAGCCCGCAGAAATCCTCGCGCAGGTCAAAGCCATGGGCTTCGCGTCCGTCGAGATGAGCCCGCCGGAGATCTTCCCGCTCATCAAAGAGGCCGAGCTCGACATCGCGATCTTCGTTGGCCATAAGTCCCTCGCCGACGGGCTCAACAAGCGCGAGAATCACGAGCGCATCTACGACGAGCTGATGGCCAGCTTCGAACTGGCCGAAGAGTTCGAAGTCCCGAGCCTGCTGTGTCTTTCGGGCAACCGCTACGAGGGTGTCAGCGACCTTCAGGGTGCGGAGATCACCGCCGAGATCCTCTCGCGCGTGGCTCCGGTCGCCGAGGAGAAGGGCATCAACCTCGCCCTCGAGCTGCTCAACTCAAAGGTCAACCACCCCGGCTACATGTGCGACAGCACCGAGTGGGGAGTGCACGTGTGCAAGATGGTGGACAGCCCGCGCGTGGGGCTCGTCTATGACATCTACCACATGCAGATCATGGAGGGCGACCTGATCCGCACCATCCAGCAGAACATCCAGTACATCAAGCACTTCCACACCGCCGGCAACCCGGGCCGCCACGATCTCGACAAGCACCAGGAGATCTACTACCCGGCCATCGCCGCGGAGGTCGCAAAGCTCAACTACGAGGGCTACGTCGGCCATGAGTTCGGCCCCAAGGGCGAGGACAGGCTCGCCGCGGCGCGGAGTGCCTTCAAGTCGTGGGATGTTGCCTGACGGCGGCCATGTGAGGAACCGGCGCAGCGGCGGGCGGCCCTCAGGGGACGCCCGCCGGTCCCGCGGAGAGGAGGGGACGGGACGATCGATGACCTGTGGTATCACCTCTACCTCGGGCACCCGCTGGAGTTGCCACTCGCGGCGGTGGTCGTTGCCGGCCTCTTCCTTCTCATCCGAGCCACCGATCCGACGCGCAGCCGAATACTGATGGTCGCGGCCGCCTCGCTGGCCGCCGCGCCGGTCACCTGGCTGTTCGCCGCGAGGCTGACACAGCGTCTTCTGCCGCCGGTGTCGGCATACCTTCTCATGCTCGGGCTGCTGCTCGGCGCCACCGGCTTCGCGCTGGATGCGCGCTTCCCGATGTGGCTGAGAGTCACGATGGTGCTTCTGCTGGTCGCTGTGCTGACACTCGTTCTCAGATTCTGGGTCGCGGGGCCGGCACCGGACTTTCTCGTGTAGTGCAGTCCGCCACCCGCACCTCTGGATGTCGCTCAGATGCGTCAGACCGACGACGGCAGGGCCCTGCGCGAACCTCCCCCGCGGCGATCGCGCAGGTTGAATGTCAACGGGTCAAGGAGGCCGCTGAGATGAAGCAGGCGCTGGTCTGGTGGTCGTTTGTAGGCTCGAGCGATTACGCGCCCGATGAGGTCATGGCCGCCGCGAAACAGATCGGCTATGACGCGATGGAGATGATGAAGCCCGAGCAGATCCCGATGGTGAAGAATCACGGGCTCGACGTCGCGCTGCTGATCGGGCATGAGTCACTGACCGACGGGATGAACGATCCGAAGAATCACGACCGGATCGCGGCGGAGCTGAGCGTGAGCATCAAGACGGCCGCCGAAAACGACGTGCCCGTGCTGTGCTGCTTCTCGGGCAACCGGCGCTTCGGGCTCTCGGATATCCGGGGCGCCGAGTACTGCGCGGAGATCCTCGCGCGGATGGCCCCGGAGGCCGAGGAAGCGGGCGTGACGCTGTGCATGGAGCTGCTCAACTCGAAGGTCGATCATCCGAGCTACCAGTGTGACAACACGCCGTGGGGCGCGCATGTCTGCAGGATGGTGAACTCGCCGGCGGTCAAACTCCTCTACGACGTCTATCACATGCAGATCATGGAGGGCGACCTGATCCGCACGATCACGGAGAACATCGAGTGGATCGGCCACTTCCACACCGGCGGGAACCCCGGCCGCGGCGACATCGACGAGAGCCAGGAGATCTACTACCCGCCGATCGCGAAGGCGATCGCCGAGAGCGGCTACGAGGGCTACGTCTCCCACGAGTTCCGGCCGAAGGGCGACACGATCGAGGCGGCGCGGGCGGCCTACGCGATCTTCGACGTGTAGAGGCGTCGCCGCCTGAAGGGCTCGCCAGGCGAGGGCCCCTGGGGTCCGCGTCGGGGGGAGCGTGCGGGGTTGGAGTCGGGCGTCCGGGCGTCTCGCCCGGACACGGTTCGGAGCGCAGCGGAATGACGGAGTCGTTTGTCTTGCGGTTAGCGGGTGGTTGTGGTATGATTCACAACCCACGGCCCTGAACGCGTCCGGGTCGTGAGTTGTTGTGCGTATCATCGGCCGCGGTGCGGTCGGGAGGATATTCGACCATGAAGGCTGACATCCATCCGGAGTACGTAGAGGCGACGGTTTCCTGCGCCTGCGGCGAGACCTTCACGACGCGCTCGACCAGGCCCGAGATCAAGGTCGAGATCTGCAGCCAGTGCCACCCGTTCTACACGGGCAAGCAGAAGATGGTTGACACTGAGGGCCGCGTCGAGAAGTTCATCAAGCGCTACGGGCTGCAGGACCAGTACAAAGACGACGAGGAGTAGCAGTCTCTCACTGCACCCTATCCTGGCCTCAGCCCCGGTCGGGGCTGAGGCCGTCCGCTTAAAGGCGCCATGAGCGAGAAAGAGAAGCACTTCTACGGTGGCCAGGCCGTCCTGGAGGGCGTGATGATGCGCTCGCAGGACGCGTATGCAACGGCCGTGAGGCGGATCGACGGGAGCGTCATCGTCGGCAAGCGCGATCTCAACACCTGGACGCAGCGCTACCGCTGGGCGAAGTGGCCGCTGCTGCGCGGGAACGTCGCGCTGGTCGACTCGCTGACGATGGGTCTTGAGTCGCTGACCTTCTCGGGCAACGTTGCGCTGGAGGACGAGGCGCAGGGACGGGTGCCGCCCGGCGAGCAGTCGGCCGCTGAGAAGCAGACCCGTGAGATCGCCGCGGCGGATGCCGAAAAGCAGACCCTCGGCGAGAAGGCGCTGTGGCTGACGATGATCCCGGCGATGGCGCTGGGGGTCGGGCTCTTCGTCCTGCTGCCCGCATGGGCCGTGGACTGGTTCATGGGTGGCGATGCGCTCTCGCTGAGCACCAACTTCAACGAGGTGCTCGTGCGCAATCTCTTCGAGGGCGGCCTGCGACTGCTGGCGATCATCGGATACATCGCCGCGATCTCGCTGCTGCCCTACGTGCGGCGCGTATTCGAGTATCATGGCGCCGAGCACGCGACGATCAACGCGTTCGAGGAGACGGGCGAGGTGAGCGTGCGGAGCGCGCTCGACAACAGCCCGCTGCACCCGCGCTGCGGGACGGCGTTCATCCTCGTGGTGATCTTCATGAAGATCATCGTGGGCTGCTTCCTCGGCTGGCCCGAGCTGTGGCTCCGGCTGCTGCTGCGCCTGGCGATCCTGGCGCCGGTGGCGGGAGTCGCGTATGAGATCATCCGCTACGCGGGCCGCCACCGGGGCGGGGGGCTGGAGAAGGTTCTCGCGGGGCCGGGCCTGCTGATGCAGAAGCTGACCACCCGGCAGGCCGATGAGGAGCAGGTGGAGATCGCGATCTACGCGCTCGCGGCGGTCGCGCCTGAGGTCGATATGCCCGAGGGCTTCGAGGAGCCCGAGCGGGTGAAGATCGGCCGGGCGGGCGAGATCGTCAGAGAGCCGGACGACGGGGATGACGGCGAAGCCGCGGCGATCGAGGCCACCCCGGAGACCGGGGCGGCCGCCGGAAGCTGAGGCGCATGACGCCGTCGCGAACGACGATGGACGTGGAGAGGCACGATGGACCTGCTGCCGGCGCTTGAGCGCCTGGAGAACGAGTTCAAGGACGTCGAGCAGAAGCTCACCACGCAGGAGGTCATCAGCGACCCTGCGAAGCTGCGCGAGCTTTCGGTTCGGCACTCTGAGCTTGTACCTGCGATGGAGAGGCTCAACGAGTACCGCGAGCACCTCTCGACCCGCGAGGATGCGGCGGCGATGCTCGAGGGCGCCGAGGACGCGGAGATGCGCGAGTTCCTGCGGGCGGAGCTTGAGGAGGCGGATGCGGCGATCGCGGAGATGCAGGGAGAGTTGCTGCTGCTGCTTGTTCCGCCCGATCCGATGCGCAACCGCAACGCGATCGTGGAGATTCGCGCGGGGACGGGCGGCGACGAGGCCGCGCTGTTCGCCGGCGACCTCTTCAACATGTACCATCAGTACGTGCTCAACCGCGGCTGGGGCGTCGAGATCATCTCGGCCAACGAGGGTCAGATGGGCGGGTACAAGGAGATCATCTTCAACGTGAAGGGGCAGGGCGCGTTCGGCTGGCTCAAGCACGAGTCGGGTGTCCACCGTGTGCAGCGAGTTCCCGCGACCGAGTCGCAGGGCCGGATCCACACGTCGGCGGCGACCGTGGCCGTGCTCCCGGAGGCGGAGGACGTGGACGTTGAGATCAACCCCGGAGATCTGCGCTGGGACACCTTCCGCGCCGGAGGGCCGGGCGGGCAGAGCATGCAGAAGAATGAGACCGCGGTGAGGGTCACGCACGAGCCGAGCGGGATCGTGGCGGCGTCGCGCGATGAGCGTTCGCAGATGCAGAACCGGGAGAAGGCGCTGACGGTACTGCGCGCGCGGCTCTACGAGCACGAGCAGCAGAAGCAGACCGAAGCGATGGACGCGCAGCGGCGTGAGGCGGTCAGAAGCGGCGATCGGTCGGAGAAGGTCCGCACATACAACTTCCCACAGGATCGCGTCACCGACCATCGGATCGGGATGACCCTTCACAATCTGCCCGAGGTCATGACCGGCGCGATCGATCCGCTCCTGCAGGCCCTTTCCGAGCATGAGCGGCAGCAGCGTCTCGATCAGTTCACGGAGAGTCTTTGAGCCGCGCCCCCTCCTCCCATGAAACTTAGAGACGCCATCAAGGAAGCGCAGAGTCGGCTGGAAGAAAGCGGCGTGCCCGAGGCAGACTTCGACGCCAGGGCGCTCGCCGCGCACGTCCTCGGCCTGCGGCTCTCGCAGCTTGCGGTGCAGCAGGAGCGGCTGCTCACCGGCGAGGAGATGGCGGCGCTCGACACGCTCGCCACCGCCCGGGGCCGCCGCGAGCCGCTGCAGTACCTCCTCGGCACCACCGAATTCTACGGCCGTGAGTTCATCTGCGACCCGCGCGCATTGATCCCCCGACCCGACACCGAGGCGCTCATCGACGTCTCGCTGGAGCTGATCGGCGATCTCGGGCTGAGCGTGGTGGCCGACCTTGGGACCGGCGGTGGTGTCATTGCGATCACGCTCGCGGCGGAGTTCAGGGAGCTTGAGGTGTTCGCGACAGACACCTCCGAGGCCGCCCTCGAGCTTGCCGCGGAGAATGTCGCGAGGCATCGCGTGAAGTCCCGCGTGGCGCTCATGCATGGTCCGTGGCTCACGCCGCTGATCGACGCGGGCGCGGCGAAACGCGTGCAGATGATCGTCAGCAACCCGCCCTACATCCGCGACGATGAGTTCGACGGTCTGATGCCTGAGATCACCGAGCATGAGCCGCGGGAGGCGCTGGTGGACCGGGAGCCGGACGGGATGGGCGCCTACCGGGCGATCATCACGCAGGCTTCGTCGCTACCGAATCTCCGCGCGGCCGCGTTCGAGGTGGGGGAGGGGCAGGCGATCGCGGTGGCCGACCTGATGCGCGAGGCGCTGGGCGCACGGGAGATCATCATCCGCAAGGACCTCGGGAGGATCGACCGGGTCGTCGCCGCGGTGCTTGGGATTGGCGAGCAGTGAACGCCCCGCGGGTCGTGCGAGTCGCGCAGTCGGGCCTCGAGGCGGCAGCCGCCGCCGCCGCGGAAGCGCTCGCAGGTGGCGGTCTCATCGTGATGCCAACCGACACCGTCTGCGGCCTCGCGGCGTCGCTGGAGCGGCCTGACGCGATCGCAGCGATCTTCCGCGCGAAGGGCCGGCCCGCGGAGATGTCGCTGCCGGTGCTGGTCGCGTCGATCGCCGAGGCGCAGGATCTGGTGCCGGGCGAGTTGGAGGCGCATGAGGAGCTGCTGGCGCGGCACTGGCCCGGCGCGCTCACGGTGATCGTCCAGGCTTCGCCCCGGATCCCGCCGGAGGTCAGCGCCGGACGATCGACCGTCGGCCTTCGCGAGCCCGCCAGCGAGGTGGCGCGAGCGATCCTGCACGCGGCCGGAGGTGCGCTCGCGGTGACCAGCGCGAACATCTCGGGCGAACCGCCCGCCGTCGGGGTCGTGGAGCTTTCGGACAAACTGCTGCGCAACGTCGCGCTCGTCATCGACGCCGGGCAGTGCCCCGGTGGCGTCGCATCCACGGTGCTGGACCTGAGCACCAGGCCACCTCGGGTTCTGCGCGAGGGGCCGATCGGTGTCGAGCAGCTTCGACGGCTACTCCCGGACCTGGTGACCTGAGCCGCTCCCGGCCACCCCGCCCGCAGTCATCGATCAGTCAACACTCCCGCTTGCGTGTCAGGACAGGAGAGCAATGAAGGCAGGATTCCTCGGACTTCCCGGAAGCGGGAAGTCAACCTTGTTCAGCGTAGTCACAGGCCGCGATGCCGATCACGCCACCACCGCGCGGGCCGAGTCGCGGATGGCCGTGGTGAAGGTTCCTGATCCGCGACTGCCCCGTCTCGCGGAGATCCTCCACTCCGTGAAGATCATCCATCCGGAGATGGTCTTCGTGGACCTTCCGGCCCTGCATCGCGATGACGGGCAGGGCCCGCGGGACGAGAGTCTCAGCAAGGTCGTCGGCGATGCGGACGCCCTCGCCCTGGTGATTCAGTGCTTCGGGGAGTTGGATTACCAGGCGAACCCGCTGGACCCAGCCGCCGACCTTGAGAGCCTGCTGCTGGAGATGACGATCACTGACCTGTGCATCGTCGAGCGGCGTCTTGAGCGGATCGAGGTCGAGCTGAAGTCCGCGCGGGACAAGACGAGCTTCGAGCGCGGCCTCCTGCAGCGTGTCGCGGCGCACCTCGGTGAGGGTCTGCTGGCCCGTGAGTTGGAGCTGAGCGAGGATGAGCAGTTGCTGCTGCGGGGCTTCAGCCTCCTCACGAGCAAGCCGCTGCTGGTGGTGCTGAACGTGGCCGAGGATGATCTTCAGGGTGAGCGCTGCCGGGAGGCCGTCGCGGTGGCGGAGCGGATGGGACTTGAGTATGAGATCATCGCCGCCACGCTCGAGCAGGAGATCGCGGCGCTCGATGAGCAGATGCGGGAGGCGTTCCTCGCCGACTTCGGCCTCGACGAGCCCGCCCGGGATCGGTTCATCCGCGCCTGCTACGACCTGCTGGGCGTGGTCACCTTCTTCACGGGCAATGAGAAGGAGGCGCGCGGATGGACAATCCGGGGCTCCAGCACCGTGCGCGATGCGGGCGGAAAGATACACTCTGACATCTACGATGGATTCATCCGCGGGGAGATCACGCCCTTCGTGAAGCTCGACGAACTGGGATCATTCGCCGCCTGCCGGGAGGCCGGGGTGATCCGCCTTGAGGGGCGCGAGTACATCACCAGCGACGGCGACTACCTCGACATCCGCTTCAGCCGGTGAAGGGTAGACGGCGGTGGCGGGCGAACAGGACCGTGGGATCGATCGCGCCTGCGCCCGCAGGCAGTCGGCGGACGCAGTGCGAATCTCGGCTCACGGGAGGCGTCTGCGATGAAAGTCGGGTTTCTCGGGCTGCCCGGAAGCGGCAAGACCACGCTCTTCCACGTCGTCACCGGACGGGAGTTCGACCCGTCGGAGATCGGCCGGGCGGAGGCGCGCATTGCGGTGGTGAAGGTCCCCGATGAGCGCGTCGAACGCGTCGCCGAGATATACGCCTCGCCGAAGACCACGCAGCCGGAGATGACGTTCGTTGACCTGATGGCGCTGCACACAGGCGATGAGCATACCCGCCGTGACGACAGCCTCACGAAAGTCGCCGGTGATGCCGACGCGTTCGCGCTGGTCGTTCAGTGCTTCGGCTCACTCGATCACCGCGGCGAGGCGCTCGAGCCGGGCGCCGACCTCGAGGCGCTTCTGCTGGAGATGACGATCACCGACCTCAGCGTCGTCGAGGGACGGCTCAGGCGCATCGAGGAGGAGATGAAATCCTCGCGGGACAGGACCAGCATCGAGCGCGACCTGCTGCAGCGCGTCGCCGGGCAGCTCGAGGCGACCGGCCTGGTGCGGGACATGACGCTCAGCGCGGATGAAGAGCGCCTGCTGCGCGGCTTCAATCTGCTCACGAGCAAGCCCCTGCTGGTCGTCTTCAACGTCGATGAGGAGGACCTGCGCGCGCAGACCTGCACCGGCGCGTGCAGACTCGCGGAGGAGGCGGGGCTGCGGTGGATGCCGATCTCGGCGGGCCTCGAGCAGGAGTTGTCCGAACTCGACGAAGACACACAGCGGGAGTTCCTCGCCGAGTATGATCTGGACGCCATCGCCCGTGACCGCTTCATCCGCGCCTGCTACGACCTCCTCGACGTGATCACATTCTTCACCGCGAACCAGAACGAGGCTCGTGCATGGACGATCTCCGCAGGTGCCGGTGCGCGTGATGCGGCCGGGAAGGTGCACAGCGACATGTACGACGGCTTCATCCGCGCTGAGGTGATCCCCTTCGAGAAGCTCGATGAGCTTGGTTCGATCGCAGCCTGCAAGGAGGCCGGGTGCGTGCGGCTGGAGGGGAAGGACTACGAGGTGCAGGACGGCGACATCCTCGACATTCGCTTCAGCCGATAGGCCGCTGATGAACGGCCGTCCGCCGGTCAGCCGGTGGGCGGCGGGCCGCCGCGCATCTGCTCTGCGTGTCGGCGCAGCACCAGCGCGCTCCACGCGCTGATCAGCAGGCCCAGCGGAATGAGCAGCGGCGCGAGCAGGCAGCCGCAACACCCGCCACCGGGCGCCGGGCCGATGTGAATGTGAGCGCCCCGCGGCGGCGCCTCACCGCCACCAGGCGCGCCGGGCGGCGGCCCGCCGCCGGGCGGCCACCCGCCTGCCGGCGACACCGCCGGCGCGCGCGGGACCGGTCCCGTGTGGATGAAGTCCTCCGGGCTGAACCCCTCAGGCGTCTCTCCGTGCGTCAGATAGCGGTACCCGGTCGTTACGAGCCCCGCGGGAATGCCCAGCGAATCAGCGAGCGCCTTGTGCCGCGCGGACGCGGCGAAGTACCCCGCGTAGTCGCCCTCCCGCCGCAGAATCCGCTCGGCCTCGGGCACGCGGTCAGGCACTTCGAATGCCTCGCAGAGCGCCTGCGCGTCTCCGCCCTCGGGGCGGTCGGACGGGGAGCCGCCGAAGTACCCGGGCGCGGAGTTGTACTCATCGATGAGCCGCCCGTCGAGGTGAAGCTGCAGCCACAGGACGTCATCGTCGTGGTTGAGCGCCGCCAGCGCCGCACAGTCGAACTGCGCGGACAGCTCCCGGCCAAGGTTGGCCAGCAGCCGCTGCTCCTGCGACTCGGCGAGCGCATCGTAGACCACCGTCACGCCGCCAACCGTCGGCGACACGAGGACCTGCCGGTTGCGGCTTGCCAGGTACTCCGCCACCTCGTGTTGTCCGGGGCCGTGCAGCGTCAGGTTCGTGTAGAAGCTACCCACGCACGTCATCTCCTCGGCCGGTCAACGCCGTCACCGGACAGTTCGCCCGCGGCTGCCCGGATACCTCGCGGGGAGGCGACGGCGCGCTCCCCGGCGAAACCTCAGGCGCGCGCATTCGACTCTCTTCGTGAGGTGAACCGCCATGCGTATCGCCATCATCTGCCTGAGCGTACTGATCGCCGCCGGTGCCTGCGGCGCAGCGGACTTTGCAGTACTCGATGGCGAGAGCCAGGCCGTCATCGTCCACGAAGACCGCGCCGAGGCGGAGGCTGTCAGGGCGTGGCAGGACCTGCGAAAGTACCTCCAGCAGGCCACGGGCCGCGAGTTCGCGGCGGTCCCCGAGGCGGAGTATGAGCCCTCGATGGGCGCGCCGATCTACGTCGGCATGTGCTCGCCGGTCAAGCAGGCCCTCGGCGTCGAGCGCTACGGCCTCGATCGCGATGCCTACGTGGTGATCGTCCGTGAGGAGGCGGTGATGCTCGCGGGCGCGAGCCCGTGGGCGACGTACTGGGCGGTCTGCCAGTTCCTCGAGGACCACGTCGGCGTGCGCTGGCTGATCCCCGGACCGCTGGGCGAGGACGTCCCGGCGCATGAGAGCATCACCGTCGGGCCGCTGCGGGAGACGCACACGCCGAAGATGCTCTCCCGGCTGTGGAGTGGCGCGCAGTACGGGGGCGACTGGAATCTCCGCCAGCGCATCCACCGCCGCTACGCGTTTCATCACAACCTCATCCGCGTGTTCCCGCGAGAGCTTTTCGACGAGCACCCGGAGTACTTCCCCCAGCACGGCGACGCCCGCTACCAGCCAGGGGAGAACGACCACGCCTGGCAGCCGTGTATGACTGCTCCGGAGGGCATCGAACTCGCCGCTCAGGCCGCGCGCGACCACTTCCGCGCCGATCGCATGGCCGAGAGCTTCTCCTACGGCATCAACGACGGCCACGGCTACTGCGACTGCAAGAACTGCCTGCAGGTCCACCGGCCGCTCCCGGCGTGGCACGGCTTCTCCGGCGAGCGCTCGGTGCAGTACTACACCTGGCTCAACCAGGTCGCCGAGCGCGTCGAGCAGGACTACCCCGACCGGATGCTCGGCTGCCTCGCCTACTCAGCGGTGATCCTGCCGCCGAAGGGCATGAGGCTGCACAAAAACATCATTCCCTACCTCACGAGCAACCGCGCCGACTACTGGGACCCGGACTTCCGCGGGCAGGACCAGGAGATGCTGCGCCGCTGGTCGGAAGTGACCGAGCAGATGGGCATCTACGACTACGCCTACGGGATGGGCTTTGCGATCCCGCGGATCTACAACCACCTCTTCCAGGACGCCATCCGGCACGCCGCAGGTCTCGGCGTGAAAGGCTTCTACGCGGAGGTCTATCCCAACTGGGGGCTCGATGGGCACAAGCTCTACGTCATGGCGCGCGTGCTGTGGGACCCGGACGTGGACATCGACGCGATCACCGACGACTGGAGCGAGCGGATGTTCCGCGAGGCCGCCGAGCCGATGAAGGCGTACTTCGGGCTCTGTGAGCGAAGCTGGGTGGAGAACAACTTCGGCAGCGGGCACTGGGCCTACCGCCTTGCAGCCGACCCGCAGCAGTTCAGGATCTTCCCGCCCGAGGTCATCGAGCGGCTCTCCGGCTACCTCGACGAGGCCCGCACGCTGGCCGCCGATGACACCGTGCGCGAGCGCATCGAGTTCTTCGCGAAGACCTTCGACGTAACGCGCGTGCTGGCGGAGAACTACTGGGCCGCGCACGACCTCGAGGCGCTGACCGAGACCGGTGCGCCGATGCCCGAGGTGGCCGCCGCGATGCGCCGGATGGCGACGAAGATCAGCTCTGTGGACGTTGACGCCTTCATGGCCGAGCGCGTTGGCGACGACCCGATCGCCTTTCACCCACCGAAGCAGAGCTGGATCACGCCGCTGCTGTCGGGCGGGATCACGCAGTCGCAGCGCTGGGCCGCGGCGCGGGTTGCAACCGCGCAGATCGAGCGGATGCGCGGGGACGCGGCGATCGACGCCGCGGCGCTGCGCGAGAACATCAAGCGCGAGATCACGCGCCTCTTCGGCGAGCCCGAGGAGATGTCGCCGGAGGAGGCGGCGCGCTACGAGCGGATCGTCGAGCAGATCCGCGCGATGGCCACGAAGGTCGGGACCGCGGTGCGGGTCGAAGAGCCGCCGACCATCGACGGCGAGATCTCCGAGGACCTCTGGGATGACGCGGATGTCCTGACGGACTTCATCATGTGGGGCGCGACCGGTCAGGCCCGGTATGCCACCCGCGTCCGCGTCGTTCATGACGGTGCGAACCTCTACGTTGCGCTCGAGTGCGAGCAGGATACCTCGCGGCTCGTCACACAGGCCGCGCCGCGGGATGGCTCCACGTGGAAGGACGACTCGGTGGAGATATTCATCAACCCCGACCGGCGCGACCCGGCGTACGCGCAGTTCATCGTTAACGCCGCGGGCGCGTTCTTCGACCAGTGGCGAACGGACGAGGAGCAGACCTACGCCGAGGCCCTCAACTACGACTTCGATGCAGACTGGGCCGCCACGGTCCACGAGGGACGCTGGACCGCCGAGCTGCGAATTCCTCTCGATGAACTTGAGATCGATCCGGCCCGTCAGCGCCTCCTGCCGATCAACTTCGTCCGCAACGTGCAGGGAAGCGCGGGCGAGATCTCCGCGTGGTTCGCGTCGATCAAGGCCCACGCCGACCCGATGGCGCGCGGCTGGATTGTGCTTGAGTAGATTCCCGCGTAGGACAGGCTTCCAGCCTGTCGATGTCGTTGAGCAACGGAGACAGGCAGGGATGCCTGTCCTACGAACGACGGACGACATGCGGCGAGAGGCATTGGTGCCCGTCCCACCAACGTCGGACGACCAACGACGAACGGGCGAACGACCAACCGCAAGCGACAGAGGCCCAGCGCACCACCAGCGGCGCACAGGCGTCCGGCCCGTGCGTCGCCTATCATGCCCAACGTCCGGTGAGATCAGATGCCAGCGACCGACGCGACGCCCGAGAAGCAGACCGGCCTCTCCACCCGCGCGCATGTGCTGCTGCTCGCCAGCACGTTCTTCTTCATCTTCATGGGCACCGGCGCGCAGCAGGCGTTTTTGGTGCCCTACCTCGCGGACTTCACCGACTGGAGCCAGTTTGAGCGCGCGCTGGTGATCGCCACGGTGTACTTCTCGATGATGATCTTCCGTCTCGGGAACGTGTATCTGCTGCGCGACTGGCCTCAGTGGAAGTGCTCGCTGGCGGGCGGCGCGATGTACGTGCTCTTCCCGATCGCGATGCTCGGTCTCTACTTCCTCCCGAGCTATCCGCTGGCGCTGGTGGCGGCGGCGATCTGGGGCTGGGGCGGCGCGGCAATGTGGATGGGCACCACGCTGCAGGTGCTCGCGCTGGCCGACCGCGCGAAGAGGCACGGGACGGGCATGGGCGTGCTCTACGGCGCCACGCACGTGGGCTGGGCGGTGGGCGTGGTCGTGCTCGGGGCGGTCTTCAGCTACGCCCAGGGCGCGGGCATCTCGTGGCTGCTCTACGCGGTGGCAACAACGCTGACGCTGATCGGCTACGGGATCATGCTCGCGCTCCCGCGCAGGCCCGAGCCGCTGCCGGAGATGCCGACCTGGGCGTCGCTGATGGAGATCACGTCGAGGGCGAAGGCGCGCATCGCGGCCTTCCTGCTGTTCTCCGCGGCACTCGCGTTCGGCTTTGTGCTCGGCAGCTTCACCGACTACGTCGAGCGCACGTACGGAGCGCAGTGGCTGTGGATCGCGACGTTCTTCTACCCATTCTCGCTCTTCGTTCTCAGCTTCTCATCGGGGCTGCTGAGCGAGCGGATGAGTCATGGTAGTGTGCTCTCGATAGGCTTCTTCGGCGGGGCGGCGGCGATGGCCGTGCCGCTGCTGTGGGAGAGCCCGGTCGCGCTGGCGATCACGGCGCTGATGCTGGGCCTGCTCAACGGGGCGGTCCCGGTGGTCAGCACGGCGCTGATCGGCGCATCGTCGGACCGGACGCGCAGGCCGCTGGTCTACGGAGCGATGTTCACCTGGCGCGACCTCGGCGTGGTGGTCGCGGCTGTGGCCGGGAGCCTTCTGGGGTTGCGGCCGGGGGGCGTCGCCCTGACATTCGGGGTCTTCGCGGTGGCGTTCCTGGTCTGCGGCGTGGTCGCCCTCGTGCTCAATCGCTACGCGGAGGAGCGTCTGTAGGTTCGGGCGTGTACTCGACCTTCGCGCCGCCGAGGATGGAAAGCAGCTCACGCGGGGCCTCGCTCAGTTCGTCGAGCGGCCTCACGGTGTATGTGTTCCTCAGCCGCCTCTGCGTCTCATGCGTCACCGGCTGGAGCAGTACCCGCCCGTCGGGCGTCCTGACGAGCAGATGCGTGAAGCTGATGTCATCGTAGTCGAAGCGGATCGTGACGGTTTCGCCGGGTGCCAGCGCCACCGTCCCGGGGTCACCGGCGGGGCGGCGCAGCGCGTAGCGGCTCTCCGGCGGTTGGGGCAGTGCGCCGACGAGGCCGGTGACGTCCCATCGCCCGATCGGTGTCACCTCAACCGGCTCGGACGCGGCGCTGCTCAGAGAGAACTCGACCACCCACATGTCTCGCATTGTAAGGAGCATGAACAGGGTGAATCCGGCAACGAGCACGACGAACGCAAGCCACTGCGCCACGCGCCTGCGCCGGCTCTCGTCAATGTACCACGGTGGGTTTGCCATCAGTCCTTCTGGGGCACCGGGGTGCCGTGCAGCCGCCGGGTGTGCTCCTGTGCGTGCTGGTGGGCCCTGCTGCGGGCGTGGCGGTCCACGGTGTCGGCCGTGATCAGCAGCACGATCATCTTCTCCACGGTGCTTCGGCCCGGGATCACGCCGACCGCGACCGCCTGGCCCGGGAAGGCGACGTACTGGACGGTGCCGGAGCTTGAGGAGCGCTGATCGCCCTCACAGCGCAGACTCACCTGCACGGTGATCAGCCCGTTCGCTCCCACGAGCGCCGCGAGGCGCAGGCCCGGCCGTCCCGAGGGCATGGTGTGTTCGCACTGGAATGTCACCGTGCCGCCAAGCCCCCTGTGTTCGACGAATCGCGGCTCCCACGGCATCTCCGCGGTGCCGTCCTCGATCATCCTGTCAACCTCGTCGGCATCCACGTACGGGTTCACGACCACGATGCAGTCGTCCGCGTACTCGGGAGCGACGGGGCAGAGCTTCCCCACGTCGAGCTGCCCCTCGGCGGGATCGAACTGCGTTCCGTCGGCGCGCTCGATGATGTTCGGGACGCGCGGCTGGCAGAGCAGCCGCTGCGGCTGCGTGGTCTCCACCGAGACGCAGGAAACCGAGATCGTCGTGGCATGGGGAACATCGAGGCGCTCGATCAGCACCTCGAGGCGGTCGAGCGCAGCCGGATCACCGGTGATGAGCAGCGCGTTGTCGTTGGGCAGCACCTTGATGCGCCGGATATCACCGGCCTCTATGCCTTCGAGCTGTCGTTGGGAGAGCTTCCAGTAGATCCAGCCGGCGACTGCCCGGGCGTCGAGGTGGTAAAGCTCGATCCGGGCACGGTGGTCGGTGTCGGCGTAGCGCGATGCGGCGAGCAGATGCCTCAGCGCGGCAAGCTTCTCAGACATGCGGCCACCTCCTCCGAACCTTACTCACGACAGGTCCTTCGAGGCGCCATGGCCCCGGCGTGGGCCGGGGATGCCGGGCGAGTGCGTCACGATCACCATGACGGGAAGACCCGTCGATCGGCGTCCGCCACATTTGCGCGGCGATGCGGGACTATCCCTCCATCAGTATTCCCGTGTCGGCCCCGATGCGAAACGGAACGTGACCGGCATCTTCACCGTTGATCGTCAGTCTGACCTGGTAGTCGCCCGAGGCGAACGCTGTCGCGCGGGCGGGGTAGAACGTGACGGCCATCCGTCGGTCGCCGCTCACCCGCACAAGGCGTCGGGCAACGATCCCGTCGTCTTTGGCGAGCGCGACGCCGACGATCGTGTTTCGCGCGGCGCCCTTGAGCTGGAGGTAGACCAGCAACTGCGGGGTGTCCGCGTCAAACTGCTCGCCGACGTTCAGGAGCGCGTTGTCCGGGCCCAGCCCGGTCGCGATTGCGACGCGCTCGATCGGCGTGCCGGGCAGAAGCTCCGCCTGGCCGGCCGCCGCCGGCTCAGGCGTCGCAGGCGTCGGCGCGGCGGGTTCGGGCCTCACGGGCTCAGGCGCGACGGGAGCCTCGACAGGCGCGATCGGCGTGTCGAAGTCCGGCAGGTCTCGCTGCTCGGGAACGGGCCCGACGCCGGCGGGCATCTTCATCGCGTCGCGGAGTCGCTCGATCGTCAGTCCGGCCATCCACCACTTCTCAAGGCCGTACTCCGTGTCGCTGAGCCCGCGCGCGCGCTTGAGCGCCGACTTTGCGCGGATATGCTCGGTCATCGGCGGCGCGCCGCATGAGGGGTGGCGGTAGGCCCAGACCCACTCGATCAGCGTGCGCTCCATGGCGGGCAGCCGCGCCTCGAACTGCTCGTTGGTGATCTGGCGCGTGTCCTCGAGGATCTCGGCGACCTCGCGGACAAGCACGGCGTCTTCAGCGGGAAGGTTGTGCATTCGCTTCTCGGTGGTGCCGGTGGCGTCGGGGTTGGCATCCCTCCACCACTGTGGCACGTGGATCGGCGAGCAGGCTCTCGGAAGCTGGCGTTTGAAGTTCTCGCGCCACTGATGGATGAGGGCCTGGGTGGTCGTTCCGACGGCGTCCTCGGGGAAGGCCTGGATGAGCATGGTGTTGCCGATGCCCAGCGTCCAGCGGCCCTCGGACTGGTAGACCTTCAGATCGGGTCCGCCAAGCGCCTGGACGAAGATGTGCGGTCGCTCATCGCTGAGTGCCTGAACGACGCGCTGGTCGATCCTCGCCTGGCGCGCGTAGATCGAGCCGTGGGGGCCGCCCGTGCGTATGCGGGCGACGACCTCACCGCCGACGACGATGTTTGCGAAGTCCTGCGCGACGGCCACTCCGGCCGTCAGCGCGATTGCTGCGATGCATGCTGCGATTTTCAGGTTGGACACGGTATCACTGTCCCTGGCGCCCCGCATGGAGGGGCGGTCAACTCGGTACGCAGTTTCTTAGACTTCTCTTCGGTGCCTGGTGTTCCGTATCCTGCGGGGTTTGTGCGCGCCTCACCACGCCCGATCCGCGGCGGGCTCAGCGGAGCCGCCGGGCGAATTCATCGCAGCGCCCCGTGTGAGCCGCATTGCGCGGACAATTGCATCGCCTCGGCTTTTGTGGCATACTCTTCCGAAGGGGGATCGCGCGAGGAGTGCGCGAGCGGGAAGAACTGCTGAGAGGTGAATCGATGTCTCAAGACAGGCGGCCCGCCGTTCTTGCGCTGGCGGACGGCACAGTCTTTCACGGATACAACTTCGGGGCGGAGGGCGAGGCGTTCGGTGAGATCTGTTTCAACACCGGGATGGTCGGGTATCAGGAGGTGCTCACCGACCCCTCCTACCGTGGTCAGATCGTGACGATGACCTACCCCGAGATCGGCAACTACGGGATTAACGCCGAGGACATGGAGTCGTGGCGGCCGTGGGTGGAGGGATTCGTGGTACGCTCGTACAACGAGACTCCCTCCAGTTGGCGCTCCGAGATGAGCCTCGGGACATTCCTCGCCGACGCCGGCATCGTCGGCATCTCCGACATCGACACCCGCCGACTCACCTCGCACCTTCGCGACGAGGGCTGGAAGATGGGGATCATCTCCACCGAGGACCTCGATCCCGATTCGCTGGTGAAGCGCGCCGGTGAGCTTCCGTCGCTGGCCGGCCGCGACCTCGTTCAGGAGGTCGTTCACGACCGGCCCCGACGCTGGGGGCCGCGGGGTTACATCGAGGAGGATGACACCGACTTTCCGCGCGCTTTCATGCCGTTCGGCGGCACGGGAATCTCGCCGGTGGGCTACCTCGAGGTCGATGAGTTGTGGTTCGGCTTCCGCGTGGTCGTCATCGACTGCGGGATCAAGCAGAACACGCTCCGGCATCTCGTTCAACGCCGCTGTGAGGTGATCGTGGCGCCCTGCACCACCAGCGCGGAGCGGATCATGCAGTGGAAGCCCGACGGCATCGTCGTCTCCAACGGCCCGGGCGATCCGGCCGCGCTGGGGTACGTCATCGACGAGATCAAGGCGCTCATGAGCCCCGATCTGCCGATCTTCGGCATCTGCCTCGGCCAGCAGCTTCTCGGCCACGCCTTCGGCGGGACGACCTACAAGCTGAAGTACGGCCATCGCGGCTGCAACCATCCGGTCAAGCGGCTCGAGACCGGGGCGATCGAGATAACGACGCAGAACCACGGGTACTGCGTGGACCCCGACAGCCTCCCCGATGAGGTCGAGATCACGCACATAAACCTCAACGATGGGTCGCTGGAGGGCGTCCGGCACACCGAGTTGCCGATCTTCTCCGTGCAGTACCACCCGGAGGCCGGGCCGGGACCGCACGACTCACACTACCTGTTCGACATATTCATCGAGCACATGAAGGCAACTGCCGACGCTCGTTGATACTGATCCCGCCCTCGGGCGGGCCGTCTTTTGCGCGCGCGTGGTCTGGTGGGGAGCCACCGGGCAGGCGCGACGCCGCCGGACCAACACGAACCCCAACTCGAGACCGAAACGGGAGGACGCATGCCCAGGCGCGACGACCTCGAGAAGATAATGATCATCGGGTCCGGGCCGATTGTTATCGGCCAGGCCTGCGAGTTCGACTACTCCGGGACACAGGCGTGCAAGGCCCTCATGGAGGAGGGCTACCAGGTGGCGCTGGTCAACTCGAACCCCGCCACCATCATGACCGACCCGGAGATGGCCGACCGCACGTATGTCGAGCCGCTCAATGTGCAGACCGTCTCGGCGATCATCGAGCGGGAGCGGCCCGACGCGCTGCTGCCCACGCTCGGCGGCCAGACCGGTCTGAACATCGCGCTCGCGCTCTCCGAGTCGGGCGTTCTCTCGCGCTTTAACGTCGAGCTGATCGGCGCGACACGCAAGGCGATCAAGAAGGCCGAGGACCGGGAGCTTTTCAAGGACGTGATGGCGGCGGCCGGTCTGCCGATGCCCGAGAGCGCGACGGCGACGGACGTGCGCGAGGCGCGCAAGATCATCAAGCGCATCGGCCTGCCCGTGGTCGTCCGGCCGTCGGCGACGCTCGGCGGGATCGGCGGCGGACAGATCAACACGCCCGATGAGATCGAGCCGATGGTGTTGCGGGGCATCGACGCCAGTCCGATGAACGAAGTGCTCATCGAGCAGTCGGTGGTCGGCTGGAAGGAGATCGAGTACGAAGTCATGCGCGACACCGCCGACAACGTGGTGGTGATCTGCGCGATCGAGAACTTCGACCCGATGGGGGTGCACACCGGCGACTCGATCACCGTCGCGCCCACCCAGACGCTCAGCCAGCCGGAGTATCAGCTTCTTCGCGACATGTCGCTCAAGTGCATCCGCGAGGTCGGGGTTGACACGGGCGGCTCGAACATCCAGTTCGCGATCAATCCCGAAGATGGCGAGGTCGTGCTGATTGAGATGAACCCGCGGGTGAGCCGATCCTCGGCCCTCGCGTCCAAGGCGACCGGCTTTCCGATCGCGAAGATCGCGGCGAAGCTCGCGGTGGGCTACCGGCTCGACGAACTGCCCAACGACATCACCGAGGAGACGCCTGCCTGCTTTGAGCCGACGATCGATTACGTCGTCACGAAGATCCCGCGCTGGACGTTCGAGAAGTTCCCCGGCGCCGAGGAGCGGCTCACCACGCACATGAAGTCGGTCGGTGAGGCGATGGCGATCGGCCGCACCTTCAAGGAGAGCCTGCAGAAGGCGATCCGCTCGCTGGAGATCGGGCGCTTCGGGCTTGGCGGAGACGGCGCGGGCGGCAGGTATGACAGCCTCTCGCTCAACGAGCTGCTCGAACTGATCGAGCGCCCGCACCCCGACCGGCTCTTCGAGCTGCGCGCAGCCTTCATGCGCGGGGCGACGGTGGAGCAGTTGTATGAGCGCACGAAGATCGACCCGTGGTTCCTGCGCAACCTTGGCGAGCTGGTCGAGATGCAGGACGAGGTGGCAGGCTGGCGGCCGGGCGGCGGGCGCGGACCGAAGAAGGGCGAGGACGCGAGCATCAGCGAGATGACCCGCGACGAGATGCTCGACCTCAAGCGCGCCGGCTTCTCCGACCGGCAGATCGCCACACTCACGCAGGTCTCCGAGCATGACGTGCACTCGCTGCGCCGGGAGCTTGACGTGCAGCCGGTGGTCAAGCTCGTGGACACCTGCGCGGCGGAGTTCCGGGCGGCCACGCCCTACTTCTACCTCACCTACGAGGAGGAGGATGAGCATCGGCGCAGCGAGCGGCCGAACATCATCATCCTCGGCGGCGGCCCCAACCGCATCGGGCAGGGGATCGAGTTCGACTACTGCTGCGTGCATGCGGCCTTCGCGCTGCGCGAGCAGGGCTACGACGCGATCATCGTCAACACCAACCCCGAGACGGTCTCGACCGACTACGACACCTCCGACAAGCTCTTCTTCGAGCCGCTGACGCTCGAGGACGTCCTGAACATCTGCGAGAAGGAGCAGCCGCACGGCGTGATCGTGCAGTTCGGCGGGCAGACGCCGCTGAACCTCGCCGAGGGCCTCGGCGAGCACGGCGTGCCGATCATCGGCACAACGCCCGCGGACATCGCCCGCGCTGAGGACCGCGAGTTCTTCAAGCAGGCGCTCGAGGGCCTCGGGCTCCAGATGGCACAGGCGGGGACCGCGACCTCCGTTGAGGGCGCCGTCGAGGCGGCGCGGGAGATCGGCTTCCCGGTGGTGGTGCGGCCCAGCTTCGTGCTCGGCGGCCGCGCCATGCAGATCTGCTACGACGAGCAGCAGCTTCTGCGCTACATGGAGCTTGCGGTGGAGGCCTCGCCCGAGCATCCCGTGCTGATCGACCGCTTCCTCGAGGACGCCATCGAGATCGATGTGGACGCGGTCTCCGACGGGGAACGCTGCGTGATCGGCGCGGTGCTCGAACATATCGAGGAGGCAGGGGTGCATTCGGGCGACTCGGCCTGCGTGCTTCCGCCGTTCAGCCTCTCCGACGAGCAGGTCGCGGGGCTGATGGAGCAGACCCGCGCGTTGGCGGCCGAGCTGAACGTGGTCGGGCTGCTCAACATCCAGTACGCCATCCGCAACGAGCAGGTCTACGTGCTGGAGGCGAATCCGCGCGCCTCGCGCACCATCCCCTACGTTTCTAAGGCCATCGGCGTGCCGCTGGCGAAGGTCGCCGCGCGCGTGATGGCCGGTGAGACGCTCGAGGAGATCGGCTTCACCGAGGAGGTTGCCATCAACCACTTCGCGGTGAAGTTCCCGGTCTTCCCCTTCAGTCGCTTCCACGGGGTGGATACGATCCTCGGGCCGGAGATGAAGAGCACCGGCGAGGTGATGGGGATCGATCGCAACTTCGGCGCGGCCTTCGCGAAGGCCGCCGGCGCCGCCGGGCAGAATCTGCCGACCGCCGGCACGGTCTTCATCTCCGTGCGCAATCGCGACAAGCGCGACGCGATCTTCCTCGCCAAGCACCTCGAGACGCTCGGCTTCAACCTCGTCGCCACCGAGGGGACCGCGCGGGCCCTGCGGCGCAGCGGGATCAGGGCCGACGTGGTCTACCGGCTCGGCGACGACCGCGGCCCGAACGCCATCGATCTTATCGAACACCAGCGGCTGGACCTGATCATCAACACCCCCTCGGGCCCGCAGCCGCGCGACGACGAGCGCCGAATCCGCGCCTCCGCGGCCCAGCACGGCGTCCCCTGCATCACGACGATCGCAGGCGCCTCGGTCGCGATCCTCGGCGTTGAGGCGCTGCAAAGGGGCGAACTCGACCTGCGCACTCTGCAGGAGTACAACGATGACGTGTACCGGGATCGCGAGGCGAAGTAAAACCGGACTTCGTGTCCGCCTTCGAGAGAGCGGCGGTCCTCAAGATCACCTCAAGATGTTTCCGCGCCGGGTAAGTCGGCCACGAGTGGGGTAGACTTCTTCCACTGGTGCAACCTGCTTCCGGCGTCGTCCGGGAGGGGGCGGGCAGGGCCATCTGCCATGGGGCATGAGGTGATACGCGTGGATGCGAGAAGAGGCCCGCTCTTCGCCGTTGCCGACCACGGATGCCGCCCTTCGCAGTCGGACCGACGCAGATCGGGGCGAAGTCGCTCCTCACCCCCTGCGAGTTGTCGCGGGGTCGTTGTTCTCGTCATCGTGTTGATCGCCGCTCTCTCCGGACCTGCACTCGCAGACTTCATCATCCCTCCCGGCATGACCGCTCCTCCGGCCCCCCGCCCACCGCTGTCGAACTACTCCGACGAGCACTTCCTCGTGCGCCTGCAGCCGGGCGCGGACAGGCAGGCGTTCGCCCGGCAGGTGCGGGAGAACCTGGGGGTGACGCCGCGGTTCCACGAGCGATTCGACGGCTACGCCTCGGTGAGCTTCGCGCGTGGCGCGCGCGGGCCGGCTCTGGCGGCCGGGCTGAGTGCGCTCCCGTGGGTGGAGAGCGTGCGGCCGCATCTGTTGATGCACGCGCACTCCGTGCCCAACGACCCGTTCTTCAAGAACTACGGCGATCCGGACATGGACCCCGACCTGATGGACAATCAGTACTACCTCTTCGAGGTGAACGCGCCGCAGGCGTGGGAGCTTGAGAAAGGCTCGCCCGACACCGTGATCGCGATCATCGACAGCGGCGTGAGCGTCTACCACGAGGACCTCGCCGACAAGATCGTCCCCGGCTGGGACTTCGTCGGTGACAACGTGGGCTGGTGGGTCGGCGTCGAGTCGGAGGAGAGTCCAGGCAGCCAGGACGACAATCCCACCGTCTGGGACCCGGCATGGGGCCAGCCTGATGACCACGGCTACCCGGGCTTTGACATCTTCAGCGACGACTCCGATCGGGCGGCGTGGTGGGCGGCCAACTATGATCCGGCGATCGGCGACACCGTTGACAACAACCCGGCCATCGACCCGTACGGCGGCATTGACAGCGGCGTGTCGCACGGGACGGTTGCCGCCTCGATGGCCGCCGCTGTGACCGACAACGGGATGGGCATGGCGGGCATGGCGTGGTACCCCAGCATCATGCCGGTGCGCGTCATCAACGCCGAGGGCTGGGGATTCGGGATCGACGCCGCCGACGCGATCTACTGGGCGGTGGAGAACGGGGCGGACGTGCTCAACCTCAGTTGGGGCTTCGGTCCGATGTACGCGATCAGTCCGGCGGAGTTTGAGCCCGGCGGCGAGGGCGACCTCGTGAAGCAGGCGCTTGAGTGGGCGCACACGCAGGGCGTGATGATCATCGCATCCGCCGGCAACTCCGATGGCGTCGTCGAGAACTACGGCGACCACGAGTACTTCGGGGATGGCATCAGCCACTCGGGCGGCCTCGACTTCCCCGCGAACCTCCCGCAGACGATCTCCGTGGGCTCGACCAATGAGGCCCGGATCAAGTCCGACTTCTCCAGCTACGCCGACCCGCTGCTGGGGGAGATACTCGACGTGGTCGCCCCCGGAGAGAGCCTCGAGACCCTGGGCATGTGGTCGGGCTCGGTCTGGAGCGCGTACGACTGGTGGCTCTGGGGCGAGCTGCTGATGGGCGAGCCCTTCCTGCCGCTGGGCGAGGACCTCTACGACGCGGGGGCGATGGGCACGTCATTTTCCGCGCCGATCGTCTCGGGGCTGGCCGCACTGATCAAGTCCCGCTACCCGTTCCTCACCAACGACGACCTGCGTGAGATACTCATGGTGACTGGACAGGACCTCGGCGATCCGGGCTATGACCCCTACTTCGGCTACGGCCTGCTCGACGCCGGTGAGGCAATCCGCTACTCCGACGTCTACGTCTCCGAGCCGGTGACCGCGAGCCTCTTCCTCGCGGGCGTCGCGGTGATCGGCTGGCGCGCGCGCAGACGCCGGAGCGCATGACGGCCTTCGGCGCTCACATCAGCCCGATCATGCCGAAGAGGGCCGTCAGCAGGCCCACGCCCGTCAGCGCGAGGGCGATGGCCAAGCTCACGCCCCAGTTGTGACTGGTGTGCGTGTCGCCGTTGGGCAGATGGACTTTCCACAGCTCAAGGTAGGGGACGGGCGCGCGGCGGTACCAGCCCTCCGCGACAACCCGCTGGCCGATGAACCCCTCGGCCCTGAAAAGCCCGAAGAGGAACTCCAGCACCCGCAGCGGCTGGCGGTACTGCAGCAGCATGAAGCCGCTCCTGTCCTGCAGGACGAGATCGTCGCCCCAGTAGAGTCCGGGGATGCCTCGGCCGATGATCTGCCCCTCCAGCCGCACCGGCACCGGGCGCACACCCGAGACGGTCACCTCGCCAACGAGATCGGCCACGCGGCCGGGGTCGAATCGCCCTCGCGGGTAGACGAATGCCAGCCGCCCCAGCAGGCCCGCGCCGAGGCCCAGCGCCGCGACCCCGACGCCCGTCACCGGCATGCCCTGGCTGAAGCCCAGCGCGATGCCCGCGCCGATGCCGGCCAGCAGGCCGAGGTGGGGCAGCACGCTGACGAGCAGGTCGGTGCGGAATTCGCGCCAGTAGCTGCGGTCGGCGCGCTCGGGGATCTCGTACGCGGGGGCCTCTCCGACCTGCAGCGACAGTTTCCCCAGCGCACGGATTCGCTTTGCGGGCAGCGGATGGGTTGAGCTGAGCTCCAGCAGCCCCGCCCACGGGTTCCACAGGTCCCACTTCATCGCATCGACCGCGTGTGAGGGGGCGGCCTTCTCGCCGGTAAGCCCGTAGGCGCCCGCGGTCGCGACCGCCATCGACTTGCCATAGGTCCCGTCGAAGATGCCGAAGGGCTTCATCCCGGCGCTGACCGCCACGACCTGCCCCTCCTTCTCCTCCGGCGGCCGCGACTGGGCGAGGCCGTAGGCGATCTTCACGAGGCCGGTCGCGAGCGCGTTGGCGCTGCCGGTGGTCCGGGCGGCGAACTCATCGGCGTAGTACTCCCGGACGCGCGAGAGGAAGAGGACGATGTAGCGCGAGATGATGTACGCGACGAATGCGGCGATGGCGACGACGATGACCACGTTGCTGTCCCTGCGGCGGCCGCCGCCGGAGTGCAGCCCGAAGCGGAAGACGTAGTAGAGCAGCAGCGGGATCGTCCCGGCGATGGTCATGACGACGAAGTCCCAGTGGATTACGTGTCCCATCTCGTGCGCCACGACGGCCCTCCGCTGCTCGGTGTCGCAGACCTCGAGCAGCCCCGTAGTTACGACCACGCGCGCGTTCCCCGGATAGTGGCCGAAGGTGAACGCGTTGGGGTTGCCGTCGCGGATGAGGCCGAACTTCGGCTGCTTGAGCCCGCGATCGCTGCAGATCGAGCGCAGCAGCGACGCGATCTGCGGGTCCACATGCTCAGGGTCGACCCAGTCGATCCTGTGAATCCACTCGATGACGAAGGGGCTGATGGCGTACTGGATGAGCCCGAACGCGAGCGCGACCACGATGGCCAGCGACAGTGGCGCGTCCATGGCGAAAAGCACCGCCGTCATCACCGCGAAGAGCAGGCCGAAGAGCAGTGCGAGCGTGAGGAATGAGTGAATGACAAGACGGGTCACGTGAGGTGCCTCCCGTGGGGGACTCGTTATCGCGCGGCCAGTATGATTCTACCCGCCCCCCGGTCGGTGTCAAGGGCACCCCGCAGGGGCGGCGACGGCAGACGAACCGGCGGGATGTGGCTCATCCGACCGGCTGCGTGCGGCCGGTGCGCGATGCCTCATACGCCGCCTCGGCCACCCGGAGCACGTAGAGCGCGTCGTCCTCGGTGACCATCGGCGCGCGGCGCTCCTCGACCGCAGAGACCACGTCGGCGAGCAGCTCCGGCGCGTAGCCGCCCGGGCGCTTCTGCTCGATCGCGATCTCCCGAGTCTGCGAGCCGCCGCCGAAGCCCGCCGCGCGCGTGCGCATCCGCAGCGTCACCGGCCCATGCGGGAAGTGGGAGATCGAGCCCTCCGAGCCCTCCCAGGCGGTCATGAGCTGGTGGTCGTCGTAGCCGTCGAAGGGGTCGAGCACAAAGCCGCACCTGATCGTCCCGATTGCCCCGCCCTCCAGCCGCACCGACAGGCAGGCGACATCCTCGACGCTGATGCGCTCGTCGGCGATCCGACACATCCCGCTCACCGCAACGATCCGACGCCCGGTGACGAAGCGGATCATGTCGATCCAGTGGCAGGCGAGCCAGTAGACGATCCCGCCGCCGGCGAGTTCAGCGTCGAAGAGCCAGTGTTCGAGCCCACGGAGCACCGCCCGGGAAGTGAGCCAGTTCGCCTCAAAGGACCACAGCTCGCCGACCGCGCCGGCCTCGATGAGCCGCCTGATCTCCAGCGTGTCGGCGAAGGTCCGCCGCGCGTAGCAGGGGGTGAAGTGCGCCCCGGTCTCGCGGCAGGCCGCCACGATCCGCTCCATCTCCGCCGCGGTGCGCGCACCGGGCTTCTCACCGTATACGTACTTCCCCGCCTCCACGCCCGCGAGCGTCAGGCGGCCCGCGTCAAGGTTGTTCGTGAGCGCGATCAGCAGCGGGACGCTATCGTCGCTCACGAGCGCGTCTGGTTCCCCCACATACTCCGCCTTGTCGAGGTCGCGGGCGAGCGCCCGCGCCTGCTCGGAGCCGGCGAGCAGCACGCGATCGATCGCCGCGCAGGCCGCCACGTCGGCGCCGTGGCCGACGGCGTGCGGGTTGTCATCGATATACATGCCGATCGTGATCGCCATGGTGAACGCCTCCCGCGCCGGTCGTCTGTGCGCACGGGGCCCTTCGCGCAACCCGATGCGGGCTCCTGCATCCGTGGAAGGTCTCGCGCCGGATCGGGCGAAGGGGCAGTCGCGCGCAGCAGCGTACTCAGGTGGTGACTGCGATGGCCTCAAAGCCCCTGGTCGTCTATGTGGCGATGCTCCTTCTGACCGCCGGTCTGTGCTTCGCGCAGGTCGATCTGCTGCCGGGCGCGTTCTTCGCGCCGGGCAACCCCGGCGCGCACGAGCTTGACCACGGGCAGAACCATCTGCGCTTCGGCCGGGAGTTTCTGCTCTACGTTGATGAGCCGGGCGAGGTGACCGTGGCGATCGAATGCAGGCCCGTCGGCCGCTTCGAGAGCGACGCGAAGCTGAGGGTGCTCGGCGAGGACGGAGCCGAACTCGCGACAGCCGTGGCCGCGGTGCGGGAGAGCGCCCGGGCGTCCTTCACCGCCCCGAGCGCCGGTCCGTATCAGCTTCGCGTGGACGCGTCGCGCAATGCTTTCACTCTGTCGGCGGAGGGCGCGAGGCTGCTCATCCCGGCGGCTGCTGGCGGCCAGCCCTTCCACGGAGTGAGCCACGCCGCTCCGGTCTACCTCTTTGTGCCCCCGGGCGCCAGGCAGTTCGACGTGCTGCTGACCGGTGAGGGCACAGGCGAAACCGCGAAGGCGCGTCTCATGCTGCCCGACGGCACTGAGTTCGCGGTGCTCAACACGACCGGCAAACGAAGCGACCGCCTCACCGTCGATGTGCCGCAGGGCGCGGATGATGCCGTCTGGGCGTTGACCATCGAGGAGGGCGATGCCGGCGTCTTCGAGGACTTCGAGGTCGCCCTGTCGGGCGATGTCGGCCCCTATGTCGCGGAGAGGCCCGAGGACCTGCTCTGCCCCGCCATGAGCGCCTCCAGCGCAAAGGTCTCGCGCGAGAATCGCGACCCCCTCCTGCCGGTGGATGTCGCGCTCTTCCTCGATCTCGGTGATCTCGACAGCGCCTCGCTGCATCTCTCCGCCGAGACGCTCGACGGGGACCTCGCGTGGACGGAGACGATCACGGAGAGCGAAACGCGCGTTCTGCACCGCGCACCCGGTGAGCGCCTCCCGGACGGGAAGTACCGGTGGAGCGCGCGGCTGCTTCAGGGCGATGAGGAAGCCATGGCGTTCGGTGGCACATGGTGGTACGTCCCTGCCCCGGCGTACCTCACCGATGACGGAACCACGCTGCTCAACGGCGAGCCCTTCTTCGCCCGCGGCCTCTATCACGTCGAGCCTGAGGATTACGACCTCGTCCGCGAGCACGGCTTCAACGTCGTCCAGGCACATGCCGACGAGGTGGAGGCGGCGCAGGCGGCGGGCCTTAACACAGGCGTCGCGCTCTACTGGGGCTCGAGCCCGGGCAGCGAGGAGTGGCGCGAGAAGGTCGATCGACTGATGGACAATGAGTCGATCTTCGCGTGGTGGATCCAGGACGAGCCGGACGGCCGGAGGATGTCCACGGAGGTGCTGGCCGACTGCTACCTGTTCATCCGCCAGCGCGATCCGAACCGCCCCGCCTACACCTGCCTGTGTGTGCCCGGCAGCTACGAGACCTACGCGCCGCAGACCGACATCGTCTCGATCGACGTCTACCCGATCGGCCGCAGCCCTATCACCGCGATCTCCGACACGCTCGAGCACGCGCGCAACGTCATCCCCGACCACGTCCACTACTTCATCGGGCAGATCTGGTCGTGGCCGAACACACGGCTCGTCGAGCCGCAGGAGCACCGCTGTATGACCTACCTGAGCCTCGCGCACGGCGCGCGCGGGCTGTTGTGGTACTCGTTCCGCGATCCCAACTGGTACATCCCCGACGACAACCCCGCTGTCTGGGCGGAGATGAAGCTCGTCAATGACGAACTGATCGTCCTCGAACCGGCCCTGCTCACGCCCAATGTCGGGCAGGCGGTCTTCAACGGCGGCGCGATCCACGCCGGAGCCAGGCGCGCGGGCGATGAGCTTTTCGTGATCGCGGTAAACCCGACCGATGAGGCGGTCTCCGCGGAGATACTGCTGGAAGCGATCGCACCTGGTCTCCGCTGCGGCGCGACCGCCGACGCGCTCTTCGAGGAGCGGACGGTTGACGTGGTCGAGGGCGCGATCCGCGACGAGTTCGAGCCGCTCGGGGTGCATGTCTACGCGCTGGCCGTGGCCGCGGAGCAGGCAGAAAGAGGCGACAACGGAAATGAGGAAGAGCGAGTGACGGCGTCATCTCCCACCGCCGGTGCATCCGCCTCGGACCTTCCCCGGGTGTCCCTGATCGACGCGGACCGTCTCGCCGAAGCGCGACGGCGGTTCGAGGCAGGCGATGCCGTGCTGCAACCCGCGTTCGACGCGCTCCTGCAGGCGGCGGAGGCCGCGCTCGATCAGGGGCCGTTCTCGGTGGTGGACAAGCCGATGCTGCCGCCGAGCGGCGATCGTCACGACTACATGAGCGTCGGCCCCTACTGGTGGCCGAACCCGGACACAGAGGACGGCCTGCCCTACGTCCGGCGGGACGGAGAGACCAACCCCGAGCGCCACGAGTACGACAACGTCGGGATGTCGGCCATGACCCGGGCGGTGACGAACCTCGGTCACGCCTACTTCTTCACCGGGGAGGAGCGCTTCGCCGGACACGCCGCGACGCTGCTGCGCGTGTGGTTCCTCGATGAGGCCACACGGATGAACCCGCATCTGAAGTACGGGCAGGCGATCCCCGGGCGCGTTGAGGGGCGCGGGATCGGCATCATCGACACGATGAGCCTGCCCCGCCTGCTCGATGCCGTGGGCATGCTTGAACACTCCGAGGCGTGGACCGAGGAGGATCAGCAGGGACTTGAGGCGTGGTTCTCGGAGTATCTCGACTGGATCCTCACCCACGAGTACGGCCGGGCCGAACGCGCTGCCCGCAACAACCACGGCACCTGGTACGACGTGCAGGCGGCCGCCTACGCGCTGTTCACCGGCCGGCTCGACGTGGCCCGAGGGATACTCGAGGCCGTCCCGGAGACGCGCATCGCCACGCAGTTTGAGCCGGACGGGCGTCAGCCGCTGGAGCTGGCGCGCACGAAGTCCTACGGCTACTGCGTCATGAACCTCCGCGGGTTCTTCAGCCTCGCCCGCCTCGGCGAGAAGCTGGAGATGGACCTGTGGAACTTTGAGGATGACGATGGTCGGAGTATCCGAAAGAGTCTCGACTGGGTCATCGAGCACGCATTCGGCGACGGTGAGTGGGAGCACCAGAATCTCTCGACGATCAACCCCGGCTCCCTGCTCCCGCTGCTGCGCATGGCGAGCGTCGCCTGGGAGGAACCCGCGTACGAGAACCTGCTTGAGGAGCTTGCCGGCAGCAACTGGGCGGCCGACCGGTCGAACCTGCTCGATCCACCGCTCTGAGACCTCAAGGAGATCGTATCTCCTGAAACGAGCACCTCTTCTCGGCTTCTCACTCCTCGGGAGCCAGATAGACCCTGACGTCACCCCAGATGCCCGACATGCCCGACGAGGCGTGCATGCGAACCACGAGATAGTTATCCTCACCGAAGCGAATCGCGTCAGGCTCCACTTCGATCGTGAAAGGCCTGTTCCACAGCTCTCCGACGCCGATTCCCTCGGATTCCACCGTGTGCTCACCGACATGGCTCCCGTTGAGGTAGACCCACGCCTGCTCGTCAACGGCGCCGAAACGCAGCAGCAGGCTCCTGATACAACTCTGTGTATTACCGTGTCGGTCACTGAGGCAGGGAATGGCATCCGGATGCAACTGTGCCGGGCGAAGGTCTCGGTGGAACCCTGAAGGAAGCATTGGATGAAGAAGCAAGCGGCGCGCGGAGGAGGCGGCGAGATGATAGATCCCGGCCTGAAGGACAAGGTGGCGCTGATCACCGGCGGAAACAACCCGTTCGGCATTGGAGCCGCGATCGTAAGAGTCCTGGCCTCTCATGGCGCGCGGGTGTTCATTCACTACTTCCGTCAGCCCAACGGGTTGCCGGACGACCGGCGCGACCGTCATGCAACCGGACTTCCGGGTCTGGCTTTCTTCTATGAGCAACAGGCGAAGACCGCAGAGGAGATGGTGGCGTCGATTCGAGAAGCGGGAGGAGAGGCCGAATCCTGGGAGGCTGACCTTGGCGAGCCCGGTAGTCCTGATCGGCTCGTTGAGCAGGCGGAGGGAGCCTTCGGCCATGTTGACATCCTGGTCAACAACGCGGCCCATTACTCTGCGGACACCTTTGTCCAGTCGGGGGTGTCAGATGAGGATCCCGCGCTGTGGGAGGATGGATCGCCTGTGGCGACCATCGATTCGTCCATCCACAACCCTGCATTTCGCAGTGAACTGCCGTGCCGCTGTACTACTGATGAGAGCGTTCGCCGGTCGTATCATTGCACACCAGAAGCAGTGGGGTCGGATTGTCAACATCAGCGCCGACTGTGCCTGGGGGTGCCCGGGAGAGGTGTCGTATCGCGCCAGCAAGTATGCCCTGGAGTCATACAGCCGTAGTGCGGCCGCGGAGCTGGGCCCTCACGGCATCACAGTGAATGTCGTCTCGCCGGGGCCGGTGCAATCGGGATACATTCCGCCAGAGGCTGAACAGGCCCTCATACCCGAGATTCCCCTGCGGAGGATCGGGGCGCCTGAAGACATCGCGAACGCGGGTGTGTTCTTTGCCTCCGAACAGGCCCGGTGGATCACCGGTCAGGTGCTGTTCGTCCACGGGGGCCATCGCATGGGCCTGGGTCGGTAGCGCCGCAGTTGACCGTCGGCGATGAGACGCCGCATCTGACCTGGTGGCCGGACGGTGTGCCGAGGACCGAGCAGTGGCTGTATATGAAGCCACCATACAGAGCGCACGGGCGCGGCTGGTTCCGGAGATCACTCACACCGTCACCGCCGCAGGAACCATCTGGCAGTTGCCGATTGAGGGAGCCATGCTGCAAGTCACCACCACAGAAGAACGCTGTGCGATCGCGCATTAGCCGGGGGGCCTTCCGGCCTGCCGGTGCATGAGGAGGGCCGTCACTGATGTCGGGTAACTGGGAGTTCACTGCGACGGATGAGGCGATTGCCGAAGATCTGCGGGGCTTCATCCCGCAGCGGGTTTTCGACGTGCACGCGCACCTTTATCGGGTGGCCGACCTCGCGCTGGAGCCGGAGAGCTTCCTGGCCCGGGGGCCCGCGGAGGTCGGCGTCGAGCAGTGGCAGGAACGAGTTGGGCGGCAGATGCCTGGAGCCGACCTGTCCGGCGCACTGTTCATCCCCGACCCGCGCCCGGCAGGGACCCTCGACAGTGTGAACGACTACGTGGCTGGGCAACTGGCGGCCAACCCCGGAAGCCGCGGCGCCGTAATCGTCTCTCCTGAGTATCCACGGGAGCGCGTCGAGGCCTGTCTGGACAACCAGCAGCTCGTGGCATTCAAGCCCTACCACCTCTTCTCCGCACAGAAGCCGACCTTTGAGGCGCCTCTGGCCAGCTACCTTCCCGAGTGGGCCTGGAGCCTCGCTGATGAACGCGGGCTGCTTATAGTGCTGCACCTTGTGAAGTCTGCGGCGCTGGCCGACCCCGACAACCAGCGGCAGATAGTTCAGATGTGCGACAGGTACCCCAACGCGCGGCTGTTGCTGGCCCATGCGGCGCGCGGCTTCCACGCCCCCAACACCCGGAAGGGCATCAGCGCCCTGCGCGGGCTGCAGAACGTCTGGTTCGACACAGCCGCGGTATGTCAGCCGGCAGCGATTCTCGCGATCCTGCACCAGTTCGGCCCCCGCCGGCTCATGTGGGGCAGCGACTTTCCGGTATCCGAGATGCGCGGCAGGTGCGTGACGGTGGGCGATGGATTCGCGTGGCTGGACGAGGATTCGATGAACTGGGACAGACTCTCGCCGGGGTGCAACCCTAGCCTGGTCGGCCTCGAGTCGCTGCGGGCGCTGCGCGAGGCGGCAGAGACATTCGGCCTGACCGGGGCGGACCTGCAGGACATCTTCAGTGACAACGCCCGACGACTGCTGGGCACCGAGCAGCAGAGCGGCACCGTAACGGCCGATCTGTACCGCCACGCCAGACAGCGGATGCCGGGAGGCACGCAGCTATTGAGCAAGCGGCCGGAGATGTTCGCTCCGGAGCAGTGGCCTGCGTACTTCCGCGAGGCGCGAGGGTGTGAGGTGTGGGACCTCGACGGACGCCACTACTACGACATGTCCCTCAACGGCATCTCGGCCTGCCTGCTGGGCTTCCGAGACCCGGACGTAACCGCCGCGGTGACCCGGCGGCTGAACCTGGGCTCCATGTCCACGCTCAATCCGCCCGAGGAAGTGGAGTTGGCCGACCGCCTGTGCGAACTGCACCCGTGGGCCGAGCAGGTCCGTTTCGGGCGCTGCGGGGGTGAGATGGCAACCATCGCGGTGCGCATCGCGCGCGCCACCACCGACCGCTCGCTCGTGGCAGTGTCGGGCTATCACGGCTGGCATGACTGGTATCTGGCCGCCAACCTCGGCGAGAGCGACGCTCTGCGCGGTCATCTGCTGCCGGGCCTGGAGCCGCTGGGAGTGCCTCGCGAACTGCGCGGCACCACGCTGACCTTCGAGCACGGGAGTGCCGAGCAGTTCGAGGAGATTGTGCGCGAGCACGGTTCGCAACTGGCGGCGGTGGTCATGGAGCCGTGTCGGTATAGCGACCCGGAACCGGGCTTCCTCGAAGCCGTCCGGGAGGGCGCTCGGCGTTGCGGCGCGCTTCTCGTCTTCGATGAGGTGTCGATCGGTTGGCGACTTGAACACGGTGGGGCTCACCTGCGCTACGGTGTCGTTCCCGACCTGGCATTCTTCTCCAAGGCGTTGGGCAACGGCCATCCGATAGCCGCGGTAATCGGCACTTCGGAGGCCATGGTCGGGGCTCACGACTCCTTCATCAGCAGCACCCAGTGGACTGAGAGTATCGGGCCGACCGCCGCGCTGGCTACCCTGGAGAAGCTGGAGCGCCGCCGGGTGACGGAGCACGTATCTCAGATCGGCTCCAGCGTGCGGGAACTGTGGCGCCGGTCCGCGGTCGAGCACGGCCTGCCGCTGGTGGTGCGAGAGGGCTTTGCCTGCCTGACCGGATTCGCTTTCGAGCATCCGCAGGCCCACGCGCTGCGCACTCTGTACACCCAGCTCATGTTGCAGCGCGGTTTCCTCGCCGGGGCTGCCTTCTCTCCTACTCTCGGCCACACCGACGAGATCGTGGCCCACTTCGGGAAGGCTGTGGATGAAGTGTTCTCGGAAATGGCTGAGGCCCTCGAAGCCGACCAGGTCGTCGAGCGGCTGGACGGCCCGGAGGCCCACAGCGGCTTTCGAAGGCTGCTGTGACGGCGCGCGGTAATGGCGGGTTTCCCCCCCCCCCCCCCCCCCGGGGGGCCGCGGGC